>NZ_CP041372.2:0-661592 GCF_006965545.2 Paenalkalicoccus suaedae
TAACTTTAAAGAAGCATTGTCATTACTCTATTTTTTTGGTATCATTATGATGTTTTTTCGCATCAAAAATATGTGGGTTATTTTTAACTATCCACAGCTGTGTACAACTTTGTGGATAGTTATTAACGACACGTTTATACATTTATCCACAATCATGTGCATTTGGTTAATAAGCTAGTTTCTACTATATTACCTATTTTCCACAATGGCTGCGAATAATTTTTATTCATCCGTATTCATCGCCATTGTACAAACGTTATACAAATGAAGGTTTTTCCGCTAGCTGTACCACAACAGAGAAAAAGGGAGGGGAGTAAGTGGAGAATTTAAATGATTTATGGGAGCAAGCCTTACTTAAGATCGAAGAAAAGGTAAGTAAACCGAGCTACGATACGTGGTTTAAGTTTACGAAGGCTGACTCAATTGATCAGAGTTCAAACACGATCACTGTGATTGCGCCTAACGAATTTGCTCGTGACTGGCTTGAGAACAGATATTTCAATATTATTACCGATACGCTTCAGGAGCTCACTGGAGCAGAGCTTGAAGCAAAATTCATTTTACCTCGTGATGAGAATGAAGAAGAACTTGATATCTTAGAAAAAATGAAACAAAATCCTCCGCCAGAAGTGGATACGTACGAAGAAGCACCAAAGCATATGTTAAATCCGAAATACAAGTTTGATACCTTTGTAATCGGTAGCGGGAATCGCTTTGCGCACGCTGCCTCTTTAGCAGTAGCAGAAGCACCTGCAAAGGCATATAATCCGCTGTTTATTTATGGGGGAGTTGGACTCGGTAAAACACACTTAATGCACGCGATTGGTCACTATGTGATTGACCATAATCCAAATGCAAAAGTCGTGTATTTATCATCTGAGAAATTTACGAACGAGTTTATTAACTCGATTCGTGACAACAAAGCTGTGCATTTTCGCAATAAGTATCGAAATGTAGATGTACTTCTTATTGATGATATTCAGTTTTTAGCAGGAAAAGAACAAACGCAGGAGGAATTTTTCCATACGTTTAATTCCTTGCATGAAGAAAGAAAGCAAATTGTTATCTCAAGTGACAGACCTCCAAAAGAGATCCCGACGCTTGAAGATCGACTGCGCTCCCGCTTTGAATGGGGACTCATTACGGATATCACTCCGCCAGACCTGGAGACACGCATTGCAATTTTGCGTAAGAAAGCAAAGGCCGAGAACTTAGATATTCCAAACGAAGTCATGCTCTATATAGCAAATCAGATTGATACGAACATTCGTGAGCTTGAGGGAGCGCTTATTCGTGTAGTTGCGTACTCCTCACTGATTAATCAAGATATGAATGCTGATTTAGCTGCTGTAGCATTAAAGGACATCATTCCGAACTCAAAGCCAAAGGAAATTACTATTCCTGATATCCAGTCAGCTGTATGTGCGTCGTTTGGTATTAAGATGGAGGAGCTGAAAGCAAAGAAGCGCACTAAGACGGTCGCTTATCCAAGACAAATCGCTATGTATTTATCTAGAGAGATGACCGATCATTCTTTACCGAAAATTGGAGCGCAGTTTGGTGGACGAGATCATACAACTGTCATTCACGCACATGAAAAGATCTCTAGGCTCATGGCGACGGATCAGGAGCTACAGCAACAGGTAAAAGAAATCCGTGAGCAGCTCCGTGGATAGTGTGGATAAACGCACAGAAGTTATCAACACCTTATCCACATGTGAATAACCTGCCACACAAGGCTATTTCCTTAGTTATCCACAAATCAACAGGTATTACTACTAGTACTTCTAAAAAATCTTTAATTAATAACTAATAAAAACACACATTTAAAACTATTATTTGCAGGAGGAATTCGCTCATGAAATTTACGATCCAACGTGATCAATTTGTACAGAGCATTAACCATGTTTCGAAAGCAATCTCATCGAGAAGTACAATCCCAGTGCTCGCAGGAATTAAGATCGAAGCATACAAAGACGGAGTAACACTCACAGGAAGTGACTCTGACATTTCTATCGAGTCATTTATCCCAAGTGAAGTTGGTGATGAGCAGTTTGTAGAGATCGAGGAAGAAGGAACGACGGTCTTACAAGCACGATTCTTTGCGGAGATTGTGAAGAAGCTACCGGAAGCAACGGTTGAAATTCGCGTAAACGAACAAAACATTGCTCAGATTAGCTCTGGATCATCGGTATTTAATATTAACGGCATGAACGCAGACGAATATCCACGCTTACCGGAAATTGAAGAAGAGAACGTATTCCAGCTTAAAACGGATTTACTTAAAGCACTGATTAAGCAGACAGCCTTTGCTGTATCAACATCGGAAACAAGACCAGTTTTAACAGGAATTCACTGGTCTATGGAAGATGGCACACTAACGTGTACAGCGACAGATAGCCACCGTTTAGCAATGAGTGAAGCAAAAGTAGAATCCGAGGCCGCTGATCTTTCCTTCACAAACGTTGTTATTCCTGGAAAGAGCTTGAGTGAGCTAAGCAAAATCCTAGACGATAGCGAAGAACACATTGATATCGTTGTAACGAATAACCAGATCTTGTTTAAGGCGAAGAATCTATTATTCTTCTCTCGACTACTTGACGGAAATTATCCAGCGACGAAAAATATGATTCCGACTAACCAAAAGACGATGGTTCAGCTCGATGCGAAGAAATTACTTGCTGCGATTGAGCGTGCTCTTTTACTTTCAGACGCTAAGAACAATGTTGTGAATTTAAAGTCGATCGATGAAGAGCATCTAGAAATTACGTCTGTTACTCCTGAGGTCGGAAAAGTAACAGAGGATGTTACTAGCCTGAAGTTTGAAGGAGAAGAGCTACGCATTGCCTTTAACGGTAAAAATATTATTGACGCATTACGAGTTATTGAATCTTCCGAAGTAGCAATCCAATTTACTGGCGCAATGAGCCCGTTTATTATGCGTCCGGCAGATCGTGATTACATGCTTCACCTGTTTTCACCAGTACGCACGTACTAATAAATCCTGCACTATCACACCTGTAAGGAATGGAGAAATCCTATCCTTGCAGGTGTTTTTTAAGTTGGGGGAAGCTGTAAAAATGTGTATTGGCTTATTTGCTCAATTTTTAGTACAATATAGTATGAGTAGTTTTGTGCGTATTACAGAGAAAGCGAGTTGAAAGCAGCATGGAAGAGATCATTACGGTGCGAGGCGATTATATAACGTTAGGACAAGCGCTAAAGGAAGCTGCTATTATCCCGTCAGGCGGAGCAGCAAAGGCCTTTTTAGCGGATATACCAGTTTGGGTGAATGAAGAGGCAGAAAATCGCCGAGGACGAAAGCTCTACCCAGGAGACGTTGTCACGATTGAGGACATGGGTTCTTTATCGATTGTCTCTGAAGATGCGTGAGGAATTTACGTGCATATTGATCAATTAACGCTAAAGGATTATCGCAACTATGATTCTCTCACGTTAGAATTTCATAATCGCGTCAATGTGATCCTTGGCGAGAACGCCCAAGGGAAAACAAACCTGATGGAATCTATTTATGTACTTGCATTAGCCAAGTCTCATCGAACTCCTAGAGATAAGGAGTTAATTCGGTGGGATCAGGATTTTGCACGTGTAAGCGGATCATTTACCAACAGGCACGGTCCTTTGCAAATGGACGTGATTTTTTCCGGGCGAGGGAAAAAGGTAAAGTTAAATCACGTGGAAAAGAAGCGGCTTAGCGACTATATCGGAGCTTGTAATATCGTGATGTTTGCACCCGAGGATTTAACCTTAGTCAAAGGTAGTCCGCAGGTGAGGAGACGCTTTCTAGATCTTGAAATGGGGCAAATACACCCCATTTATCTGTATCATCTCTCGCAATACCACAAAATATTAAAGCAACGGAATCAGTGGTTAAAAGAAGTACGTGAGCACAAACGCAAAAACGACCCCGCATTTCTCGGAGTCATAACAGACCAGCTCATACAAGCAGCAGCCGAGGTATTACTCCGTCGCTTTGCTTTTCTTAAAAAGCTTCAGGAATGGGCGGCGCCAATTCATCATGAAATTAGCCGAGGCAGTGAGCAACTAGAAGTAACGTATGTTGCATCATGCGATGTATCAGCGGATATGAATATACCAACACTAGTAAAGACGCTACGCGAGGCTTTTTCAGAAGTAGAAGAAAAAGAGCTCCGACGCGGGACCACTCAGCTTGGTCCGCACAGGGACGATCTCGCATTTTTTGTGAACGGACGGGACATTCAGACATTTGGTTCTCAAGGACAGCAGCGGACGACAGCCTTATCGTTAAAGCTTGCCGAAATCGAGCTCATTCATGAGAAAACATCTGAATACCCTATTTTATTATTAGATGATGTACTATCCGAATTAGACGATCATAGACAAACACATCTTTTAAATGCGATCAAGGGCAAGGTGCAAACCTTTGTAACAACAACGAGTGTGGATGGAATCGATCACTCGATGATGCAAGAAGCAGATACCTTTTATGTGACAGAGGGCTCAATCGAGCGAAGGGAGTGAAGAATCAGCCATGTTTATTCACTTAGGCGGAGATATTGTCGTAAAAGCTGAAAATATCATTACGATTCTTGATCATCATACGTACGATGACTCACCCGAAAACAAATCGTTTATTTTGGCACATCAAAAGAAGGATACAACGGTGCATGTTACGAAGGAGCAGGCTAAGTCAATTGTCGTAACAGATGAATGCGTTTATTTGTCGCCGATTTCGTCTCATACGCTTAAGAGGCGGGCGCAAGTAAGCACGGTAGTCGTAGAAGAGGAATAAGAGAATAGATTCGAGTGGAAGTGCAGGTGAAGGGATATGACGATGGAACATTCTTATGATGAAAGTCAAATTCAGGTCCTTGAAGGCTTAGAAGCCGTTAGAAAACGACCTGGAATGTATATTGGATCAACAAGTGGACGAGGTCTTCATCACCTTGTGTGGGAGATTGTTGATAATAGTATTGATGAGGCAATGGGAGGCTATTGTGACACGATTTCCGTGACGATTGGCGAGGATAACTCGATCAAAGTAGAGGATAACGGTCGCGGTATTCCTGTTGGTATTCATGAGAAAATGGGACGACCAGCTGTAGAGGTTATTATGACAGTCCTTCACGCCGGCGGTAAGTTTGGTGGCGGTGGTTATAAAGTATCTGGTGGACTACACGGTGTAGGTGCATCGGTTGTTAACGCGCTCTCAAGTGACCTAGATGTTCACGTACATTTAGACGGCAAGGTTCACTACATCGCATTTAAGCGTGGTGTACCTCAAGAAGACCTTAAGGTGATTGGTGAGACAGATAAGACGGGTACCGTCATTTCGTTTAAGCCAGACGAAGAGATCTTTACAGAGACGACTGTCTATGACTTCGATATTCTTGCAACTCGTCTACGCGAGCTTGCCTTTTTAAATCGAGGACTACGAATTAATATTAAAGACGAACGTGAAGAAGATAAATCTGCGTCGTATTTTTACGAGGGTGGAATTCGTTCCTTTGTTGAGCACATTAACCGTAAAAAAACAGCGTTACATGAGCCACCTATCTTTATTGAGGGCGAAAAAGAAGGGATCCAGCTTGAGCTAGCCCTTCAGTATAACGATGGATTCGCTAGTAATATTTACTCATTTGCCAATAATATTAACACGCACGAAGGTGGAACGCACGAATCTGGCTTTAAGACTGGTTTGACTCGTGTTATTAACGACTATGCGCGTAAAAATAATCTATTCAAAGAAAACGATCCAAACTTAATCGGAGACGATGTGCGAGAAGGATTAACTGCCATTATCTCTGTTAAAATCCCTGATCCTCAGTTTGAAGGGCAAACGAAAACGAAGCTCGGTAACAGCGAAGCACGTACGATTACCGACTCCCTTTTCTCCGAGCATATGGCGAAGTTTTTAGCGGAGAATCCAACCGTAGCGCGCCAGATTGTGGATAAAGGATTAATGGCATCGAGAGCACGTGACGCAGCTAAAAAAGCGCGCGAATTAACACGTCGTAAATCAGCTCTTGAAGTGAGCTCTTTACCAGGTAAGCTTGCTGACTGCTCCTCACGAGATGCAAAAATCAGTGAGATCTATATCGTAGAGGGTGACTCTGCCGGTGGGTCGGCAAAGCAAGGTCGTGATCGACACTTCCAAGCTATCTTGCCGCTACGAGGGAAAATTATTAACGTAGAAAAAGCACGTTTAGATAAAATATTATCCAATACTGAAGTGCGTGCCATTATTACGGCTCTCGGTACAGGTATTGGAGACGAGTTTGACATTACAAAGGCTCGTTATCATAAAGTGATCATCATGACGGATGCCGATGTCGATGGCGCTCACATTCGTACGCTTCTGTTGACGTTCTTTTATCGGTACATGCGACCACTTATTGAGGAAGGCTACATTTATATCGCGCAGCCACCTCTCTACAAGGTTTCGCAAGGAAAGTCCGTACAATACGCCTATAACGAAAAAGAGATGCAGCGTATCTTTAGCGAGCTAGATGCGACGCCAAAGCCAGGCCTACAGCGCTATAAGGGTCTAGGAGAGATGAATCCTACTCAGCTTTGGGAAACAACGATGGATCCTACGTCTAGAACGTTATTACAGGTCAATTTAAATGATGCATTACTTGCTGATGAAGTGTTTGAGACATTGATGGGTGATCGCGTAGAACCACGCCGTGACTTTATTCAGGCGAACGCGCACTACGTAAAAAACTTAGATATTTAAAGCCAGGTCCCTTTAAAGCTCGTCGTGATATGCGGCGAGCTTTAGAGGAACAGGCATTTACATAGCTACGTGAGGAACGAATAGACTTGGATGAAAGCTATTCGGTGAACGGAGGTAGAGGAAATGGCCGAAGAACAAGATCAATCAAGGGTAAAAGAGATAAATATTAGTCAAGAGATGCGTACATCCTTTATGGATTATGCGATGAGCGTTATTGTAAGTCGAGCATTACCAGACGTACGTGACGGGCTGAAGCCTGTGCACAGACGTATTTTATTTGCCATGAATGAACTGGGTATTACAGCAGATAAAGCCTATAAAAAATCTGCACGTATCGTTGGGGAAGTAATCGGTAAGTATCACCCACACGGTGACTCAGCTGTTTACGAGACGATGGTACGTATGGCGCAGGATTTCAGCTATCGTAATATGCTTGTCGATGGACACGGTAACTTTGGTTCTGTCGATGGCGATGCGGCAGCGGCAATGCGTTATACAGAAGCAAGAATGTCAAAGATCTCGATGGAACTCGTTCGAGACATCAATAAAGACACGATAGACTACCAGGATAACTATGATGGATCCGAATCGGAGCCTATTGTGTTACCTGCTCGTTTCCCAAATCTACTTGTGAACGGAACATCCGGTATCGCAGTAGGAATGGCAACGAATATTCCACCTCACCACTTAGGTGAAGTTATTGAAGGCGTTCTAGCGCTTTCTCGTGATCCAGAGATTACTGTGATGGAATTAATGGAGCATATCCCTGGACCAGATTTCCCTACTGGAGCGGAGATTATGGGTATCTCGGGAATTCGTCGTGCCTATGAGACTGGAAAAGGATCGATCACGATTCGTGCTAAAGCAGAGATTGATGAGCATAACAATAAGCCACGAATTATCGTAAATGAGCTACCTTATCAAGTGAACAAAGCACGTCTTATCGAAAAAATCGCAGAGCTTGTTCGTGATAAAAAAATCGATGGTATTACCGATTTGCGGGATGAGTCAGACCGTAACGGAATGCGCATTGTGATTGAGCTTCGTCGCGATGCGAATGCGAACGTTCTTTTGAATAACTTATATAAGCAAACGGCACTTCAGTCGAGCTTTGGTATTAATATGCTCGCATTAGTAGATGGACAGCCGAAGGTTCTCTCCCTAAAAGAGACGCTGTATCACTATTTAGAGCATCAAAAAGTCGTTATTCGTCGTCGTACAGAGTTTGAGCTTAAGAAAGCAGCGGCACGTGCGCACATTCTTGAAGGTCTACGTATTGCGTTAGATCATCTAGATGAAGTTATTTCATTGATTCGAGGATCTCAGACAACGGAGATCGCACGTAATGGATTAATTGATCGCTTTGAGCTATCACATGACCAAGCTCAAGCGATTCTTGACATGCGTCTACAGCGTTTAACAGGTTTAGAGCGTGACAAGATCGAAGGCGAATATAAAGAGCTTATGGCGCGTATTGAAGAGCTTGAAGGTATTCTAGCTGATGGCGAAAAAGTGTTAGAGATCATTCGCGAGGAATTAATTGATATTCGCGATCGTTATGCAGACGATCGTCGTACGGTTATTTCTTTAGGAGAAGATATGTTTGAGGATGAAGATTTAATCCCACGACAAAACGTCGTTATCACTCTCTCACACTCCGGTTATATTAAGCGTCTCCCTGTATCTACGTACCGTAGTCAAAAGCGTGGTGGACGTGGTGTGCAAGGAATGGGAACGCACGATGAGGACTTCGTTCGTCATCTATTTGTCACGAACTCACACGATCACCTTCTATTCTTCACGAATAAAGGAAAGGTTTATCGCATTAAAGGGTATGAGGTACCAGAGCAAAAGCGTACTTCTAAAGGAATCCCGATTATTAACCTGCTACAAATTGAGCAAGGGGAATATATCAGTGCGATCATCCCGATCTCAGAGTTTACAGATTCACATTCGTTATTCTTCATGACCAAGCAAGGTCTTGCTAAGCGTACGGAACTATCTGCATTTGCTAAGATTCGACGCGGCGGTCTCTTTGCGATTAACCTTCGCGAGGGCGATGAACTGCATGGTGTACGTCTAACGAATGGCGAGCAGGAGATCATCACTGGTACGAAGAAGGGTATGTCGATTCGTTTCCACGAGAAGCAGGTTAGGCAGATGGGCCGAACTGCAACTGGTGTGAAGGGGATTACGCTCCAGGAGGACGATGAAGTAGTCGGTATGGATATTATCGAGAGCGACCAAGCAGTCCTTATCGTAACAGAAAACGGGTTTGGAAAGCGTACCCCAATCGATGAGTACCGAGAGCAATCTCGAGGTGGTAAAGGGATTAAGACGTGTAACATTACCGATAAGAACGGAGACGTTATTTCTCTTAAGATGGTACACCCAGACCACGATCTAATGGTTATTACAACGAATGGTGTTATCATTCGTATGCACGTAGATGAAATCTCGCAAACAGGTCGTAATACACAAGGTGTTCGTTTGATCCGAGTAGGAGAAGAAGAATACGTATCGACTGTAGCACGAGTAAATATTGATGAAGAAGACCTTGAAGACGATGAGCTATTAGAAGGAGAAGAAGAATCTGTAGAAGCGACAGATGAAGCTATTCCTACTGAAGATAGTGAGGAAGACGAAACAGACACTGACTCAGAAGAATAATCATAATGAAAAAGCCACGTGTGAACATTTATGTTCACACGTGGCTTTTTTCAAAAAGGTAAAAAGTCACTCGTTTATAGATGGAATAGTAGGTATTTTATAAGTAATAGTAGAAATATATCGCTTTATTTGATTCATATAGTCTATAATAAGTATATTGACACAGATTTAATTGTGCATTTATTCATGCATAACATACAATAAAGGGTAATTATGAGGGATTCGACGGTAGCAAACTAACTGATAGAGAATGGATACGCGATGAGGGAACAGAAGGGAGAGAACAGCATGCATGTAACAATTAGTGAGCTTGTACCAGGCTGCATTTTATCAAAGGATGTTTATGTAAAAGCAAATAAACCATTAATAAAGAGGAAAACCGTATTAACACCAGAGCATATTCACGTTCTCTCCATTTTTCTTGTAGAAAGTGTTCATACAGAGCCTAAATTAGTAAATGGCGCATCTTATCGCCCCAAGGCTGTACTTGAGGAATCAAAAGAGGAGCGCAAATCCCCGTCCTCTCTATCGGACCAGGATTCCTTCCTAAGCAGATATTTACGCGCCGTTCATCTATATAAAAAACAGTTTGCCCATTGGCAGGGTGGCACCAAGCTAGATCCATATGCAATGCGAGAGATCTTCTTACCTTTATACGAAAAAGAAGTGACGAAAGAGCAACTAATGGAGTTGCATCACTATAGTGATAAAGATAACTATATTTCGTACCACGCAGTAGCGGTAGGAATATTAAGTAGTCTTGTTGGAAAGAAGATAGGGTTATCGAATGCAGAAGTGATTCAATTAGGCTTAGCTGGCCTTTTAGCGGATTGCGGAATGGCTCGTATATCATTTAACGTGTTTAATAAAGCATCGGCACTAACAAAAAGTGAATATGAAGAAGTGAAGAAGCATCCAGTAGTCAGCTATAGAATGCTTGAAGAGGTTCCGGGGTTTTCTAAGAAAGCGATGCTTGGAGTATTGCAGCATCATGAACGAGAAGATGGAAGCGGATATCCTCTGTCTATTAAATCAAATAAGCTACATCAATATGGAAAGATCATTGCAGTTGTAGATGCCTATCATGCAATGACTGTAGAAAGGCGCTATCGATCCAAGCAAACTCCTTACAAAGTGATTGAATCTTTGTTAGTTGATGAATTCGGCAAACTAGATCATACCATTGTTAAGGAATTTGTTTCTATGATGCTCCCAATAGCCATCGGCCAGCGCGTTCGATTAACGAACGGATCTAAAGGAGAGATCATCTATTTAAATAAAGAACTCCCTACAAGACCACTGATTCGTTTAGATAGTGGAGAACAGTTTGACTTAGCAGGCTCTATGAATATCTATATAGAAGAAGTATTTTCAAATGAAGAGCAACAGCAGGCAAAAGCTTAATAGATTTAGTATAGGAAGGTTCTATTAGATGCATCTTATCTAATAGAGCCTTTTTTTATTTTTGTGAATAGCTTTTATATAAAGGAGAAGGTTTATTTTGTTGACTGGCAGTTCAGTTAACTAGCCTTTACAAATTGACACGTGAACGGTGGTAAAGGAGGGAAGATTGACTCAAGCGGAGGTCTGGGTGAGCAAAGGGAGCTTGATTTGATGCATACAGATCTTTCTTGATGTAAAGGAAGGCGCTTGACGCATATGGTCCTTAACTTTACACAAAGCAAACTAATAGGGTAGCAAACGAAGGCCGAAGTGATGTGGTGCTCCGAGAATATAGAGAGAACAAACAAAACGCATATAAAGTTTAACCATTATAATGAGACAATTCCTTATGAGTTAGGGTTCCCACCATAATGAAAACTAAATGGAGAGCGCTATATATAAAGGTTTTCTCTCATTTTACATTAGAAGCTTTGCTTGAAGCTCTACACTTTGCTCTTGCTATTGACGCACGGATTGTAAATCTACTATTCTGACTTTAAAAAAGCTATTGCACTATTAGTTTTTTATATGATATATTATTCTTTGTTGCCGCAAAAAGCGAACAACACTAAAGCGAAAAACAATTCAAAATTATTTTTAAATAGTATTGACTTTGTCGAGTAGCTGCGATACAATGTAATAAGTCGCCAAGAACGAACGGCGTCGAAACAACTTGCTCTTTGAAAACTAAACAAAAGACGAAGCGAAGGAATTAAAAGAGATGAAAACCATCTCGTCAATTTTTTTAAATGAAGAACCTAGTTCTTCAAAATGAATCGCTAGATTCGTTGTTCGAGTTTACTCGAACGTTAGTCAGAAGTTCAAACTTCGACGATTTATCGGAGAGTTTGATCCTGGCTCAGGACGAACGCTGGCGGCATGCCTAATACATGCAAGTCGAGCGCAGGAAGCATCACGATCTCTTCGGAGTGAATGATGTGGAATGAGCGGCGGACGGGTGAGTAACACGTGGGCAACCTGCCCTGTAGACTGGGATAACTTCGGGAAACCGAAGCTAATACCGGATAATCAAAGGAACCGCATGGTTCCCTTGTAAAAGTTGGGTTTTACCTAACACTACAGGATGGGCCCGCGGCGCATTAGCTAGTTGGTAAGGTAATGGCTTACCAAGGCGACGATGCGTAGCCGACCTGAGAGGGTGATCGGCCACACTGGGACTGAGACACGGCCCAGACTCCTACGGGAGGCAGCAGTAGGGAATCATCCGCAATGGGCGAAAGCCTGACGGTGCAATGCCGCGTGAACGATGAAGGTCTTCGGATCGTAAAGTTCTGTTATGAGGGAAGAACAAGTGCCGCACGAATAGACCGGCACCTTGACGGTACCTCACGAGAAAGCCCCGGCTAACTACGTGCCAGCAGCCGCGGTAATACGTAGGGGGCAAGCGTTGTCCGGAATTATTGGGCGTAAAGCGCGCGCAGGCGGTCTCTTAAGTCTGATGTGAAAGCCCACGGCTCAACCGTGGAGGGTCATTGGAAACTGGGAGACTTGAGTGTAAGAGAGGAAAGTGGAATTCCATGTGTAGCGGTGAAATGCGTAGATATATGGAGGAACACCAGTGGCGAAGGCGACTTTCTGGCTTACAACTGACGCTGAGGCGCGAAAGCGTGGGGAGCAAACAGGATTAGATACCCTGGTAGTCCACGCCGTAAACGATGAGTGCTAGGTGTTAGGGGTTTCGATGCCCTTAGTGCCGAAGTTAACACATTAAGCACTCCGCCTGGGGAGTACGGCCGCAAGGCTGAAACTCAAAGGAATTGACGGGGGCCCGCACAAGCAGTGGAGCATGTGGTTTAATTCGAAGCAACGCGAAGAACCTTACCAGGTCTTGACATCCTCTGCCACTCCTAGAGATAGGACGTTCCCCTTCGGGGGACAGAGTGACAGGTGGTGCATGGTTGTCGTCAGCTCGTGTCGTGAGATGTTGGGTTAAGTCCCGCAACGAGCGCAACCCTTGACCTTAGTTGCCAGCATTTAGTTGGGCACTCTAAGGTGACTGCCGGTGACAAACCGGAGGAAGGTGGGGACGACGTCAAATCATCATGCCCCTTATGACCTGGGCTACACACGTGCTACAATGGATGGTACAAAGGGCAGCAAAACCGCGAGGTTGAGCAAATCCCATAAAGCCATTCTCAGTTCGGATTGTAGGCTGCAACTCGCCTACATGAAGCCGGAATTGCTAGTAATCGCGGATCAGCATGCCGCGGTGAATACGTTCCCGGGCCTTGTACACACCGCCCGTCACACCACGAGAGTTTGTAACACCCGAAGTCGGTGAGGTAACCTTTATGGAGCCAGCCGCCGAAGGTGGGACAGATGATTGGGGTGAAGTCGTAACAAGGTATCCCTACCGGAAGGTGGGGATGGATCACCTCCTTTCTAAGGAGCATTAAGCTCAATCGAACTTCGCATTCGATCCTTTTGTTTAGTTTTGAGAGGGTAAGCCTCTCCGGAAGAACCCCTTGTGGGGTCTATTCCGAGTTGACCTTTGAAAACTGGATAGTAATAAACATGTAGAAAAGAATCACCGGAAAATTATACGTTTGGAAACAAACGAATGGTTTTTCCGAGTGTCTTAGAAGATAGCCAAGAAGTAAAACGACGTCCTAACAGTAAGTTAGGTTAAGCGAATAAGGGCGCACGGTGGATACCTTGGCACTAGGAGCCGATGAAGGACGGGACGAACACCGATATGCTTCGGGGAGCTGTAAGTAAGCGTTGATCCGGAGATTTCCGAATGGGGGAACCCACTACCCGTAATGGGGTAGGATCCATATCTGAATCCATAGGATATGAGAAGGCAGACCCAGGGAACTGAAACATCTTAGTACCTGGAGGAAGAGAAAGCAAATGCGATTTCCTTAGTAGCGGCGAGCGAAACGGAATTAGCCCAAACCAAAAGGCTTGCCTTTTGGGGTTGTAGGACATTCCATACGGAGTAAGAAAGAGAGAGTCTAGACGAAGCGATCTGGAAAGATCCGCGGTACAAGGTAACAGCCCTGTAGTCAAAAGACTCCCTCCTCCGGAGTGTATCCTGAGTACGGCGGGACACGTGAAACCCCGTCGGAATCTGGGAGGACCATCTCCCAAGGCTAAATACTCCCTAGTGACCGATAGTGAACCAGTACCGTGAGGGAAAGGTGAAAAGCACCCCGAGAGGGGAGTGAAAGAGATCTTGAAACCGTGTGCCTACAAGTAGTTGGAGCCCGTTAATGGGTGACAGCGTGCCTTTTGTAGAATGAACCGGCGAGTTACGATTACGTGCAAGGTTAAGTTGAAGAGACGGAGCCGCAGCGAAAGCGAGTCTGAATAGGGCGACATAGTACGTGGTTGTAGACCCGAAACCGGGTGATCTACCCATGTCCAGGGTGAAGTCCAGGTAACACTGGATGGAGGCCCGAACCCACGCACGTTGAAAAGTGCGGGGATGAGGTGTGGGTAGGGGTGAAATGCCAATCGAACTCGGAAATAGCTGGTTCTCCCCGAAATAGCTTTAGGGCTAGCCTCGAGGGAAGAGTATTGGAGGTAGAGCACTGATTGGACTAGGGGTCCCCACAGGATTACCGAATTCAGTCAAACTCCGAATGCCAATTACTTATCCTCGGGAGTCAGACTGCGAGTGCTAAGATCCGTAGTCAAAAGGGAAACAGCCCAGACCATCAGCTAAGGTCCCAAAGTATACGTTAAGTGGAAAAGGATGTGGAGTTGCTTAGACAACCAGGATGTTGGCTTAGAAGCAGCCATCATTGAAAGAGTGCGTAATAGCTCACTGGTCGAGTGACTCTGCGCCGAAAATGTACCGGGGCTAAACGTATCACCGAAGCTATGGATTAACACCTTTGGTGTTAATGGTAGGGGAGCGTTCCAAGGGCTGCGAAGCAAGACCGGAAGGACTTGTGGAGCGCTTGGAAGTGAGAATGCCGGTATGAGTAGCGAAAAGAGGGGTGAGAATCCCCTCCGTCGAAAGCCTAAGGGTTCCTGAGGAAGGCTCGTCCACTCAGGGTTAGTCGGGACCTAAGCCGAGGCCGAAAGGCGTAGGCGATGGCAAACAGGTTGATATTCCTGTACCACCACGCTTTTGTTTGAGCAATGGGGGGACGCAGGAAGGTAGGGAATGCGCACGATTGGAAGTGTGCGCTGAAGCAGTGAGGCTGGTAGATAGGCAAATCCGTCTACCGTAAGGTTGAGCTGTGATCACGAGCGAAATTTAGTAGCGAAGTTCCCGATCCTACACTGCCAAGAAAAGCCTCTAGTGAGAAAGCTGGTGCCCGTACCGCAAACCGACACAGGTAGGCGGGAAGAGAATTCTAAGACGCGCGGGAGAACTCTCGTTAAGGAACTCGGCAAAATGACTCCGTAACTTCGGGAGAAGGAGTGCTCTATTAGGGTGCAAGCCCGAGAGAGCCGCAGTGAATAGGCCCAAACGACTGTTTATCAAAAACACAGGTCTCTGCGAAGCCGCAAGGCGAAGTATAGGGGCTGACACCTGCCCGGTGCTGGAAGGTTAAGAGGAGGGGTTATCCCTTACGGGAGAAGCTCTGAATTGAAGCCCCAGTAAACGGCGGCCGTAACTATAACGGTCCTAAGGTAGCGAAATTCCTTGTCGGGTAAGTTCCGACCCGCACGAAAGGTGCAACGATTTGGGCACTGTCTCAACGAGAGACCCGGTGAAATTATATTACCTGTGAAGATGCAGGTTACCCGCGACAGGACGGAAAGACCCCATGGAGCTTTACTGTAGCTTGATATTGGATGTTGGAACAGCTTGTACAGGATAGGTAGGAGCCTTGGAAACCGGAGCGCTAGCTTCGGTGGAGGCATTGGTGGGATACTACCCTGGCTGTTTTGACATTCTAACCTCGAACCGTGATCCGGTTCAGGGACAGTGTCAGGTGGGCAGTTTGACTGGGGCGGTCGCCTCCTAAAAAGTAACGGAGGCGCCCAAAGGTTCCCTCAGAATGGTTGGAAATCATTCGCAGAGTGCAAAGGCATAAGGGAGCTTGACTGCGAGACATACAGGTCGAGCAGGGACGAAAGTCGGGCTTAGTGATCCGGCGGCACCGTATGGAAGGGCCGTCGCTCAACGGATAAAAGCTACCCTGGGGATAACAGGCTAATCTCTCCCAAGAGTCCACATCGACGGGGAGGTTTGGCACCTCGATGTCGGCTCGTCGCATCCTGGGGCTGAAGTAGGTCCCAAGGGTTGGGCTGTTCGCCCATTAAAGCGGCACGCGAGCTGGGTTCAGAACGTCGTGAGACAGTTCGGTCCCTATCCGTCGCGGGCGTTGGAAATTTGAGAGGAGCTGTCCTTAGTACGAGAGGACCGGGATGGACACACCGCTGGTGTACCAGTTGTTCCGCCAGGAGCATAGCTGGGTAGCTACGTGTGGACGGGATAAGTGCTGAAAGCATCTAAGCATGAAGCCCCCCTCAAGATGAGATTTCCCATCACTTATAGTGAGTAAGATCCCTTAGAGATGATGAGGTAGATAGGTCTCGTGTGGAAGCATAGCGATATGCGGAGCTGAGAGATACTAATCGATCGAGGGCTTAACCAAGATATATAGTTTTACAGAAGGCGTCAACTAAGACGATTCTTCTTCTACATGTTCACTATCCAGTTTTGAAAGGTCAACGACCTTTATCTTTCTTGATTCGCATAGCGGAGCAAGAAATCATAGTCTAGTGACGATAGCAGAGAGGTCACACCCGTTCCCATGCCGAACACGGAAGTTAAGCTCTCTAGCGCCGATGGTAGTTGGGGGCTGTCCCCCTGTGAGAGTAGGACGTTGCTGGGCAAACGAGCATCCACCTGATGGTGGGTGTTTTTTTGTGTGTTAAAAAGAGAAACTAGCTACCTTTTTAACGGGAAGGTCGTTGATTTATCGATCGTTTGCGTCAATCGAGAGAGTGTATACGTCTGTTAGGAGGTGGTTTACATCAAATCGGTGCGAGAGTGCGTCAGTTGGATCTTCGTATGCGTCGCCGCAGATTGATTTGCATCAAATGAAGGAGTGTATGCATCAGATAGAACGGCGTTTGCACTAAATCAGAAAGTAGGTACGTCGCTAAATTTTCCGTATATGACTAGTAAATAGTGGGTCCAAATGTATCATAAAAAAAATGCCGAAACCGATAGAATCAAGTAACAAGCGAAGTAGTCCGCAATTTGCGAGAAGTAGCGCAAAACTTGCCAAAAACCAACGCGGAACAAGCACTGTAAAGTATCACAATACAAGCATACTTTAACTATCAAAAAGTAACTCCTATTCAATCGATAAATTCTACAGCACTATGCGATTTACCACATACCATCAACAATTCAGATCTGTATTCATAATCTCTTACCACCTAAAATCCAATAAGTTACAAATGTTTCACATGAAACAAAGGTTAGACCCCTTAGAATGTATAAGCTGGTAAAAAGGTTCAAGTCTAAATTATTAGAAAAATGGAACTATGCCAGTTTGATTGACAGTGGGTAGCTATATTGTTACTCTACTAATAATATTTTCAGGCAGCGAAAGGGGAATGCGTGTAATGTGGGAGAATAAATTTGCTAAAGAGGGCTTAACATTTGATGATGTCTTGTTATTGCCTGCAGAATCAAATGTTTTACCTAGAGATGTATCCGTTGCGACAAAACTATCGGATACGTTGCAGCTTAACATCCCGATTATTAGTGCGGGGATGGACACGGTAACAGAGAGTGGCATGGCAATTGCTATGGCACGTGCTGGTGGACTAGGGATTGTGCATAAGAATATGTCGATCGAAGAGCAAGCAGAGCAAATTGATCGTGTAAAGCGCTCTGAGAGTGGAGTTATCACAAATCCATTCCATTTAACGGAAGATCATCAGGTTTTTGATGCCGAGCATCTAATGGGTAAGTACCGCATCTCAGGAGTACCAATTGCCGATGAGGATCAAAAGCTAGTTGGTATTATCACAAATCGTGACTTACGATTTATTGAGGACTACTCGATTCCGATTAAAGAAGTCATGACAAGTGAAGGTCTTGTTACAGCTCCCGTTGGCACAACATTAAAAGAAGCGCAAGGAATCTTACAAAAACACCGCATTGAAAAACTACCGCTAGTCGATGAGAACGGAAAGCTAAAAGGTTTAATTACTATTAAAGATATTGAGAAAGCAATTGAGTTCCCTCACTCTGCTAAGGATAAGCAAGGTCGTCTATTAGTAGGAGCAGCTGTTGGAGTAGGTGGAGACTCTGATGCGCGTATCAAAGCACTCGTAGCGTCGGAAGTAGATGTACTAGTCATTGATACGGCTCATGGGCACTCACAGGGCGTTATAGATAAGGTAAAGAGTGTACGAGAGCAGTATCC
Organism: Paenalkalicoccus suaedae; assembly: GCF_006965545.2. Lineage (NCBI taxonomy): Bacteria > Bacillati > Bacillota > Bacilli > Caryophanales > Bacillaceae > Paenalkalicoccus > Paenalkalicoccus suaedae. Next base: position 18,229 of record NZ_CP041372.2, read on the forward strand.
AGACATTAATATTGTTGCCGGTAACGTAGCGACAGCTGAGGCTACGAAGGCGCTGATCGAAGCTGGCGCAAATATCATTAAAGTGGGTATTGGACCAGGCTCTATTTGTACAACTCGTGTAGTTGCAGGTATCGGAGTACCACAGATCACTGCTATCTACGATTGTGCAACAGAAGCGCGCAAGCACGGTGTACCTATTATTGCCGATGGAGGTATTAAGTACTCTGGTGAGATCGCTAAAGCACTTGCTGCTGGTGGTCACGCGGTTATGCTAGGTAGTATGCTTGCTGGTGTAACAGAAAGCCCAGGTGAGCGTGAAATTTTCCAAGGCAGACAGTTTAAAGTGTATCGAGGCATGGGATCACTTGGTGCGATGGAAAAAGGAAGTAAAGACCGTTACTTCCAAGAGGATGCGAAAAAGCTTGTTCCTGAAGGAATTGAAGGTCGTATTCCTTACCGTGGACCACTAAAGGATACGATCCATCAGCTAGTTGGTGGATTGCGCGCTGGAATGGGCTATTGCGGAACTGCTACAGTAAAAGATCTACAGGATAATGGACAGTTTATCCGAATTACAAATGCAGGATTGAAAGAGAGTCATCCACACGACGTTCAAATTACAAAAGAATCACCGAACTATTCCGTGTAAAAGCGGATATCATACGATAGATAGGGGTCTCCCCTATCTATTTTTCTGTACATAAGTGTGATAAAATGCAATTTGTTGAGTAAAAATTGTTTATACGTTGAAAGGATGACATAGATGGCAAAGAAGTTACACATGTCGGCACTAGCAGGCATTGTTTTATTAGCAGGAGTAATGGCAACACCAGTCAAGGCATTTGAGCCGACAGTAGATACAGCGATTTTAGTTGATGCAGAAACTGGTCGCATTTTATATGAGTTAAACGCAGAGCAGGCACTGCCTCCTGCTAGTATGACAAAAATGATGAGTGAGTATTTAATCCTAGAGGCCGTGAACGAAGGGCAAATCTCCTGGGATGATCAGGTTGAAGTAAATGAATTTTTAGCAGGTCTTTCACAGGACCGCGCGTTATCAAATGTCATGATGCGCTCTGATCAAACGTACAGCGTAAAGGAGCTATATGAGTCAGTGGCTATTTATTCAGCTAACGCAGCGACTATGGCACTTGCTGATCATATCGCGGGCTCTGAAGGAGCGTTCGTTGAGCTTATGAACGAGCGAGGAGAAGAGCTTGGTCTCGGTACACCTCTTCGCACTGGCGGCGCTGAAGCAGGCATGGATAACTTAGATGCTATCGCAGAACAAAACCTCGGAACATTCCAATATGTTAACTCTACTGGTCTTCCAAACAGACTACTTAATGGTAGTCATCCAGAGGGCACGAATGAAGAAGACGACAACTATATGTCAGCTAAAGCAACAGCAACACTTGCGTACCACCTCATTAACAATTATCCAGAAGTATTAGATACTGCAAGTATCCCTGAAAAGATTTTCCGCGAGGGAACAACAGACGCTATTACGATGCAAAACTGGAATTGGATGCTTCCGGGCACTCAGTATGGAGATCTAGACTATGAGTACGTGGATGGTCTTAAGACAGGGTTTACGAATACGGCAGGCTACACCTTCACTGGTACTGGTGAAAAGGAAGGCGAACGATTAATTACAGTCGTTATGGGCGCTGATTCAGAAGCACATCGCTTTAATGAAACAGAACGTTTGCTCGAATGGGGCTTTGGGCGTTATTATGAGGAAGAGATCTTCCCTGCTAATATGACGCTTGATTCGTATGAGACTCTCGCTGTCGATAAAGGGGAAGAGGATACCGTTACACTCGCAACATCGGACGCATTCAGTGAATTAATCACAGAAGGTGAAGAAGAGATGTTCTCGTATTCCGTAGAATTGAATCAAGAGCTTCTAAACGAAGAAGGTCAGATCGAAGCACCTGTTGAAGAAGGACAAGTTATCGGGCAAATGATCGTGGAGTTTACGGGAGAAGAGCAACCTAGCTATCTTCCTGGTCTCGAAAATACGTCTAACAGTGTGGACATTGTTACCACTTCTTCTGTAGAGCGTGCTGGTTGGTTTAGCCTAACAATGCGTAATATTGGAGACTTTTTCTCTGGTTTATGGGGCAGTGTAACCGATACCGTACGTGGTTGGCTCTAATTATCGGAAAATATTCATCTTTTATCGCAATATTTCTATTACTAGACTAGTGTTTTTCGTTATAATGGAAGGTATGAATCACTTGGGATCCACTGTGAGACCAAAATAAAAGGGAATCATCTTTGAAAGGGGATCATCATGGAAAAACGTGTAGGTACTGATCGAGTTAAGCGTGGTATGGCAGAAATGCAAAAGGGCGGCGTTATCATGGACGTTGTCAATGCAGAACAGGCAAAAATTGCGGAGGAAGCTGGAGCAGTTGCAGTAATGGCACTTGAGCGAGTTCCTTCTGATATACGTAAAGCTGGCGGAGTTGCCCGTATGGCAGATCCAACAATCGTAGAAGAAGTACAAAATGCAGTATCGATCCCAGTAATGGCGAAAGCTCGTATTGGGCATATTGTAGAGGCGCGCGTTCTTGAAGCAATGGGCGTAGACTACATTGATGAGAGTGAAGTTTTAACTCCTGCTGATGAGGTATTCCACTTAAACAAGCGTGACTTTACCGTTCCATTTGTATGTGGTGCGCGTAACCTTGGAGAAGCAGCACGTCGTATTGGCGAAGGTGCATCTATGCTTCGTACAAAAGGTGAGCCAGGTACTGGTAACATCGTAGAAGCTGTACGTCACCAGCGTCTTGTTCAGTCTCAAGTATTAAAGGTCGTAAACATGTCTGAAGACGAGCTTATGACAGAAGCACGTGATCTTGGTGCACCTTATGAGATCCTGCTTGAAATTAAGCGTTTAGGACGTCTTCCTGTTGTTAACTTTGCTGCAGGTGGTATTGCAACTCCTGCGGATGCAGCGCTTATGATGCACTTAGGATCAGACGGAGTATTCGTTGGTTCTGGTATCTTTAAGTCAGAAAGCCCAGAGAAGTTTGCTAAGGCGATTGTGGAAGCTACTACTCACTACCAAGATTATGGACTAATCGTTGAGCTTTCGAAAAACCTAGGAAGCGCAATGCCAGGAATCGATATTGCAACACTCGAGCAACGAGATCGTATGCAAGAGCGAGGCTGGTAAACGCTATTAAATAAAAGGAGTTTTGAGCATCATGACAAACATTGGAGTTTTAGCGCTACAAGGGGCCGTGCGTGAGCATGTAGTGGCACTTGAAGCACCAGACGTGAATATAATCGTGGTCAAAAAAGTAGAGCAACTAGCTGAGATTGATGGACTTGTCTTCCCAGGTGGTGAGAGCACTACAATGCGACGATTAATTAACCAGTACGGCTTTTATGAACCATTAAAAGAGTTTGCGGCTAGTGATAAGCCGATTTTCGGTACATGTGCAGGCGCAATTTTAATGGCAACAGAAATTGTCGGACAGGATGAGCCGCATTTATCTGTGATGGAGATGACTGTAGAGCGTAATGCGTTTGGTCGTCAGCGTGAGAGCTTTGAAGCGATCCTACCTATGAAGGGGATTGGCGATGATGTTCAAGCTATCTTTATCCGAGCTCCAATCATTCGCTCTGTAGGAGATCAAGTAGAAGTGCTTGCTACCTATGAGGGGGACATTGTAGCAGCTAGAGAAGGACATTTCCTTGCTTGCTCGTTCCATCCAGAATTAACAGAAGATCACCGTATGCATCAATATTTTGTTGAAATGGTACGTAATGCTTTCGTGACAGCTTGATTTTCTTTTAAAAGCTGTGTATGATTACGTGTAGATGAAACGCGAAGATAGGAAATAGTAGCGGATGCTATGTTTCTCAAGAGAGCCGATGGTTGGTGTGAATCGGTGAAACATACCCGTGAATCCATCCTGGAGTGGCTGGCGACGAGTCGGCACGGCAATCCACCGTTATCCGGATTAAGCCGGAGAGGGATGTATCCTCTCAACTAGGGTGGTATCGCGGGTTAGCTCTCGTCCCTGATTACAAGTGTAGTCAGGGGCGGGAGCTTTTTCATTTTCGCAATTTAAAAATAGAGGAGGATCATACTATGTTAGATATGAAGGTATTGCGCAGTGATTTTGCTGGCGTTAAAGAAAAGCTAGAAGCGCGGAATGAAGATATTTCTGCATTAGATCGTTTTGAAGAGGTAGATACAAAGCGTCGAGAGCTTATCCAGCAAGTAGAAGAGTTGAAGAGCCGTCGTAATACGGTATCTCAAGAGATCTCTAAGATGAAAAAGGAAAAGCAGGATGCATCTGAGGTTATTGCAGAAATGCAAAAGGTATCAGCAGATGTAAAGAAGTTAGACGAAGAGCTTCGTGCGATCGAAGAAGACATGCAACTCATTTTATTGTCTATTCCAAATATTCCTCACGAGAGTGTTCCAGTCGGAGCAACAGAGGATGACAATATCGAGGTTCGCACGTGGGGAGAGACTCCAAGCTTTGATTTTGAAGAGAAGGCACACTGGGATCTTGTTACAGAGCTAAACATCGTCGATTTTGAGCGAGCAGCTAAAGTAACGGGTAGCCGTTTTGCCTTTTACAAAGGGCTTGGAGCAAGGTTAGAGCGTGCACTTATTAACTTTATGATGGATCTACACCAAGAAGAGCATGGCTATGAGGAAGTTCTTCCGCCATACATGGTTAACCGCGATAGCATGACAGGTACAGGTCAGCTTCCTAAATTCGAGGAAGATTCTTTTAAAATTCGTGAAGAAGATTACTTCTTAGTTCCAACAGCAGAAGTGCCAGTAACAAATATGCACCGCGATGAGATGATGACAGTAGAAGAGCTCCCTAAACAATATGTTGCCTATAGTGCATGCTTCCGTTCTGAAGCGGGATCTGCTGGTCGCGATACTCGAGGACTTATTAGACAACACCAGTTTAATAAAGTAGAGCTTGTACAATTTGTTAAGCCTGAGGATTCTTACAAACAGCTTGAGTTATTAACGTCTCAGGCAGAGCGAGTATTACAAGAGCTCAAGCTCCCTTATCGCATCCTTAGCATGTGTACAGGAGATCTTGGTTTTACTGCAGCAAAGAAATACGACATTGAAGTATGGCTTCCGAGCTATAAAGAGTATAAAGAAATCTCTTCTTGTAGTAATTTCGAAGCATTCCAAGCTCGTCGCGCAAACATTCGTTTTAAACGTGATTCTAAAGCAAAAGCAGAGCACGTACACACGTTAAATGGATCTGGATTAGCAGTTGGACGCACAGTCGCTGCAATCATCGAAAACTATCAGCAGGCTGATGGTACGGTTGTAATTCCAGAAGTGCTACGTCCATATATGGGTAATAAAGAGGTTATAAAATAAGCGATGTAAAGCTTCATTTAACGCGACTCCTGAGACAAAGGAGTCGCGTTTCTTCATATATATATTCATTTATGACTAGCTCTTAAGAATTAACAATTACTAGAAGGATAAAAGGCATCTAACCTTGATATATCAGTGTTTACAGAAAATATGTAAAGAGGAAATAGAAATCATCTATTCGAATTTAGTGAATATTCATTCATATTTATTCGTATGACTAACTATTCGTGAGTAGAAACACTGATCCATTTTTGTTACCTGTGTTAGATCTTATTCCATACAAGATATTGCGATTTTATTCTTAAACGTACAACCGCTGTAACGTGATGAAATATAACTAAATTCATATTAAATTTTCTTAAAAATCTGTACTTTCTCTTGATTTATTGTATATAATACTCGTGCATTACTAAAAGGAAGTAAGATCTTCTTTTGTAAGGTGTTTCTAGGTCTAACGCTTTATTATCCGTTTAGTGTAAAAAAACGGTACGTTAGTTGGGTTTTTACATAATTATCAATATGATAGACTTAATCAAACCTTATATTACAATAGCGAAACGTCTCTATACGGGTGTGCATAAACTTTTGCACACTACTAATTACTTAGAGTTACGAAAAATATTCCTTTACTTTTTGTTGTCTGACTATTAAAATAATTAGTGAATATTACATATTTGTAAGGGAATATTAAAATTTATTACATATTGACAACATTTTCTATGTGTAATAAGATATATCTCACGCAAAACATTTGTTATTTTCAGAAAATATTGAAGGGTATGGTATCCTATGAGCAATCATGAGGCGCTTCTTGAGATAAAAGATTTACACACGGGATTCGATATCGGCGGGGAAACATTCCACGCGGTGAAGGGTGTATCTTTTAGCGTAAAGCCTAAGGAAGTTGTTTGTGTAGTTGGAGAGTCTGGGTGCGGTAAAAGTGTTATGTCCCTGTCCATTATGGATCTTCTCCCAAAGCACAACGGGAAGATCGATAAGGGACAGATTTTATTCAAAGGAAAAGATCTTGTTCCATTGAACGACAAAGAAATGAATAAAATCCGTGGGAAAGATATTAGCATGATCTTCCAGGAGCCAATGACTGCATTAAATCCAGTATTAACAATTGGCTATCAGATTGAAGAAGTGCTATTTAATCATACATCCACACGTAAAGAAGAGATTCGAAAGAAAAGTATATCGTTACTTAAGCAAGTAGGTATCTCTCGCGCAGAGCAAATTGTGAATGAGTATCCTCACCAGTTATCTGGTGGTATGCGTCAACGTGTCATGATTGCGATCGCTATTGCTTGTCAGCCTCAGCTGCTAATTGCAGATGAGCCAACGACGGCACTTGATGTTACTGTTCAAGCTCAAATTTTGGAACTAATCAAACAAATCCAAGATGAGGTGGGCATGGCTGTTCTTCTGATTACACACGATTTAGGTGTTGTAGCGGAGCTTGCAGACCAGGTGGTTGTTATGTACGCAGGTCAGGTTGTCGAACAAGCTGACGCTGATCGTATTTTTTATAACCCACAGCACCCTTATACAAAGTCTTTACTAGGTTCTATTCCAAAAATGGACGAGCGAGTAGAAGTACTTAATACGATTAAAGGGATCGTACCATCCCTTAAAAATATGCCGCAGAAGGGATGTCGCTTCGTCGATCGTTGTCCAGTAGCGATGGACGCTTGTCGCGAGATTGACCCTCTGCTTGGCGAAACTGAAAAAGGCCACGCTGTTCGTTGCATCCTATATGATGCGAGTAAGCCTGGTCAGAAAGCGGAGGTAAGGTGATGGCACAAGAGACTAGAGACAAGCACGAGCACCTTGTCCGAGTAGATTCATCCTCTGAAAAAGAGTCACTATTAAAGGTTGATAATCTACAAAAATACTATCCAATTAAGGGTGGATTCTTCCGTCGCAAAATTGGAGATGTAAAAGCAGTAGATAATATCTCACTAGACTTAAAACGTGGTGAAACGTTTGGTCTTGTAGGTGAGTCTGGTTGCGGAAAGTCTACAGCTGGAAGAACGATCACTCGTCTTTTTAAACCGACCGCAGGCAAGATTTTCTTTGAAGGAAAAGATATTACGAATTTACGAGGCTCAGAGCTTCGTAATCTACGTCAAGATATTCAAATGGTTTTCCAGGACCCTTACGCATCGCTTAATCCTAAGATGATGGTTGGAAGCATTGTAACAGAGCCGATTATTAACTTTAAGGGTGGCTCAGAGAAAAAATATAAGGATGAAGTCATTGCTTTATTAGAGCGAGTTGGCCTTCCTGAAGATGCTTACTATAAGTATCCGCATGAATTCTCTGGTGGTCAGCGTCAACGTATAGGGATTGCACGAGCATTGGCACTGAAGCCAAAGCTGATTGTAGCAGATGAGCCAGTATCGGCACTAGACGTATCCGTTCAGTCGCAGGTACTCAATCTACTAAAAGAATTACAGCAGGAATTTAACTTAACTTTATTATTCATTGCCCACGATCTAAGTGTTGTTAAACATATGAGTGATCGAATTGGCGTTATGTATTTAGGTAACCTTGTAGAAGTCGCAGGTGCCGAAGAAATTTATCAGGATCCAAAGCATCCATATACGCAGGCATTGATCTCTGCGATTCCGATGCCAGATCCTCGTAATAAAAGTAAGCGAATCATCCTTTCAGGGGATGTACCAAGTCCACAAAATCCACCAGTCGGCTGTCCATTCCACCCACGTTGTCACAAGGCAATGCCGGAGTGTAGTGAGAAAAAGCCGCAATTAAAGGAGGTGAACCCTGGTCACCGGGTGTCTTGCCTACTTTATGAGTAAGTTGCAATTCTAATTAAACTGATTAATTTACTAAGAATGAGGGGGAAACGAAAGATGAAAAAATCAAATTATTTATTAGGGGCATCTCTTATTTCACTATCTATGCTTGCAGTAGCATGTGGTGGTAACGACGACGCTAACACAGAGCCAGCGAACGAGGGCGGTACGAACAATACAACGGAAAACGTTGATGCGGATGCGGATGCAGACGCTAACGCTAACGCAAATGCTGATGGTAATGAAGGCAACGAAGGAAATAACGGCGATGCTACTGGTGACGCTCCACAAGGTGGAATTGTAACATACGGTTACACTTCTCCATTCCAAGGAATTCTTGACTGGGCACACTATGAAGGACAAGATGATGCATTAGCATTAGGAATGTTTAATGGTGATGGTCTTTATGCCACAGGTGAAGATTTACTTCCTGAGCCACATTTAGCAACTTGGGAATGGTCTGAAGATAATCTAACAGTAACATTCTCTCTTGAGCAAGGCGTTATGTGGCACAATGGCGAAGAGCTAACTGCTAATGACTTCCTATTTGCTTGGGAAACAATTGCACACCCTGACTACCAAGGTCCACGTGTGACAAACGTAAACATTATCGAAGGCTTTGATGAGTTCCATGCTGGTGAAGCAGATACAATCTCAGGTGTTGAAATTACAGATGAATACACGTTCAGCGTAACATTTAAGCAAGCTTCTCCAAACAGCTTAGACGCTCTATGGGCATATCCAATGCCAGCTGCGCACTTTGAAGGCGTAGAGGTTGCAGATATGATCGATTCAGATCAAGTACGTCGTAACCCAGTAGGTCTTGGACCATACCAAGTTACAAACATCGTACCTGGCGAAATGATTGAATATGATGCGTTTGCTGATTACTGGCAAGGAGCTCCAAACCTAGATGGCGTTGTTTATCGAATTATTGATGGAGCGCAATCCGCTGAGCTTTTAGCGCAAGGTGAAGTAGACATCATCGACCTAACTGGTGGACAGGCAGTAACACTAGAAGGTAGTGAAGATGTTCGCGTTGAACAATCTGATCGCCTATCTTACTCTTACCTAGGATTCAAGCTTGGACACTGGGATGGAGAAAAGAACGTGATGGATAACCCTAAATTCCAAAGCAAAGAGCTTCGTCAAGCAATGGCACACGCTATTGACCGCCAAGGTATCATTGATGCATTCTCTGAAGGTTACGGAACAGTAATTAACGCACCTCAAGCAACTGTAAGTTGGGCTTACCCAGACGAGTCTGCTCTTAACCAATATGAGTATGATACAGAGCGTGCAATGGAGCTTCTTGCAGAAGCTGGATATGAAGATGTAAATGGTGACGGATTTGTGGAAGATCCAGATGGTAACGAGTTCATCGTAAACGTTGCTGCTATGGACGCGCCTGCTGATATTGCAGAGCCACGTGCTCAGTACATGCTACAAAACTTCGCTGATGCTGGAATTAACGCACAGCTAATGGATGGTCAACTATTTGACTTCAACCTATTCTATGACTTAGTAGAAGAGGACGATCCAGGAATTGACGTATACCTAGGAGCTTGGGGACTTGCTGCAGATCCGGATCCAACTGGTCTATGGCTATCAACAGATCTTTGGAACTACCCTCGTTGGGTAAACGAAGAGTCTGATGAGCTGATCGCTCGTGGACTAAGCGAAGAAGCATTTGACATCGACTACCGTATTGGAGTTTACCAAGAGTGGAACCAGCTTGTTAACGAAGAGCTTCCAATGATCCCACTTAACTCACCGGTTAACCTATTCGGTATCAGCAATGATGTAGGTGGCGTTACACCTTACTTTACAAATGCTCAAAAAGACCTACACGAATGGTATATCGAGCAATAAAAAGATAGTGAAATCGGAAAAGCATCCACTATTTATTTATTAAGGGGTAATGGTCATGTTAATTTACACATTAAGAAGAGTTCTCATCATGATTCCAATATTGGCCATGATCTCTATAGTAGTATTCGCCCTGGCATTAGCTATGCCAGGGGATGCTCTTTCCGGCCAAATTGATCCAGCAAACTCCAGTCCGGAATATATTGAAGAACAGAGAGAGCGACTTGGATTAAATGATCCAATTCACGTTCAGTACGGCAGATGGATTGCCGGCGTTGTTCAATGGGATTTCGGGCGCTCTTTTGTACATAGAATGGACGTTACAGAGATCATTGGAGAAAGATTGCCTAATACTATTTTGTTATCGGTTATGTCGCTAATAATTACGTATTTCTTAGCATTCTTTATGGGGAAATTCGCCGGAAGAAATCCTTATACTATTGGAGATTATGGAATCCAAGGCTTTAACTATCTCATGCTCGCTATTCCTAGCTTCGTTGCTGCATTATTTGCTATCTTCTTCTTCTCCTTCCAGTTAGGCTGGTTCCCAGCAACAGGAAGTGTAGGTCGAGGAATGACGGCAGGTACACTCGATTTTTGGATTAGTAAAATGCATCACACGTTCTTGCCTGCGCTTGTACTAGGTGCTCTAACGACAGCTAGTTACACGCAATTTTTACGAAACGATATCATTGAAAACGCACAAAAAGACTACGTACGTACAGCACGTGCGAAGGGTACAACAGAGAATCAAATCTATAACAAGCACATCTTAAGAAACTCGATTATCCCAATCGTCACGCTATTTGGATTTGATATTGCAAGTATTATTGGTGGTGCGATTATCATCGAGACAATCTTCTCATATCGCGGTATTGGTGAGCTATTTATCACTTCTATTAACCAGCGCGACTCGGCTGTCGTAGTGGCGATAACACTTATGTTGTCAACAGCCTCGTTAATTGGAAACCTGCTTGCAGACTTACTTTACGGAGTCATAGATCCGCGTATTAGAGTAGAATAGGGGAGAATAGCATGGAAGCAGCACAAGAGAAACGCTTAGAAAAAACAATGAAAAAGCAGTCCCCTTGGGCCATTGCGAGAAGGAAGCTACTTAAAAATAAGCTAGCGATGATTAGCCTTGCATTTTTAGTGCTAGTTACGATCTTAGCTTATGCGGCTCCCTTTATCTCTCCATTTTCACCTGATCGCGTAGAGATTACGAACCGTAATTTGCCACCAGGAGACGGCTTTCTATTAGGGACAGATAACGCAGGTCGAGATATTTGGACGCTGTTACTATATGGAGCCCGCACATCACTTACGATTGGCTTCGTTTGTACGTTCATTATTGTAGCTATTGCAACGTTTATTGGATCTGTTGCTGGATACTACGGTGGATGGGTCGATGCAGCGTTAATGAGATTCACCGATTTTATTATGAATTTCCCATTCTTAGTTTTTGCGATCGTTCTTGCATCGATCTTTAGAGACGCAGGTATCTTGGCACTTATCGCAGTACTTAGTCTGTTAGGTTGGACAGGTGCAGCCCGAGTTGTTCGTAGTAAAACACTCGCAGAGAAAGAGAATGAGTTTGTTATGGCCGCTATTTCTATTGGTGGTACGCCATTCAAGGTTATTCGAAAGCACCTTTTACCGAACGTTATGACAACAATCATTGTACAAGCTACGTTACTTTTAGCCGTTATGATTGTTGCGGAGACAGCGCTTAGCTTCTTAGGCTTCGGTGTACCTCAAGGAACGCCAAGTTGGGGTAATATGATGACAGAAGCACGTAATCCAAACGTTATACGGACGCAACCGTGGGTATGGATCCCACCAGCACTTGCGATCACCTTTACGATTCTTTCGATCAACTTTATAGGTGAAGGTGTTAAGGATGCGTTTAACCCTCGTTCTACAAGGTAAGAAATCGCTGGCTTTGCGTGTAGGTTTTTCCTACGCGCGAAGCCTTTTCTTATACATCTTGCTATTCTCTCTGCCTCATACTACAATGATGCTACATAAGAGAGGCGATTAGATGATGAACGATGAGTATTGGATGGAGCTTGCACTTCGTGAAGCGGATAAAGCAGCAAGTATTGGTGAAGTGCCAATAGGGGCTGTTATTGTGAAGGATGAAGAAATTATTGCCACAGCCTATAATAGAAGAGAAGCATCTCAAATGGCTACTGCTCATGCGGAGCTACTAGCTATTGAAGAGGCTTGTCGTGTAACCGGGAGCTTTCGTTTAGATGGATGCACGCTTTATGTGACGCTTGAGCCATGCCCAATGTGTGCGGGAGCTATTATTAATTCAAGGTTAGATCGTGTTGTTTTTGGTGCAACGGACGCAAAAGCAGGCTGCTGTGGAACACTTTACAATCTTACAGGTGATACACGATTTAACCACCAGCCGGTTGTCGTAAGCGGCGTGTTGGAGGAAGAAACAGGAACAAGACTCTCTACATTTTTTCAATCGCTAAGGAAAGAAAAAAGGCAGTTAAAGCGAGCACGAAAGGAGGCCAGACGTCATGAAACCGAATCAGATCTCACTTGAAACAGCACAAATGATCTCAGAGAAGCTAAAGATGCCACTTGAGCATGTGATGCATACGCCACCACACATTCTAATGGCAAAGCTTGCAGAGCTTGAGAAAAAGCAGGAAGAGAAGGAAGATGCTTAGGTATTGCAAATAATAGTTAAAACCGATATACTAGTATTTGCCGTGCTAAGCGGGGAGGTAGCGGTGCCCTGTACTCGCAATCCGCTATAGCGAGGCCGAATTCCTCTCTGAGGCTATCGATTTTCCTGGTCTGCCCTAAGTAAGTGGTGTTGACATTTGGGTTCCGCGCAACGGAATCCTGTGAACCCTGTCAGGTCCGGAAGGAAGCAGCAGTAAGCAGGTTCTTCCGTGTGCCGCGGAGTAGCCTGGATCGAGCAAACTGCTTAGGTAACGCTTGAGGGTCTATAGTCGAAGAGAGGTGCACGGTATACATAGCACTTACAAAGGATGAGCATCTGATGCTCATCCTTTTTGTTTATGGCAGACAGATTTATTGCGCACACATTTACTACCACAGCACGCCCCTACTTCATTACCAGCCCTCCGCCTCCTTCTACCCACATAAATGCTCCCAATGTTTCGTACAGATTGCCTTTGAATTACGTGTTACAAATCGGTATAATAAAGAAGGAATTAGGAAGGGACGAAAGAGGAGGGAGTCTGTGAGCTATCAAGCTTTATACCGTGTTTGGCGTCCGCGCAAGCTTCAGGATGTTGTCGGGCAAGAGCACATTACCAAAACGTTAAAAAACGCGCTTGGAAAGCAAAAGTTCTCCCATGCTTATTTGTTTACAGGTCCGCGCGGAACGGGTAAAACGAGTGCGGCTAAAATTTTAGCTAAAGCGATTAACTGTGAACGAGCTCCAATTGAGGAGCCGTGTAACGAGTGTCCGACGTGTAAAGGAATTCAGGATGGAAGCATCGTTGATGTGATGGAAATTGATGCTGCTAGTAATAACGGTGTCGATGAAATCCGCGACATTCGAGATAAAGTAAAATTTGCACCGAGTGTTGCATCGTTTAAAGTCTATATTATTGATGAAGTGCACATGCTTACAACAGGTGCATTCAATGCCTTACTTAAGACACTTGAGGAACCACCACCACACGTTATTTTTATCTTAGCAACGACGGAGCCACATAAAATTCCTCTAACGATCATTTCTCGCTGTCAGCGTTTTGATTTTAAACGAATCTCCGCACATGCCATGATTGGCCGTATGCAGGAAATCATTGAGCATAGCAATATTGATATTGAAGAAGATGCACTATCTCTGGTTGCACGAGTATCAGAAGGTGGGATGCGTGATGCTCTTAGTCTGTTGGATCAGGCGATCTCCTATGCGGAGGGAGCCATTACCTCGCAGGATATTTTGCAGATCATTGGCTCCGCCTCACGCGAGCTTTTACACAAGGTTGTTGATGCGATTTACGAGGGGAATGTTGGCGAAGGACTGCAGGCTATTGATACCTTAATGCAGGAGGGGAAGGATCCTAATAGATTTATTGAGGATATGATCTTCTTCTTCCGAGATATCCTGATGGTTAAAGCAGCGCCTCAGCTAGAAGAGTCCCAGGATCGTAGGCGTGGCGATGACGCCTTTAATGCTCTTATCGAAAAGCTCGAGCAAGCTTGGATATTCCAAGTGATGGAGCGTTTAAATCACTTCCAGCAGGAGATGAAGTGGGCGAGCCATCCGCAAGTGTTTCTCGAGATGTTTATCGTACAGGCAGCCCAGCAAACGATTGCTGCTGTGCCGGTGAAGGAGCAGGCACCTGCGTCTTCGACGGTTGAAGGATTAGAGCAAAAGGTAGAGAGTTTGGAGCGGGCGCTTAAGCGTCTGCAGACGGACGGCGTCCAGGCATCACAGGAGACGCGCTCAGAGCCTACACGGGTCAAGCCTAAGCAACAGTCTAGTGCACAAAGTCGAGCGAACGCGGCACGTATCAAGGAGATGCTACGAGCAGCTTCTAAGCAAGCACTTCAGGGGATGACTGGTCAGTGGGGTAATATTGTGGAGCAGGTGCGCCAAAAAAGTGTACCAGCCTCTGCTTGGCTGAACGACTGTAAGCCGGTTGCGGCCTCTGAGGATCATTTTGTTTTAGCCTTTAAAAATGAGATGCATCGGAATATGGTCGATGAGAAGTTTCGGGAGATGGTTGAGGAGTCGGCGTCTCAAATCATGCGTCAATCGACAACGATGCTCACGGTGCTTGTGACGGATTGGGAAGAAATTAAAGAAAGCTTTATTAAACAGTCTGGTGAGCAGGCAAGCGAGGACGGAGAGTCTGCTGAAGGAGGAGAACCTAAGGAGCAGGCTAATCCACTTATCGATGAAGCCATTAAGTTAGTTGGCCGAGATTTGCTTGATATTAAAGAGTAGGATAGCATAGAAGTATAAGTAACTAATAGAGAGGGCGATAAAGATGAAAAACATGGGTAATATGATGAAGCAAATGCAAAAGATGCAAAAGGACATGGCAAAGGCGCAAGAGGAGTTAAAGGACGAAACAGTTGAAGCAACAGCCGGTGGTGGTATGGTTAAGGTTATCATTAACGGAGAAAAGCGTATCTTAGACGTACAAATTAATGAAGAAGCGGTTGATCCAGACGACGTGGAAATGCTTGAGGATCTTGTATTAGCTGCAACGAACGAAGCACTAACTCAAGTAGATGAGCTTGTTCAAACGAAGATGGGTAAATTCACTAAAGGAATGAACATTCCTGGATTAATGTAAGGAAAGAAACGAATATTCATAAAGGAGGTATCCCGATTAAAAGCGGGTGCCTCCTTTCTTTTAGCTCATAGTGTGCGTGATAGAAGCATGGTAAAATAGAGAGGAAGAGAGAAGGAGGAGTTCGCTTGCAATACCCTATGCCGATTACAAAGCTAATCGACGGGTTCATGCGTCTACCGGGGATCGGTCCTAAGACTGCGGCTCGTTTAGCTTTTTATGTGTTAGATATGAAGGAAGATGACGTGTTAGATTTTGCTAAGGCGCTAGTTAGCGTAAAGCGAGAGCTTACGTATTGTAAAGTGTGTCATCACATTACCGATACAGACCCATGCCGTATTTGTGAGGATCAGAGTCGTGATCGCACCGTCATTTGCGTCGTGCAAGATTCGAAGGATGTAGTAGCGATGGAAAAGATGAAGGAATACACTGGTTTATATCATGTGTTACACGGTGCTATTTCGCCAGTTGAGGGTATTGGACCAGAGGACATTTATATTCCGGATTTGTTAAAGCGTCTGCAAAATGATGAGATCCAAGAAATGATTATCGCAACAAACCCTAATATAGAAGGAGAAGCAACGGCGATGTATATTTCTCGCCTTGTAAAACCGACTGGTATGAAGGTGACGCGTATTGCACACGGTCTGCCTGTAGGTGGGGATTTAGAATACGCGGACGAGGTTACCTTATCGAAGGCGATGGAAGGTCGACGTGAACTGTAAGGAGGAATGAGCATGGCTAGAGGCAAAAAGCGTAAGCTCCGTCGCGAAGTTGATGATGAACTAATCCGTCGACTAGATACGATTAAACGAAAAGCAGATCAGCACGATAGCTATCTGCAGCATTCATTTGATGCTCGCGAGGACGTTATTGGACGCGCGAAGCTGGAGCGGGCTAAGTATTACTTTTTATTAAAGGAAGCCCGCGTTCGTAATACGACATTTTATTAAGACGCTTTGAAGAGCTGCCCCTATATATTTGTGGGTAGCTTTATTTTTGTCGCTCGGCTGTCTTCACGATCGCGCAGAGCAATGCATTCATCTATATAGAAGAAAAACGAATCAAGCTTCTTTTTTTATCGCCACTTCATATAGTAGAAGGACAACCTTAATCAAAAGGAGTGAGGGTAAGATGGAGGCGTGGATCTTAATTGGATTAGTGGCAATGATTTTTCTTTTATTAACGGGTGCAACAATGTTTCGCAAATTGGGTTCTCTATTCATCCGTGTTGCGATTGGTATGTTATTTCTTTTCTTTTTAAATACGATTGGTGGCTTCTTTGATTATCGATTACCGTTCAATAGTTTAACAATCGGAACGGCTGCATGGCTTGGTGTACCGTGGATTATCGCCTTAGTGTGCGCGGATATTTTTTTATTTTAAACTTTTTTCGAAAAAACGTTGACGTTAGGGTGCGATAGGTGATATATTATTACTTGTCGCCGACGAGGTGACGGTAACACGAAAAACAAACTTGAAAAAAGTTGTTGACTCTAACGAGTCACCGTGTTATTCTAATAAAGTCGCCAAAACGAGCGGCAAGCAAGAAATTGCTCTTTGAAAACTAAACAAAAGACGAAGCGAAGGAATTAAAAGAGATGAAAACCATCTCGTCAATTTTTTTAAATGAAGAACCTAGTTCTTCAAAATGAATCGCTAGATTCGTTGTTCGAGTTTACTCGAACGTTAGTCAGAAGTTCAAACTTCGACGATTTATCGGAGAGTTTGATCCTGGCTCAGGACGAACGCTGGCGGCATGCCTAATACATGCAAGTCGAGCGCAGGAAGCATCACGATCTCTTCGGAGTGAATGATGTGGAATGAGCGGCGGACGGGTGAGTAACACGTGGGCAACCTGCCCTGTAGACTGGGATAACTTCGGGAAACCGAAGCTAATACCGGATAATCAAAGGAACCGCATGGTTCCCTTGTAAAAGTTGGGTTTTACCTAACACTACAGGATGGGCCCGCGGCGCATTAGCTAGTTGGTAAGGTAATGGCTTACCAAGGCGACGATGCGTAGCCGACCTGAGAGGGTGATCGGCCACACTGGGACTGAGACACGGCCCAGACTCCTACGGGAGGCAGCAGTAGGGAATCATCCGCAATGGGCGAAAGCCTGACGGTGCAATGCCGCGTGAACGATGAAGGTCTTCGGATCGTAAAGTTCTGTTATGAGGGAAGAACAAGTGCCGCACGAATAGACCGGCACCTTGACGGTACCTCACGAGAAAGCCCCGGCTAACTACGTGCCAGCAGCCGCGGTAATACGTAGGGGGCAAGCGTTGTCCGGAATTATTGGGCGTAAAGCGCGCGCAGGCGGTCTCTTAAGTCTGATGTGAAAGCCCACGGCTCAACCGTGGAGGGTCATTGGAAACTGGGAGACTTGAGTGTAAGAGAGGAAAGTGGAATTCCATGTGTAGCGGTGAAATGCGTAGATATATGGAGGAACACCAGTGGCGAAGGCGACTTTCTGGCTTACAACTGACGCTGAGGCGCGAAAGCGTGGGGAGCAAACAGGATTAGATACCCTGGTAGTCCACGCCGTAAACGATGAGTGCTAGGTGTTAGGGGTTTCGATGCCCTTAGTGCCGAAGTTAACACATTAAGCACTCCGCCTGGGGAGTACGGCCGCAAGGCTGAAACTCAAAGGAATTGACGGGGGCCCGCACAAGCAGTGGAGCATGTGGTTTAATTCGAAGCAACGCGAAGAACCTTACCAGGTCTTGACATCCTCTGCCACTCCTAGAGATAGGACGTTCCCCTTCGGGGGACAGAGTGACAGGTGGTGCATGGTTGTCGTCAGCTCGTGTCGTGAGATGTTGGGTTAAGTCCCGCAACGAGCGCAACCCTTGACCTTAGTTGCCAGCATTTAGTTGGGCACTCTAAGGTGACTGCCGGTGACAAACCGGAGGAAGGTGGGGACGACGTCAAATCATCATGCCCCTTATGACCTGGGCTACACACGTGCTACAATGGATGGTACAAAGGGCAGCAAAACCGCGAGGTTGAGCAAATCCCATAAAGCCATTCTCAGTTCGGATTGTAGGCTGCAACTCGCCTACATGAAGCCGGAATTGCTAGTAATCGCGGATCAGCATGCCGCGGTGAATACGTTCCCGGGCCTTGTACACACCGCCCGTCACACCACGAGAGTTTGTAACACCCGAAGTCGGTGAGGTAACCTTTATGGAGCCAGCCGCCGAAGGTGGGACAGATGATTGGGGTGAAGTCGTAACAAGGTATCCCTACCGGAAGGTGGGGATGGATCACCTCCTTTCTAAGGAGCATTAAGCTCAATCGAACTTCGCATTCGATCCTTTTGTTTAGTTTTGAGAGGGTAAGCCTCTCCGGAAGAACCCCTTGTGGGGTCTATTCCGAGTTGACCTTTGAAAACTGGATAGTAAGAACATGTAGAAAAGAATCACCGGAAAATCAATCCGTTTGGAAACAAACGAAAGGTTTTTCCGAGTGTCTTAGAAGATAGCCAAGAAGTAAAACGACGTCCTAACAGTAAGTTAGGTTAAGCGAATAAGGGCGCACGGTGGATACCTTGGCACTAGGAGCCGATGAAGGACGGGACGAACACCGATATGCTTCGGGGAGCTGTAAGTAAGCGTTGATCCGGAGATTTCCGAATGGGGGAACCCACTACCCGTAATGGGGTAGGATCCATATCTGAATCCATAGGATATGAGAAGGCAGACCCAGGGAACTGAAACATCTTAGTACCTGGAGGAAGAGAAAGCAAATGCGATTTCCTTAGTAGCGGCGAGCGAAACGGAATTAGCCCAAACCAAAAGGCTTGCCTTTTGGGGTTGTAGGACATTCCATACGGAGTAAGAAAGAGAGAGTCTAGACGAAGCGATCTGGAAAGATCCGCGGTACAAGGTAACAGCCCTGTAGTCAAAAGACTCCCTCCTCCGGAGTGTATCCTGAGTACGGCGGGACACGTGAAACCCCGTCGGAATCTGGGAGGACCATCTCCCAAGGCTAAATACTCCCTAGTGACCGATAGTGAACCAGTACCGTGAGGGAAAGGTGAAAAGCACCCCGAGAGGGGAAAAGAGATCTTGAAACCGTGTGCCTACAAGTAGTTGGAGCCCGTTAATGGGTGACAGCGTGCCTTTTGTAGAATGAACCGGCGAGTTACGATTACGTGCAAGGTTAAGTTGAAGAGACGGAGCCGCAGCGAAAGCGAGTCTGAATAGGGCGACATAGTACGTGGTTGTAGACCCGAAACCGGGTGATCTACCCATGTCCAGGGTGAAGTCCAGGTAACACTGGATGGAGGCCCGAACCCACGCACGTTGAAAAGTGCGGGGATGAGGTGTGGGTAGGGGTGAAATGCCAATCGAACTCGGAAATAGCTGGTTCTCCCCGAAATAGCTTTAGGGCTAGCCTCGAGGGAAGAGTATTGGAGGTAGAGCACTGATTGGACTAGGGGTCCCCACAGGATTACCGAATTCAGTCAAACTCCGAATGCCAATTACTTATCCTCGGGAGTCAGACTGCGAGTGCTAAGATCCGTAGTCAAAAGGGAAACAGCCCAGACCATCAGCTAAGGTCCCAAAGTATACGTTAAGTGGAAAAGGATGTGGAGTTGCTTAGACAACCAGGATGTTGGCTTAGAAGCAGCCATCATTGAAAGAGTGCGTAATAGCTCACTGGTCGAGTGACTCTGCGCCGAAAATGTACCGGGGCTAAACGTATCACCGAAGCTATGGATTAACACCTTAGGGTGTTAATGGTAGGGGAGCGT
This sequence comes from Paenalkalicoccus suaedae, assembly GCF_006965545.2. NCBI lineage: Bacteria > Bacillati > Bacillota > Bacilli > Caryophanales > Bacillaceae > Paenalkalicoccus > Paenalkalicoccus suaedae. The sequence continues at coordinate 38,374 of NZ_CP041372.2, forward strand.
TCCAAGGGCTGCGAAGCAAGACCGGAAGGACTTGTGGAGCGCTTGGAAGTGAGAATGCCGGTATGAGTAGCGAAAAGAGGGGTGAGAATCCCCTCCGTCGAAAGCCTAAGGGTTCCTGAGGAAGGCTCGTCCACTCAGGGTTAGTCGGGACCTAAGCCGAGGCCGAAAGGCGTAGGCGATGGCAAACAGGTTGATATTCCTGTACCACCACGCTTTTGTTTGAGCAATGGGGGGACGCAGGAAGGTAGGGAATGCGCACGATTGGAAGTGTGCGCTGAAGCAGTGAGGCTGGTAGATAGGCAAATCCGTCTACCGTAAGGTTGAGCTGTGATCACGAGCGAAATTTAGTAGCGAAGTTCCCGATCCTACACTGCCAAGAAAAGCCTCTAGTGAGAAAGCTGGTGCCCGTACCGCAAACCGACACAGGTAGGCGGGAAGAGAATTCTAAGACGCGCGGGAGAACTCTCGTTAAGGAACTCGGCAAAATGACTCCGTAACTTCGGGAGAAGGAGTGCTCTATTAGGGTGCAAGCCCGAGAGAGCCGCAGTGAATAGGCCCAAACGACTGTTTATCAAAAACACAGGTCTCTGCGAAGCCGCAAGGCGAAGTATAGGGGCTGACACCTGCCCGGTGCTGGAAGGTTAAGAGGAGGGGTTATCCCTTACGGGAGAAGCTCTGAATTGAAGCCCCAGTAAACGGCGGCCGTAACTATAACGGTCCTAAGGTAGCGAAATTCCTTGTCGGGTAAGTTCCGACCCGCACGAAAGGTGCAACGATTTGGGCACTGTCTCAACGAGAGACCCGGTGAAATTATATTACCTGTGAAGATGCAGGTTACCCGCGACAGGACGGAAAGACCCCATGGAGCTTTACTGTAGCTTGATATTGGATGTTGGAACAGCTTGTACAGGATAGGTAGGAGCCTTGGAAACCGGAGCGCTAGCTTCGGTGGAGGCATTGGTGGGATACTACCCTGGCTGTTTTGACATTCTAACCTCGAACCGTGATCCGGTTCAGGGACAGTGTCAGGTGGGCAGTTTGACTGGGGCGGTCGCCTCCTAAAAAGTAACGGAGGCGCCCAAAGGTTCCCTCAGAATGGTTGGAAATCATTCGCAGAGTGCAAAGGCATAAGGGAGCTTGACTGCGAGACATACAGGTCGAGCAGGGACGAAAGTCGGGCTTAGTGATCCGGCGGCACCGTATGGAAGGGCCGTCGCTCAACGGATAAAAGCTACCCTGGGGATAACAGGCTAATCTCTCCCAAGAGTCCACATCGACGGGGAGGTTTGGCACCTCGATGTCGGCTCGTCGCATCCTGGGGCTGAAGTAGGTCCCAAGGGTTGGGCTGTTCGCCCATTAAAGCGGCACGCGAGCTGGGTTCAGAACGTCGTGAGACAGTTCGGTCCCTATCCGTCGCGGGCGTTGGAAATTTGAGAGGAGCTGTCCTTAGTACGAGAGGACCGGGATGGACACACCGCTGGTGTACCAGTTGTTCCGCCAGGAGCATAGCTGGGTAGCTACGTGTGGACGGGATAAGTGCTGAAAGCATCTAAGCATGAAGCCCCCCTCAAGATGAGATTTCCCATCACTTATAGTGAGTAAGATCCCTTAGAGATGATGAGGTAGATAGGTCTCGTGTGGAAGCATAGCGATATGCGGAGCTGAGAGATACTAATCGATCGAGGGCTTAACCAAGATATATAGTTTTACAGAAGGCGTCAACTAAGACGATTCTTCTTCTACATGTTCACTATCCAGTTTTGAAAGGTCAACGACCTTTATCTTTCTTGATTCGCATAGCGGAGCAAGAAATCATAGTCTAGTGACGATAGCAGAGAGGTCACACCCGTTCCCATGCCGAACACGGAAGTTAAGCTCTCTAGCGCCGATGGTAGTTGGGGGCTGTCCCCCTGTGAGAGTAGGACGTTGCTGGGCAAACGAGCATCCACCTGATGGTGGATGTTTTTTTGTGTGTTAAAAAAGGAAACTAACCGCCTTTTTAGTGGAAAGTCGTTCATTTTATCGTTCAATTCTGGGTGGCATCGTTCGTTTGCGCCACATGGAGGCGCGTATACGTCAGGTTGGAGGTCGCTTGCATCAAATCAGCGAGTGAGTGCGTCACCTGATCTGCCGTATGCGTCGAGGCAATTTGGTTTGCATCAAATGAAGGGGTGTATGCATCAGATAGAAAGGCGTTTGCATCACATTTAGCTACCACTGTGTCAGGGGGATCTTCGTATGCGTCTGTTCAACTACCTTTGCATCAAGAGGGAAACTGTTTGCTTCAAACGCCTGGGCGTATGCATTAAACAAGGGGTTTGTTGCGTCACTTGGTACTTGGTATGCGTCAAAGTGTATGGTGCAACATCGCACACACCGAAATAAGGGAGAAGTCTGTCACAAAAGAAGTAGTATGCAACACAGGAGAAGTAAGCCGGAAACGAAGTGGTGCGCAACCTACAAGAAATAAAATGCAAATTGCCAAAAGTATCGCGGAACAAGCGAGAAACAGTGTGGAACTTCGACAAAGTAAGATGCAAAAAAGAAGTAACGCATAAATAGTAAGAAGTAAAACGGAAATTGCTAGAAATATCGTGGAACAAGCGAGAAACAGTGCAGAAATTCGGCAAAGTAAGATGCAAAAAAAGAAATAGCACGGAAAAATGGAGAAGCAGAACATAAAGTGGGAGAAGTAAAACGCAACTCAGCAGAAGTAGTACGCAACTCGTAAGAAGGAATATAGTAGAGATCTACAAGAAAAAATCCTTACCTACAACCTCTTTCGAGGAAGTAAATAAGGATCTCTTTGTTATGCCACGAATCTCTTACGCATCAACAATAATACTAATGGACCGAAGGCAGGTATAAATGCGAGCCAGCTGTAGCGAAGGCCCCACTCTTTTTTCAGTACATCATAAGAAAGCCAGATAAGTACGAGAAAATCAACCGTCATGACGCTTACTAAATGAGAGCTCATGAACGCGTCTTGAAAGGCGCTTATAGAACCTTGTAGAGCGGTCACATAAAGGAGTAGTGCAATGATTGCGGCTAACACGATCAGTAACGGATGTAAGAGAGCTTTTTGCAAAAATCCGGGACCTCTTGGCGATTGACGTGTTACTTTACCACGGATGATGAGATAAGGTAGCAAAGGGAACGCGCCGAGTCCAAAAGCTAAGATTGAAAAGGGCCATGCTGGAATACGATAGACATCCTTTGGTAGAAGGAGCATGGCAAAGATAAGTGGATATAAGCCTAGCATAGAAAACACAGCGACTACGAGCGGATCGACTTCGTCAAAGCTACCAGTAATTAGCGAGGTAAAGATGGTATCGTCCGCATTATTTGCACCAGGTGCTAAAAAGAGCGCGTAGCCTAGCAGTGCAAGAAAAACAACTATTTTTACTTTCATAACGTGCCCCTTTCTACTTTTCTTCAGTTAATCACCCCGAGCGTTGGATTGCAAGGCTTTCGGTATGTATATCCGATATGTATAATGGAAGGAGAATGAATCGAGAGGATGACAGCATTGAAGCAGCAAACCCCATTGTTTGACCGACTACTTGCACATCGCAGCATAGAAAAAGGATCGTTTCACGTCCCTGGTCATAAAAATGGGAGTGTGTTTCATGAAGTTGCTACAAGTGTCTATAAAGAGATTTTATCCATTGATCAGACGGAAGTAGAGGGACTTGATGACTTGCACGATCCCTCTGAAGTTATTCAAGAAGCGCAACAGCTGGCAGCTACACTCTACGGTGTTGAAGATACATACTTTTTAGTTGGAGGATCGACGGTAGGTAACCTCGCAATGATGCTAACAGCTACTAAAAGAGGCGATACGATCCTACTTCAACGTAATAGCCATCAGTCTCTGTTTCACGCTGCAGAGCTTGCTGGCGTGCGCACGATTTTACTTGCACCAGAGTACGAGGAGACGAACCGATTGACGCTAGGGGTGTCTGTAAACACACTTCAAGAAGCGATTACCGCCTATCCAGAGGCTGTCGCTATTTTCCTCACCAATCCGTCGTATGAGGGCTATGGGCAGGACTTGAGCGAGCACGTCGCGATCGCCAAACAGGCAAACATGCTCACATGTATCGATGAAGCGCATGGGGCACATCTATTAAAGAGCAATGAGAAGCATTTCCCGACGAGTGCGATCCAGGCTGGGGCAGACATGGTCGTGCAGTCGGCACATAAAACGTTACCTGCCATGACGATGACCGCATTCCTGCACCTGCAATCGTCACGCATCGACCGAAGAGAGGTGCAGCGCGCGTTACGGATGGTGCAATCTAGTAGCCCCTCCTATCCACTACTCGCGTCGCTTGACCTCGCACGAGCGTACATAGCTGAATGGACAGAGCAGGATTGGGGCACGCTAGCAACAGAACTACGCGCGCAGAGAGAGCACCTACCCGCAACACCAGCGCATATTGGTGGCTACGTCCAAGATCCACTCAAACTCGCGATCCGAGGACCAGGCTACCAGCTCAAAAAGCAGCTCGAGCATGCAGGCTGGCACCCAGAGCTCGCAACGCCGGACTATTTACTCCTCACGTTACCGCTACGTCTACCGGTCGATAAGGCGTGGCAGGAGCCATTACACAAGCTTCGGGGAGAAACCACAATAACGGCGCGACTCATCCAGCAACAGCCTACCCTAAGTGAACTGTATCTGGTAGACGGTCCGAGCGAGACGGTCTCCTATCAGAATACAGTCGGACGGATTGCAAAGGAGACCGTAACACCTTATCCACCAGGCATTCCTCTTATAAGAGAAGGAGAACGCATCACAGAGGCGCAGCTACATGAGTGGCAACGATTAATAAAGGAGGGTGCGTCCTTTCAAACAGGCACACATTGGATAACAGAAGGCTTCCTCGTGAAGCAAGAAGGAGAGTAACAGCATGACAGGTTTATTTATTTCGTTTGAAGGCGGCGAAGGAGCCGGTAAATCAACGGTTTTACATAAAATAGAGACGAAGCTAAAGGCACATCACGTCAATGTATTAGCGACAAGAGAGCCCGGTGGGAATATTATTGGGGAAAAAATACGAGAAATCATTTTAGATCCTATTCATACGGAGATGGATATGCGTACAGAAGCACTTCTCTATGCGGCATCAAGAAGGCAGCACTTAGTCGAGAAGGTACTACCAGCTTTAAAAACAGGTACCGTTGTCCTTTGCGATCGTTTTGTAGACAGCAGTCTTGTGTATCAAGGTGGCGCACGTGGCATTGGGATTGAAGAGGTACGTGAGTTGAATCATTTTGCGACAGACGGTTTACTGCCTGACTTAACGCTATACTTTGATATCGATCCAAAAGAAGGACTTGCAAGAATCGCAACAAATAATGGACGCGAGTTTAACAGATTGGATCAAGAATCTCTCTCCTTCCACCAAGAAGTGCGCGAAACCTACGTGCACCTGCAACAGCAGGAACCAGAGAGAATTCATACAATTGATGCATCAGGCACAGTGGAAGAGGTTGTGGAAGCGACTTGGAAGGAAATACACCCTTTTTTAGTGAAAAACTCCCTTCTATAGACGGAATTCTTGTTATAATACAAACAAGCTCTCTTTTTAAAAGAGAGTATAGTCGAGGTAGATGCGGCACAGGCAACCTGTTTTCTGCATAAAATAGATAAAAAGCGCGAGGAGGAGCGACCATGAAATTAATCATAGCGGTCATTCAAGATAAAGATAGTAATCGATTGTCAGATGCGCTCGTCGAGAACGAGTTTCAAGCGACGAAGCTATCGAGCACAGGGGGCTTCTTAAAGGCTGGCAATACGACATTTATGATCGGTGTGGAGGATACGCATGTCGAACGAGTGCTTGAGATTATTAAGGAAAACTGTAAATCAAGAGAACAGCTCGTAGCTCCAATTTCTCCAATGGGTGGTAATGCAGATTCTTACGTTCCGTATCCAGTTGAGGTGCAGGTCGGAGGAGCAACCGTCTTTATTTTACCAGTAGAGGAATTCGAAAAGTTTTAACGATAGAGGGGACAACGTATGAAGCACTGGCAAGAGCTTAGAGAGACACAGCCAATTATCGCTAAAATACTGCAGCATAGTATGAATCGCGAACGTCTCGCACACGCGTATATTTTTGAGGGTGGCAAGGGCACAGGCAAACGGGCAACAGCTAAGCTGTTAGCAAAGTCCTTCTTATGTACGTCGCGCACAGAGGATGGACCGTGTATGACATGCTCGGAGTGTCGGCGCGTGGACTCGTCTAACCACCCTGATTTACACGTGATTGAGCCAGATGGACAAACAATTAAGGTCGATCAAATTCGCGAGCTAAAGAGGGAGTTTAGCATGCGAGGAATGGAGTCCTCTAAAAAGGTATACGTCATTGTCGATGCGGAAAAAATGTCGACGAGTGCGGCAAATAGTATCCTGAAATTTTTAGAAGAGCCAGATGGTGATTCGCTCGCTGTTTTGCTAACTGCTAATGCCTATAAATTGTTGCCAACGATTTTGTCGAGAGGACAAGTGTTATCGTTTTCTCCACTATCACCAGATGCGATGATCGATGCATTAAAAGAAGACGCCTCAGAGAAGGATGCGCTACTTTTGTCCAAGCTAACCTCGGATCTAGAGGAGGCACAGTCTCTTTTAGAGGATGAATGGGTTTCACAAGCCAGACAGAAAGTGATACAATTAATTGATGATCTCGTACAGCGTCCAACGCAAGCATTAATCACACTCCAAGAAGAGTTTGTACCGTTTTTTACGGAACGTGAACAAGTTCAGATTGGTCTTGATTTAATGATGCTTTGGTATCGGGACATTTTACGTATGCAAGTAGGTCACACAAATCATCTCGTTTATATAGATCAAGAGGACAAGCTTCAGCAGCAAGCACTTTCGCTATCACAGGCGAAGCTCGGTAATCATCTTCAAGCAGTCATGGATGCGAAGCGCCGCGTGGGCGCCAATGTCACTCCACAGTTATTAATGGAGCAACTGCTTCTGCGGATACAGGAGGGATAACGTGCATCGAGTAATAGGAGTCCGTTTTAAAAAGGCAGGAAAGATATACTACTTTTCACCCGGTAAATTTGACATAAATAAAGATGACTACGTCATCGTCGAAACAGCACGTGGTGTAGAGTTTGGAAAGGCCGTTATCGGCATAAAGGAAGTCGAAGAGCAGGATGTTGTTTTACCTCTTAAGCAGGTATTACGACTTGCAACAGAAAAAGATAAGCTTACAGTGGAAGAAAACAAAAAAGAAGCAGGACAGGCATTTGATGTCTGCTTAACGAAGATTGCTGAGCATAAGCTTGATATGAAGCTAGTAGAGGTAGAATACACCTTTGATCGAAATAAAGTTCTCTTTTATTTTACGGCAGATGGCCGAATCGATTTTCGCGAGTTAGTAAAAGACCTTGCATCGGTATTTCGCACTCGCATTGAGCTTAGACAGATTGGCGTGCGCGATGAAGCGAAGATGCTTGGAGGCATTGGGCCTTGTGGACGGATGCTGTGCTGCTCCACATTTTTAGGTGATTTTGAGCCTGTGTCCATTAAGATGGCAAAGGACCAAAACCTATCGCTCAACCCAACGAAGATTTCCGGTCTTTGCGGTCGATTAATGTGCTGTCTCAAGTACGAAAATGATATGTATGAGTCCGCTAAAAAAGAGCTTCCAGACCTGCATCAAAAGCTTAAAACAAGCTATGGTCATAGTAAGGTCATTGGACTTAATATGTTGGAGCGCCTTGTGCAAGTAGAGGTGCTAGAATCCGGACAGATTGTTGAATTTACAATGGATGAACTCCTGCAAGAGGGAGCGATCGCCACGGAAACCACAAAATAATGAGGTGTGGGCATCGTGAATAAAAAAGAGATTTTTTCGCGTGTGAGTCAAATGGAAGAGCAAATTGGTGGGTTGCACCACGAATTAGGTGAGCTGAAGGATCAGCTCGCCTTGCTCTTAGAAGAAAACACGCATTTACAAATGGAAAATGAACATTTGCGTGAGCGAATGACGCGAGAGGCAGAGCAACGCGAGAAATCGTTATCCGAAAATGATGGAGACGAAGGCGTGCAAGCTGCTTTCGGAGAAGGATATGATAATTTGGCAAGGCTGTATCAGGAGGGCTTCCATATTTGCAACATGCACTACGGAAGTATTCGGAAAGAAGGAGATTGCCTTTTTTGCTTATCCTTTTTAAATCGCTCATAAAAGGTCGTATGGGAGGAGTTTCTCTTTTCAGCACGACCTTTTTTGTGTATCTAAAGAAGGAGTAACAGGATGACACGATTAGATTATTTACCAGGAAGACAACGCGTTATTTATCAGAGAGACGATATTTTCGCGTTTTCGATAGATGCTGTTTTATTAGCACGATTTGTCACGTTGCCTGCATCAGGTAAAGTAGTTGATTTATGTACGGGAACGGGGGCTATTCCTTTACTTATGAGCTTAAGAACAAAGGCTTCAATTTTAGGAGTCGAGTTGCAGGAGACATTGGCCGAACTAACGAAGCTGTCGGTCGCAGAGAATAAATTAGAGGAACAAATCACTGTTTCTCAACAAGACTTGAACAAATTGACGGATGTCGCGTGGGGAAAATATGACGTTGTAACATGCAACCCTCCTTACTTTGCAGTGACAGCAGACAAAGGAACGAACGAAAACACGTTTAAATCCTTGGCGAGGCACGAAATTGCCTGTACGCTTGAGGATGTGATCCGAGTTTCGTCCCGATTAGTGAAATCAAAGGGGCGTGTAGCACTTGTGCATCGACCGGAGCGACTAGATGAAATTATTGCGTATATGCATACGTATAAGCTTGCGCCTAAGCGGATCCAGTGTGTACACCCGCATAAAGGGAAGGATGCGAACATGCTGTTAATAGAAGCGGTTCGAGACGGAGGCTTTGGGGCGAAGATTTTGCCACCGTGGGTGCTGTATCAAGAAGATGGGTCTTTTACAAAGGAATTTGCAGAGCATTGGGATAAGCAAGACGCTTGAGGAGGTAAACATGAGAGAGCAACGAAGCTTTAAAGAGGATGGTGGCGCCTTATATTTAGTGCCAACGCCAATAGGAAATTTAGAGGATATGACTTATCGTGCTATTGCGACGCTTAAAGAGGCAGATTTAATAGCAGCGGAGGATACACGACATACGAAAAAACTGTGTCACGCTTTTGAGATTACAACATCGCTTATCAGCTATCATGAGCATAATAAAGAAGAGCGTGAGGAGCAGCTGCTAGCTAAGATTCGAGAAGGTCAGATGATTGCATTAGTGAGTGATGCCGGCATGCCTGCGATTTCTGATCCTGGTGCCGATCTTGTGGCAGCAGCAAAGAAAGAAGGATTAAAAGTCATTGCGCTACCGGGAGCAAACGCAGCGTTAACGGGGTTAATTGCATCAGGTTTATCAACGGATTCGTTTACGTTTGTAGGGTTTGTTGACCGTAAAAAGAAAAAACGGAAAGAAATTTTTCAGCAGTGGCAGCCTATTGCTTCGACGTTACTATTTTATGAGGCACCTCATCGGCTAAAAGACATGTTGGCAGATGCCTATGATGTGTTTGGGGATCGAGAGGCGAGCGTTTGTCGAGAAATTACGAAGCAGTACGAAACGATTATTACGGGTACGTTAAAAGAACTTGTCGAATGGTCACAGCAAGGAGAAATACGTGGGGAATGTGTGGTACTCATTAGCGGTGCTTCTTACGAGGAACAAAAAGAAGCGGAAGGCGAAGCGTGGTGGGCACATTTGTCGATTTTAGATCATGTCCAGTCTATTATTGATCAGGGCGAGTCATCGAAAGATGCAATAAAAACAGTCGCCAAAGAGCGCTCGCTACCAAAACGTGAGGTATATCAAGCGTATCATGTCGAAAGTGAAAGTGAATAAAACAGAAGAAAGCCGCGTAACGGAGTTAATCTCTCGTCACGCGGCTTTTGTATAAGAAGAGATATTAGCTCTCTTGCTTAGATAGGTATTCTTCAAGCTCTTTTACAACTTCTTTTGCACCAAGTGGGCTTAAGATGATTTTACCGTTAGCTAGTGATAGGTTGTCATCAGAAACTTCTCCAGTTACTTGACAAGTCATGTTTGGCTTGTACTTCTTAAGAACGATACGCTCGTCGTCCACATAGATTTCAAGTGCGTCCTTCTCTGCAATGTCAAGTGTACGGCGAAGCTCGATAGGAATAACCACGCGTCCTAGTTCATCAACTTTTCTTACAATTCCTGTAGATTTCATAATAAAAATCCCCTCTCAAATTTTAAATTCACATCTTTGTCGAGGCTGCGTACGTGTCAGGATTCGACAAAATTCTGTTAAGGTTATAATACCAATGCTTCCAAAAGAAGTCAAATAAAAAGTGCAAAAAGTTTAAAGGAATATTTGTAAAGTGTCTGAAACCCTTGTGGCTCTAAGTAATAAACTTAGTCAAGAGTATCCAAAAAATTAGATATAACTATAGTTATACGATCATAGTTCGACAAAATAACGTATATTTCGACAAATTATACATCTTTGTCGACTTTTATTTCGACTTCTTCAATATCATTCCCATATATAGATAGTATAAACCATTATTTTGTAATTATGAAATAAATAGTCGTTGGACATCCTAGAAGTATCTGCATCTTACATTGACACTTGTTAGTAGTTTCAGTATATTTTTAGATAGAGATCGCGATAGCTGTATAGGTTGTCCTCCGTGACTGGATGAGTACCCATTTATTTTTATGAAGCAGAGAGCCGGGGTAGCTGCAAACCGGTATAAAAATGATGGCGAACATGGTCCAAGTAGAGGCTATTTCCCGAGCGTACTGTTAGGGAAATACGTGTGTGCACGTTACGCATAGCTAGATTGAACTAGCGTAAGAGGCCGGAGTTACCGGCAAATTCGGGTGGTACCGCGTGAGATAACTCTCGTCCCTATAGCTATAGGGCGGGAGTTTTTTGTTTTTACACCACATTTTATTTTTAGGAGGACTATCATGACGAAAGCAACGAATAGCTTTTATTTAACAACACCGATTTATTATCCAAGCGGCAAGCTCCACATTGGTCATGCTTACACAACAGTAGCTGGCGATGCTCTTGCTCGCTACAAACGTCTTCAAGGCTTTGATGTCCGCTACTTAACAGGGACAGATGAGCACGGACAAAAGATTCAGCAAAAAGCAGAAGAAAAAGGAGTAACGCCACAAGCATTTGTTGATGAGCTAGTAGCAGATATTCAAATGCTATGGAAAAAACTCGACATCTCTTATGATGACTTTATCCGTACAACGGAAACACGTCATAAGAAGGTAGTCGCAAAAGTTTTTGATCAGCTCCTTGAGCAAGGTGATATTTACTTAGACGAATACGAAGGTTGGTACTCCATTCCAGATGAAACCTTCTATACAGAAACTCAGTTAGATGATAAAGAATTCGACAGCGATGGAAATATTGTGGGTGGAAAAAGTCCAGATAGTGGACATCCAGTAGAAAAAGTACGAGAAGAATCGTATTTCTTTAAGATGAGCAACTATGCAGACCGTCTACTTGCTTTCTACGACGAAAATCCAGAGTTTATTCAACCAGAGAGTCGAAAGAATGAAATGATCAATAACTTCATTAAGCCAGGCTTAGAAGATTTAGCTGTTTCTCGTACATCCTATGAATGGGGTGTAAAAGTAAACCGAGATCCGAAGCATGTTATCTATGTATGGATCGACGCACTATTAAACTACATCACAGCGCTTGGCTATACGACAGATGAGGATGGCTTATATCAAAAGCATTGGCCTGCCGATGTACAGCTAGTTGGGAAAGAGATTGTCCGCTTCCATACGATCTACTGGCCAATTATGCTCATGGCGCTTGACCTGCCGTTACCTAAAAAAGTATTTGCGCACGGTTGGCTTCTTATGAAGGATGGTAAAATGTCCAAGTCGAAAGGGAACGTGGTAGACCCTGTACCACTTATCGATCGCTATGGACTAGATGCTGTGCGCTATTACTTACTACGCGAAGTACCGTTTGGCGCAGATGGTGTCTTTACGCCAGAGGCCTTTGTTGATCGCGTGAACTATGACTTAGCTAATGACCTGGGCAACCTAGTAAACCGTACAATTGCGATGATTAATAAATATTTTGATGGTGAAATTCCAGCTTACGAAAAGGATGCAACACCGTTTGATGCTTCTTTAGTGGAACTTGTGGATGCAACCGTTGATAAAGTAGAAGACTCTTTAGAAGACATGCAGTTCTCTGTTGCTCTCGCGGCAATTGGTCAGCTCATTAGTCGTACCAATAAATACATTGATGAGACACAGCCTTGGATTCTTGCAAAGGATGAGGCGTCGCGAGGTCAGCTTGGATCCGTGCTCCATCACCTTGTCGAATCGCTACGCCAAACGTCTATTATGCTTCGTCCTTTCTTAACAGAAACACCGGCGAAGATTTGGACACAGCTATCTATTGATGCTGATTTAACAGAATGGGCAACCCTCCGTACATTTGGTCAAATTCCAAAGGGAACGACGGTTATTAAGAAGGGTGAACCACTTTTCCCACGTTTAGATGTAGAAGAAGAGGTCCAAGCAATCCTCGATATGATGGGAAGCGTGAAGAAGCCGGATGAGCCTGAGGAGGAAGCGGAAGCGGTTGTAGAAGCTCCTGAGGTAGATGAAATTACGATCGATGACTTTATGAAGGTAGACCTGCGTGTTGCGACGGTCCTATCGGCTGAAAAAGTGAAAAAAGCCGATAAGCTTTTAAAGATCCAGCTTGATTTAGGCTACGAAAAGCGTCAAGTTGTATCAGGGATTGCGAAGTTTTATGAGCCGGATGAGCTTGTAGGGAAGAAGGTTATTTGTGTGACAAACCTGAAACCAGTGAAGCTTAGAGGCGAGCTATCACAAGGCATGATCCTTGCAGGATCACATGGAGATAGCCTAACATTGGCTACAGTAGAGCAGTCGCTACCAAATGGCGCGCAAGTAAAATAAACAAATGGGGCGTGTCGGCATTGGCCAGCACGCCCCTCTTTATAGGAGGAACACACGATGATTGATACACATGTCCATTTAAATGCTGATCAGTATGAAGAGGATGTAGAAGAGGTCATTGCCAGAGCGCGGGAAGCAGGCGTTCAAGAAATGGTCGTAGTTGGGTTTGATACAAAAACGATCCATAAGGCGATGCAACTCGCCAATGACTATGACTTTATTTATGCGTCTGTTGGATGGCACCCTGTCGATGCAAAGGATTTTGATGACGAAAAGCTTGCTTGGCTTGAGGAGCTTGCTGCGCATCCTAAAGTAGTGGCAATAGGAGAAACGGGTCTTGATTACTATTGGGATACGTCGACAAAGGAGCAACAGCACGAGGCATTTAAAAAGCAGATTGCTTTAGCTAAAAAGGTGAAGCTACCACTCATTATTCATGATCGTGATGCTCATGACGATGTGTTACGTATTCTTCAAGAGGAGAATGCGGCTGAAGCAGGAGGAATTATGCACTGCTTCCAGGGAGACGTGGAAATGGCAAAGGCATGCTTAGATATAAACTTTTATATCTCCTTTGGTGGTCCTGTCACATTTAAAAATGCGAAGCTCCCAAAAGAGGTCGCAAAAACGATTCCGAACGATCGGTTGCTCATAGAGACAGATGCTCCATATTTAGCACCGCATCCTTACAGAGGGAAGCGTAATGAGCCAGCATATGTGAAGCTTGTTTTAGAGCAACTTGCCGAGCTTCGTGAGGTGTCTTATGAGGAGCTTCGGACGCAAACAACGCAAAATGCAAAAAAACTTTTTTCTCTTTCCTGACATCTATAGGTAAATCTCGATAGGGAATTTTCTTCCTCCTTCGATGAAACCGTTGAAAATCGTAGAAATTTGTCTTTCTCCTCAAACTTTGTCAATGGGAAATTCTTTTCATTAAGCGTCAATTAATGGATAATCCATTAGGAAGTACTTCTCATCTTTTGTTGACAAGGGGGGAGCACGCGAGTATAATTCGGTTTCTGAAGGAGGGGTTTACCCATGATATCTGGAATTAGGCGTTTTTCTGCCCTTTTAAAGCAGAATAAAGCCGCTGCATCCAGTGTTGGTCTTCTGCTATTATTTAGTACAATCGGCATCCTGTTATTTGAATTTACCAAAGCAGATGTCACTGTTTCCGCTGAAGGAGAAGAGGTAACATTTTCTACCCATGCTAAAACAGTAGAAGAAGCACTAACTGAGCAAGAGATAACTGTCAGGGAACACGATTTTGTTGATCCGTCACTCGATACACCAATTACAGACTCTATCATTATAGATTTTAAAGAAGCACAAGAAGTTACCGTGTTAACTGAAGGAGAAGAACAAACCGTTTGGACAGTCGTAGATACTGTCGCTGAGCTTATGGAAGAGCTATCGATCACTGTATCGGAGCACGACCACCTTGAGCCTAGTCCGCAAACGGCTATTTCTGGCGGATTAAATATCGCCTACGAAGAAGCATTTCCTGTTACATTACATAGTGATGGAGAGGAAGTAGATGTTTGGACGACTTCGACGACGGTCGCTGACCTTTTAGCATCCAGTGAAATAACACTTAATGAATTGGACCGCGTTGATCCTGCAAGTGAGGAGGTTCTCTCATCTGAAGCAGATGTGCGTGTTGTCCGAGTAGAAAAGGTCACCGATGTTGTGGAAGAAAACGTAGATTTTGCTACAGTAAGACAAAATGATGAAAGTCTTGAAAAAGGTTCTGAAGAAGTAAAGCAATCAGGCGAAAACGGTAAGATTGCTAAATACTACGAAGTCATCTTAGAAGATGGCGAAGAGGTTTCGAGAGAATTTTTGCGAGAAGAAACGGTCGCAGAAAGTAAAGATCGTGTTGTAGCAGTAGGGACGAAGGAAATTCAGCCTACTGTATCTCGTAGTGCCTCATCGTCCGGGTCAAGTGAGTCATCATCCAATCGTTCATCATCAAGCTCGTCTAGTAGTTCGAGTAGCTCAAGCGAATCGGACAGCTCCTCAGGTGGAGGTAGCTGGCAAACATTCACAGCAACAGCGTATACAGCTAACTGTACTGGTTGCTCTGGAATTACACGTACAGGAATTAACCTAAAATCTAATCCTGATGCGAAAGTAATCGCTGTTGACCCAGCAGTTATCCCACTAGGCTCTCGCGTAGAGGTAAAGGGATACGGGACATTTTTAGCGGCGGATACTGGCGGCGCAATCAATGGTCGTAAAATTGATATCTTTATGCCAAATCACGGGAATGCAACAAACTTTGGTCGCCGTTCCGTTGAAGTACGCGTATTAAATTAAACTAGTAAGGATGGCTTCGTTTTTAAAGCCATCCTTTTGTGTGCAAGTATCCACTAAAAGGAGTTCGTACGATGCAAATTCATGAGATGATTGTCGTGGAAGGAAAAAATGATACAAATACGCTTAAACGCTACTTCGATTGTGATACGATTGAAACAAATGGATCAGCTGTATCCACTCAGACAATCGAAAAGGTGCGAGTTGCGCAAGAGCGTCGCGGTGTCATCATTTTTACCGACCCTGATTTCCCCGGCCAAAAAATCCGCCAGACGATTCAGGACGCCGTACCACATTGTAAGCACGCATTTTTGCCAAAAAAGCAGGCCATTGATGAGCGAAAGCATAAGGTTGGCATTGAGCATGCAACGAGAGAGGACTTAACGCGTGCCCTTCAAGAGGCGAAGCTTGCGCAAGGCGATAGCTTTGATGCGGCAATTACGTGGGAGGACCTACATCAGGCAGGGCTTGTTGCAGGTACTGGTACGAAGCAAAAACGAGAGCGTCTGGGGGAGGAGCTTCATATTGGATATGCAAACGGCAAGCAGCTACTAAAGCGGCTTCACCAGTTTCGCATATCAAAAGAGGAGCTTCACGCAGCATTGAAACGGATGGAGGATCAATCATGAAGGATATTGCTACACCAACACGTACGAAAGAAATACTTGAAAAATATAAGTTTCGCTTTAAAAAGAGCCTTGGTCAAAACTTTTTAATTGACCCGAACATTCTCACTAATATTGTGAAGGCCGCGTCTCTTAGTCCTGAATCTGGCGTTATTGAAATCGGTCCAGGTATTGGAGCGCTAACAGAGCAATCTGCTAAGCAGGCGGAGAAAGTCCTCGCTTTTGAGATAGATCAACGCCTTTTACCAATCTTAAAAGAAACGATGGCACCTTACCCGCACGTAGAGGTCATTCATCAGGATGTCTTAAAGGCCGATATGAACGAGCAGATCGCCGCACACTTTAAAGAGGGGCAGGATTTAGCTGTAGTCGCAAACCTCCCTTATTACGTCACAACTCCGATCCTCATGAAGCTGCTACAAGAGCAGGTTCCTGTGAGAGTGATGGTCGTCATGCTACAGGCGGAAGTTGCGGATCGTATCGCTGCTAAGCCTGGCTCAAAAGCATATGGTTCGCTTTCAATCGCGGCTCAGTATTATGCCGATGCTGAAACGGTGTTTATGGTACCTAAAACCGTGTTTATGCCTCAGCCTAATGTCGACTCCGCTATTCTTAGACTGACGCTTCGTGATAAGCCACCGGTTGATGTCGTCGATGAAGCATTCTTCTTTGAAATCGTTCAAGCGTCCTTTACGCAACGACGTAAGACGCTATTAAACAATCTCTCTAAAAAGCTTGAGGCAACAATGTCCAAGCAAGAGGTCCAAGCAGCGCTTCAAGAGATTGGAATCGATCCAACTCGCCGTGCAGAGTCACTTACGATGCAAGAGTTTGCTGCGATTAGCTCTGTCTTTTTTAGGAAATAGATGCACAATCCACCCCCCTTCTTCATAGTCTACACATGGAGGGGGTCTTTTTTATGCCAGAAATTCGAGTAGGTCAAACAGTAGCACGTCGCTCATACGGGTGTGACGTGATCTTTCGTGTGTGTCATATCGAAAATGATGTGGCAGAGCTACGAGGAGAAGATGTACGTCTCGTTGCCGATGCACCGATTGATGATTTAGAGGTTCTTCAAGAGGAAGAAAAACGAGAGCGTCGTAATAAAGAAAAAGCCCAACAGGAAAGTCATTATCAGCTTTTTAGACAGCATAAAAGGCTTACTCGTGAAAAAAGCGAGCACGAGGTCTCAAAGGGCTATACGAAAGAGCAGACATACTTTGAATCGCCCGGGAAAGTCCTCCATTTAGACGGTGATGCTGGGTATTTAAAAAAATGCACCGAGTTATACGATCGACTTGGTGTACCTGTTTACGGTGTACACGTCCCTGAAAAAGAGATGCCAGGTCAAGTCGGCTCTTTGATTGAAATGGTGCGACCCCAGTTGCTTGTGATTACTGGCCATGATGCATACAGCGAGGCCAAGGGGAAGTGGAATGAGATGAAAGCTTATCGGCACTCCAAGTATTTTACGGAGGCTGTAAGAGAGGCGAGAAAAATTATCCCCTACATGGATAACTTAGTTATTTTTGCTGGAGCGTGCCAGTCTCACTATCCTTCGATCCTTCAAGCAGGTGCCAACTTTGCAAGCTCTCCAAAGCGCGTCAACATCCATGCCCTCGATCCGGTTTACCTCGTCTCTAAGATAAGCCTCACTCCATTTATGGAGCGAGTCGGCCTCTGGGACATCTTTAAAACAACATTTTCGGGAGAAGAAGGGTTGGGCGGCCTAGAGACAATTGGATGCATGCGTCGCGGTGTGCCTAGGTATGGGGCAGATGTGGCAAAATAGCTACAAAAATTAGAGATAAATATATTGACATGATTGTGTGGCATTGATATAATTTAAATTTTGCTTGACGGTCCTTACGGTATTGTGCTATACTATTCACAAGTGAGGTGTCGTGGATGGCTAAAACGCTAGCGGAAATTAAAAAAGCGCTCGAAGCAAACGTAGGGAAAAAAGTTACAATCCAAGCAAACGGCGGTCGTAAGAAGATGATTGAACGTTCTGGACTGCTTGAGAACCTTTATCCATCTGTATTTACTGTAAAGCTAGATAAAGACGAGCACTCTGTAGAGAGACTCTCTTATAGTTATACTGATGTACTTACAGAAACTGTTGTACTTTCCATGCCAGAAGATGTCGCAGAAGAAGCATAGCACTAACATTCACAGCTTATAATTAGATCCGAAGGAAAAGCTTGCTCAGATGATTGAATCTGAGCAAGCTTTTCTTTTTGTTTTGCAGAAATAATGAAATTGTTGTTTGGTTGAAGGGCGTGTGTGCAACATGAGGAGAGCCTATTTAGCATGCTGGTTTGAAAGCGCCGTTCTATGGTAATGGAAGCAGTAGATTCGTTGTATTCCTTCGGAGGGTAGAACGATGTTATTTAAAAAAAGCATGCTCGCAGAAGTTACTGGATAAACGAAGGTTTTGGTAATATAAAGGTTTTCCTAGAATGGATTCGTGAGTAATGATAAAATAGCGACAGTGTAAAAAGAACGGAAGGTGTAGGTAATGGCAGATAAAATCGTAAAGGCGCCAGCGAAGATTAACCTGACGTTGGACGTCTTACATAAACGTGATGATGGCTATCACGAAGTAGAGATGATTATGACGACAGTGGACTTGGCTGATCGTATTCACTTAACCGTGCGTCCGAATAAGGCGATTACGGTAGAATCAAATAATGGCTTTATTCCGACTGACAAGAACAACTTGGCTTTCCAAGCTGCGTTTATTCTTCAAGAGCGCTATCACGTACAAAGCGGTGTGCGTATCTTTATTGATAAGCTGATTCCTATGTCAGCGGGGCTTGCCGGTGGTTCAACGGATGCTGCCGCGGTGCTACGCGGTCTTAATGACTTATGGGAGCTTGGTTTATCCATTGAAGAGCTTGCGGATATTGGAGCAGAGATTGGCTCGGATGTCCCATTTTGTGTGCACGGAAAGACAGCGCTTGCGACAGGTCGAGGCGAAAAACTGACGTTTATTGATCCGCCACCACCATGCTGGGTTGTGTTAGCCAAGCCACCAATGGGAGTATCGACGAAGGAAATTTACGGAAAGCTGAATCTTAAAACGATGGAGCATCCGAAAACAGAACAAATGATCAAGGCACTAGAGGAGCAAAATTTCAGTGAGATTTGTGCCCTGTTACAAAATGTGATGGAGCCGGCGACATTTGAGCTAGCTCCGGATGTAAAGCTGATCAAGGATCGCTTAGTTTCCTTTGGTGCAGAGGGGACAGTGATGAGTGGTAGTGGACCGACAGTTTTTGCGCTTGCTAGATCAGAATCAAAGGCGATCCGGTTATCGAACGGGTTAAAAGGATTTATGGATCATGTCTTTGTTGTTCGTATTTTAGGTGAGTAAAAACAAAAGTATTCCGACATTCTATTGCTAAAATCCGTATATAAATGGTATATTACTATTAAAATATTCGGATTTAACAGGAGTGATAGGATGAAGTACCGGCGCAGTGGTCGATTAGTGGATATGACAGAGTATTTTTTAGCCCATCCCCATCAATCGATCCCACTCACCTATTTTTCAGAGAAATATGGGGCAGCAAAGTCCTCCATTAGCGAAGATATAGGGATCATGAAAGAAGTATTTGAAGAAAAGCAGCTAGGAATTGTGGAGACATCAGCTGGTGCTACAGGTGGCGTGATGTTTATCCCAATGATCAATGAAGCGTATGCTGCTGATTTAATTAACGAGCTATGTACGAAGCTAGAGGACCCTGCGCGAATTCTACCAGGGGGCTACTTATACATGATGGACGTTATCGGCGATCCGATGCTCATGCAAAAGCTTGGTCGAGTATTTGCTTCACATTATAGAGGCGCGAAAGTCGATGCAGTGATGACAATGGCTACGAAAGGGATTCCTTTAGCATATGCCGTAGCAGCGCAACTTCATGTGCCTGTTAGTATTGTCCGACATGAGCAACGTATTACAGAGGGATCAATTGTGAGCATTAACTACGTGTCTGGATCGACAAAGCGTATTCAGACAATGTCACTTGCGAGACGTAGTTTGAAGCCGAACTCCAATGTGCTCATCATCGATGACTTTATGAAGGCTGGTGGAACGATCCGTGGCATGATGGATCTTGTGATGGAATTCCAATCAACAGTTGCCGGAGTTGGTGTCTTAACCGAAGCGATTCATGAGGACGAAAAATTAGTAGATGATTATTTATCATTAACGAAGCTATCTAAAGTAGATGCTAAGACACGCACCATTCAAGTAGAGAAAGGTAATTTCTTTCAGCAGTCGTAATAGTTTTCACCTTTAAAATACCTAGTTATCGAATGGATTAGGGACTTTTTCATGGGGAATCTCTCGACAGTAAACCAGTAAAAGAATGTTTTTACATTTTTTTCTCCGGAGAAAGAAGGAGAAATGGTCTGCCATATCGAAGTATAGAGAACGGGAGCTATTCTATGCAAAAAGGTGGTGGCAGACATGGAAGTAACAGACGTTAGACTTCGCCGTGTAAGTACGGAGGGTCGCATGTTGGCAATTGCGTCTATAACAATCGATGAGGAGTTCGTCGTCCACGATATTCGTGTGATTGATGGCAACAACGGTATGTTTGTAGCAATGCCTAGTAAGCGTACTCCGGATGGCGAGTTTAGGGACATCGCGCATCCAATTTCATCAAACACGCGTGAAAAGATCCAAAAAGCAGTACTCGATGCATATGTAGAAGCTGGAGAGAAATCAGAAGAATATGAAGAAGCGGGAGCATCATAAGCCTGCTCTGTTTTGTAAGCCTGGTCAATGTGTGACTAGGCTTTTTGTTATGGACGGATGTGTCTAATTTGTTACATTTAAGAAGAGATAGAGAGGAAGGCGTGACATAGCTCAAGTATTCTTAGTAAATCCGATTGGGTTGTCCTATATTCCCTTGAAATAAAGGCGATTATAAGATATATTCATAAGGGAAATTCAGGCCGTGGAGGTTAAAACATGACAAAGCGATTCGCAGTAGTCTTAGCTGCAGGTAAGGGAACTCGAATGAAGTCAGATCTATATAAAGTGTTACATCCTGTGGCTGGTAAGCCGATGGTACAGCATATCGTCGATCAGTTGCAAACGTGTAGCGTGGAAGAGATTGTCACAATTGTTGGGCATGGAGCGGAAAAGGTACAGGAACAGCTTGGCGATGGCGTTCATTACGCGCTTCAGGCAGAGCAACTAGGTACTGGACATGCTGTTATGCAGGCGCAGGAGCAACTTGCTGATAAGCAAGGCACAACGATTGTTGTATGTGGAGATACCCCTCTTTTAACAGGCGAAACGATGGAGCAACTTTTTGCCCACCATCAGGATCAGAATGCGAAGGCGACGATTTTGACCGCTCACGCGGAGAATCCGACTGGCTATGGTCGTGTGCTTCGAGATGAGTCTGGTAAGGTAGTTAAAATTGTGGAGCAAAAGGATGCTACTCCTGAAGAGCTACGTGTGCAGGAAATTAATACGGGTACATATTGCTTTGATAATGAGGCACTATTTGCTGCGTTAAAGCACGTGGGCAATGATAATTCACAGGGTGAGTATTACTTACCTGATGTGATTGAAATTCTTCAGCAACAGGGAGAGCCTGTTTTTGCTTATCAATCAGAAAACTTTCATGAGACAATGGGAGTAAATGATCGTGTTGCACTGAGTGAAGCAGAGAAATGGATGAAGCGTCGCATTAATGAGCATTGGATGCGTGAAGGTGTAACCATTGTTGATCCTGAAGCTACGTATATTTCTTCTGATGCGGTGATCGGTCGTGATACCGTGATTCATCCAGGAACGACGATTGTTGGCCAAACAACGATCGGCGAGCGTTGCACAATTGGACCTAATACAGAGATTGAAAACAGCCGCATCGCAAACGAAACAACGATTAAACAATCCGTTGTTCATCGAAGCGACGTTGGTAACCGCGTGTCCATTGGACCGTTCTCTCACCTTCGTCCCGAGACGAACCTAGGAAATGATGTCCGAGTAGGAAACTTTGTAGAGCTTAAAAAGATGACAATGGGTGACGGTAGTAAAGCCTCTCACTTAAGCTATTTAGGCGATGCGGAGATTGGTTCAGGAGTAAATGTGGGCTGTGGATCGATTACGGTTAACTACGATGGTAAAAATAAGTTTTTAACAAAAATTGAGGACGGTGCTTTTATCGGCTGTAACTCAAACTTAATTGCTCCTGTTACGATCGGACAAGGCTCTTATGTAGCAGCGGGATCAACCATTACAGAAGATGTACCAAGCGAATCACTTGCGATAGCTCGTGAGCGTCAAACAACGAAGTCAGGCTATTTATCAGATAAAAACTAAAGGCAACTATTGGAGGGCATAACGAGATGGCTGAGTATAAAGATGAGAATTTAAAGGTGTTTTCCCTAAACTCTAATTCGGATCTTGCGCATCAAATCACAGAAGAGATTGGCGTACCGATGGGGAAGAGCTCTGTACAACGATTTAGCGATGGAGAAATTCAAATAAACATTGAAGAAAGTATTCGTGGGTGTGACATTTTTGTCATTCAATCGACTTCTTCTCCTGCTAATGAGCACATCATGGAGTTACTTATCATGATTGATGCGTTAAAACGTGCTTCTGCGAAGACGATTAACGTTGTTTTACCTTATTACGGATATGCAAGGCAAGATCGTAAAGCGCGATCTAGAGAGCCTATTACAGCGAAGCTTGTTGCAAACTTACTTGAAACAGCTGGTGCTACCCGTATTATTACGCTAGACTTACATGCCACTCAAATTCAAGGATTCTTCGATATTCCAGTTGACCAGCTTGTTGGTGTTCCAATTCTTGCTAACTACTTTGAAGAGAAAAACTTTGACGATATCGTTATCGTTTCTCCTGACCACGGGGGAGTTGTCCGCGCACGTAAAATGGCGGATCGCTTAAAGGCGCCAATCGCGATTATAGATAAGCGTCGTCCAAAGCCGAATACAGCAGAAGTCATGAATATCGTTGGTAACGTTGAAGGGAAAACAGCGATTATTATCGATGATATCATTGATACAGCTGGTACAATGACGCTTGCTGCAAACGCAATGATCGAGAGCGGAGCGAAGGAAGTATACGCGTGCAGTACGCACCCTGTTTTGTCAGGTCCAGCAATCGAGCGCATTCAAAATTCTCAAATTAAAGAGCTTGTTGTGACAAACTCAATCGTTTTACCTGAAGAAAAGAAGGCGTCAAACATTACACAACTATCCGTTGCACCGCTGTTAGCAAAAGCCATTATTCACGTTCATGAGCAGCGCTCTGTTAGTCGATTATTTGATTAATCGTTAATAGGATGTCCTAATTTAAAGACCGTTACTATGCTTGAAACGAAACAAAAATAGCTCGTTATACGACTCTGTCTACCAACACTTTTAAAAAACATGTTTATACATGCGTTTATTGGGGAATACGTAATTGTGGAACCGAAAAAATGATGAGGTGATTGACTATGGCTACAGTTCTAAAAGCAGCTGTAAGAGAAGATTTAAGAGGTTCACGACTATCAAAAGTTCGTCAAGAGGGAAATATCCCTGCAGTAGTATATGGTAAAAAATTCGGAAGCAAAGCAATTGCTATCTCTGAATCAGATTTCATTCAAGTATTACGCGCTGAAGGTAAGACAGGCGTATTCAAATTAGAAGTTGATGGTGGCAAAACAGATGTGATGGTTTACGACACGCAGTTTGACACTATCAAAAATCAGTATATCCACATTGACTTCTATGCTGTTGATATGAAGGTTGAAATGGATGCAGATGTACCTGTATCTATCGTTGGAGAATCGAAGGGTGTTAAAGATGGTGGCGTATTACAGCAAATTCTATTTGAACTATCTGTACACGCACTACCAGCAAACATTCCTGACTCTATCGAAGTAGATGTATCTGATTTAGACATCAATGATTCTCTTCAAGTTGGAGATATCAAATCCGGTAAGGATTACGAAATCAACAACGAAGCAGAAGAAACAATTGTTGCAATTGGTGTACCAGATGAAGAGCCTGAAGAGGACGAAGTACCTGAAGAAGAAGGCGAGCCTGAGCTTGTTGACGCTGAAGGCGGTTCTGACTCAGAAGGCGAAGAGCAAGAATAATCATGCTATCAAAAGAGTGTTTCATGGGACAGCGCAAGCTGTTCCCGTGAAACACCTTTTTTTGTTTGAAATGGAACCCGCCTCATTTTAATGCGTACGTAGAGATGACCGTCCACTTAAAGCGCACTAACTGATTCCCTAAAAACGTAGCATAATCCATTAACAAAAGAAGCTTCTGTGGTATAATAAGACACGTTTCATAGACAAATTCGATTTCACACACTCTCCAAAGTTTGGAAGAGTGTTTCGTTGCATTTACTAAAAAACTACGTGAATAAATGAGCAAACTAATTTATATATCCGACATTATCCACTGAAAATGGTAAGGAACTTAAATGATATGAATAAATAAAGGAGGAGCGGCCGTATGCTATTTAAAAAGCTGTTCCAACGAAACAAGAAGCACCATGAAGGAGCGGAAGGTACGATGAAATTAATAGTTGGACTAGGAAATCCTGGTCGTCAGTACGAAAGGACGCGTCATAATATAGGCTTTGATGTATTAGAGATGGCGCAGGACAGATTTGGGGTATCCTTAAACGAACAAAAGTTTAAAGGCGTTTTTGGCGTGGAAAGAGTAGGAATGACTAAGATTTTTTATTTGAAGCCGTTAACGTACATGAATTTATCAGGAGAATCTGTCGTACCGTTGATGAATTACTATGATATTACTCCAGATAACTTAGTGGTTGTGTACGATGATTTAGATTTACCGCCTGGTAAGATTCGTTTACGCCAAAAAGGTAGCCACGGTGGTCACAATGGTATCAGGTCATTAATTAAGCACCTAGGCACAGAAGAGTTTAATCGAATTCGAATCGGGATCGGTCGACCAGATCCTGGGATCGCAGTCCCTGACTACGTGTTAGGAAAGTTTAAGCCAGATGAATCAGCTGCTATCGAAGATGCCTCAAAGAAAGCTGTAGATGCACTGGAAGCTTGGAAGCATGAAGAATTTTTAAAAGTCATGAACTCATTTAATTAACATAACTGCTCTCGTTGTTTCATAAACTATCATGCATGCATAACCTCTTATCACTGCGCGCATACTTATAGACAAGATGCGTCAGGAGGAGTGCAACTATGGTTCATTATTATTGTAGACACTGTAAGCAAAAGCTTGGGAAAGTAGATCATCACCATGAGCATGAATCATCGCGCCTAGGATTTCATTTGCTGTCCGAACAGGATAAACAGACGATGCTACACTACGATTCGCGTGGTGATGTGCACGTGCAGTCCATTTGTGAGCATTGTGAAGATGTACTTTTCGAGCATCCAAATTATCATGAGTATGAATCCTTCCTCCATTAAGGGGGAGGGATAAAAAAGGTGGGGAATAGGTTGGAAGGCTTTATTAAAACGATTTACCAAGGCGAAGAGGTCCAGAGTATTGCGAGTGGATTAGAAGCGTCATTATCGGAGCAAATGATTGCCGGCGCAACGGGTTCAGTACGTCCATTACTACTCGCGTCCATTTATAAAGCAACGCAAACATCGCAGCTTGTTGTCACACATAACTTGTTTCAGGCTCAAAAGCTGTACGATGATCTTGCCTCCATACTTGGAGACGAGCATGTGTACCTTTATCCCGTTAACGAGCTCATTTCTTCAGAAATAGCTGTTGCAAGTCCAGAAATGCGCGGACAGCGTATTGAAGCCTTGAATCACTGGGCGAGTGGAGAAGCGGGAATTATTATTACGCCAGTTGCAGGTGTAAGGAGAATGCTACCTCCACCTACGATGTGGAAGGATTATCAGCTAAAGCTGACTGTAGGAGAAGACATTAAGCTTGAATCCGTATTAGCAAATTTAGTGGAGATGGGCTTCCAGCGTGTTGATATGGTTACGGCACCAGGAGATATCAGCGTGCGCGGAGGAATCATTGATATATATCCATTAACGGAAGAGTATCCAATTCGTGTCGAGCTATTCGATACAGAGGTCGATTCTATCCGTTATTTTGACGTGGAAACACAGCGGTCACTCGACCAAGTAAAATCAATCTGTATTGGACCTGCAAAAGAGATTCTACTTCGTAAAGAAGAATTTAGTAAGGGTGCAGAAAAGCTAGAATCTCGTTTGTCTGATAGTCTCAAAAAAATGAGCGATGCACGAACGAAGGAAACCATGATGGAGCAGGTCGAAGAAGAAATAGATCGTCTCCGTCAAGAAACGTCGTTTGATGCGATGTATAAATATATGTCTCTCTACTACGATCAGACGTATACACTATTAGACTATCTCCCAGAGAACGGATCTATCTTTGTAGACGAAGCTAGTAGAGTGGTAGAAATGGCGCAAAGCTTAGATAAAGAGGAAGCGGATTGGCATACAACGATGCTGTCACAAGGTTCTCTAGTATCAGATATCACGCTCTCTACTTCTTGGCAGGACCAGATGGAGAAAACGGAGAGACCTCGCGTCTATTTCAGTCTATTCATGCGACAAATTCCGTCCGTTCAGCCTAAAAATATTGTGAACATCCAAAGCAAAACGATGCAACAATTCCATGGTCAAATGAATCTCTTACAAGGAGAGATGAAGAGGTGGAAGGAGAATAACCACGCGATTACATTCTTTAGCGCGAGTAAGGACCGTGCAGAAAGGCTCCAAAGTGTCTTAAAGGATTACGACATGGAAGCGGCCATTGTTGATGAAGACCATACGCCAGTAAAGGGTCAGGCGCAAATCATGATCGGTCACTTAACAGCGGGCTTTGAACTTCCGATGCACCGTTTAATTGCCCTCACAGAGGAAGAGGTCTTTACAAAGCAGTCGAAAAAGCCGAAGCGTCGTCAAAAGCTTTCTAACGCGGAACGGATAAAGAGCTATTCAGAGCTAAAGGTTGGCGATTGGGTCGTACACGTAAATCACGGTATCGGTAAATATTTAGGGATTGAGACGCTTGAGGTAGGAGACATTCATAAAGATTACATGCATATCTCCTATGCAGGAAACGACAAGCTCTATGTACCAGTTGATCAAATCGACCAAGTACAAAAATATGTTGGTTCCGAAGAAAAGGATCCGAAGCTTTATGCGTTAGGCGGTAGTGATTGGAAGAAAGTGAAGCGAAAGGTGAAATCATCGGTACAAGATATTGCGGATGATCTCATCAAGCTCTATGCTGAGCGCGAGAAGTCGAAGGGCTACGCGTTCTCGAAGGATGGACATGAGCAGCGTGAATTTGAATCCTCCTTCCCATATCAGGAAACGGAAGATCAGCTACGCGCAATTGAAGAAATCAAACAGGATATGGAGCTTGAGCGTCCGATGGACCGTCTGCTCTGTGGAGACGTGGGATACGGAAAGACAGAGGTGGCATTGCGTGCAGCATTTAAAGCCATTATGGATGGAAAGCAAGTGGCGATTCTTGTACCAACCACGATTCTTGCTCAGCAGCACTACGAAACAATTCGCGAACGATTCCAGGACTTTGCGATTAACATCGGTCTATTAAGCCGCTTCCGTTCACGTAAACAGCTAAAAGAAACAGGGGAAGGCTTAAAGAAAGGGACCGTCGATATTGTTGTTGGAACACATCGACTGTTATCAAAGGATATTGTATTTAAGGACCTTGGGTTACTCATTGTCGATGAAGAGCAACGTTTTGGCGTAACGCATAAAGAGAAGATTAAGCAACTTAAAGCGAACGTAGATGTTCTAACGCTAACTGCTACACCAATTCCACGAACGCTTCACATGTCGATGCTTGGCGTACGTGATCTATCTGTTATTGAAACACCGCCTGAAAATCGTTTCCCGGTGCAAACGTATGTCGTGGAGTTTAATGAGGCATTAACGCGTGAAGCAATCGAACGAGAGCTCGCGCGCGGTGGGCAGGTCTTCTTCCTATATAATCGAGTCGAGGACATTGAGTCGATGGCAGATAAAATTGCGACGCTAGTGCCGGATGCAAACGTTCGATTTGCGCATGGTCAAATGACAGAGACGGAGCTAGAGTCGGTCATTCTAGATTTCCTGGAGGGTAATGCAGACGTACTTGTGACCACTACTATTATCGAAACTGGGGTAGACATTCCAAACGTAAACACATTGATTATTCACAGCGCAGACCGCATGGGTCTATCACAGTTGTACCAGCTGCGTGGTCGAGTAGGACGTTCCAATCGTGTCGCCTATGCGTACTTTACCCACCAACGTGATAAAGTGCTGACAGAAGTCGCAGAAAAACGACTGCAGGCAATTAAAGAATTTACAGAGCTCGGTTCCGGATTTAAAATTGCGATGCGAGACTTATCAATTCGAGGAGCAGGTAACTTACTTGGAGCAGAGCAGCACGGATTTATTGCCTCTGTTGGATTTGATCTGTACTCGCAAATGCTTAAGGAGGCTATTGACGATCGTAAAGAATCGTCTAGCACTACAACTCCAATTGTTGAAAAACGTCCGGATATTGAATTAGACGTAAAAGTAGACGCGTATATTCCGGAATCGTACATTCCTGATTCCAAGCAAAAGATCGATATGTACAAGCGCTTTAGAGGGATTGATACACAAGACGATATTGAAGATTTACAGTCTGAGATGATGGATCGCTTCGGTGACTATCCAACGCAGGTGGATTACCTGTTTTCTGTCTCGAAGATTAAGGTGTTTGCGAAAGACAAGCGAATTGAATCTGTCATTGAGAAAAATAACGAGTGTAAGGTGACGTTGAGCGAGGAAACAACGAATCAAATCGATGGTTCTAAATTGTTTACGCTTGTAAATAAGATCTCCTCGAAGATGACACTATCATCTTCAGGGAATCAAATCATCATCCATCTAAAAACGAAGCAGCTTTCGCATGGGGAATATTTACGTGCGTTGGTCGAAGTATTAGAGAAATTAGATGATGTCCAAAAGGATGAATTAGTAAAAGCCTAATTGTTTTACGTATTCATGTATAGTTCTTCCTATTTATCGGATAATATCCATTAACGCATCTGTTAGGTATTAGACGATAGACAACTAAGGAGGATATACACGAATGAAGGCTACAGGAATTGTTAGACGTATTGATGATCTAGGACGAGTAGTAATCCCGAAAGAAATTAGACGCACCCTTCGTATTCGCGAAGGGGATCCGCTAGAGATTTTTGTTGACCGTGAAGGCGAGGTAATCTTAAAGAAGTACTCGCCAATATCAGAGCTCAACGACTTTTCGAAAGAATACGCGGAAGCGTTATATGATAGTCTCCATCAAACGATTTTAATCGCTGATCGCGATACGTTTATAAATGTTGCAGGCGGTGCAAAAAAGGATTATCAAAATCGCCCAATTGGTAAGCTGATTGAGGAAGCAATTGAGCAACGAGCTGCTAAAATCGAAAAGAAGCCGGGAAGCTATATTATTGCCGGGGAAATAATGCAGGACTTAAACGGTTACTGTATTTCCCCAATTATTGCGAATGGTGACCCTATTGGGGCCGTGATTATCCTTGCAAAAGACACTGGAGAAATCACGAACGTTGAAATAAAGCTGGCAGAAACTGCAGCGAGCTTCTTGGCGCGCCAAATGGAGCACTAAACGAATAAGATGAAGCGTCACGACACTGTATGGTGTTGTGGCGTTTTTTTAGGATGGGGGTGGGAGCCAAACTAGGCAGGAGGACGCGCAAAAGCAAACAGAAAAATACCCAACGCGACACCTGCCACCCACCTCACCCGTTAAAAATCATCCATGCTATAATAATGGATGAATGGAGAGATGCTACATGGCTAAATGGATGCAGGGAGCTCTTTACCTGTCATTAGCAGCGTTTATTGCAAAAGGCTTGAGCGCACTTTATAAAATACCGTACCAAAATATGACCGGAGACGAAGGTTTTTACGTGTATCAGCAAGTGTATCCACTTTACGGAGTGGCGCTTGTGCTAGGTACCTACGGATTCCCTTTAGTGATTGCCAAAACCGTCGCGACAAATAAAGCTAGTTTACAGGCGGAACTTAACCTCGCCTTTTATACACTCATGATCGTGCATACAATTGTCGCCACCATTATTTTTACCCAAGCAGAGACACTCGCAGCCCTCATGCAGGACCCTGCACTCACCCCTGCAATTAGATGGCTCGCAGCACCCTACCTCCTCATCCCGTTTTTAGCGATCGGACGAGGGTATTATCAAGGCATCAATAACACTACCCCAACAGCCATTTCGCAGGTCATTGAGCAACTAGCCAGAGTCATCGCTATCCTAGCAGTCGCCTGGCTCGCCACCGACATTTATCAGGCTGGCACATCAGCCGGAATCGGCGCGCTTGCAGGAGGCATCTTAGGGATCACAACCTTACTCATTCTTTTTGTTAAATCGGGTGTAAAACCTACACTAACGCGTAAGTTACCACACGCTTGGCAACAACGAGTATGGACTCTCTTACGAGAAGGTGCGCTTGTCGCAACAAGCGCCATGGTGTTAGTGCTCTTCCAGCTCGTTGATACTTTTACAGTCTATCGGAATATTCAAGAAGGCTTAAACGGTGCTAATTTAAAAGGAGTATACGACAGGAGCTACCCCTTGATTCAATTTGGTGCCATTCTTACAACTGTCCTGTCTTATGCAGCTGTGCCGACTATTGCGCAGGCATTTTTCATGCGTGATAAAGAGACGGTTAAGACAGCAGCAAGCTACGCCATGAAGCTAAGTCTTGTCTTTGGTGGAGCGGCTGCAGTAGGACTTATGGCGATTTTGCCTGTATTAAATCAGGCCATGTTTATGAATCGAGAGGGTACGATGGCGCTTCAGCTCATGGCATTTGTAATCCTTGGTGCAACCGTCTTTATGACGGGAGCTGCTCTCCTGCATGCAGTAGGTCGAGCGAGTATTGCCGCATGGATCTTGCTCGCAGGATTGACACTGAAAGCCGTGATGAACTGGCAGCTTGTGCCTCATTACGATATTATAGGAGCTGCATGGAGTTCATTAAGTGCGATGACGGTAATGGGCATCACCATGCTTGTGGTACTTTATCAAATGAAGCTTATAGAATTTACGAAGCAACACGTATTTGTGCGACTTCCCTTATCCCTCTTCGTCATGGGAATAAGTGTTGCATTAATAGGAATGGTTACAGTAGATTCACGCTTAGTATCCGCTGTTATTTCTATTCTAGGAGTAGGGGTTGGAATAGGTGTATTTATCTTAAGTATTTGGCGATTACCCGTATTTTCACAAAAAGAATGGGAGGGGCTACCGAAGCTCGGATCTTTACTCCCATATCGAGATAGAGGAGGCAACTGATGAACATACATATTATTGGTTTAGGCGCTGGAGATTTAGAGCAACTCTCTTTAGGCATGTATAAGCGTTTAAAGGAAGCGAAGCTTGTTAGAATTCGAACGCTCGATCATCCGCTTGTGAAGAGCTTGCAGGAGGAAGGAGTAGCTTTTGAAAGCTACGATCATCTGTATGAGTCAACGGACGAATTTAGTGATGTGTACACCCAGATCGTTGACGCATTAATGGATGCTGCAAAGGAAGAAGGCACAGTCACTTATGCTGTTCCAGGACATCCAATGGTGGCAGAGTCGACGGTACAAAAGCTTTTAGCGCACGATGATGTAACAGTAACGATTGAAGGTGGTCAAAGCTTTTTGGATCCGATGTTTACCGCCCTGCACATTGATCCAATCGACGGCTTTCAGCTAGTTGATGGTACCGCGATGCTTGCGGATGATCTTGTTTTAACGCAGCACGTGATTATTGGTCAAGTGTACGACGCGATGAGCGCGTCTGTCGTCAAGCTTGCGCTCATGGAACGTTTGCCAGACGATTATGTGGTCATGGTCGTAACGGCTGCTGGTACGAAGCAGGAGTCCATTGTTTCTGTCCCATTGTTTGAGCTTGATCGTGTCACGACGCTTAGTAACTTAACGGCGGTATATGTGCCGCCTGTGCAGGACGCAAGGCTCCTTTACCGCGAATTCCGCACATTAAGAGAGGTCATCAAAACATTGCGCGGTCCTAACGGATGCCCGTGGGATAAAAAACAAACGCACGAGTCCTTAAAGCGTTATGCGGTCGAGGAAGTGTATGAGCTGTTAGAGGCGATTGACTCCGGTGACGATGATCATATCGTTGAGGAATTAGGCGATGTGCTCCTGCAGGTAATGCTGCATGCTCAAATTGGCGAGGATGACGGCTACTACACGGTCGAGGATATTATCGAAGAGCTTGTCCAAAAAATGATTCGTCGCCATCCGCATGTGTTTGGAGATGCAGCTGCGGAGGACGCGGAAGAAGTACTTGCTAATTGGGAGCAAATTAAGATGCAGGAGAAAGAGGGGGAGGCTGCTCGCGAGTCTCGTCTCGATGGTATTCCGAAGGATTTACCGGGTCTTCTTAAAGCTTACAAGCTCCAAAAGAAGGCTGCACGTGTCGGATTTGATTGGGATGATGCGGCACCGATGTGGATGAAGCTCCAAGAGGAGTTATCCGAATGGTTACATGAGCTTAAAATGGGGAATAGAGATAAAGCTGTGTCGGAATTAGGGGACGTGCTATTTGTTCTCGTGAATTTGGCGAGATTTTACGAGATCGAGCCAGAGGAGGCGATCCAGCGCACGAATACAAAATTTGCAACAAGATTTCGCTACATCGAGGCCGAGCTACATAAGCAAGGCTTAACGATGGAGGATCAATCATTAGACGTATTAGATGAGCTTTGGGAAAAGTCAAAGCGAACTTAACAAGGGGTGTACACACATGCGTTTAGATAAATTCTTAAAAGTATCCAGATTAATTAAGCGACGTACGATGGCCAAAGAAGTAGCCGATCAAGGTCGCGTTTTAGTAAACGGACTACAGGCCAAAGCCGGCACACCTGTAAAGCCAGGTGACGAGCTTACGATCCAGTTCGGTCAAAAAGACGTTGTTGTACGAGTAGAAAGAATGGAAGAGAATGCTCGCAAAGAGGACGCAGCGACGTTCTATACGGTACTAAAGGAAACGAGACGAGAGCAAGAGGACTTGTTCTAACATACACATCCCCCTCATATACGTACTTGTACAAAGGCTATTAAGGGGGAAGTATACAATGGAATATCAAACAAGCTATGACAGACCAGTTCGTGATCACACCCTATCGATGGATGGGCGCAAGCGACTTGATATAACTGGAGTAAAGCAGGTTGACCGCTTTGACAACGAAGAGTTCTTACTCGAGACCTCGATGGGCTTCCTTGCAGTGAGAGGTCACAACTTGCAAATGAAAAACCTTGATGTAGAGGATGGCAATGTCTCTATCACAGGCAGAATTGACGATATCGTTTATTTAGATCAGCAAACGGTCAAACCAAAAAGTCTCATTGGGAAGCTATTCAAGTGAGTATGGACGTCCAACTCCTCTCCGTAGGAGTTAGTCTCCTAATGGGAGTGCTGATTGGGACAAGCATTAACCTCTACAGCCGTTTTTTTCGCTATGCGCCAAGGATGCTGTTATATGTTGCTGCACCGCTTCTTGGCATAGCGCTTGCGGCGTGGTATTTTTATCTGCTTTATCAGGTGAATTATGGTGAGGTCCGTATTTATCTGCTTTTAGCTATCGTGGTCGGATATTTACTCTACCTACGATTATTTGCCAAGACCGTGACAAAAATTCTTGATCTGGTCGAAAAGCTTGTGATACGAACGTGTATGCTTGTTTATTCGCTCTTTTATTACATTATTGTGATACCGACAAAAGCCATCTTGAAAGTAATGGTTTCCTCCGTTATGATAATAGGTACTTACACATGGCGAATATTTACAGCTATTCTCACACTTATCTTTAAACTAACTGGACTACTTTATGTAGCAACGAAAACACAGCATGCATATCGTCATATTAAACACAAATGGTTACGAAGGAGGGATTAGGATGGAGCATCGTAAAACGCAAATTCGGCGTTTAACAACGGAGTACGTCGAAAAGCAACAGCAGCTGGAGGAAAAAAGACAACGTCATCGAAGAGGGTTAAAGAGAAGGATGTCTGTATTTGGTGGAGCACTCCTTGTTATTACGATTATTTGCACCGCTATCCTTGTTAACCAATCTTCGTCCATCGCAGAGCAACGAACACAAAATGAACAGCTTGAAACACAACTGGAACAGTTGAAGCAGGAACAAGTGACACTTGAGCACGAAATAGAATCTTTGCAGGACCCGGAATACATAGCGGAAATTGCACGCCGGGACTTCTTTTTAACAAGACCTGGAGAGATCTTATTTCAGCTACCTCGTTCACAAACGAATGACGATTGACAGAACTAATTTGTCCTTCGTATAATCGAAATGGAAGACGAAGCATCTATGCTTCGTAAGAATAGGAGGAGCACGCAGGAGAATGGCTATTGAAACAGGTAGCAAAGTAACTGGTAAAGTAACAGGTATCACAAAATTCGGTGCATTTGTTGAGCTTCCGGAAGGAAAAACGGGGCTTGTGCACATCAGTGAGGTTTCTCACAGCTATGTAAAGGAAGTAAGTGATCATTTAACTGTCGGCGACGAAGTCACAGTAAAGATCGTAAAGGTTGGCGATGACGGCAAGATTGCCTTATCGATTCGTCAAACGCAGGATGCACCTCCAAAGCCAACGCGCGAGAGTGCACCAAGACGCCCTCAGCCAAAGAAGCGCCCAGAAAGTCCGGCTTCGTTTGAGGACAAAATGAATAAATTCCTTCGTGACAGTGAAGAACGTCTATCAACGCTACGTACCCAAACTGATGGGAAGCGTAAGCGCGGTGGCGGCGGTTCACGTGGCAACGATCGATAAATATACGAGGAGAGCTCTGGCCGTTTGACTGGGGCTTTTTTGTGTTGCTGAAGTGCTGACTAATTACGTGCAGCCCTACGGACACTCTACGACATCCATAGGGCCGGTCTTTGAGCTTCCTCGCTCTGCAGGGTGCGGCTACCGCCTTACCCTAAGCGCCTCCTGTGGGATCTCAAAGAACTCTTTCCCCTATAGATTGTCTCCGAATGTCCTTCGGGTCTGCCACCTCTACAAGCAGGTGATAAAGGGGCGTCCGCCAAATAGATGTAGGTTTTCATAGCACGGCAGTTGAGCAATTGGATTTTATGAACCGTATGAAGAAAGGAATGAACCGCATACGAGATTTATGAACCGTATGACAAAAGTATGAACCGTATAAAAAATCTATGAACCATACGCAAAATAAATGAACGTCGAAGCACGTAATAGAATTGTTCGATCTACAAAAAGCTAGGCAAAGATCCTTCGAATAGTCATGTAAGTATAATAAGATTTTGTCAATTAAAGAACTGTTACCTCCGATTCTCCGAAGCGAAGGTTGGCGTCTCCTAGAGGAGCACTTCCGCGCAGCGAAAATCCTTTTGCACGACCTCTGGACGGGCAAAATAGTTGAGCAAGCTCCTCAGGAAAGCGCCAGCCGGGAGCGCAGGAGGATCGTAGATTCTAACAAATGTAAGAATAAGTCGATAAGTTCTTTTTTTTCGCCACGACACTTTGACAAAACCCGAAAGAAAAACATGTTTAAATAAAACCATTCAGCGTTCAAGGGGAGTGGTTAGATGGTGGTGACAGAGGCAAGTGTAGGAAATAATGTTGGGGACGAGCAAGTATTACGTAAGGGACGAACGATTGGCGAGCTCTTACGGATTTTAGCACCAGCACTTATCGTCATTACAATTGGTCTGTTGGTGGGACGAGCAGTATTACTGATGCAACTACTTCCTTTTGTACTTCCGTTTTATGCAGTCGTAAGATGGTGGAAGCCGTCGTACACATTTTTTGCGAGCTGTGCGTTACTCATTGGGGCGAGTACGATTTCGATGTACAGCATGTTGGTTGTCGCTGGGATGATTGTTGTTTATAGTTTGCTGACCAGTGCGTTTCGAGCGATACGATCGGAGCAGTCCATTCCCATTTTTGTTTTTATTGCAGCGATGAGCGCCAACGTGACGATTGCTGCTGTCGCTGGGCCGCTTACATGGCTTCAAGTTGGTATGAGCTCATTAGAAGCGACACTTTCGTTAGTTATTACCTTTATCTATTTTCAAAGTATGACTGCACTAAAGGCGAAGCGGATGCATTTGCGTCATGAAGAAATGATTTGTATCGTGCTATTACTTAGCGCTGTGCTCACTGGATTATCTGGGTGGATGATGTTCCAGGTGTCGCTTGATCATGCGTTCTCTAGATACTTTGTTTTACTTTTTGCTTATATGGGTGGTGCAACGATAGGAGCGACAGCTGGCGTGATTATGGGACTTGTCTTGTCGCTCGCAAATGTTACGAACCTTTACTTAATGAGTTTATTAGCCTTCTCAGGACTTCTTGGAGGCTTATTAAAAGAAGCGGGTCGAGGTGCGCTTGCTGCTGGTTTAATGCTTGCAACGATTCTTATGGCACTTTATGCAGATAATCAAACATCTATGACAATTACGATGGTAGAGAGCTTAGTAGCAGTGACTCTCTTTTTTTTCACCCCCAAACTAGCTCTTAAAAAAATGGCTAGCTATATCCCGGGGACGCGGGAGAATGAGGATCACCAGCAAACGTATGCGAGGAATGTCCGAGATGTCACGGCTGAGAAAGTGGCGGGCTTCTCGAGCTTATTCCTGCGTCTATCGGAGAGCTTCTCCTTTACCGGGGCGAAGGAGGATGTGTCGTCCGAAAAGCAGGTTGATTACTTTTTAAGTGACGTTACAAAGCATACGTGCCAAAGCTGTTTTAAGAAGCAGCAGTGCTGGGCAAAGGATTTTGAGAAAACGTATGGATATTTAGAGGCCTTAATGAAAGAGACAGAGGAGCATGGCGCTGTTAAGGATCGTACGCTTGAAGCGAAGTGGAAGAAGCATTGTATGATGGATCAAAAAACGATAACGCTTATGCAGGAAGCATGGCGAGAGAAGCGTTTACGTGATCAGCTTCAAAAGAGACTATTTGAATCACAGCGTTTTGTTGCTGATCAACTCATCGGCGTTTCGCAAGTAATGGATGATTTTGCGAAGGATATAAAGCGCGAGGTAAAACAGTATGAGAAGCAGGAGCAGGAGGTGCTTGAGGCTTTAGAGAGGCTTGGGATAACGATTGAGCAGATCGAGATATTCCGCTTAGATCCAGGAGAGATTGATATCGATATGACAATCCCATCCAATGCGCATGGAGAAGCAGAGAAGATGATTGCCCCTGTCCTAACAGGAATTTTAAACGAAACAGTTATTGTGCGACAAATGAAGACAGAGAGCTCGGGCGCATGCCGGGTCCTGTTTAGCTCGACAAAATCCTATATTGTACACGAAGGCGTCGCCCACGCAGCTAAAAACGGCACATGGATATCTGGGGATAGTTATTCCATGATGGCAATTGGCCGCGGCAAGCACCTTTTAGCAATTAGCGATGGGATGGGCAATGGAGAGAGAGCACATGAGGAGAGTAAGGAGACCATTCATTTGCTCACACAAATTCTCCAGTCCGGGATTGAAGAAACGATTGCAATTAAATCGATCAATTCCATTCTCTCCTTACGTACGACGGAGGAAGTATTTGCAACGCTTGATCTTGCGATGATTGATTTACAGGATGCAAGAGCTCGGTTTTTAAAGGTTGGTTCAACGCCTAGCTTTATTAAGCGTGGGCAAAAAGTGATTAAAGTCGAAGCCTCCAATTTACCAATAGGCTTATTGCAGGAAGTAGAGGTTGATGTCGTGACGGAACAAATGAAGGCAGGCGATCTCTTAGTCATGCTCTCGGACGGGGTGTATGAATCACCAAGCTTTATCGAAAATGCAGATATGTGGCTATCTAGAATGATTCGAGAGCTTACGACTACAAACCCTCAGGACATTGCAGATATTTTGTTAGAGCGTATTGTAAGGGAGTGTAATGGGACGATATCAGATGATATGACGATTGTTGTTGCGAGAATAGACCATTACGTACCAGCATGGGCAACTGTCTACTCACCACAGCTTCAAGCGCATGTATAACCCTTCTTAAACTCGTAAACAATGAGAGATAGTTTACGTGAAGGAGGAAATGAGATGAAACGAGGAACGTTACGTCAAATTTTAGTCATAACAGATGGGTGCTCGAATCAGGGGGAAGATCCAGTAGCTGTTGCTACATTAGCAAAGGAGTCTGGATATACAGTGAACGTTGTTGGAGTGGTGAATCACGAAGGTGCAGGAATGGACGAGATTACAAATATTGCTCAAGCTGGCGGGGGAATGAGTGATATCGTGAGAAAAGCGCAACTCTCTCAGACCGTGCAAATGGTGACGAGAAAAGCAATGACGCAAACAATTTATGGAGTCGTCCATCAGGAGCTAAAAGGGGTCTTTGCTCAAGTGGAATCTATGCCACCTGAGAAGCAAGAGAAGCTAAGTGAAATCGTAGAGGAAATCAGCGAAGAAGCCTCTTTGCACGTTGTCGTTTTAGTAGATACAAGCTTAAGTATGAAGGACAAGCTACCTCTAGTGC
This sequence comes from Paenalkalicoccus suaedae, assembly GCF_006965545.2. NCBI lineage: Bacteria > Bacillati > Bacillota > Bacilli > Caryophanales > Bacillaceae > Paenalkalicoccus > Paenalkalicoccus suaedae. Next base: position 76,905 of record NZ_CP041372.2, read on the forward strand.
AGGAGGCGCTTCAGGATTTATCCTTAAGCTTATCTTCTCGAATGGGAGAAAACATGTTTTGTGTCTATTCATTTCCCGGGAAAAGAAAGACGCTTGAACGTCGTGTGAATTGGACCGATAAATTAGATTCGTTACATGGAATGTTTGAAAAACTGCGGTCTTCTGGTGTGACACCAACAGGACCGGCACTAGCTGAAGCCATCGACATCCATGCGACGTATCGACTAAAGCAAGGTCATAAGCAGGATGACTATGACGAATCGCTTGGATAAAGGAGCATTATTGCCCGGGAAATGGAGTGGGAAAACATATCGAGTGGAGAAGTTTATTGGAGCGGGCGCTTGTGGGAGTGTGTATGAGGTTTGGCAGGAAGGAAAGAAGTACGCTCTTAAAATTGCGCAGGATTCGCACATTTTAGCTAACGAAGTTGCTGTCTTAAAGCACACGGCGAGCATGGAGCATGTGAGAAGAGGTCCGGCATTTTATTTGCATGATGAATGGATGGGGCAATCCTTTTATGTGATGGAAATGTTGGAGGGGCAACCGCTTCTCGACTACTTAAAAGGGCGTTCGTCACTGTGGCTAGGGATGATGATGAAGCAGCTTGTAGTGGAGCTTCAGGCATTGCATGCAGAGGGATTCGCATTTGGTGATATGAAGCCTGAGAACTTGTTAGTTACGTCAAGTGGTCAGCTTCGTTGGTACGACCCTGGAGGGATGACGAAGTTTGGCAGGTCGATTCGGGAATATACGGAGTTTTACGATCGTGGATATTGGGGAAAGGGGCAACGGACGGCAGAAGCCTCCTACGATTTATTTGCAGTAGGGATGATCCTTACACAGGTGCTAGTTGGAGCAACATTTACGAGAAAATCGTCAGACCCAACTTATTTAGATAAAAAGATCACGGAAGCACTGCCGAAAAGCCACTTTGCACGTATTGCCTATAAAGCGATTAACGGCGTATATGAACAATCGAGCGAGATGCTAGATGATTTATCTGATGCTACAAGCAGGATGTCAAAAGGAAAGCCAGTTTTAAGTAGCAAGAGGCGAGTTCCTAAAGGCTTGATCGAAACAGCTTTGTTTGGCTCTGCACTACTTGGTTATTCGCTCCTTGCGCTTTAGAGTAAATCAATCATGGACTTTTGTGCCTGAAATAACTAATATACAAGGTAGAGATTCACCAGCAGAGGGGTGACAAAATGGGCGCAAAAGCAGATAAAGTCATGGACATTTGCCTACTGGCAGGAGAGATTATGCTGACATATGGTGCGGAGACGTACCGAGTCGAAGAGACGTTAGAGCGAATGGCTAGGGCAGCTGGCTTTAGCAACGTACATTGCTTTACCACAACAACAGGGATCTTTTTGTCTTTTGAGGAGCGAAAAGGTCGCGGTGATATGATGCAAATGGTACGAGTAGATAACAGAATGCAGGATTTAAATAAAGTGACCGAGGTAAACCAGGTGTCACGAGAGTTTACATCTGGATCCTTAACGGTCGCAGACGCCGAGGAGCGTCTAAACGAAATATATCACGCGAAAATTCATTACCCGCTTTGGCTGATCCATTTGGGAGCAGGCGTTGCTGGTGGTGGATTTTCCTATTTATTCGGTGGAGGACTTTCTGATTATTTACCGGCGTTTATAGCCGCTATATTAGCGAGCATCGGACTCGTAGAGTTTGAGCGGTATTTAAAAGTACGCTTCGCGGCCGAATTTGCTGCTGCCTTTATTGGTGGTACGTCGGCAATCTTCCTCGTGTTTATCGGATTTGGTTCAAACATGGATCAGATTATTATCGGCTCCTTAATGCCTCTGGTGCCGGGGGTGCCGTTAACAAACGCAGTCCGTGACCTGCTCTCTGGAGATTTGTTAGCGGGAATTAGTCGAGGTGTTGAAGCGTTACTTACTTCGCTATCGATCGCCAGTGGGATAGCCTTATCGATTTCATTATTCTTATAAGGAGGAGCTTATGAATTTACTATTAGAAATAGTTATTACATTTACAGCTATTTTAGGCTTCGGTGTCATTTTTAGTGTACCGCGCAGAGCTCTCCTTTTAGGTGGTGCGATTGGCTCATCCACGTGGTTTGTGCAACAGGCAGGTCTAGCGTTTGGCGCAACACCGGTATTCGCAACGGTCATTGCTTCCTTAATCGCAGCGACGATTGCCCATCTTTTTGCGAGACGCATTCGTATCCCCGTCACAACTTTATCTATTCCTGGGATCTTACCACTGGTACCCGGAAGCCGTGCCTATTTTACGATGCTTGCCTTTGTAGAAGGAGATTATATTCAAGGTCTTGAGTATGGTGTTGAAACAATGCTACTTGCAGGAGCAATCGCCGCCGGTCTTGTTTTTGCCCTCTCGATTTTTTCATTCGGTAAAGGAATTGGTAATCGCTATGAAACAGGTAATTGATGAATTTGTAACAAGGCTACAGCTGATAGACGCAGACGCATCTATCGTCGTTGCTGTCTCCGGTGGAGCGGATAGTATGGCGCTCCTTCATTACTTTGCTCAAACACATCGCGATGTTTACGCCATTCACTTGAACCATCAACTGCGAGGGAAAGAGTCTGATCAAGATGAGGCACTAGTGAAGCGCTACTGTGCAGAACTTGACGTAACGTGCAAAACGGTTCGAATTAATGTAAAAGCACAGATGTCACAAAATAGACACTCACTACAACAGAGTGCAAGGGAACTTCGCTATGAGCAAATACGTACATATATGCACGAGGTAGGAGCTATTTATGCAACAACTGCCCATCATGGAGATGACCAAGTTGAAACGATGTTGATGAGACAAATTCGAGGTGCCGTTTCAGGTAGAGGTGGTATAAAAGCGATCCGAGCCTTTCATGAAGGCTACTTAATCAGGCCGTTTCTTTGCGTCGCAAAGAGGGAAATAGAGGCGTACTGTAGGCAACATGCAGTGCCATATCGCAATGATTCCTCCAACGCGAAGCCCGATTATATGAGGAATCGGCTACGTGCGGATGTCCTCCCGCTGTTAAAGCAGGAAAATCCTCGTATCCATGAAACGATGCAGTGGCAGGCAGAGAGAATTCAAGAGGACGAAGCATATTTACATGAGGTTGCTAAAGAGCACGCAGAGCGAATTATGACAATTGATCAGCAAGATTTAATTGTTGTTCCAATTAAGGAGTTTGAAACCGTCCCTCACGCTTTACAAAGCAGAGTAGTTCATCTACTATTAAAGTACCTATCTCCCTTAGCGGAAGGTGATTTTACACGTAGACATATTCAAGATTTGCAAATGATGCTCCACTCTCAAAAAGCTTCATTCGAGCTTCACTTTCCACATGAGCTTGTTTGCCAAAAAGTGTATGAATTAGTCTACATAAAACGTACACAGGTAGAGACCTCATACGTCCCCTCCATTTGGCGAGAACCTCTTTTAGATAACTTGGAAATGGACTTACCATTAGGTACACTTTACGTGTCTTATGATGCTCCTAGTCCCTCGTTCCCTAAAGAGGCAGAAGTTATTGCCCTGAAAGCCCAAGACGCTCCCTTTTATGTGCGAAATCGTCGCGCAGGAGATGTGATGACGTATAAAGGCGGAACAGGGACAAAAAAAGTGAAAAAGATTTTTATCGACGCTAAAGTCCCTCGAGAACATCGGGATGTTTGGCCGCTCATTGAAGATTCATTTGGAAAGATCTTGTGGATTCCATTCTTGCAAGTAGCATCAGGTATCGAAGTACTAGAGGATGATGCTCATCGTGTATTCGTTGCATATAAGCAACACAAATAGAAAATAACTATTTAGGACCGTAGGAGGCAAATGTCATTATGCACAAAGATGTGTTAGAGGTACTCGTATCACAAGAGGAAATTCAAGAAAAAATTAAGGAGCTTGGTGGTCGTTTAACTGAGGACTACAAGGATAAGTTTCCACTAGTAGTAGGGATTTTAAAAGGTTCTTTACCATTTATGGGAGATCTTATTCAGCAAATCGATTCGCATTTAGAATACGATATGATGGATGTATCAAGCTATGGGCATGGCTTTAAAACATCAGGAGAAGTAAAGATTGTGAAAGATTTAAACACATCTGTTGCAGGTCGTGACGTGCTTATTATCGAAGATATCATCGATAGTGGTAATACGCTTGACTACTTAGTAAAGCTATTCCATTACCGTAAAGCAAACTCTGTAAAGATCGTGACGCTTCTTGATAAGCCAGACGGACGTCAGGTAGACATTTCACCAGATTATACTGGATTTGTCGTGCCAGATAAATTCGTTATCGGCTACGGTCTAGACTACATTGAGCGCTACCGTAACCTCCCGTATATCGGAGTATTAAAGCCAGAGGTCTATGAGAAGTAATATTATTGTGAAAAAAAACCGTAATATGGTACGATTATTCAAGTGTAATTGACGTGGGAGGAGGTCCAGGATGAATCGCATTTTTCGTAATACGATATTTTACTTATTGATTTTTCTAGTCATTATCGGTATTGTCAGTGTCTTTCAACAAGACCCAACTGACACGACGGAGATTACCTTTACCGAGTTCCGAGAAGAGTTAGAAAATGATAATATTGAATCCTTATCGATTCAACCGAGATTAGATGTATATTCAGCGCGAGGACAACTACGCGGTGCTGAAGAAGATGTATTTTTTACAGTGAACGTTCCAGACCTACAAGTATTCCTTGAGGAGCTAGTGCTCTTATCAGGTACAGAGGGTATTGATGAATTAGTAATTGAGCCTGCCGAAGAACCTAGCGGTTGGGTGAACTTTTTCACTGCCATCATTCCATTCGTGATCATCTTTATCTTATTCTTCTTCCTATTGAGCCAAGCTCAAGGTGGCGGGAGCCGAGTGATGAACTTCGGTAAGAGTAAGGCAAAGCTTGTAAGCGAAGATAAAAAGAAGGCACGCTTTAAAGACGTTGCCGGTGCAGATGAAGAGAAAGCGGAGCTTGAAGAGGTTGTTGACTTCTTAAAGGATCCCCGTAAATTCTCTGACATTGGTGCCCGAATTCCAAAAGGGGTTCTATTAGTTGGACCGCCTGGTACTGGTAAAACATTAATCGCAAGAGCCGTAGCCGGAGAAGCGGGAGTACCATTCTTCTCTATTAGTGGTTCGGACTTCGTTGAGATGTTTGTCGGGGTAGGTGCGTCTCGAGTACGTGACCTCTTTGAGAATGCAAAGAAAAACGCCCCATGTATCATCTTTATTGATGAGATTGATGCAGTTGGTCGTCGTCGTGGAGCAGGTCTTGGCGGTGGTCACGATGAGCGTGAGCAAACGTTAAACCAGCTACTCGTTGAAATGGACGGCTTTGGTGTTAACGAAGGTATTATCCTAATCGCAGCAACAAACCGTGCCGATATTCTTGACCCTGCACTACTTCGTCCAGGACGATTTGACCGTCAAATTACGGTTGGCCGCCCAGATGTTATCGGACGTGAAGCAGTTCTTAAGGTACACGCAAAGAATAAGCCACTTGGTGATGATGTAGATCTTAAAGCGATCGCACAGCGTACACCTGGTTTTGCCGGGGCGGACCTCGAAAACTTATTAAACGAAGCAGCCCTAGTTGCAGCTCGTGTTGATAAGAAAAAGATCGATATGGAATCTATTGAAGAAGCGATCGACCGTACAATTGCCGGTCCTTCTAAAAAGAGCCGTGTTGTATCGAAGAAAGAGCGTAATATTGTTGCGCACCACGAAGCAGGACACACCGTTGTTGGTGTGAAGCTTGAGAGTGCAGATATGGTACACAAAGTAACCATCGTACCTCGTGGTAACGCTGGTGGATACGCAATGATGCTTCCAAAAGAGGACCGTTACTTTATGACGAAGCCAGAGCTCTTAGACAAGATTGTCGGACTCTTAGGTGGGCGCGTAGCGGAAGAAATCATGTTTAACGAAGTTAGTACTGGGGCGCACAATGACTTCCAGCGTGCGACAGGTATTGCTCGTAAAATGGTGATGGAGTACGGAATGAGTGATAAGCTCGGTCCGGTTCAATTTGGTAGTACACAAGGAGAAGTGTTCCTTGGACGCGACTTTAACAATGAGCAAAATTACAGTGATGCAATTGCACACGAAATTGATATGGAAGTTCAAACGATTCTTAAAGAGTCGTATGAGCGCTGTAAGCAGATTCTGCTTAAAAACAAAGCTAGCTTAGAGCTTGTTGCACAAACGCTTCTTGAATACGAGACGTTAGATGCCGAGCAAATTCGCTCTCTTATCGAAGAAGGCAAGCTACCTGAAGATCACCATGCAACGAAAAAACGCAATGGAGAAAGCCAGGACAGCGAAGTGAAAGTAAATATCCAGCCTAAAGAAGAAAGAGATGCTATGGAAGAATTTCTAAACTCAGGTAATGCGGAAGAAGATCGCCGCTCTGAGACGACTGATGAGAAATCATCGGAGAAGAAATCTTCTGAAACAGATCGTAACAGAAACGAATAAGCTAACATTCAGGGGTTTTTCATTCGATGTCTGTATAAGTGGGTAACGCTTATGCAGACGATGAAAACCCCTCTTTTTTTACGTGATAGGGGGTAAAAACGGTGCATGTGGTAGTCGATATCGGAAACACCAAAATTGCGATGGGAGTATATCTTGGTGACTCTCTTACCTGCCATTGGACGATGAAAACAGATCGAATGAAAACAGTTGATGAGTATGCGCTTTTTATTTCACAAATGTGTGCTTCCAAACAAATAGATCCTCTTCAAGTCGAAGGGATCATGATTTGCTCTGTTGTACCAGAAATAGATCGTAAGCTCGCTCACGTCATGCAACAATGTTTTCGTAAAGAAGCACTATTCGTTGGACCTGGCGTAAAAACGGGCTTGAATATTTTATATGAAAACCCACGCGAAGTTGGAGCGGACCGGATTACGAATGCAGTCGCGGGTGTCGCCTACTACGGCTCTCCCCTTCTCGTCATTGATTTTGGCACGGCTACGACCTATTGCTATATAAATGCAAAAAAACAATACGTTGGAGGAGCGATCCTTCCGGGTATAGATATTTCCATGGATAGCTTACATGCAAGAACGTCCAAGCTCCCTCAAGTAGACACGCTTGGAAAGGCACGTAGTGTCATTGGCAAAAGCACCATCCAAGCCATTCAATCTGGTTATCTATATGGCTTTGTCAGTCAAACAGAGGGCATGATCACACGTATGTTAAAAGAAGCCGGTGAGCAGGCTTTTGTGCTTGCGACCGGTCCGCATGCTATGCTCATGAAGGAGGAGTTACCTTCCATACATGCTGTTGATGATTATCTGACCTTTAAAGGTCTTCATCTATTATTTACACGTAATCATACGTAAGGAGGATATACACATGAACGACTATTTAGTGAAATCACTAGCTTATAACGATACGGTACGTATTTATGCCATGCGTTCAACAGAAATGGTACGCGAGGTATCTGCTTTGCACGATACATGGCGCACAGTAACGGCGGCGCTTGGGCGTGCAATCACAGCAGGTACAATGATGGGGTCTATGCTTAAAGGCGACGAAAAGCTGACGATTAAAATCGAAGGTAGTGGACCTGCTAGCCCGATCATTATCGATGCAAACGCAAAGGGTAAAGCACGCGGCTATGTAAGTAACCCGCACGTAGATCCTGAGAGACACAGCAATGGTAAGCTAAATGTTGCTGCAGCAGTTGGGCAAGAGGGGTCTATTTCTGTTGTAAAAGACCTAGGAATGCGCGATCACTTTACCGGGAGTATTCCGATTGTATCCGGGGAGCTTGGAGAAGATTTCACGTACTATTTTGCAACGAGTGAGCAAACGCCTTCCTCTGTCGGACTAGGAGTTGTCGTTGGAGAAGGCGATAAGGTACTTGCTGCAGGAGGATTTATCCTGCAAATGATGCCTGGTGCAACGGATGAGATCATTGACCAAATCGAAGCGCGCTTAAACGATATGCCACCAGTATCTCAGCTAATCAGTGAAGGTAAAACGCCTGAGGAGATCATTGAGACCCTAGCTGGCGCTGACAACTATCGTATTTTAGAAAAAATGGACACGGAGTTTGAATGTCAGTGCTCTCGCGAGCGTATTCAAAATGCGTTATTCGGTCTCGAAGAGCAGGACTTAAAAGAAATGATCGCAGAAGACAAAGGAGCAGAGACAACCTGCCAATTCTGTAATCAGACGTACCAGTTTTCTGAAGAAGACCTTGAAGCGATCCTAACAGAAAAACAACAATAGTTGACGCAAGTATTACCATTTGCTAGGATAAAATGTATTAAACCGATTTAATTAGTAGGTTTTATAAAAAGGAGGCTATCTCTATGGTAAAGGTTGTTGACTCTATTACAGATCTAATTGGTGACACACCTCTAGTAAAACTTCGTCGACTCGTCACGGAGGATCACGCAGATGTTTATTTAAAGCTCGAGTATATGAACCCGGGCAGTAGCGTAAAAGATCGTATTGCCAAAGCAATGATTGAGGATGCCGAAGCAAAAGGAAGACTACAGCCAGGAGATACTATCATAGAACCAACAAGCGGAAATACAGGAATTGGCTTAGCGATGGTAGCAGCAGCAAAAGGTTACCGCTCCGTATTAGTGATGCCAGAAACGATGAGCATGGAGCGTCGCAACCTACTTCGCGCTTATGGAGCTGAGTTAGTTCTTACTCCAGGTCCTGAGGGAATGAAAGGCGCAATTGCAAAAGCCACTGCCCTTCAGGAAGAGCACGGATATTTCATGCCTCAACAGTTTGAGAATGAAGCAAACCCAACCGTTCATCGCAACACAACTGGTCAAGAGCTGTTAGAGCAAGTTGGCGATCAACTTGACGCATTTATTTCAGGTATTGGCACAGGAGGCACGATAACAGGTGCCGGCGCCGTGTTAAAAGAGAAGTTCCCATCTATGCGTATTGTTGCGCTTGAGCCTAAGGACTCCCCAATCTTATCTGGAGGAAACCCAGGCCCGCATAAAATACAAGGGATTGGCGCAGGCTTCGTTCCATCTATTTTAGAACGAGAGCTTATTGATGAAGTTATGACTGTCACGACAGACCAAGCCTTTGAATATGCAAGAAGAGCAGCAGCAGAAGAAGGAATCCTTGGTGGAATCTCATCAGGAGCTGCAATCTACGCAGCACTCGAAGTAGCCAAAGACTTAGGTAAAGGCAAGAAAGTAGTAGCGATTATTCCAAGTAACGGAGAACGCTACTTAAGCACGCCACTTTACCAGTTCGAAGAACAAGAATAAGTATATATGCAAGCGTCCTATAAATCATGGGACGCTTTTTTCTATTGAAAGATGCTCAAAGAGCTACCGACACAACACGCTACTTAACCAATCTAGCTCAACCATCTACATTCTCAAATAAAAGAAGCTTCGTCCTGTATTGTTGCACCACCTTAACTCGCCCCTTATAATGAAAGAATGAAGAAACAATGAAATGTCAAAACTAGGTCACTATGAGGTGGAAGTATGTCTTTTCGCAACGCGTACGGTCGAGCAATTAAATGGGATACAACGTGGTTTACTGTTTATCGATCCCTTTCCAAAAAACATCGTCATACGATACTTTTAGAAAGTGGGAGAGGTGGCCGCTACTCGATCATGGGGCTGACTCCGTTTGCGGAGCTTGTCGGAAAGGACGGCGTCCTTACAGTGACGGAAAGCGACACGAAGCAGTATGAGGGGCCTTTACTTCAAAGCCTTAGAGACTGGCTTAGCTATTATGAGGTGACCCGTAGTGATTCACTTCCAGAGTTTTGTGGAGGTGTCGTTGGGCAGTTTAGCTATGATCTCGTACGAGAAATTGAGAAGTTACCAACGCTTGCGAAGGATGATCTTGCTACGGCTGACCTTCATCTTTTTGCCTACGATCAGCTTTACGTTTACGATCATCAAACAAACGAGCTATGGTTTATTGCTATTGCGGATTCTTTTGAAAAAGCGGATACCATGATGGAGGAGCTTGAGACTGCTTGGGTTCGTTCCTCTCATGACACATCAGAATGGGACAAGGCCACGACCCACGTTTCTCCCAAAGAGGGGCGTAAAGAGGCTGTTAGGTCCTTCTCTGAAAGAACGTTTACGCGCGCTGTCGAAAAAGTGAAGGGCTACATTGAGTCGGGTGATGTCTTCCAAGTGAATTTGTCGGTCCGAGAATCAAGGGAGCTTTACACAGAGCCGATGCACGTGTATGAATGCTTAAGAGAGCTGAATCCATCACCTTATATGGGATATATGGAGACGCCAGACATCCAGTATGTTAGCGCTTCGCCGGAGCTACTTGTAAAGGTGAAGGGGCGTGAAGTAAGTACGCGTCCGATCGCGGGTACGAGGTCTAGAGGGCGAGACGATGCAGAGGATCAACGGCTAGCGGATACACTTTTGCAGAACGAGAAGGAGCGGGCCGAGCATATTATGCTTGTTGACTTAGAGCGAAATGACTTAGGTCGCGTATGTTCTTATGGTTCAGTAAAGGTTGATGAGCTGATGGTGATCGAGAAATACTCGCATGTCATGCACATTGTCTCGAACGTCATTGGTACGAAGGCGGAAGGGATCGATGCATTAGATGTGTTAGCAGCTACCTTCCCAGGTGGAACGATTACTGGCGCACCTAAGATCCGGACAATGGAGATAATCGAGGAGTTAGAGCCCGTCAGGCGTGGAGCCTACACAGGATCCATGGGATGGATCGGATTTGACGGCGACATGGAAGTAAACATTACGATTCGCACGATGATCGTGAAGGATGGCATGGCGCATGTCCAAGCAGGAGCAGGAATAGTAATTGATTCAAACCCGAGAGCTGAGTATTTAGAATCGCTGAAGAAAGCGAAAGCGTTATGGAGAGCCAAAGAGATGAGTGAAGAAGAGATAGAGCATAGGAGGGTACGATCATGATATTAATGATAGATAACTACGATTCATTTACGTATAACTTAGTGCAGTATTTAGGAGAAATGGGAGAAGAACTGGTGGTTCGCCGAAATGATCAGATTACCATTGAGGAAATTCGCGAGATGAGTCCTGATTATTTGATGATTTCACCAGGACCTTGTTCGCCTAATGAAGCGGGCATCAGTATGGAGGCGATCGAAGCGTTTAAAGGGGAGATTCCGATCTTTGGCGTCTGTCTTGGTCACCAGTCTATTGCACAAGTATTCGGTGGCGATGTTGTGAGAGCGGAGCGTCTCATGCATGGGAAGACATCGGAGATTCTTCATAAAGGAGAGTCTGTGTTTGCTGGCCTCGAGAATCCTTGTATTGCAACGCGCTATCATTCGCTTATTGTAAAACGGGAGACCTTGCCTGATTGTTTAGAAATAACAGCAGAAACAGCTGAGGGAGAGATCATGGGTCTTCGTCATAAGGAATTACCGATCGAAGGTGTACAGTTTCACCCAGAATCAATCATGACAGATACAGGTAAACGCATGCTTCGTAACTTCTTAGATCACTATAAGGAAGAGTCAAAAGCATGTACCTCTATATAAATGGAGAGATCAAACGGGAGGAAGACATTCGGATTTCTCCCTTTGATCATGGTTATTTATATGGGCTGGGGTTATTTGAGACGTTTCGGACGTATCAGGGAGAGCCATTTCTTTTAAGAGAGCACATGGAGAGACTCACGATGGGAGCGGAAGAGCTCCAGATCGTCCTTCCGCCAAGGCTAGAAGAAGATATTCATGCAGCCCTTGTGCCTTTATTACGTAGTAATGACTTAGAGGACGGGTATTTTCGTTTAAATATCTCTGCTGGAGCGAGAGAGATCGGCCTCTCGACAGACCCTTATTTAGAGCCAACTATTCTACTTTACGTCAAACCACTTCCTAAAACAAAGCCATCCAACAAGCAACTTCAAACCCTACAGCTTCGGAGGTCTACCCCTGAAGGTGCCTCGAGGCGTAAATCTCACCATTATCTGAATAATATTTTAGGAAAAAGGGAAACGGAAGCATACAACGAAGGGATTTTCTTATCCAAGAACGACGTTGTGTGTGAAGGCGTTGTTTCGAATATTTTTTGGGTTAAGAACAAGTGTTTGTATACCCCGTCCTTGCGCACCGGGTGTCTAAATGGTATTACTCGTAAAACAGTGATGTTATTAGCCGAGCAGAGCGGTTTCTCTGTTTATAGTGGAGAGTTTTCTCTAGCAGAAGCACAGAAAGCAGACGAAGTGTTTATAACAAATGCGATTCAAGAGATTGTCCCGGTATCTGCTTGGGACAGTATAGTATTTAATCATCCTGGACCAGTCACACAAACTCTTCATGAGCACTATACGCAGATGGATAAATCGATATTAACGTTGCAAAAGTTTACAGACTAAAATACACGAAAAACAGGTGATGAGCATGTATAACCAGTCGAAAATAACATGGGATAGATTTGAGCTGGATTTTTCTCGTAAAACGTATATTATGGGGATTTTAAATGTGACACCAGACTCCTTTTCTGACGGTGGAAGCTATTCCGAGGTTGATCGGGCTGTCATGCACGCGCAAAAAATGGTCAGTCAAGGTGCGGACATTATTGATCTTGGCGGAGAATCTACGCGCCCTGGTGCTACAAAAGTAGAGGAGCTTGAGGAGCTACAGCGAGTCCTGCCCTCCATCCGAGCTATTCGAGAAGCATTAGATACGCCAATTTCTATAGATACGTATAAAGCCACGGTCGCAGAAGAAGCTATCTTAGCTGGCGCTAATATTATCAATGACGTTTGGGGTGCAAAAGCGGACCCTCGCATGGCCGAGGTAGCGGCTCGCTACGATGTACCGATTGTTTTAATGCACAATCGAGAAGCTCATCCGTACAACGATATTATTGAGGATATGAAGAAGGACCTGTTGGAGTCCGTAGATATTTGCCTTGCTGCTGGCGTGAAGGCGAACCGAATTATCTTAGATCCAGGTATCGGCTTTGCTAAAACCCACGAAGAAAACCTGTACGTGATGCGACATTTATCAGAATTTACGACCCTTGGATTTCCACTGTTATTAGGTACATCAAGGAAATCATTAATAGCAAAAACATTAGATTTACCAGTAGACCAGCGCGTTGAAGGTACAGGAGCAACAGTGTGTCGCGGTATCGACCAGGGCTGCAGTATCGTTCGCGTACACGATATTTTAGAGATGAGCAGAATGGCTAAAATGATGGATGCAATGGTTGGGAAAGGCGATAATTCACTCGCTAAATCTATGTAGGGAAATGGAGAGGATCGAATGGATAAGGTATATGTACAAGGCATGGCATTCTACGGATTTCATGGTGCATTTAAAGAAGAAAATAAGCTAGGGCAACGCTTTTATGCAGATGTCATTATGGAAATGGATACGAAAAAACCTGGTAAAACAGATGATCTAGATGACACGGTTAACTATGCGTTAGTATATGAAACTGCGAAAGAAGTGTTAGAAGGTGATCCTGTAAAGCTTGTCGAGACGTTGACAGATAAGCTATCTCGTCTCATTTTAGAACGCTTTGAGCTCGTTCAAGCCGTGACGGTTAAAATTACAAAGCCAGATCCGCCCATTCCAGGTCACTATGACTCCGTAGCAGTAGAGGTTCGTCGCGAACGAGGATTTGAAGAGCTGTGAAAAAAGAAATAACGGCGTACATTAGCATAGGCTCAAATATAGGGGATCGGGCTCAAGAGCTGAGATCCTCTATTGACTATTTAAACGAGCACGACTGTGTTCGTGTCACAAAAGAATCCTCTATCTATGAGACAGCTCCCGTTGGCGTTACGGATCAACCAGAGTTTTTAAATATGGTCGTGGAGATACATACATCACTTCGTCCACTCGACCTTTTAGCGTACACGCAGTCTATTGAGAAGCGGATGGGAAGAGAACGTAAGGAAAAGTGGGGGCCGCGCACGATAGACCTTGACATTTTGCTGTTTAGCAACGAGAATATTGAGTTGGAATCATTAAAAGTCCCTCACCCTCGCATGAATGAGCGGGGATTTGTTCTTATACCCCTTCAGGAAATCGCACCAGGCCTACGTTATCCAGATGGGGCCAGCATTGAGGCAGACATTCACGAATTAACAGATAAAGAAGGTGTGAGAAAGTGGAAGAGCAACTTTGGGGGAGACGTATAAGAGCGTTTCGCAAACTAAAGGGCATGACGCAAGAAGATCTCGCTTCTAAGGTCGGTGTCTCTGTATCGGTATTAGGAGATGTAGAGCGTGGCGTACGAATGCCAGAAGAAAAGCTATTAAAACAAGTTACGAAAACACTAGGTGTCACATATGCGGAGTTTACCTCTATTAAGTAATGGAATAAATCGTTTATACTTATAGATGACAAAGCATTATTTGAGAAGGGGCTGTCTAACGACCTGATAAGACAGTCCCTTCTTAATAAAGATATGGTTGAAGGACGTCTGAATAAGAACGACGTTTATTTATTGAAGGAGCTGATGAAGGTGAGTCAAGAATTCGAATCCACGGACCAACTGCAGGTGCGTCGTGAAAAACTACAAAACCTATTAGATTTAGGGATCGATCCATTCGGTGCCAAGTTTGAGCGTAGTCACGCTGCAAAAGACATCCTTGAATCCTATGGTGAAATGGAGAAGGAAGCATTAGAAGAAAAGGCGGTTGACGTTACAATCGCAGGGCGAATGATGACAAAGCGAGGCAAAGGGAAAGCTGGTTTTGCTCATATTCAAGATCTAACTGGTCAAATCCAACTGTATGTTCGTAAAGATGCAGTAGGAGACGAGCAATATGATCTTTTCACACGCGCAGATATTGGAGACATTGTCGGAGTAAAGGGACAAATCTTCAAAACAAAGGTTGGAGAGCTGTCTATTAAAGTACAAGACCTTCAAATGCTGTCTAAGTCATTGCGTCCACTTCCTGACAAGTATCATGGCTTAAAGGATGTCGAGCAACGTTATAGACAGCGTTACGTGGATCTTATTATGAATCCAGAGGTGCGCGATACATTCGTTACTCGTAGCCGCATTCTTCAGTCTATGCGCCGTTACCTAGACGACCAAGGCTTCTTAGAGGTAGAAACACCAACGATGCATTCCATCCCTGGCGGAGCTTCTGCGCGCCCATTTGTTACACATCATAATGCGCTAGATATGACGTTGTACATGCGTATTGCTATTGAATTGCACCTGAAGCGGCTTATTGTCGGTGGCCTAGAGAAGGTATATGAAATCGGCCGTGTTTTCCGCAACGAGGGTGTATCTACACGACACAACCCAGAGTTTACGATGATCGAGCTTTATGAGGCGTATGCAGACTACGAGGACATTATGGCTCTTACAGAAAATCTAGTGGCGCATATTGCGAATGACGTACATGGATCTACGAAGGTAGTCTATAATGACGTAGAAATTGATTTAACACCGAAATGGACAAGACTTCATATGGTAGATGCTATTAAAGAAGAGACAGGTGTAGACTTCTGGCAACAAATGACCGATGAAGAAGCGCGTGCATTAGCAAAAGAACACAAGGTACCTGTTAAAGATACGATGAAGTTTGGCCACGTAGTCAATGAGTTCTTCGAAATGTTTGTAGAAGAAAAGCTTATTCAGCCTACATTCATATATGGACACCCATTAGATATTTCTCCTTTGGCGAAGAAAAATGAAGAGGACCCTCGCTTTACGGATCGTTTCGAACTATTTATTGTAGGTCGCGAGCATGCGAATGCATTTACAGAGCTTAATGACCCAATTGATCAGCGCGCAAGATTCGAAGCGCAGCTCGTTGAACGTGAACAAGGTGATGATGAAGCACACATGATGGACGAAGACTTTGTAGAAGCACTTGAATACGGGATGCCTCCAACAGGTGGTTTAGGGATCGGTATCGATCGTCTCGTTATGCTGCTAACAAATTCTCCATCTATTAGAGACGTTCTTCTCTTCCCTCAAATGAGAAACCGCGAAGGCGAAGAGTAAGAGTCACGTTAGTAAAAGCGCGTCCTGGCTCTCGCCGGACGCGCTTTTATTCTTTAGAAAGAAGAGTTATATGTCATGAGGAATTCATTCAGTTTAAAGAAAAAATAATTGTTTTAAACTTTTTTTAAAAAATGTATTGCCAAAGAAACAGTTATCGTGATATATTATTTCTTGTCGCCGAGACAACACGACGACGAAAGACAAACACAGAAAAAACTTTTTAAAAAAGTTATTGACTCGATTAAGAGGCTGTGTTAATCTAATAAAGTCGCCAAAACGAGCGGCAAGCAAGAAATTGCTCTTTGAAAACTAAACAAAAGACGAAGCGAAGGAATTAAAAGAGATGAAAACCATCTCGTCAATTTTTTTTAAATGAAGAACCTAGTTCTTCAAAATGAATCGCTAGATTCGTTGTTCGAGTTTACTCGAACGTTAGTCAGAAGTTCAAACTTCGACGATTTATCGGAGAGTTTGATCCTGGCTCAGGACGAACGCTGGCGGCATGCCTAATACATGCAAGTCGAGCGCAGGAAGCATCACGATCTCTTCGGAGTGAATGATGTGGAATGAGCGGCGGACGGGTGAGTAACACGTGGGCAACCTGCCCTGTAGACTGGGATAACTTCGGGAAACCGAAGCTAATACCGGATAATCAAAGGAACCGCATGGTTCCCTTGTAAAAGTTGGGTTTTACCTAACACTACAGGATGGGCCCGCGGCGCATTAGCTAGTTGGTAAGGTAATGGCTTACCAAGGCGACGATGCGTAGCCGACCTGAGAGGGTGATCGGCCACACTGGGACTGAGACACGGCCCAGACTCCTACGGGAGGCAGCAGTAGGGAATCATCCGCAATGGGCGAAAGCCTGACGGTGCAATGCCGCGTGAACGATGAAGGTCTTCGGATCGTAAAGTTCTGTTATGAGGGAAGAACAAGTGCCGCACGAATAGACCGGCACCTTGACGGTACCTCACGAGAAAGCCCCGGCTAACTACGTGCCAGCAGCCGCGGTAATACGTAGGGGGCAAGCGTTGTCCGGAATTATTGGGCGTAAAGCGCGCGCAGGCGGTCTCTTAAGTCTGATGTGAAAGCCCACGGCTCAACCGTGGAGGGTCATTGGAAACTGGGAGACTTGAGTGTAAGAGAGGAAAGTGGAATTCCATGTGTAGCGGTGAAATGCGTAGATATATGGAGGAACACCAGTGGCGAAGGCGACTTTCTGGCTTACAACTGACGCTGAGGCGCGAAAGCGTGGGGAGCAAACAGGATTAGATACCCTGGTAGTCCACGCCGTAAACGATGAGTGCTAGGTGTTAGGGGTTTCGATGCCCTTAGTGCCGAAGTTAACACATTAAGCACTCCGCCTGGGGAGTACGGCCGCAAGGCTGAAACTCAAAGGAATTGACGGGGGCCCGCACAAGCAGTGGAGCATGTGGTTTAATTCGAAGCAACGCGAAGAACCTTACCAGGTCTTGACATCCTCTGCCACTCCTAGAGATAGGACGTTCCCCTTCGGGGGACAGAGTGACAGGTGGTGCATGGTTGTCGTCAGCTCGTGTCGTGAGATGTTGGGTTAAGTCCCGCAACGAGCGCAACCCTTGACCTTAGTTGCCAGCATTTAGTTGGGCACTCTAAGGTGACTGCCGGTGACAAACCGGAGGAAGGTGGGGACGACGTCAAATCATCATGCCCCTTATGACCTGGGCTACACACGTGCTACAATGGATGGTACAAAGGGCAGCAAAACCGCGAGGTTGAGCAAATCCCATTAGCCATTCTCAGTTCGGATTGTAGGCTGCAACTCGCCTACATGAAGCCGGAATTGCTAGTAATCGCGGATCAGCATGCCGCGGTGAATACGTTCCCGGGCCTTGTACACACCGCCCGTCACACCACGAGAGTTTGTAACACCCGAAGTCGGTGAGGTAACCTTTATGGAGCCAGCCGCCGAAGGTGGGACAGATGATTGGGGTGAAGTCGTAACAAGGTATCCCTACCGGAAGGTGGGGATGGATCACCTCCTTTCTAAGGAGCATTAAGCTCAATCGAACTTCGCATTCGATCCTTTTGTTTAGTTTTGAGAGGGTAAGCCTCTCCGGAAGAACCCCTTGTGGGGTCTATTCCGAGTTGACCTTTGAAAACTGGATAGTAAGAACATGTAGAAAAGAATCACCGGAAAATCAATCCGTTTGGAAACAAACGAAAGGTTTTTCCGAGTGTCTTAGAAGATAGCCAAGAAGTAAAACGACGTCCTAACAGTAAGTTAGGTTAAGCGAATAAGGGCGCACGGTGGATACCTTGGCACTAGGAGCCGATGAAGGACGGGACGAACACCGATATGCTTCGGGGAGCTGTAAGTAAGCGTTGATCCGGAGATTTCCGAATGGGGGAACCCACTACCCGTAATGGGGTAGGATCCATATCTGAATCCATAGGATATGAGAAGGCAGACCCAGGGAACTGAAACATCTTAGTACCTGGAGGAAGAGAAAGCAAATGCGATTTCCTTAGTAGCGGCGAGCGAAACGGAATTAGCCCAAACCAAAAGGCTTGCCTTTTGGGGTTGTAGGACATTCCATACGGAGTAAGAAAGAGAGAGTCTAGACGAAGCGATCTGGAAAGATCCGCGGTACAAGGTAACAGCCCTGTAGTCAAAAGACTCCCTCCTCCGGAGTGTATCCTGAGTACGGCGGGACACGTGAAACCCCGTCGGAATCTGGGAGGACCATCTCCCAAGGCTAAATACTCCCTAGTGACCGATAGTGAACCAGTACCGTGAGGGAAAGGTGAAAAGCACCCCGAGAGGGGAGTGAAAGAGATCTTGAAACCGTGTGCCTACAAGTAGTTGGAGCCCGTTAATGGGTGACAGCGTGCCTTTTGTAGAATGAACCGGCGAGTTACGATTACGTGCAAGGTTAAGTTGAAGAGACGGAGCCGCAGCGAAAGCGAGTCTGAATAGGGCGACATAGTACGTGGTTGTAGACCCGAAACCGGGTGATCTACCCATGTCCAGGGTGAAGTCCAGGTAACACTGGATGGAGGCCCGAACCCACGCACGTTGAAAAGTGCGGGGATGAGGTGTGGGTAGGGGTGAAATGCCAATCGAACTCGGAAATAGCTGGTTCTCCCCGAAATAGCTTTAGGGCTAGCCTCGAGGGAAGAGTATTGGAGGTAGAGCACTGATTGGACTAGGGGTCCCCACAGGATTACCGAATTCAGTCAAACTCCGAATGCCAATTACTTATCCTCGGGAGTCAGACTGCGAGTGCTAAGATCCGTAGTCAAAAGGGAAACAGCCCAGACCATCAGCTAAGGTCCCAAAGTATACGTTAAGTGGAAAAGGATGTGGAGTTGCTTAGACAACCAGGATGTTGGCTTAGAAGCAGCCATCATTGAAAGAGTGCGTAATAGCTCACTGGTCGAGTGACTCTGCGCCGAAAATGTACCGGGGCTAAACGTATCACCGAAGCTATGGATTAACACCTTGGTGTTAATGGTAGGGGAGCGTTCCAAGGGCTGCGAAGCAAGACCGGAAGGACTTGTGGAGCGCTTGGAAGTGAGAATGCCGGTATGAGTAGCGAAAAGAGGGGTGAGAATCCCCTCCGTCGAAAGCCTAAGGGTTCCTGAGGAAGGCTCGTCCACTCAGGGTTAGTCGGGACCTAAGCCGAGGCCGAAAGGCGTAGGCGATGGCAAACAGGTTGATATTCCTGTACCACCACGCTTTTGTTTGAGCAATGGGGGGACGCAGGAAGGTAGGGAATGCGCACGATTGGAAGTGTGCGCTGAAGCAGTGAGGCTGGTAGATAGGCAAATCCGTCTACCGTAAGGTTGAGCTGTGATCACGAGCGAAATTTAGTAGCGAAGTTCCCGATCCTACACTGCCAAGAAAAGCCTCTAGTGAGAAAGCTGGTGCCCGTACCGCAAACCGACACAGGTAGGCGGGAAGAGAATTCTAAGACGCGCGGGAGAACTCTCGTTAAGGAACTCGGCAAAATGACTCCGTAACTTCGGGAGAAGGAGTGCTCTATTAGGGTGCAAGCCCGAGAGAGCCGCAGTGAATAGGCCCAAACGACTGTTTATCAAAAACACAGGTCTCTGCGAAGCCGCAAGGCGAAGTATAGGGGCTGACACCTGCCCGGTGCTGGAAGGTTAAGAGGAGGGGTTATCCCTTACGGGAGAAGCTCTGAATTGAAGCCCCAGTAAACGGCGGCCGTAACTATAACGGTCCTAAGGTAGCGAAATTCCTTGTCGGGTAAGTTCCGACCCGCACGAAAGGTGCAACGATTTGGGCACTGTCTCAACGAGAGACCCGGTGAAATTATATTACCTGTGAAGATGCAGGTTACCGCGACAGGACGGAAAGACCCCATGGAGCTTTACTGTAGCTTGATATTGGATGTTGGAACAGCTTGTACAGGATAGGTAGGAGCCTTGGAAACCGGAGCGCTAGCTTCGGTGGAGGCATTGGTGGGATACTACCCTGGCTGTTTTGACATTCTAACCTCGAACCGTGATCCGGTTCAGGGACAGTGTCAGGTGGGCAGTTTGACTGGGGCGGTCGCCTCCTAAAAAGTAACGGAGGCGCCCAAAGGTTCCCTCAGAATGGTTGGAAATCATTCGCAGAGTGCAAAGGCATAAGGGAGCTTGACTGCGAGACATACAGGTCGAGCAGGGACGAAAGTCGGGCTTAGTGATCCGGCGGCACCGTATGGAAGGGCCGTCGCTCAACGGATAAAAGCTACCCTGGGGATAACAGGCTAATCTCTCCCAAGAGTCCACATCGACGGGGAGGTTTGGCACCTCGATGTCGGCTCGTCGCATCCTGGGGCTGAAGTAGGTCCCAAGGGTTGGGCTGTTCGCCCATTAAAGCGGCACGCGAGCTGGGTTCAGAACGTCGTGAGACAGTTCGGTCCCTATCCGTCGCGGGCGTTGGAAATTTGAGAGGAGCTGTCCTTAGTACGAGAGGACCGGGATGGACACACCGCTGGTGTACCAGTTGTTCCGCCAGGAGCATAGCTGGGTAGCTACGTGTGGACGGGATAAGTGCTGAAAGCATCTAAGCATGAAGCCCCCCTCAAGATGAGATTTCCCATCACTTATAGTGAGTAAGATCCCTTAGAGATGATGAGGTAGATAGGTCTCGTGTGGAAGCATAGCGATATGCGGAGCTGAGAGATACTAATCGATCGAGGGCTTAACCAAGATATATAGTTTTACAGAAGGCGTCAACTAAGACGATTCTTCTTCTACATGTTCACTATCCAGTTTTGAAAGGTCAACGACCTTTATCTTTCTTGATTCGCATAGCGGAGCAAGAAATCATAGTCTAGTGACGATAGCAGAGAGGTCACACCCGTTCCCATGCCGAACACGGAAGTTAAGCTCTCTAGCGCCGATGGTAGTTGGGGGCTGTCCCCCTGTGAGAGTAGGACGTTGCTGGGCTTTATATGGAGGATTAGCTCAGTTGGGAGAGCACCTGCCTTACAAGCAGGGGGTCGGCGGTTCGAGCCCGTCATCCTCCACCATAAAACTTTTTTAAAATAAATATTGTAATAATCACTTCTTAGTGTTATATTATATGCTGGCCTAGCTCAATTGGTAGAGCAACTGACTTGTAATCAGTAGGTTGGGGGTTCAAGTCCTCTGGCCAGCACCACTAGGAGCCATTAGCTCAGTTGGTAGAGCATCTGACTTTTAATCAGAGGGTCGAAGGTTCGAGTCCTTCATGGCTCACCATAGTTTTATTTTTGCGGGTGTGGCGGAACTGGCAGACGCGCTAGACTTAGGATCTAGTGCCTTCGGGCGTGGGGGTTCGACTCCCTTCACCCGCACCATTTGCGGAAATAGCTCAGTGGTAGAGCACCACCTTGCCAAGGTGGGGGTCGCGGGTTCGAATCCCGTTTTCCGCTCCATACATTATACTGTATGACTGTTACATAACTACCCTTGCCGGGGTGGTGGAATTGGCAGACACACAGGACTTAAAATCCTGCGGTAAGTGATTACCGTGCCGGTTCAAGTCCGGCCCTCGGCACCAATTTTATATGCGCCCGTAGCTCAATTGGATAGAGCGTTTGACTACGGATCAAAAGGTTAGGGGTTCGACTCCTCTCGGGCGCGCCATTATCGGGAAGTAGCTCAGCTTGGTAGAGCACTTGGTTTGGGACCAAGGGGTCGCAGGTTCGAATCCTGTCTTCCCGACCATTTTTTACGGGGCCTTAGCTCAGCTGGGAGAGCGCCTGCTTTGCACGCAGGAGGTCAGCGGTTCGATCCCGCTAGGCTCCACCATTGATCTTTGAAAACTAAACAAAAGACGAAGCGAAGGAATTAAAAGAGATGAAAACCATCTCGTCAATTTTTTTAAATGAAGAACCTAGTTCTTCAAAATGAATCGCTAGATTCGTTGTTCGAGTTTACTCGAATGTTAGTCAGAAGTTCAAACTTCGACGATTTATCGGAGAGTTTGATCCTGGCTCAGGACGAACGCTGGCGGCATGCCTAATACATGCAAGTCGAGCGCAGGAAGCATCACGATCTCTTCGGAGTGAATGATGTGGAATGAGCGGCGGACGGGTGAGTAACACGTGGGCAACCTGCCCTGTAGACTGGGATAACTTCGGGAAACCGAAGCTAATACCGGATAATCAAAGGAACCGCATGGTTCCCTTGTAAAAGTTGGGTTTTACCTAACACTACAGGATGGGCCCGCGGCGCATTAGCTAGTTGGTAAGGTAATGGCTTACCAAGGCGACGATGCGTAGCCGACCTGAGAGGGTGATCGGCCACACTGGGACTGAGACACGGCCAGACTCCTACGGGAGGCAGCAGTAGGGAATCATCCGCAATGGGCGAAAGCCTGACGGTGCAATGCCGCGTGAACGATGAAGGTCTTCGGATCGTAAAGTTCTGTTATGAGGAAGAACAAGTGCCGCACGAATAGACCGGCACCTTGACGGTACCTCACGAGAAAGCCCCGGCTAACTACGTGCCAGCAGCCGCGGTAATACGTAGGGGGCAAGCGTTGTCCGGAATTATTGGGCGTAAAGCGCGCGCAGGCGGTCTCTTAAGTCTGATGTGAAAGCCCACGGCTCAACCGTGGAGGGTCATTGGAAACTGGGAGACTTGAGTGTAAGAGAGGAAAGTGGAATTCCATGTGTAGCGGTGAAATGCGTAGATATATGGAGGAACACCAGTGGCGAAGGCGACTTTCTGGCTTACAACTGACGCTGAGGCGCGAAAGCGTGGGGAGCAAACAGGATTAGATACCCTGGTAGTCCACGCTGTAAACGATGAGTGCTAGGTGTTAGGGGTTTCGATGCCCTTAGTGCCGAAGTTAACACATTAAGCACTCCGCCTGGGGAGTACGGCCGCAAGGCTGAAACTCAAAGGAATTGACGGGGGCCCGCACAAGCAGTGGAGCATGTGGTTTAATTCGAAGCAACGCGAAGAACCTTACCAGGTCTTGACATCCTCTGCCACTCCTAGAGATAGGACGTTCCCCTTCGGGGGACAGAGTGACAGGTGGTGCATGGTTGTCGTCAGCTCGTGTCGTGAGATGTTGGGTTAAGTCCCGCAACGAGCGCAACCCTTGACCTTAGTTGCCAGCATTTAGTTGGGCACTCTAAGGTGACTGCCGGTGACAAACCGGAGGAAGGTGGGGACGACGTCAAATCATCATGCCCCTTATGACCTGGGCTACACACGTGCTACAATGGATGGTACAAAGGGCAGCAAAACCGCGAGGTTGAGCAAATCCCATAAAGCCATTCTCAGTTCGGATTGTAGGCTGCAACTCGCCTACATGAAGCCGGAATTGCTAGTAATCGCGGATCAGCATGCCGCGGTGAATACGTTCCCGGGCCTTGTACACACCGCCCGTCACACCACGAGAGTTTGTAACACCCGAAGTCGGTGAGGTAACCTTTATGGAGCCAGCCGCCGAAGGTGGGACAGATGATTGGGGTGAAGTCGTAACAAGGTATCCCTACCGGAAGGTGGGGATGGATCACCTCCTTTCTAAGGAGCATTAAGCTCAATCGAACTTCGCATTCGACCCTTTTGTTTAGTTTTGAGAGATCATCTCTCTAAAAACACTATATTTTTTTGTCAAAATGGGCCTGTAGCTCAGCTGGTTAGAGCGCACGCCTGATAAGCGTGAGGTCGGTGGTTCGAGTCCACTCAGGCCCACCATTTTGCACAAAATTAATTTTTGGGGCCTTAGCTCAGCTGGGAGAGCGCCTGCTTTGCACGCAGGAGGTCAGCGGTTCGATCCCGCTAGGCTCCACCATTGACCTTTGAAAACTGGATAGTAATAAACATGTAGAAAAGAATCACCGGAAAATCAATCCGTTTGGAAACAAACGAAAGGTTTTTCCGAGTGTCTTAGAAGATAGCCAAGAAGTAAAACGACGTCCTAACAGTAAGTTAGGTTAAGCGAATAAGGGCGCACGGTGGATACCTTGGCACTAGGAGCCGATGAAGGACGGGACGAACACCGATATGCTTCGGGGAGCTGTAAGTAAGCGTTGATCCGGAGATTTCCGAATGGGGGAACCCACTACCCGTAATGGGGTAGGATCCATATCTGAATCCATAGGATATGAGAAGGCAGACCCAGGGAACTGAAACATCTTAGTACCTGGAGGAAGAGAAAGCAAATGCGATTTCCTTAGTAGCGGCGAGCGAAACGGAATTAGCCCAAACCAAAAGGCTTGCCTTTTGGGGTTGTAGGACATTCCATACGGAGTAAGAAAGAGAGAGTCTAGACGAAGCGATCTGGAAAGATCCGCGGTACAAGGTAACAGCCCTGTAGTCAAAAGACTCCCTCCTCCGGAGTGTATCCTGAGTACGGCGGGACACGTGAAACCCCGTCGGAATCTGGGAGGACCATCTCCCAAGGCTAAATACTCCCTAGTGACCGATAGTGAACCAGTACCGTGAGGGAAAGGTGAAAAGCACCCCGAGAGGGGAGTGAAAGAGATCTTGAAACCGTGTGCCTACAAGTAGTTGGAGCCCGTTAATGGGTGACAGCGTGCCTTTTGTAGAATGAACCGGCGAGTTACGATTACGTGCAAGGTTAAGTTGAAGAGACGGAGCCGCAGCGAAAGCGAGTCTGAATAGGGCGACATAGTACGTGGTTGTAGACCCGAAACCGGGTGATCTACCCATGTCCAGGGTGAAGTCCAGGTAACACTGGATGGAGGCCCGAACCCACGCACGTTGAAAAGTGCGGGGATGAGGTGTGGGTAGGGGTGAAATGCCAATCGAACTCGGAAATAGCTGGTTCTCCCCGAAATAGCTTTAGGGCTAGCCTCGAGGGAAGAGTATTGGAGGTAGAGCACTGATTGGACTAGGGGTCCCCACAGGATTACCGAATTCAGTCAAACTCCGAATGCCAATTACTTATCCTCGGGAGTCAGACTGCGAGTGCTAAGATCCGTAGTCAAAAGGGAAACAGCCCAGACCATCAGCTAAGGTCCCAAAGTATACGTTAAGTGGAAAAGGATGTGGAGTTGCTTAGACAACCAGGATGTTGGCTTAGAAGCAGCCATCATTGAAAGAGTGCGTAATAGCTCACTGGTCGAGTGACTCTGCGCCGAAAATGTACCGGGGCTAAACGTATCACCGAAGCTATGGATTAACACCTTAGGGTGTTAATGGTAGGGGAGCGTTCCAAGGGCTGCGAAGCAAGACCGGAAGGACTTGTGGAGCGCTTGGAAGTGAGAATGCCGGTATGAGTAGCGAAAAGAGGGGTGAGAATCCCCTCCGTCGAAAGCCTAAGGGTTCCTGAGGAAGGCTCGTCCACTCAGGGTTAGTCGGGACCTAAGCCGAGGCCGAAAGGCGTAGGCGATGGCAAACAGGTTGATATTCCTGTACCACCACGCTTTTGTTTGAGCAATGGGGGGACGCAGGAAGGTAGGGAATGCGCACGATTGGAAGTGTGCGCTGAAGCAGTGAGGCTGGTAGATAGGCAAATCCGTCTACCGTAAGGTTGAGCTGTGATCACGAGCGAAATTTAGTAGCGAAGTTCCCGATCCTACACTGCCAAGAAAAGCCTCTAGTGAGAAAGCTGGTGCCCGTACCGCAAACCGACACAGGTAGGCGGGAAGAGAATTCTAAGACGCGCGGGAGAACTCTCGTTAAGGAACTCGGCAAAATGACTCCGTAACTTCGGGAGAAGGAGTGCTCTATTAGGGTGCAAGCCCGAGAGAGCCGCAGTGAATAGGCCCAAACGACTGTTTATCAAAAACACAGGTCTCTGCGAAGCCGCAAGGCGAAGTATAGGGGCTGACACCTGCCCGGTGCTGGAAGGTTAAGAGGAGGGGTTATCCCTTACGGGAGAAGCTCTGAATTGAAGCCCCAGTAAACGGCGGCCGTAACTATAACGGTCCTAAGGTAGCGAAATTCCTTGTCGGGTAAGTTCCGACCCGCACGAAAGGTGCAACGATTTGGGCACTGTCTCAACGAGAGACCCGGTGAAATTATATTACCTGTGAAGATGCAGGTTACCCGCGACAGGACGGAAAGACCCCATGGAGCTTTACTGTAGCTTGATATTGGATGTTGGAACAGCTTGTACAGGATAGGTAGGAGCCTTGGAAACCGGAGCGCTAGCTTCGGTGGAGGCATTGGTGGGATACTACCCTGGCTGTTTTGACATTCTAACCTCGAACCGTGATCCGGTTCAGGGACAGTGTCAGGTGGGCAGTTTGACTGGGGCGGTCGCCTCCTAAAAAGTAACGGAGGCGCCCAAAGGTTCCCTCAGAATGGTTGGAAATCATTCGCAGAGTGCAAAGGCATAAGGGAGCTTGACTGCGAGACATACAGGTCGAGCAGGGACGAAAGTCGGGCTTAGTGATCCGGCGGCACCGTATGGAAGGGCCGTCGCTCAACGGATAAAAGCTACCCTGGGGATAACAGGCTAATCTCTCCCAAGAGTCCACATCGACGGGGAGGTTTGGCACCTCGATGTCGGCTCGTCGCATCCTGGGGCTGAAGTAGGTCCCAAGGGTTGGGCTGTTCGCCCATTAAAGCGGCACGCGAGCTGGGTTCAGAACGTCGTGAGACAGTTCGGTCCCTATCCGTCGCGGGCGTTGGAAATTTGAGAGGAGCTGTCCTTAGTACGAGAGGACCGGGATGGACACACCGCTGGTGTACCAGTTGTTCCGCCAGGAGCATAGCTGGGTAGCTACGTGTGGACGGGATAAGTGCTGAAAGCATCTAAGCATGAAGCCCCCCTCAAGATGAGATTTCCCATCACTTATAGTGAGTAAGATCCCTTAGAGATGATGAGGTAGATAGGTCTCGTGTGGAAGCATAGCGATATGCGGAGCTGAGAGATACTAATCGATCGAGGGCTTAACCAAGATATATAGTTTTACAGAAGGCGTCAACTAAGACGATTCTTCTTCTACATGTTCACTATCCAGTTTTGAAAGGTCAACGACCTTTATCTTTCTTGATTCGCATAGCGGAGCAAGAAATCATAGTCTAGTGACGATAGCAGAGAGGTCACACCCGTTCCCATGCCGAACACGGAAGTTAAGCTCTCTAGCGCCGATGGTAGTTGGGGGCTGTCCCCCTGTGAGAGTAGGACGTTGCTGGGCAAACGAGCATCCACCTGATGGTGGGTGTTTTTTTGTGTGTTAAAAAGAGAAACTAGCTGCCTTTTTAACGGGAAGGTCGTTGATTTATCGATCGTTTACGTCAGGCTAGAGGTCGTTTGCATCATATTGGATAGTGAGTGCGCCACCTGATCTTCCGTATGCGTCGCCGCAGATTGATTTGCATCAAATGAAGGAGTGTATGCATCGGATAGAACGGCATTTGCATCACATCTAGGATGGAGTGCGTCAGTTGGGTCTTCGTATGAGTCTGTTCAACTAGCTTTGCATCACATCCGTGCTTGAATGCGTCATTTAGAAGTCTGTATGCACCAAATCAAAGAGAGGATGCATCATTTAATCTTCCTTATACAACAAGTAGATAGTACATTCAGATGTTGTAAAAAAATACTTCCATTATTAAATAAGCAACAAATTGAAATCATCCCTCGTATACATATTAACTCGATTTTCTGTCTAGAATGATGATTAGATCGGGCTTTTTTGTGGAATAAAAGATAGTGGTGTACATAGAAGCAAAATAGTTGCAAGTTGATTTTTATTCGCTATAATATAGTTAACGTCAAATATAGTCAAAGTCAGATTGACCAGCTATGTGAGAGATCGACCGTCTGCTTTAGAGGTCAAGGAGGAGACAGCGATGAGGAATACGTCTGATATTATTGAACATTATTTAAAGCAGGTCATTGAAAAGAATGAGGATGCAATAATTGAAGTGAAGCGTAGCGAGCTTGCTGTACAGTTTGATTGTGTACCTTCTCAAATTAACTATGTTATTAGTACGAGATTTACAGAAGAAAAGGGCTATCTCGTGGAGAGTAAGCGTGGTGGCGGAGGGTATATTCGCATTATTAAGCTTCAAGTAGATAATCAGCCTGCTCTATATGATCATTTAATGAAGCTTGTCGGTGATACTATTGCACAGGCACAGGCGGAGGATATGATTGATAGGCTGGCAGAAGAAGAGGCAATTACACCACGCGAGTCACATTTAATGAAAACTGTTATTGAAAGAAATATAATAGCAGTTCCACTCCCTTTACGGGATGAGCTTCGAGCAAGACTTATGATTGGTATGTTAAAGACACTTAAGTATAAATCATCCTAATTTTCGATAAGAGGAGGGGTAAAGATGCTTTGTCAAGAGTGTCAGGAGCGTGAAGCCACACTCCATTTTACAAAGATTATCAATGGGGAGAAAACAGAATTCCACATTTGTGATGTTTGTGCGAAAGAGCGGGGAGATTACACTCCTGGCTCAAACAGCTTTTCGATTCACCAGCTCCTCTCCGGGTTACTTGATACTGCGGGGCAACAAAAGCCATCGCGTGAGATAGGTGCACAGCAGCGAGCAGAAAAGCAATGTCCGTCCTGTGGGATGACATATAGACAGTTTGCTGAGATTGGTCGCTTTGGATGTGCTGACTGCTACGAGAGCTTTGATGAGAAGCTTGATCCTGTTCTAAGAAGGATTCATGGAGGAAATGCACAGCACACTGGAAAAGTGCCGAAGCGTAAAGGAAAGGACCTTCATGTATATAAACAAATAGAAGATTTAAAGCAAAAGCTTCAGCAGTTAATAGCTGAAGAAGAGTTCGAAGCAGCCGCTACTACCCGTGATGAGATTCGTTCTTTAGAGCACTCTCTTAAAGGGAAAGGAGGCGAATCATCATGACGCTACATTCGTTTATTCAGAATGCGACTAGTCCTTGGATGAAAAACGAAGGACCAGATTCGGATATTGTGATTAGTAGCAGAGTAAGATTAGCGCGCAATTTAGAAGGAATTACGTTCCCGATTATCGCAAATGAAGAAGAACTGTCCCCTGTACCTGAAAAGGTCGAGGCACACTTTGCGGGTCACTCGCATAAGCGATTTGGAGAGCTTTCTTTAATAAAAATGAATGACTTAACAGATAATGAGAAGCGTATTTTAGTGGAGAAGCACTTAATTAGTCCAAACCTTTCTGGAAAGTCAAAGGCTGGCGCAGTGTTACTAAGTGAGGATGAATCATTGAGCGTAATGGTCAATGAGGAGGATCATTTCCGCATCCAGTGTTTATTACCTGGCTTTCAGCTTCAAGAAGGGCTAAAATACGCAAATGACATGGACGATTGGATGGAGGAGAAGCTAGACTTCGCTTACGATCAGCGTCGAGGCTACTTAACGAGCTGTCCGACAAACGTTGGTACTGGTCTCAGGTCATCAGTAATGATGCACCTTCCCGCTTTAGTTATGACGAATCAGCTAAACCGAATTTTACCGGCAATTAACCAACTTGGCTTAGTTGTTAGAGGAATTTACGGGGAAGGTAGCGAAGCTTTAGGTAACCTATTTCAACTTTCTAACCAGACGACCTTGGGTGAGTCGGAGAGTGAAATAGTGGAGGACTTGCGTAGCGTGGTTTCGCAATTAGTAGAGAGGGAGAGAGCAGCCAGAGAACAGCTCTTAACTCAGTCTACTAATATTGTAGAGGATCGCATTTATCGTTCTCTCGGCATACTCTCTTATAGTCGCCGAATGGAGTCGAAGGAAGCGATGCAACGCCTCTCTGATATCCGTCTAGGAATTGATACAGGGATTATTAAAGGAATTGATGCAAAAATTTTAAATGAGCTGATGGTATTAACACAGCCAGGATTTTTGCAGCACTATGCCGGCGAAGCATTAACCGCTGAGCAACGGGATCAACGTAGAGCAACGCTGATCCGCGAAAGACTAACATTAGAAGAACACGATGGAGGTGTCGAGTAATGATGTTTGGACGATTTACAGAACGAGCACAGAAGGTATTGGCATTGGCACAAGAGGAGGCTGCTCGTCTTGCACATAGCAATATAGGTACAGAGCATATTTTACTAGGACTAGTACGTGAGGGTGAAGGTATTGCTGCTAAAGCTCTTACTGGTCTTGGTCTTGGAGCAGAAAAAATTCAAACAGAAGTAGAGAATCTTATTGGACGTGGCGAAGAAGTGTCGAAGCAGATTCACTACACACCTAGAGCAAAAAAGGTTATCGAGCTATCTATGGATGAGGCACGTAAGCTTGGTCACTCCTACGTTGGAACAGAGCATATTCTATTAGGACTAATACGTGAGGGTGAAGGCGTTGCGGCGCGAGTATTAAACAACCTTGGAGTTAGCTTAAATAAAGCACGTCAGCAGGTGCTTCAGCTATTAGGTAGTAGCGAGTCATCTAGCAATAATCAACAGTCAACGAGTTCTTCGAATGCCAACACACCAACGCTTGATAGCTTAGCTCGTGATTTAACGGCAATAGCGCGCGAAGGACAAATTGATCCTGTAATTGGTCGTGCGAAAGAGATTGAGCGCGTTATTCAAATCCTAAGCCGCCGTACGAAAAACAATCCTGTTTTAATTGGAGAACCTGGTGTTGGTAAGACCGCTATTGCAGAAGGATTAGCACAGCAAATTATCAACAACGAAGTACCGGAAATTCTCCGTAACAAGCGCGTTATGACGCTTGATATGGGTACCGTTGTTGCAGGTACTAAATATCGCGGTGAATTTGAGGATCGCTTAAAGAAAGTGATGGAAGAGATCCGTCAGGCTGGAAACGTCATTCTCTTTATTGATGAGCTACACACGCTAATTGGTGCAGGTGGAGCAGAAGGTGCAATTGATGCATCTAACATTCTTAAGCCGTCGCTAGCACGTGGAGAGCTACAGTGTATCGGT
Organism: Paenalkalicoccus suaedae; assembly: GCF_006965545.2. Lineage (NCBI taxonomy): Bacteria > Bacillati > Bacillota > Bacilli > Caryophanales > Bacillaceae > Paenalkalicoccus > Paenalkalicoccus suaedae. Next base: position 108,175 of record NZ_CP041372.2, read on the forward strand.
GCGACAACGCTTGATGAGTACCGTAAATATATTGAGAAAGACTCTGCGTTAGAGCGTCGCTTCCAGCCAATTCAGGTGGATGAGCCGACAACTAGCGAGTCTGTACAAATCTTAATGGGTCTACGTGATCGTTATGAAGCTCACCACCGTGTAACAATTACGGACGAAGCAATTGAGTCAGCGGTTAAATTCTCGGATCGATACATTTCCGATCGTTTCCTCCCAGATAAGGCAATTGATTTAATTGATGAGGCAGCGTCTAAAGTGCGTCTACGCTCCTACACTGCGCCGCCAAACCTTAAGGAGAAAGAGACAGAGCTTGAAGAGCTTCGTAAGGAGAAGGATGCTTCTGTCCAGAGCCAAGAGTTTGAGAAGGCTGCGTCACTTCGTGATAAGGAGCAAAAGTTACGCGAAGAGCTAGAGACGATGAAGGATAAGTGGAAAGAGAAGCAAGGTCAAGAGGACTCGGAAGTAACGACGGAGGATATTGCAGCTGTCGTGTCTACGTGGACTGGAATTCCTGTAAGTAAGGTAGCGGAGGAAGAGACAGATCGTCTCCTACGCATGGAGGAGATCCTGCATAAGCGTGTTATCGGTCAAGACGAAGCGGTATCTGCGGTATCTAAAGCCGTACGTCGTGCGAGAGCGGGTCTGAAGGATCCGAAGCGTCCGATTGGATCGTTTATCTTCCTTGGACCAACAGGTGTCGGTAAGACCGAGCTAGCGCGTGCTGTGGCGGAATCCCTCTTCGGCGATGAGGATGCGATTATCCGAATTGATATGTCCGAGTATATGGAAAAGCACACGACGAGTAGACTAGTTGGTTCGCCTCCTGGTTATGTAGGGTATGAAGATGGTGGACAATTGACTGAGAAGGTACGTCGTAAGCCATATTCTGTTGTCCTACTTGATGAAATTGAGAAAGCACACCCAGAAGTATTTAACATCTTGCTTCAAGTGCTTGAAGATGGTTTCTTAACAGATTCTAAAGGTCGACGTGTCGACTTCCGTAATACGGCAATTATCATGACTTCAAACGTCGGAGCAAGTGCACTTCGTCAGCAAAAGAGCCTAGGCTTTACTGCACAAACAGCTGATGCTAAGTACGGAGATATGAAAGGAAAGGTGATAGATGAGCTTAAGAAGGCCTTCCGTCCAGAATTCCTAAACCGTATTGACGAAACAATCGTGTTCCACTCGCTTGAGAAGTCACACATCAAGCAAATTGTCACGCTTATGGCAAATGAGCTGAAGAAGCGTCTTGCTGAACAAGATATTGACTTTGAGCTAACAGATGCTGCGAAAGCGAAGATTGCAGACGAAGGCTTTGATCCTGAATATGGTGCGCGTCCATTACGTCGAGCGCTACAAAAGCAAGTAGAGGATCGCCTATCGGAAGAGCTACTTCGAGGCAAGTTATTAAAAGGTCAAAAAGTGAAGCTAGGTATCCGTGAAGGAGACTTTTACGTCTCAACGGAAGAGGCAACAGTGTAAGTGAGAAAGCAACCGTGAGGAGTCTTCTATGAAAGACTCCTCTTTTTTTAGTAAAAGCGCTGATCTTGGAAGGCTTTCTCACTCCCATATGTGGTTACTCATGCTAAAATAGAGGGTAGAGTAAGAGGATTATAGGAGGGTTTTATGGCCAAGCGTAAAACAAAGTTTATATGCCAAGAATGTGGCTATGAATCGACGAAATGGATGGGGCGTTGTCCGGGATGTCAGGAATGGAATACATTAGTCGAAGAAATGGAAGCAACTCCTACGTCTAAAAGACGTAGTTTTGTGACATCAGGTGATGGAGTAAGATCGAAGCCTGAGTCTATTACAAAGATTGAACGTAGAGAAGAATCTCGAGTAAGTACACATATCAATGAATTGAATCGCGTCTTAGGCGGAGGAATTGTCCCTGGCTCACTTGTGCTAGTTGGTGGAGACCCTGGTATTGGGAAATCGACACTTTTGCTACAAGTATCCTCTACGCTAGCTAAGAATAAGGGACGCGTCTTATATATTTCAGGAGAAGAATCAGTCAAGCAAACAAAGCTCAGAGCAGATAGACTCGGTGTCGCAGAGGACGAGCTATTTGTTTTAGCTGAGACAGATGTGCAGTTAATTGAGAGCGTGATTGAAGAAGTGAATCCAACGCTTGTTGTTATTGACTCGATACAAACGGTACATATGGAGGACGTGACGAGCGCTCCAGGTAGCGTATCTCAGGTCCGTGAATGTACGTCTGCCTTTATGCGTATTGCTAAAACGAAAGGAATCGCTATCTTTTTAGTTGGGCATGTTACAAAGCAAGGTGCGATTGCTGGACCACGTATTTTAGAGCACATGGTAGATACCGTACTTTACTTTGAAGGAGAAAGACACCATACGTATCGTATTTTGCGAGCTGTCAAAAATCGATTTGGATCAACGAATGAAATAGGGATTTTTGAAATGAAAGAGAGCGGTCTTACTGAAGTGTTGAATCCTTCTGAGATTTTCCTCGAGGAAAGGTCGGCCGGAGCAGCCGGTTCGGCAGTAGTTGCGTCAATGGAAGGTACTCGAACGGTGCTAGTAGAGATCCAGTCTCTTATCTCTCCAACGAGCTTTGGAAATCCGAGGCGCATGGCGACGGGAATTGATCACAATCGTATCTCGTTGTTAATGGCGGTATTAGAGAAGCGGGTAGGGCTAATGATGCAAAACCACGACGCTTATGTAAAGGTCGCTGGTGGAGTAAGATTGGATGAACCATCCATTGACTTAGCGATTGCTGTGGCAATTGCATCAAGCTTCCGTGACGTGCCCACTGAACCGTCGGATGTCATTATAGGAGAAGTCGGCCTAACAGGGGAGGTTAGACGAGTTTCTCGAATTGAGCAACGTGTGATGGAAGCGGCAAAGCTTGGATTCACTCGTGTCATTTTACCTTCTAAATGCTTAGATGGCTGGACGGTGCCAGATGGCATTCAAGTAGTGGGCGTAGGGACAGTAAGCGAGGCACTTGATATTGCGATTGGAGGAAAGACTCGTGGAAAACCAACGTTTGAACTATGATGAGAACTTTATTCGGGAGGTGCTACAGCTAGTAGCTCCTGGGACACCGCTCCGTGAGGGTATTGATAACGTCCTTCGCGCAAAGACAGGAGGTCTTATTGTCCTTGGCTATGACAAGGAGATGATGAGCCTCGTTGACGGTGGATTTTTTATTAATACAGACTTTTCGCCGGCTTATCTATATGAGCTAGCTAAGATGGACGGGGCGATTATTTTGAATGAGGACGGGACGCGCATTTTATATGCAAATACGCAGCTCGTCCCTGATAACGGCATTGATTCTACAGAGACAGGGATCAGACACCGGACAGCTCAGCGTGTAGCGAGACAGACGGGCAATCTCGTGATCTCTATTTCCCAGCGACGTAATGTAATAACACTCTATCAAGGTGAGTATCGCTACGCGCTAAAGGATATTGGCGTGATTTTAACGAAGGCGAATCAAGCGATTCAAACGTTAGAAAAATATAAATCGGTGCTTGATCAAAGTTTAACGAATTTAGGCGCACTTGAATTCGAGGAGCTCGTCACGTTTCAAGAGGTATCGCAGGTTATGCACCGAATTGAAATGGTGCTACGGATCAAGTCGGAGATTTTGAACTATATCAATGAGCTTGGTGACGAAGGTCGTCTCATTTCGATGCAGTTAGCTGAACTCGTTATGAATACAGAGAAAGAAGCCTATTTATTAATTCAGGATTACATGAAAAAAGACGATCAAAGCCCGGATGATATTTTAAAGAAACTAAAAAAGCTATCTAACGACGAACTATTAGATGATCAAGTCATTGTGAAGTTATTCGGCTATACAAAAATCGTTAATTTAGCAGAGCACCCAATTGCGCCACGCGGGTATCGAATTCTAAATAAGATTCCTCGTATCCCACCGATGGTAATCAATAATTTGATCGATCAGTTTGAGAAGTTACCTGAGATGACAAAAGCTTCTATTGAAGAATTAGATGATGTAGATGGAATTGGTGAGGCACGAGCGAAAAAGATCAAAGATGGTCTGACACGTATTCAAGAACAGCTATTTATTGATCGTCACATCTAGAGTAAGGGGAAGGGAAATCAATTGACGCAATAGGATGAAGTGACTATAATTAAAGGTTACAAATTATCTCTTGATTTTTCTTTCAACTGCTTTAAATCGTGTCTTTTTTTGTAAAGGTTTGTCAAAGAGGTTTGGCAGACAGCAAGATGTCTATAATGAAAGAAGGAGGTGAAGGAAATGCTTCATAAAATCGTACAGGCTGTCATTTTGTTTGTTGGAGGTACAGTTGGTTATTTGTTCCTTCCAGATTTACTTCGACTACTCCCAATCGAAGGAGTACCGTCGTGGCTAGTTGGTGAGTTTGCCGGGGCTATATTAGGTGCACTTATCTTATATTTCATACTTTACTTCTTTGTGGGCAACATCGTCGGATTTATCCGTTATGTGGAAGAATCACTAGTTAAACTTCCAGTAATGGATTTACTTTTTGGGACGGTTGGGCTCGTTCTCGGACTATCGCTAGCCTTCTTAATTAATGTAGCGCTAAACAGCATTGAGATTACATTTGTTAATGCCGTGCTACCAATTCTCGTTTCCTTACTATTCGGGTATTTAGGATTCCAAGTAGGTTACAAGAAGCGGGATGAAATGTTAGCACTCTTCCCATCCTTCGGGAAGTCATCCGCAAAGCAGGATAAAGTAGAGAATACGAATGAGAGAGATGAGCACCTTAAGATTAAAATCCTTGATACAAGCGTCATTATCGATGGGCGTATCGCAGACATTTGTCAAACAGGCTTTATCGAAGGAACGCTTCTAATTCCAGAATTTGTTTTAGAGGAGTTGCAGCATATCGCCGACTCATCGGACGTGTTAAAACGTAACCGGGGTCGTCGAGGATTAGATATCCTTAACAAAATTCAAAAGGAACTAGACGTTAACGTAGAAATTTATGAGGGTGACTTTGAAGACATTCAAGAGGTTGATAGTAAGCTCGTTAAGCTTGCAAAAGTACTGAATGGCTATGTCGTAACGAATGACTTTAATTTAAATAAAGTCTGTGACCTTCAAGGGGTAGCTGTTTTAAATATTAATGATCTAGCTAATGCCGTTAAGCCAGTAGTGCTTCCTGGAGAAGAGATGGCAGTACAGATGATTAAGGATGGAAAAGAGCAAAATCAAGGAATAGCGTATTTAGATGATGGCACCATGATCGTTGTGGAAGATGGTCGTAACTATATCGGTAAAACGATTGAAGTAGTGGTAACGAGCGTCCTGCAAACATCGGCTGGTAGAATGATCTTTGCTAAACCGAAAGCTATCGAGAAGGCACTCTAACACGGGCTTCTATGACAAAAAGAGAAAAAGGACGATTGATCATGCAGGCATACACAGTAGTTCTGCCAGCTGCCGGACAAGGGAAGCGGATGGGAGCTGGCCACAACAAACAGTTTTTGCTGATCGATGGTGTACCCCTCCTGATTCACACGCTTCGTGTGTTTGAGGGGGATTCTCTATGTACATCTATTATTCTTGCAGTTAATGAGAAAGAAACGGAAGAGATCCAATCATTACTCAAGGAGTATTCGATCAAAAAGGTAACAGCGGTTGTCATCGGCGGTCGCGAAAGACAACAAAGTGTTTTTGAAGGGCTTAAGGCAGCAGACGATGGTATTGTACTCATTCACGATGCCGCGAGACCATTTATTACAGCAACCATTATTCACGAGCTTGTAGAAGAAACAAAAAGAAGTGGAGCTGCCATCGTGGCAGTGCCGTTAAAGGATACAATTAAGCTTGTGAGTGAGGATACAATTGAAAAGACCGAAGATCGTACGAAGCTGTGGGCAGCGCAAACCCCACAGGCTTTTTGGCTGTCTGATATTATGGCAGCTCATCAGGTTGCAGAGGATAAAGGCTACGAAGGTACAGATGACGCAAGCATACTTGAATATTCAGGTGGGAAAGTTAAAATAGTGAAGGGGAACTATGAGAACTTTAAGGTGACAACACCGGAGGATTTGATCTTTGCTGAAGCGATGGTTGCCTCTAGGAGAAGAGGGGAGCGTAGACGATGAGAATTGGACAAGGATTTGACGTACATCAGCTAGTGGAGGGTAGACCGCTTATTTTAGGCGGAATTGAGATCCCTCATGAAAAAGGACTATTAGGTCATTCAGATGCAGATGTACTTTTACATACAATTGCTGATGCCGCACTAGGGGCAATTGGAGAAGGGGACATCGGGAAGCATTTCCCTGACACAGACGAAGAATTTAAGGATGCAGACTCTGCTAAACTACTAGAACACGTTTGGCAGCTTGTAAAGAAGCGTGGATACGTGCTTGGTAACGTAGACTGTACGATTATGGCACAACGTCCTAAAATGGCTCCGCACATCCAAACGATGCAACAGCGTATTGCCGAGCTATTAGATGCGGATGTCACGCAAGTAAATGTTAAAGCGACAACTACGGAGAAGTTAGGGTTTACTGGTCGTGAGGAAGGAATTGCATCTCAAGCAGTTATCCTACTTGTCGAACAAACAAAGTAAGTCTATATGACAGCGTCGTAACATGATAAAATAAAAGCAACAAGTATAGAGATTGGATGGTGTCCTACATGAGTAAGGAAGTACGTGTACGATTTGCCCCAAGTCCGACTGGGCATTTACACATCGGAGGAGCGCGTTCTGCGCTATTTAACTATTTATTTGCCCGTCATCACAACGGGAAATTTATTGTGCGTATTGAAGATACGGACCAGGCTCGTAACGTAGAGACTGCCACAGAAAAGCTTATGGCTAGTATGAAATGGCTTGGTCTTGATTGGGATGAGAGCGTCGACGTTGGAGGGCCTTTTGCCCCTTATCGTAGTATGGAGCGTCTTGATACGTATCAAAAATACGTGGATCAGCTACTAGCGGAAGGCAAAGCCTTTCATTGCTATATGACAGAGGAGGAGCTTGAAGCGGAGCGCGAAGAGCAACGTTCACGTGGGGAGACTCCAAAGTACAGCGGACGCGATCGTAACTTAACAGACGAGCAAAAAGCAGCGTATGAAGCGGAAGGCCGTAAGCCTGTTGTTCGCTTTTTAGTACCCGAAGGTCAGGAAATTAAGGTCCAGGATGAGATTAGAGGTACAGTCACCTTTGAATCTGATGGAATTGGAGATTTCGTTATTGTCCGTAAAGACGGCGTACCAACGTATAACTTTGCTGTTACGATTGATGATAGTCTCATGGAGATTACGCACGTCATCCGTGGCGAAGAGCATCTGTCTAACGCACCAAGACAAGTCTTAATTTATGAAGCATTAGGTTTTGACGTGCCTGTCTTCGGTCATGCGTCCCTTATTTTAAATGAGGATCGTCAAAAAATGAGTAAGCGCGACGAGAAGATTATCCAGTTTGTCGAGCAGTACCGTGAGCTTGGATATTTACCAGAAGCGATCGTTAACTTTATCGCGCTTCTTGGCTGGTCTCCGGGTGGAGAAGAGGAACTACTTTCTCTAGACGAGCTTATTGAGCAATTTAAGCTAGAGCGAGTGATCAAAGCTCCTGCGGTGTTTGATACGCAAAAGCTCGAATGGATGAATAATCAATATATGAAGCAGGCAGATGAGGATCGTGTCGTGTGGTTAGCTCTCCCTCACCTTGTGAAAGCTGGACGACTTCCAGAGAACATGACAGAGCAACAGCGTAACTGGGCGTATGATCTTATCGTGCTTCATCAGGAAAAAATGAGCTATGCTGCTCAAATTGTCGAGCTTACAGAGTTGTTCTTCCGTGAGCAAATCGATTATAATGAGGAAGCAAAAGCAATTTTAGATGAAGAGCAGGTACCGGAAGTACTGACTGTACTAAAGCAAAAGTTTGAAGAGCTTGAAGACTTTGAGCCAGACGCAATTAAAGGAGCGCTAAAAGCGGTTCAAAAAGAAACAGGTCATAAAGGAAAGAAATTATTTATGCCTGCGCGTGTAGCTGTAACCGGTCAAATGCACGGTCCCGATTTACCAAAAACCATTGCTCTATTAGGCAAGACCGTTGTTATTAAACGAATCGATCAGCTTCTTGCATAACATACACAAGTAAGAAGACGCATGCATAGAGTAACGTACGAGAAAAGGATTAGTACGCATCTTTACCATTTACAGAGAGAGTCGCCGTTTGGCTGGAAGCGACTTAATGGGCGGATGCCGAATGCACCTTTTTGATGCTCGTATTGGATAATAAAGCGGGGCGCTATGCGCCCAAACAGAGTGGAACCGCGCGATGAGCGTCTCTGTGCCTACCCGGCACAGAGACGCTTTTTTTCTTGCAGGCAAGAAGGGAGGTAGTAGCAGGTATGTTTAAAACGTTAAAAGGGGATTTGGATGTTGTATTAGATCGAGATCCAGCAGCACGCAATCGTTTGGAGGTCTTACTGACATACTCTGGTGTGCACGCCATTTGGGCACATCGATTAGCACATTTTATGTGGGGGAAAAAATTGTATTTCCTTGCAAGACTTTTATCGCAAATTAGCCGCTTCTTTACAGGGATCGAAATTCATCCAGGTGCAGTGATCGGGCAACGACTGTTTATTGATCATGGAATGGGAGTCGTCATTGGAGAGACATGTGAAATTGGCAATGATGTCACGATCTTTCAAGGCGTTACCTTAGGTGGAACGGGGAAAGAGAAAGGAAAGCGGCACCCTACGTTAGAGGACCATGTCCTAGTTGCTACCGGAGCAAAAGTATTAGGCTCCATGCGCATTGGTAAACACTCACGAATCGGAGCGGGATCGGTCGTATTGAAAGAAGTGCCTCCGAATTCTACTGTAGTAGGTATTCCGGGTAGAGTGGTAGTACAGGATGGAGTAAAGGTAGGAGATGACCTTGATCATATTAACCTGCCAGACCCAATTGCAGATAAGTTCCGTCAGTTAGAGCGAGAGTTGATTCGAGTTAAAAAAGAACTAAAAGAAGTGAAGCGTGAGCAAGCAACGAAAGAACAGACTGAAGGGAAGGTGTAATGGTCGATGGCCATTCAGCTATATAACACATTAACACGAAAAAAAGAGCTTTTTAAACCGATCGAAGAAGGTAAAGTGATGATGTACGTGTGCGGGCCAACCGTATATAACTACATCCATATTGGGAATGCAAGACCGGCCGTTGTCTTTGATATGGTGCGACGTTATTTCCAGTATCGAGGTTATGAAGTAAAGTACGTCTCTAACTTTACCGATGTGGATGATAAAATTATTAAAGCTGCTGACGAGCTTGGTGAGGATGTTATGACACTTGCGGAGAGATTTATCGAAGCGTATCACTCTGACACGCAAGCGCTTGGTGTTCAGAGAGCAGATTCTCACCCCCGTGTAACGGACTCGATGGATGACATTATTACATTCATTGATCGCCTTGTTGAAAAAGGGTTTGCCTATGAGTCAGCCGGCGACGTTTATTTCCACACACGTAGCTTTGATGGGTACGGAAAGCTCTCTCATCAGTCTATCGATGACTTGCAGTCGGGAGCGCGTATTGAAGTTGGAGATAAGAAGAAGGATCCACTTGACTTCGTCCTTTGGAAAGCTGCAAAAGAAGGCGAAATTTCATGGGAAAGCCCATGGGGAGAAGGGAGACCAGGCTGGCATATTGAGTGCTCGGCTATGGTGAAACGCCATCTTGGAGAGACGATTGATATTCATGCTGGTGGTCAGGATCTTTCTTTCCCGCACCACGAAAATGAAATTGCACAGTCCGAAGCCTTGAACGAAAAGAAAATGGCGAATTACTGGATCCATAACGGCTATATTAATATTGATAACGAAAAGATGTCAAAGTCACTCGGGAACTTTATCTTAGTGAACGATATTATTAAAACCTTTGATCCAGAGGTTGTACGCTTCTTTATCGTCAATGCGCACTATAGAAGCCCGATCAACTTTAGTGACGAACAGTTGACGAGTGCGAAGAGTAGCCTTGAGCGTATTAAAACAGCTTATGCCAACGTCACGTATCGTTTGGAAGAATCGGTTGATTTAGGTGATCAGGTCGACGCATGGAAAATGAAAATTAGCGAGCAACAAAAACGATTCATCGATGCAATGGATGATGACTTTAACAGTGCGAATGCGACATCTGTCCTGTTTGACCTTGTCAAAATGGCAAACACGTATCTAGAAGAAAAGCATTCAAGCAAAGAAGTGCTTCAAGCCTTTCTTGATCAGTTTGATGATATGGCGTTTGTGCTTGGTATGACGCTCAAGGAAGAGAAAGAGCTACTTGATGAGGAAGTCGACGCTCTTATTCAAGAACGTATTGATGCACGTCGTGATCGTAACTTTGCTCGAGCGGATGAGATCCGTGACGAACTAAAAGCGCAAGGAATTTTACTTGAGGATACACCTCAAGGTACGCGCTGGAAAAGAGGATAACACGGCATGTTTACGTTTGGCGAAGAGATAACAGATCCAGAACAAATGAATGCCTTAGCTCTTGCTTATATGGGAGATGGGGTGCTTGAACTATATGTCCGATACCGTTTATTAGCGAGTGGGAAAGTACGTCCCAACAAGCTCCACCGAGAGGCGACGAACTATGTTTCCGCCAGATCACAGGCTAAGATCTTGGCACATTTAGTGGATGGCGAGCGACTTACGGATGAGGAGCAAGCTGTAGTAAGAAGAGGTCGTAATGCAAAGTCGCATACGATCCCCAAAAATACGGATCGAGCGACGTACCAGATGAGTACGGCGTTTGAGGCACTATTAGGATATTTATATGTAACGAAACAGCATGAACGACTAGAAGAAGTTGTGTGGATGAGCGTTGCATTTGTAGAAGGGAAGGAGGAATAAGAATGGCAGATCGTAAGCACGATATCGTGATCGGCAAAAATGCCGTATTAGAAATTTTAAAGAGTGAGCGGGACGTACACAAGCTTCTTATCGCAGATGGGGTGAAGCGTAATCAGGTGAATGAACTCCTAGATGAGGCAAAGATTAAGAAGGTGCAGGTGCAGTTCGTGCCTCGTAAAAAGCTTGATCAGCTCGTGCCGGGTGAGAATCACCAAGGGGTGCTTGCTAACGTCGCAGTATTTGATTATGCAGAGATTGACGACCTTTTTGCTGCAGCAGAAAAAAAGGGAGAAGCTCCATTTTTCCTCCTATTAGATGAATTAGAGGATCCGCATAACCTTGGATCGATTCTGCGCACGGCGGACGCCTCTGGTGCACACGGGGTCATCATTCCGAAGAGACGAGCTGTTGGCCTTACGTCTACAGTCGCAAAAGCATCAACCGGTGCAATTGAGCACGTGCCAGTTGTACGTGTAACGAATTTAGCTCGTACCATGGAAGAGCTGAAGGAGAAGGGCATTTGGTTTGTGGGAACAGACGCCAAAGGCAAGCAGGATTATCGTCAAGCAGATTTGGACATGCCTACTTGTCTCGTTATTGGAAGCGAAGGGAAGGGCATGAGCCGTTTAGTAGGAGAGAAATGTGACTTCTTAGTCAGCATTCCGTTAGTAGGCCATGTAACATCGTTGAACGCATCCGTTGCAGCGAGCCTGCTTATGTATGAGGTGTACCGTAAGCGTAACCGCCTGGAGCGCGAGTAGCATGAAAAAGCTATTGCTGGTAGACGGCTATAACATCATAGGAGACTGGCCGGAGCTCCGCGAATTACAAAAGCGGGATTTAGCCGGCGCCCGTGATGTACTCATTGAGAAAATGGCAGAGTACCAAGCATTTACGGGCATCGAAGTGACGATAATCTTCGATGCCCACATGGTACCTGGTCTAGGAAAGAAATATACGCCTTATTCGCTCGACGTGATTTACACGAAGGAGAAGGAATCTGCCGATGAGCGGATTGAACGACTTGTCCATGAGCGAAAAAGAATCGATCGACAAATTTATGTGGCCACGTCTGATTTTGTCGAGCAGCGTGTAATCTTTGCCAGTGGTGCTTTTCGTAAGTCTGCAAGGGAGTTACGTACAGAAGTAGAACAAATTGAAAAAGGGATTTCGACAGAGGTAGAGCAGACGAATCGACATCGCCGTCGAACGAAGCTGCCGATATCTGACGAAATTGCGGAAAAATTAGAAATGTTAAGGAGAGGTAAAAAGTGACAGCTTGACGCTTTTCTTTTTTATCCTGTATACTATTGCTATATTTAGACAATTAGTTGGTTAGGGGAGAAGTTAAAAAGCAGCTGTTCAAGTGGACGGTAGTGACAGGCTTTTTCTGCAAGAGAAAAAGACATGGTCGGAGGGATTAACGGTGGCTCTAAATCTCATCGAGACGGGACGACAGCAAAAGTATTCGGAAGCACAGGATGAAACCCTCGTAGGATTTGTTCGCGAAGGGGACAGCGCAGCATTAGAATTCTTGATCACAAAGTATAAAAACTTTGTGCGCGCAAAGTCACGGTCATACTTTTTAATAGGTGCTGACCATGAGGACATTGTGCAAGAAGGAATGATCGGACTCTACAAGGCCATTCGCGATTTCCAAGGAGACAAGCTTGCGTCATTTAAAGCATTTGCTGAGCTTTGCATTACGCGCCAGATCATTACCGCAATAAAAACAGCAACACGTCAAAAACATATACCTCTCAACTCTTATGTATCATTGGACAAGCCAATATATGATGAAGAATCTGACCGCACGCTATTAGATGTGTTGTGTAGCTCAAACATGAACGATCCAGAGGAGCTCTTAATTAACCAAGAAGAATTCGAAAATATCGAGCTCAAAATGGGAGAGATCTTAAGTGAACTAGAGCGAGAAGTGCTCATGCTTTACTTAGATGGTCGCTCGTATCAAGAGATTTCCGTGGATCTCAATCGGCACATTAAGTCGATTGATAACGCTCTGCAGCGAGTAAAGCGAAAGCTTGAACGCTATGTGGAGTGGAAGGACGTTCGCTTTTCATAGATTCAGTATGTTACTAGTAGACCGCTAGCCTTAGTGCCAGCGGTTTTTGTTATGGGGTTTTTCTTGGGGGAGGATGCCCTAACCTACAGGAAGCTCAAAACGACAAAAAATAGCAAACAAACGGTATTTTCTGTCCTGGTTAGAAGGGATGATCTTTGAGAGCACATTGACACTAAGCCTTTTATTATGATAAATTTTACTAGTATGTATTAAGTAACGTGTAAGGAGGGGGAGAGTTTGTCTATGAAGGTTACTCTCGCCTGTCAACGCTGTCAAACCCGAAATTATACGACAACGAAGACATTAGCTAATAACAATGAACGACTTGAGATAAAAAAATATTGTAAGACGTGCGGTGCGCATACAGTACATGCAGAAACGAAATAGTAATTAGTTCGGAGGTGGAATAGATGGCAGCTGTTAAAAACCCTGTTAAGTTCCTAAAAGAAGTATCGACAGAAATGAAGCGAGTTACTTGGCCGACTCGTAAGGAGCTTACTAAATATACGATCGTAACGGTAACGACGGTGATTTTCATGGCGATTTTCTTTGCAATTTCTGATTTTGCTATTTCGGCAATCATTGATCTAGTAACAAACTAAGACCAGTCATGACAAGATACTAAATCGTTACCACCAGAGGAGGGAAGGACACTCAGTCCTAGACGAATTATGGAGAAAAATTGGTACGTTGTACACACGTATTCCGGATACGAAAACAAAGTAAAGACGAACTTAGAAAAGCGCGTAGAATCAATGGATATGGTTGATAAGATCTTTCGCGTCTTAGTTCCAGTCGAAGAAGAAACAGAAATGAAGAATGGGAAAGCGAAGCAAGTTTCGAAGAAAGTATTCCCTGGTTATGTCATCGTGGAGATGATCATGACAGATGATTCTTGGTATGTTGTACGAAACACACCAGGAGTAACAGGGTTTGTTGGTTCTTCAGGAGCAGGCTCTAAGCCGACAGCGCTTTTACCAGAAGAGGCAGAAGCAATTCTGCGTCAAATGGGTGTGGAAGCACCTAAGCAAGAGATTGACTTTGAACTTAAAGAGTCGGTTAAAGTTAAAGAAGGTCCTTTCGCAAGCTTCGTAGGTACAATCGAAGATATTTCGATCGAAAAGCAGAAGCTAAAGGTACATGTAAACATGTTTGGACGCGAGACGCCAGTTGAGCTAGAATTTACGCAAGTTGAAAAAATCTAGTCAAGTCTTGAAAAAAAACTTGTCATAGGCTTTTGAAAGTGATAGAATTTGAATGTTGTTATTTGACGTGGACAACTTGTTCACGTTTTTTCCTGCAATAAAGCAGGTTTTATGAGTGGGAGAGCATATAGTGCTCGGTTACCACATCACGGACTTAAGGAGGTGTGTCACGTGGCAAAGAAGGTTATTAAAATGGTAAAGCTTCAAATTCCAGCTGGTAAAGCTAATCCAGCACCGCCGGTAGGACCAGCACTTGGTCAAGCGGGGATTAATATCATGGGATTCTGTAAGGAATTTAACGCTCGTACACAAGAACAAGCGGGCCTAATCATTCCAGTAGAAATCACGGTATTCGAAGACCGTTCATTTACATTTATCACAAAAACTCCACCTGCAGCTGTTCTTTTAAAGAAAGCAGCAGGTATTGAAACTGCTTCTGGTGAGCCAAACCGTAACAAGGTTGCTACATTGAAGCGTGATAAAGTAAGAGAAATCGCTGAAACAAAAATGCCTGATCTAAACGCAGCTGATGTAGAAGCAGCTATGCGTATGGTTGAAGGTACTGCCCGCAGCATGGGTATCGTTATTGAAGACTAATCCTAAGTAAGACGTTGAGGTTGCGAGTAAAGGACGGTGTCCTGCCTGATTTATTCAGGTTCGCAACCTTTATTAGTGGGAGGTCTAACCGCTAAAACCACATAAGGAGGAACTAAACATGGCTAAAAAGAGCAAAAAGTATGCTGATGCACTAAAGCTTGTTGATCGTGAAAAAGCTTACGGTGTTTCAGAAGCAATTGAATTAGTAAAGAAGACTGCAACTGCTAACTTCGACGAAACTGTTGAAATGGCAGCGCGTCTTGGAGTAGATCCAAAGAAAGCAGATCAGCAAATTCGTGGAGCAGTTGTCCTTCCGAACGGAACGGGTAAAACGCAAAGCGTACTTGTTTTCGCTAAAGGCGAAAAAGCAAAAGAAGCTGAAGCTGCTGGAGCAGACTTCGTAGGTGAAGAAGACCTAATCAACAAGATCAACCAAGGCTGGATGGACTTTGACGTAGTAGTTGCTACGCCTGACATGATGGCTCAAGTTGGTAAGCTTGGTCGTGTGCTTGGTCCTAAGGGACTAATGCCAAACCCTAAGACTGGTACAGTTACATTTGATGTAACAAAAGCAGTTGAAGAGATCAAAGCTGGTAAAGTAGAATACCGCGTTGATAAGTCTGGTAACATCCACGTACCGATTGGAAAGGCTTCTTTCGATAACGAAAAGCTTGAAGAGAACTTCCGCACAATGGTGGAAACACTTCTAAAAGCGAAGCCAGCTGCTGCGAAGGGTACTTACGTACGTAACGTATCTGTAGCTGCTACAATGGGACCTGGAGTAAAAGTTAGCACAAACGAATTCAAATAGTAGTTGACATCGCCTTAGTGGCGAGTTACACTCATAAATAGTGAATTTTATAAGTCATACCGTAGACAGTAGGTGCTTAACCGCTTAATTTCCTACCGAGGTTTGAAACGCATAGATCCTAGTCTTCTAGGAACCGATCGTTTTGCCTCCATGTCTGCACATGGAGGCTTTTTTAATGGAGATCTCCACGTGCGGTATGAGATTTTATTTGCAGGAGGTGTCATGATGAGCAAAGTAATCGAAAAAAAGAGCCAATTAGTTGATGAAATTACAACTAAGCTTAAGGACAGCCAATCTACAATCGTAGTTGACTACCGTGGACTTAACGTTTCTGAAGTTACTGAACTTCGTAAAGAACTTCGTGAAGCTAATGTAGACTTCAAAGTTTACAAGAACTCTATGGTACGTCGCGCGACTGAGGCAGCTGAACTAACTGAGATTGATGAGTACCTAGTAGGTCCTACAGCAATCGCATTCAGTAACGACGACGTTATCGCTCCAGCGAAGGTACTTAATAACTTCGCGAAGAAGCACGATGCGCTTGAACTAAAAGCAGGTATCATCGAAGGTAAGGTTGTTGCACTTGAAGAAGTTAAAGCACTTGCGGAGCTACCATCTCGCGAAGGCCTTCTTTCAATGGTACTCAGCGTCCTACAAGCACCAATCCGCAACTTCGCTCTTGCTACAAAAGCAGTTGCCGATCAAAAAGAAGAGCAGGGTGCATAAGCACACTCGCTTCATAGCGTAGCAAAAAAATATTAAAAATTATTAGGAGGAATTCGATCATGTCTCACCAAGCGATTATTGATCAGATTAAAGAAATGTCTGTACTAGAACTTAACGATCTAGTAAAAGCAATTGAAGAAGAATTTGGAGTAACAGCAGCAGCTCCTGTAGCTGCAGCAGGTGCTGGCGGCGGAGAAGAAGCTGCTGAGCAAACTGAATTTGACGTAGTTCTTGAGAGCGCTGGATCTTCTAAGATCGGTGTTATCAAAGTAGTACGTGAGCTAACTGGTCTTGGTCTTAAGGACGCGAAAGCACTTGTTGATGGCGCGCCAGCAGCAATCAAAGAAGGCGTAGATAAGGCTGAAGCTGAAGAAATGAAGAGCAAGCTAGAAGAAGCTGGAGCTTCTATCGAGCTTAAGTAATTGTTTCTTACAAAGAGAACTCACTCAGGATTTCCTGACGGGTTCTCTTTTTTTACCTGTTATAAGAGGAGTGAATCTAGATGTCTGATCACTATTATTCTAAAACACCTTCTACTACTAGCGAGCGCAAGCAGATCAAAGAAACGATTCGAGATAGAACATATACGTTTACGGTTGAT
Source organism: Paenalkalicoccus suaedae (assembly GCF_006965545.2). Classification (NCBI taxonomy): domain Bacteria; kingdom Bacillati; phylum Bacillota; class Bacilli; order Caryophanales; family Bacillaceae; genus Paenalkalicoccus; species Paenalkalicoccus suaedae. The sequence continues at coordinate 125,088 of NZ_CP041372.2, forward strand.
CGCGGCGTATTTTCTCGTGGAGGCTTAGATTTTGGATCTCGGCTTTTGATCGAGACAATGGAGGAGCCTGCTGTAAAAGGGCCGATTATGGATGTTGGCTGTGGGTGGGGACCTATCGGGATATCCTTATCAAAAGAATTCTCCGGAAGATTAATAGAGCTAGTCGATGTCAATGAGCGCTCGGTTTCGCTTGCAAAAGAAAACGCAATGGCAAATAAAGCAGATGTGCGTGTCTATGAAAACAATTTACTTGATGGGGTCGAGAAGGAGAGTGTGGCTGCTGTCATCTCAAACCCACCAATCCGAGCTGGGAAGCAAACGATTTTTGCTCTGTATGAGCAAGCATATGACGTGTTGCTACCAGGAGGAGAACTATGGATTGTCATTCAAAAGAAGCAAGGGGCAGCATCTACGCTGACAAAGCTCGAGGATCTAGGTTTTGATGTTACAACAAAGGCGAAGTCAAAAGGATATTTTATTTACCATGCGAAAAAAAGCGTTGACTGACATCGTGAATTGTGATAGTGTTATTTAATGCGTATGAATATAAAATGATAATAGGGCTATTGCGCTCTATTACTTGATTTACGTAAGTGTCATAGACTTTATATAGAGAACGATGATTAAAAAAAGGGTGAGTTGGATAAACTAGAAACGTCTTTTATACACGACGATATTTTAGAAGACTTTTATACCCTTTTTTTATTTATTTATTGATTTCTTTCTTCACTATACCCGTATATTCTACATTACATCCTCTGTATCCTTTAAGATTTCGAAAAATGGTTGTCAATCGTTCTCATGACACCCGTTTAATTACTGGTTTTCCTTGTCGAGTTTAATACGTCTTTACGTTAAAAAACGGGACTACAAACATGTATCTGTCAAAGGTTGTACTATGTACACCTTTTGATGATAAAAACGTTAGGTTTGAGGGGTGAATGAGTTGACAGGTCAACTAGTTCAGTATGGACGCCACCGCCAGAGAAGAAGTTATGCGCGAATTAATGAGGTTTTGGATCTTCCAAACTTGATTGAAATTCAGACTGCTTCTTATCAATGGTTTCTTGATGAAGGGATTCGGGAGATGTTTCAAGACATCTCACCAATCGAAGATTTCACAGGTAACTTAGTGCTTGAGTTTATCGATTATAGCTTAGGAGATCCTAAGTATCCAGTCGACGAATCAAAAGAGCGCGATGTGACATATTCTGCTCCACTTCGTGTGAAAGTACGGTTAATTAACAAGGAAACAGGCGAGGTAAAAGAGCAAGAAGTATTTATGGGTGACTTCCCATTAATGACAGACACAGGTACGTTTGTTATCAATGGTGCAGAGCGCGTTATTGTATCGCAGCTCGTACGTTCACCAAGTGTATATTTCAGCAAAAAAATTGACAAGAACGGAAAGCGTGGCTTTACAGCAACGGTTATTCCAAACCGTGGAGCATGGCTCGAGCTTGAGACAGATGCAAAGGATGTTGTGTACGTTCGTATCGACCGCACACGTAAAATCCCTGTAACTGTTTTATTACGTGCTTTAGGCTTTGGTACAGATCAAGAGATTATTGATCTACTAGGTGAAGATGAATATCTTCGTAATTCCCTAGAAAAAGATAACACGGACAGCTCAGAGAAGGCCCTGCTTGAGATTTATGAGCGCCTTCGCCCTGGAGAGCCTCCAACTGTTGAGAGTGCGAAAAGCCTCTTAGAATCTCGTTTCTTCGATCCAAAGCGCTATGATCTAGCAAATGTGGGTCGTTATAAAATGAACAAAAAGCTTCATATAAAGAATCGTCTATTTAATCAGCGTCTTGCAGAGACATTAGTAGACCCTGAGACTGGCGAAATTCTTGCTGAAGAGGGTACTGTTATTGATCGTCGTACGTTAGATAAGCTTATCCCGTACCTCGAGAATAACGTTGGCTTTAAACACATCAATCTTAGCGGAGGCGTCATTGACGATGAGGACGTTGATATTCAGTCTGTCCTTATTTATTCTCAAAACGCTGCTGAGCCAGATACAACGACACGAGTTATTGCTAATGGAGAGATCGACGAAAAGATTAAGCACATTACACCTGCTGATATCATTTCATCTGTCAGCTATTTCTTTAACCTCCTTCACGGAGTAGGAAATACAGACGATATCGATCACCTTGGTAACCGTCGTCTACGTTCTGTTGGTGAGCTACTACAAAATCAATTCCGTATTGGTCTATCACGTATGGAGCGTGTTGTACGTGAAAGAATGTCGATTCAAGATGCTAGCATGATTACGCCACAGGCGCTTATTAACATTCGCCCTGTTATCGCATCTATTAAAGAGTTCTTTGGTAGCTCGCAGCTATCTCAGTTCATGGATCAGACAAACCCACTTGCGGAATTAACGCATAAGCGTCGTCTATCTGCCTTAGGACCCGGTGGTTTAACGCGTGAGCGCGCAGGCTTTGAAGTGCGTGACGTTCACTACTCTCACTATGGTCGTATGTGTCCGATTGAGACGCCTGAAGGACCGAACATCGGGTTAATCAACTCGTTATCTTCTTTCGCAAAGGTAAATCCATTTGGATTTATTGAAACGCCTTACCGTCGTGTAGACCACGATAAAGGACAGGTGTCGAAGCAGGTAGACTACCTAACTGCTGATGAAGAGGATAACTATGTAGTTGCACAGGCGAATGCCAAGCTCGATGATGAAGGTAACTTCATTGACGAAAATATCATCTGTCGTTTCCGTGGGGAAAACATTATCGTTCCTCGCGACCGAGTTGACTACATGGACGTTTCGCCTAAGCAGGTAGTATCTGCTGCGACGGCATGTATTCCTTTCCTCGAAAACGATGACTCCAACCGTGCACTTATGGGAGCGAACATGCAACGTCAAGCTGTACCTCTAATTGAGCCACACTCTCCATTAGTTGGTACTGGTATGGAATACGTATCTGCTCGTGATTCTGGAGCTGCTGTTGTTGCAAAAGCACCAGGTCGCGTTGAAAAGGTAACGGCGAAGTTTGTAGACGTACGTGAAGTGAAAGAGGTCGACGGCCGTGAGGTAGAAGGCGACATTAAACGCTATAACCTTATGAAGTTCGAACGCTCTAACCAAGGTACCTGCTACAACCAGCGTCCTATCGTTTCGGAAGGTATGAATGTACGTACGGGCGAAATTCTTGCTGACGGTTCCTCTATGGAGCTTGGTGAGATGGCTCTTGGACAAAACGTATTAGTAGGATTCATGACTTGGGATGGGTATAACTATGAGGATGCGATCATTTTAAGTGAGCGCCTTGTAAAAGACGATGTTTACACGTCTATCCACATCGAGGAATATGAGTCTGAAGCACGTGATACAAAGCTTGGACCTGAAGAAATTACGCGTGATATCCCGAATGTTGGGGACGATGCGCTTAAAAACTTAGACGACCGCGGAATTATCCGTGTCGGTGCAGAAGTAAAGGATGGCGACATCCTTGTTGGTAAGGTTACACCTAAAGGGGTAACAGAGCTAACAGCTGAAGAACGTCTTCTACATGCAATCTTCGGTGAAAAGGCTCGTGAAGTAAGAGATACATCTCTTCGCGCGCCACACGGTGGAGATGGAATCGTCCTTGACGTGAAAATCTTTAATCGTGAAGATGGCGACGAGCTACCACCTGGTGTAAACCAATTGGTACGTGTCTACATCGTTCAAAAGCGTAAGATCAACGAAGGTGACAAGATGGCCGGACGTCATGGTAACAAAGGTGTAATCTCTCGTATTCTTCCAGAAGAAGATATGCCTTACCTACCAGACGGTACGCCGATCGACATCATGCTTAACCCACTTGGGGTACCTTCTCGTATGAACATCGGACAGGTGTTAGAGCTACACATGGGAATGGCAGCACGTCAGCTAGGCATTCACATTGCAACACCTGTATTTGATGGAGCGAACGAGGAAGATGTATGGGCGACAATTGCTGAAGCGGGCATGGCTCGTGACGGTAAGACAGTCTTATATGATGGACGTTCAGGTGAGCCATTTGATAACCGTGTATCTGTTGGTGTTATGTATATGATTAAGCTCGCTCACATGGTTGATGACAAGCTACACGCTCGTTCAACTGGACCATACTCTCTAGTAACGCAACAGCCACTTGGTGGTAAAGCCCAGTTTGGTGGACAGCGTTTTGGTGAGATGGAGGTTTGGGCACTTGAGGCATATGGTGCTGCCTACACGCTTCAAGAAATCTTGACGGTTAAATCCGATGATACAATCGGACGTGTGAAGACGTATGAAGCGATTGTTAAAGGTGAGAATGTACCAGAACCTGGAGTACCTGAATCGTTTAAAGTATTAATCAAAGAGCTTCAAAGTCTAGGAATGGACGTTAAGATGCTTTCAAGCAATGACGAAGAAATCGACATGCTTGAGATTGATGACGATGATGATCAAGCAAACGATAAGCTAAACTTAAACTTAGAGTCTAGCGGAGAGTAATTCGGCCGTAACCAGTCAACTTGAATGCTGAAAGGGAGGTTAGCCCCTTGATAGATGTAAATAATTTTGAATATATGAAGATCGGCTTAGCATCCTCGGACAAGATTCGCTCTTGGTCCCGTGGAGAGGTTAAAAAACCAGAGACAATCAACTATCGTACGTTGAAGCCGGAGAAAGACGGTCTCTTCTGTGAGCGTATCTTCGGCCCTACGAAGGATTGGGAATGTCACTGTGGTAAATACAAGCGCGTTCGTTATAAGGGCGTAGTTTGTGACAGATGTGGAGTTGAAGTAACGCGCGCGAAGGTTCGTCGTGAGCGTATGGGGCACATTGAGCTTGCTGCCCCTGTCTCCCACATTTGGTACTTTAAAGGTATTCCAAGTCGAATGGGTCTTGTTTTAGACATGTCACCACGTTCACTTGAAGAGGTTATTTACTTTGCATCGTATGTTGTAACAGATGCTGGTGATACACCACTTGAATTAAAGCAACTTCTTTCAGAGAAAGAGTACCGCGCTTATCGCGATAAGTATGGCCGTTCTTTCACTGCTGAAATGGGAGCAGAAGCAATTCGTAAGCTTTTATCTGATATTGATCTTGAGAAGGAAGCTATTCAACTGAAGGAAGAGCTAGAGACAGCTCAAGGACAGCGTCGTACTCGTGCGATTAAGCGTCTTGAGGTAATCGAAGCATTCCGTCATTCTGAAAACGAACCAAGCTGGATGGTACTAGACGTACTTCCTGTTATCCCACCTGAGCTTCGCCCGATGGTACAGCTAGATGGTGGTCGTTTTGCAACTTCTGACTTAAACGATCTATATCGCCGTGTTATTAACCGTAATAACCGTCTAAAGCGTCTTTTAGATTTAGGTGCGCCAAACATTATCGTTCAAAACGAGAAGCGTATGCTTCAAGAAGCTGTCGATGCGTTAATCGATAACGGTCGTCGCGGACGTCCTGTAACTGGGCCGGGTAACCGTCCACTTAAGTCCCTTTCACACATGTTAAAAGGGAAACAGGGTCGTTTCCGTCAAAACCTTCTTGGTAAGCGTGTTGACTACTCAGGACGTTCGGTAATCGTTGTAGGACCTAACCTAAAGATGTATCAGTGTGGTCTACCGAAGGAAATGGCACTTGAGCTATTCAAGCCTTTCGTTATGAAGGAGCTTGTAAGTCAAGGTCTTGCTCACAATATCAAGAGCGCAAAGCGTAAAGTAGAGCGTGTGCACCCTGAAGTATGGGATGTTCTTGAAGAAGTAATTCGTGAGCACCCGGTTCTATTAAACCGAGCGCCAACGCTTCACAGACTTGGTATTCAGGCATTCGAGCCTACTCTTGTAGAAGGTCGTGCAATTAAGCTTCACCCACTCGTATGTACAGCATATAACGCTGACTTTGATGGTGACCAAATGGCTGTTCACGTTCCACTATCTGCAGAGGCACAAGCGGAGTCTCGTCTTCTTATGCTAGCGGCACAAAACATTCTTAACCCTAAGGATGGTAAGCCGGTAGTAACGCCTTCCCAGGATATGGTACTAGGTAACTACTACCTAACAATGGAACGCGAAGATGCAATTGGTGAAGGTACGGTATTCGCAACGCCTAACGAAGTGCTAACAGCTTATCAAAACGGCTATGTGCACCTTCACACGCGTATCGGTATTCCGGTTAAAGAAGTAAACAAAACAAACTTCAAGGAGAAATTCCAAGAAGATCTTCTTCTTACTTCTGTAGGTAAGATTATCTTTAACGAAATTCTTCCGGAGTCATTCCCTTATATGAATGAACCTTCTATGGAAAACCTTGAAAAGGAAACGCCTGAAAAGTACTTCGTCCCATCTACTACAGATGTGAAGAAGGAATTTAAAGAGCGTGATCTTGTATCACCATTTAAGAAAGGCTTCCTTGGAGATATCATCGCAGAGGTATTTAAGAAATTTAAGATTTCTGAGACGTCTATCATGCTTGATAAGATGAAGGACCTTGGTTTCCATTACTCGACGAAAGCCGGTATCACGATTGGTGTATCTGACATCGTCGTATTAAAGGATAAGAAAGAGATTCTTGATGAGGCTGACGAAAAAGTTTCGAAGGTATCGAAGCAATTCCGTCGCGGTCTTATTACAGAAGAAGAGCGCTATGATAAAGTTATCGAGATCTGGAGTAAAGCGAAAGACGTTATTCAGACGAAGCTTCTCGGAACACTTGATAAGCGCAACCCGATCTTTATGATGAGTGACTCTGGTGCCCGTGGTAACGCCTCTAACTTTACGCAGCTTGCTGGTATGCGTGGTCTGATGGCAAACCCATCTGGTCGAATCATTGAGCTTCCGATCAAGTCCTCGTTCCGTGAGGGTCTGACGGTACTTGAGTACTTTATTTCGACACACGGTGCGCGTAAAGGTCTTGCCGATACAGCCCTTAAGACGGCTGACTCAGGTTACCTAACTCGTCGTCTTGTAGACGTTGCACAGGATGTTATTATCCGTGAGGATGACTGTGGAACGGACCGTGGTTTAGAAGTAAAAGCGATTCGCGAAGGCTCGGAAATCATTGAAAGCTTATATGACCGTTTAGTAGGTCGTGTATCCTTCCAGAAGATCGTCCATCCTGAAACGAACGAAGTCATTGTAGATCGTAACGAAAGCATTTCTGAAGACACAGCGAAGGTCATTGAAGATGCAGGAATTGAAGAAGTATTAATTCGTTCTGTGTTCACATGTGACACGAAGCACGGTGCTTGTAAGAAGTGTTACGGACGTAACTTAGCTACTGGATCTAACGTAGAGGTTGGAGAGGCAGTTGGTATTATTGCAGCCCAGTCTATCGGAGAGCCAGGTACACAGCTTACAATGCGTACGTTCCACACAGGTGGTGTAGCCGGAGACGATATTACACAGGGTCTACCTCGTATCCAAGAGGTATTTGAGGCTCGTAATCCGAAGGGTCAAGCTGTTATTTCTGAAATCGAAGGTAAGGTTATCGATGTGAAAGAGCAGAATGACAAGAAGGAAATCGTCGTTCAAGGCGCAATTGAAACACGTAACTACCCAACTATGTACGGTGCTCGCCTGAAAGTGAAGGTTGGAGAAGAAGTGAAGCCTGGTCAAGAGCTAACTGAAGGTTCTATTGATCCGAAGGAACTTCTAACTGTATCTGGTGTACACGGTGTACAAGAGTATCTTCTACGTGAAGTACAAAAAGTATATCGTATGCAAGGGGTAGAAATCGGCGATAAGCACGTCGAGGTAATGGTTCGTCAAATGATGCGTAAGATCCGTGTTATGGACGCGGGAGATACAAATGTACTTCCAGGATCTCTTGTTGAGATTCACCAGTTTAACGAGGCTAATAGAGATATTCTCCTCAAGAACGGTCGCCCAGCATCTGGACGTCCAGTATTACTTGGTATTACAAAGGCTTCACTTGAAACGGATTCCTTCCTATCTGCAGCATCCTTCCAGGAGACGACTCGTGTCCTAACTGATGCAGCAATTAAAGGGAAGCGAGACGAACTTGTTGGTCTGAAGGAAAATGTTATTATCGGTAAGCTCGTACCTGCTGGTACAGGTATGCAGCGCTATCGTCAAGCATTTCCTAAGCAGGGTGACGAGGTAGTTGCACCAGAGAATGCAGTTGAAGAAGTAACAGCACAAGAATAATCTCAAAAAGTGTTGACACTTTTTTCTCACGGTGGTACTATATCAAAGTGTGCCAAATACCTGATGCTTTGGAGGATCAACAATGTCTTATGAAAAAGTAGCCCAGGCAACGAATAAAGTCGTCGGCACGAAACAGACGTTAAAAGCACTGGAAAATGAGCAGGTTAAGGAGCTCGTTGTTGCAAAGGATGCAGATCAGCATGTGCTTGCTAAGGTACTTACAAGCGCAGAGAACAAATCAGTATCTATTGAGTACGTCGACTCTATGAAGAAGCTTGGTAAAGCTTGTGGAATAGATGTCAATGCAGCAATTGTAGCCATTAAAAAGTAAAAAAGTTTTTGCCAGCGAAAGCTGGCAGAGACTTTCCTTTTACCCATTTGTGAACCACCTGGACCAGTGGGCTTAGATTTTTAGATAAGGAAGGAGGAAACAATCATGCCAACAATTAACCAATTGGTACGACAAGGCCGTAAGTCAAAGGTACAAAAGTCTGACTCTCCGGCACTAAATAAAGGCTACAACAGCTTTAAGAAGTCGCAAACAAACGAGAGCTCTCCACAAAAGCGTGGTGTATGTACTCGTGTAGGGACTATGACTCCTAAGAAGCCAAACTCTGCACTTCGTAAGTACGCTCGTGTACGTTTGACTAACCAAATTGAGGTAACGGCATATATCCCAGGTATCGGACACAACCTACAAGAGCACAGTGTTGTTCTTATCCGTGGTGGACGAGTAAAAGACTTACCAGGGGTACGTTATCACATCGTTCGTGGTGCGCTTGATACTGCAGGTGTTGAAAACCGTATGCAGAGCCGTTCTAAGTACGGAACAAAGCGTCCTAAGAAATAATATTTTTAAATTCATCTATTTCGATAGAAAAATGGGAAAGGAGGGACTCCAATGCCTCGTAAAGGACCAGTAACTCGTCGCGATGTATTAGCAGATCCTATTTACAAGTCTAAGCTTGTTACACGCCTTATCAACCGCATCATGGTTGACGGTAAGAAAGGTGTAGCACAGTCAATTCTTTATAATGCATTTGATCTTGTACGCGAACGTTCAGGAGAAGACCCACATGAAGTCTTCGAAAACGCGCTAAAGAACATTATGCCTGTACTTGAAGTAAAAGCACGCCGTGTAGGTGGAGCTAACTATCAGGTACCGATCGAAGTAAAGGCTGAGCGCCGTACTACTCTTGGACTTCGTTGGTTAGTGAATTATGCACGACTACGCGGAGAGAAGACAATGGAAGAGCGTCTAGCTTACGAAATTCTAGATGCAGCTAACAACACTGGTGCTTCTGTCAAGAAGCGCGAAGAAACTCACCGTATGGCAGAAGCAAACAAAGCGTTTGCTCACTACCGTTGGTAGGATAAAAGCTTTTTTCCAGCTGAAAAGGCATAGTGGCCCGTCTACTTATGCCTTTTCGAGCGGAAATCTCTCAATATAGGAAGGAGAAAGTGACATATGCCAAGAGAATTCTCCTTAGAAAAGACTCGTAATATCGGGATCATGGCGCACATTGATGCAGGTAAAACTACTGCAACTGAGCGTATTCTTTTCTATACAGGGCGCATTCATAAAATCGGTGAAACTCACGACGGCGGTTCTCAAATGGACTGGATGGAGCAAGAGCAAGAGCGTGGGATCACTATCACTTCTGCTGCAACAACTGCACAGTGGGAAGGTCACCGCATCAATATCATTGATACTCCTGGTCACGTAGACTTCACAGTAGAAGTTGAGCGTTCCCTTCGAGTACTTGATGGTGCTGTAGCCGTTCTTGACGCGCAGTCTGGTGTAGAGCCACAAACAGAAACAGTATGGCGTCAGGCAACTACTTACGGGGTACCACGTATCGTATTCGTTAACAAAATGGATAAGTTAGGTGCGGACTTCATTTACTCACTAGGTACTCTTAAGGATCGCCTAGGTGCTAATGCGGCAGCTATCCAGCTTCCAATTGGTGCTGAAGACGATTTCGAAGGAATCATTGATCTAGTTGAGATGAACGCTTTCTACTACCTTGACGATGAAGGTACTAGAACGGAAGCTCGTGAGATTCCTGAAGAATACAAAGCACAAGCTGAAGAATACCGCGACAAGCTAATTGAAGCAGTATCTGAACTTGATGAAGAACTAATGATGAAGTACCTAGAAGGGGAAGAAGTTACGATTCCTGAGCTTAAGGCTGCGATCCGTAACGCAACGAACAGCGTTGATTTCTACCCAGTACTTTGTGGTTCTGCATTCAAAAACAAAGGTGTACAGCTACTTCTAGACGCAGTTGTTGATTACCTGCCAGCACCAACTGATGTTGCTGACATTAAAGGTATCCTCCCTGATTCAGAAGAGGAAGTTGTACGTAAATCTAGCGACGATCAGCCATTCGCTGCTCTAGCTTTCAAAGTAGCAACAGACCCATTCGTAGGTAAGCTTACTTTCTTCCGAGTTTACTCTGGTAAAGTAGACGCTGGTTCATACGTTGTTAACTCTTCTAAGGGTAAACGTGAGCGTATGGGACGTATCCTACAAATGCACGCTAACCACCGTGAAGAAATCCCAACGTGTTACGCTGGAGATATCGCGGCTGGAGTAGGTCTTAAAGATACTTCAACAGGAGATACTCTATGTGACGAAAAGAGTCTTGTAATTCTTGAGTCTATGGAATTCCCTGATCCAGTAATCTCTCTATCTGTAGAGCCTAAGTCGAAAGCTGACCAAGATAAGATGGGTATGGCACTTGCTAAGCTTGCAGAAGAAGATCCAACATTCCGCACGCACACTGATGACGAAACAGGCCAAACAATCATCGCTGGTATGGGTGAGCTTCACCTTGATATCATCGTTGACCGTATGCGCCGTGAGTTTAAAGTAGAAGCTAATGTTGGTGCTCCACAGGTATCTTACCGTGAAACAATTCGCCAAGCTGCGAAGTGTGAAGGTAAGTTCGTACGTCAGTCTGGTGGACGCGGTCAGTACGGTCACGTATGGATTGAGTTCTCTCCAAACGACGAAGGAGCAGGTTTTGAATTCATCGATAATATCGTTGGTGGTGTAGTACCTCGTGAATACATTAACTCTGTTGCTGACGGTGTTAAGAGTTCATTAGACAACGGTATGCTTGCTGGATTCCCAATCGTTGATATTAAAGCTCGTCTATTCGACGGATCTTACCACGATGTTGACTCAAACGAGATGGCATTTAAGGTAGCAGCTTCCCTTGCTTTGAAAGAAGCAAAGAACAAGTGTAATCCTGTTCTTCTTGAGCCACTCATGAAGGTAGAAGTTGTTATTCCTGAAGAATACATGGGAGATATCATGGGTGACATTACGTCACGTCGTGGACGCGTAGAAGGAATGGAAGCTCGCGGTAACGCTCAAACAGTTAAAGCGATGGTTCCACTATCTGAAATGTTCGGTTATGCGACATCTCTACGTTCTAACACACAAGGACGCGGTAACTACTCTATGCACTTCGACCACTATGAAGAAGTACCTAAGAGCATCGCGGAAGAAATCGTTAAGAAGAGCGCTGGAAACTAAATAGGTTTTTCATTGTCACTCTAACGAATTTGTTGTAAGCTAGGGGAGGTGACAGACACTGTCTCTCACCTTACCCATTAAAAATAAACTTTTTAACTATATGAAGGAGGATTTCGATCATGTCAAAAGAAAAATTCGATCGTTCCAAAACCCATGCCAATATCGGCACAATTGGGCACGTTGACCACGGTAAAACAACTTTAACTGCTGCAATCACTCACGTACTAGCTAAGTCATCTGGTAAAGGTACTGCTATGGCGTACGACCAAATCGACGGAGCTCCAGAAGAGCGCGAGCGTGGAATCACAATCTCTACAGCACACGTTGAGTACGAAACAGATGCGCGTCACTATGCGCACGTTGACTGCCCAGGACACGCTGACTATGTTAAAAACATGATCACTGGTGCTGCACAAATGGACGGAGCTATCCTAGTAGTATCTGCTGCTGATGGCCCAATGCCACAAACTCGTGAGCACATCCTACTATCTCGTCAAGTAGGTGTACCTTCTATCGTAGTATTCCTAAACAAAGTTGACCAAGTTGACGATGAGGAACTACTAGAGCTAGTAGAAATGGAAGTACGCGACCTTCTTTCTGAGTATGACTTCCCAGGAGACGACATTCCTGTTGTTAAGGGTTCTGCTCTTAAAGCACTTGAAGGAGACGCTACTCACGAGCAAAACATCCTTGACCTAATGGCTGAAGTTGATTCTTACATCCCAACTCCAGACCGTGACAAGGACAAGCCATTCATGATGCCAGTAGAGGACGTATTCTCTATCACTGGTCGTGGAACAGTTGCAACTGGACGTGTTGAGCGTGGACAGCTAAACGTTGGTGACGAAATCGAAATCATCGGTCTAGCAGAAGCTCCATCTAAGTCTACTGTAACTGGTGTTGAAATGTTCCGTAAGCTTCTTGACTACGCTGAAGCTGGTGACAACATTGGTGCACTACTACGTGGTGTATCTCGTGACGACATCAACCGTGGACAAGTTCTTGCTAAGCCAGGAACAATCACTCCTCACACAAAGTTCAAAGCTGAGGTTTATGTACTATCTAAAGAAGAAGGTGGACGTCACACTCCATTCTTCACAAACTACCGTCCACAGTTCTACTTCCGTACAACTGACGTAACTGGAATCACTATGCTTCCAGAAGGCGTTGAGATGGTTATGCCTGGAGACAACATCGAAATGACTGTTGAACTAATCTCTCCAATCGCGATCGAAGAAGGAACTAAGTTCTCTATTCGTGAAGGTGGTCGTACTGTAGGTGCGGGCGTAGTTGCTGAAATCACTGAGTAATAAAAAGCGATAAGCTTTTTACACGGCCCTAGCGGATTTTCCGCTAGGGCTTTTTTTATATGTAGGAAATAAATGAGTTGTTGTGAGAGGAAATGTACGCTGTGGATGGAGAAATGCAGACAGTACGAGAGAGAATGCGCACTAGCATGGAAGAAATGCACACCGCCGACTATAAAATGCATATTACACGAGGAAATAGCTCTGCATCATCCCAAAAAAATCATATAAAATAGAAGCTAGGCGCCCATACATATATATAAAGTTTAATTGCGGGCACCTGACTCCACCTTAACTCAAATTGTTCATCCCCTAAAATCTACACAACCATTCACTCTAAACGAAACACCCCACCTACCTTACACGTATTACTTAACATACTCGCCGCAGCATCTTATATAGAAGGGACGCAACACAACATGACAATTTATGATTACTTCACACGAACAATTCGCACTTACATAAGGGTAGGTTCATTCATTACTCTTCTATTAATAGGAGTATCGCTATCTTTATTCATCGTGGAGGATAAACTAGATACGTTATTAGCTCTCATTCCACTTGCTATTATGGGACCTGGACTTTTACTCGGAGCTTTATACAAACGTTCGCAGCAGCGTGAGATTCCCACTATCACACAAGAAGAACCTCTCACGCCATTTGCAGAGCATCGCCGACTCATTGCAGTTCCTGTCGTGCACTGGCTACGCGAGGTCATCTACTTCACCCCAAAAGGTCAATCAATTCTATATGCGAAAGAAACAGCGACAGGGGTTAAACGAGCAGGAAAGCTACTTCTCCATCTAATAGGTTTGCGTCCGTTTCTTAAGCAAGAGCTAATTGTCTATGTAGAAGAGGAGCCACGCTATTTTCTAAAAAAAGATTGGGGAGTTAGAGAGAGGTTTCATATATACAAAGGAGAGGACAAGCTTGGTATGGTGGAGCTTGACCTTTGGAAGGTGACAAAGGCAAACGCAAAGATCTACTGCGCGGACGGGACGTTTTTAGGCGAAAATGATGGAGGATTCTCCGGACAATACGTCCGAATAAAAGATTCGCAGGGTGACCAAGTGATCGAGCTCAAACGCGATGGTATTCCAATAGAAGCAATAAGCTTATTTGGGAATTTGCGAGGGGATATTGTGAACGTGATTAACCCTAAGCAATCGGAAAAGGAAAGAGAATTATTCCTCCTAGCACCACTGTTTGTAGAGTTGCATTTTGGGAGAAACTAAAATACGAAAAAGGCCTTGATATATATAGGCTTACGCTGTATAATACTTTGAGTGTGGCTGAATAAATTTTTATATAAAAGGTCTTGCATCACAGGTGTAAAACCTGTATACTATTTAATGTTGGCCACTTGACAGGCTTTGATGCGGGAGGTTGCCGACACACCCGGGCCCTTTGCCATGGACCTGGTGTGGGGGAGATTTCCGTGGAGCAAGTCTATTTAAACAAAATGGGCGAAAAAGGAGGTAATAAAATGGCAAAGCAAAAAATTCGCATTCGATTAAAGGCATACGATCACCGTATCCTAGATCAGTCTGCAGAGAAGATTGTTGAAACAGCGAAGCGTTCTGGTGCTAGTGTATCTGGCCCGATCCCACTTCCAACTGAAAAGACAATTTATACGATTCTACGTGCGGTGCACAAGTACAAGGACTCTCGTGAGCAGTTCGAGATGCGTACTCACAAGCGTTTAATCGATATCGTTGATCCAACACCGCAGACAGTAGACGCGCTAATGCGCTTAGACCTACCATCTGGTGTCGACATTGAAATCAAACTATAAGTAATATAAATAATAACTAACTATTAACAGGAGGTGTGACTAATGACCAAAGGAATCTTAGGTAAAAAGCTAGGCATGACTCAGATTTTCTCTGAAACTGGTGAAGCAATTCCCGTAACAGTAATCCAAGCGGAAGCTAACGTCGTTCTTCAAAAGAAGACAAGCGAAGCTGATGGATACGAAGCAATTCAAATTGGTGCATTTGACAAAAAGCCAGGTCACCAAAACAAACCAGCTAAAGGACATGCTGATAAAGCAAACTCTACTCCTAAGCGCTTCGTTAAGGAAATCCGTAACGTAGACGCAGCGGATTACGAGATTGGTCAGGAAGTCAAAGTAGATATTTTCGCTGAAGGAGATGTGGTTGACGTAACTGGGAAGTCCAAAGGTAAAGGATTCCAAGGTGCGATCAAGCGTCATAACCAATCACGCGGACCAATGTCCCACGGTTCTCGTTACCACCGTCGTCCTGGTTCAATGGGTCCTGTAGATCCTAACCACGTACGTCCTGGTAAACTACTACCTGGTCGCATGGGTGGAGAGACTACTACAGTCCAAAACCTTGAGATCGTAAAGGTAGACGTTGAGCGAAACGTTCTTCTAGTAAAAGGTAACGTACCTGGAGCGAAGAAGAGCTTTGTAACTATTAAATCAGCTATCAAAGCTGACTAATTTCGAAAAAGAAAGGAGGAGCCCAGATGCCTAAAGTTACTCTTTACAAACAGGATGGCTCTCAAGTAGGCGACATCGAACTATCTGATGGTATTTTCGGTGTTGAACCAAATGAAAGTGTTCTTTATGAAGCAGTTATCATGCAACAAGCATCCCGTCGTCAAGGTACACACGCAACGAAAGGTCGTTCAGACGTTCGCGGTGGTGGTCGTAAGCCTTGGAGACAAAAAGGAACAGGACGTGCTCGTCACGGTTCCACGCGTTCACCAATTTGGGTTGGTGGTGGTGTAACATTCGGACCAACGCCACGTAGCTACGCATATAAGCTACCAAAGAAGCAACGTCGTTTGGCGCTAAAATCTGCTCTTTCTTCTAAGGTGAATGATTCAAACATTCTAGTATTAGAAGGATTGAGCTTTGACGCTCCTAAAACGAAGGAAATGAAAGCTGTACTAGCTGGTCTATCAGCAAACAAGAAAGTTCTTGTTGTAACGGCTGATGTGAACGAAGCAGTTGAGCTTTCTGTTCGCAACCTTCCTGGAGTGAAATTCGTAACAGCAGACGGAATCAATGTACTAGACATTCTTAACCATGAGAAGCTAGTTATTACTCAAGATGCTGTGAAGCACGTAGAGGAGGTGCTTGCATAATGGCAAACGCAAGAGATGTTATTAAGCGCCCAATTATCACAGAACGTACTGCTGATCTTATGGCAGAGAAGAAATATACGTTCGAAGTTGACACTCGTGCTACAAAAACTCAGATCCGCGCTGCAATCGAAGAAATCTTCGGTGTAGAAGTAGACTCTGTAAACACAATGAACTACAAAGGTAAATTCAAGCGTTTTGGTCGTCACAGCGGCTATACTCGCAAGCGCAAAAAAGCCATCGTTCAGCTTTCTGCTGACAGCAAAGAACTAGAGTTCTTTGAAGGAGCATAATAAATCTAAAGAGAAGGAGGGAAAAGCTCATGGCTATCAAAAAGTATAAACCGATTACTAACGGACGTCGTGGAATGACGACTCTTGACTTTCAAGACTTGACAACTGACAAGCCGGAAAAGTCACTTCTAGCGCCATTATCTAAGCGCGGCGGACGTAACAACCAAGGTAGATTGACAGTACGTCACCAGGGTGGCGGACATAAGCGTCAATACCGTATTATTGATTTTAAGCGTGACAAAGATGGAATTCCAGGCCGCGTTGCTACGATCGAATATGATCCAAACCGTACTGCGAATATCGCTCTTATCAACTACGTTGATGGTGAAAAGCGTTACATCCTAGCACCTAAGAATCTTAAAGTTGGAACGATGATCATGTCAGGTAAAGATGCTGACATCAAGGTTGGTAATGCTCTACAACTTAAAGACATTCCAGTTGGTACAATCATCCACAACATCGAGCTACGTCCTGGTAAGGGCGGACAGCTAGTGCGCTCTGCTGGTGCAGAAGCACAGGTTCTTGGTAAAGAAGGAAGCTACGTACTAGTACGTCTTCGTTCTGGTGAAACTCGCCTCATCCTTGCAACTTGCCGTGCGACAGTAGGTCAAGTTGGAAATGTTGAGCACGAGCTAGTGAAAGTCGGTAAAGCCGGACGTTCACGTTGGAAGGGTATCCGCCCAACAGTTCGTGGTTCTGTAATGAACCCTAACGATCACCCACACGGTGGTGGTGAAGGACGTGCGCCAATCGGACGTAAGTCACCTATGTCACCATGGGGCAAGCCAACTCTTGGCTTCAAAACTCGTAAGAAAAACAAAGACACAGATAAATATATCGTGCGTCGTCGTAAAAAATAACGCGGTTGTTCTACGGTTCTATGGTAGAACCGTAGCGCAATCACGAAGGGAGGTACCATTATGGGTCGCAGCTTAAAAAAGGGACCATTTGTCGATGATCACCTAATGAAAAAGGTTGAAGCAATGAGCGCCGAGGATAACAGAAAAGTCATTAAGACTTGGTCACGCCGTTCAACGATCTTCCCACAATTCATTGGCCACACAATCGCAGTATATGATGGTCGCAAGCACGTACCAGTATACGTCCAAGAAGATATGGTAGGGCACAAGCTTGGTGAATTCGCACCAACTCGTACTTACAAAGGCCATGCTTCAGACGATAAGAAAACACGACGTTAATTAGAGAGGGGAGGTACTGATCATGGAAGCAAAAGCAGTTGCAAGTCAAGTGCGTATTGCTCCTCGCAAAGCTCGTCTAGTCGTAGACTTAATCCGTGGGAAAGAGGTTGGAGAAGCGATTTCGATTCTTCGTCTTACTCCAAAGAAAGCATCTCCGATTGTTGAGAAGCTTTTAAACTCAGCTATTGCGAATGCAGAGCACAACTATGACCTAGAACCTGACAACTTAGTTGTTAGTAAAGTATTTGTAGATGAGGGCGTAACACTTAAGAGATTCCGTCCACGTGCGCAAGGTCGCGCGAGCCGAATCAATAAGCGAACAAGCCACATTACCGTTGTTTTAACAGAAAAGAAGGAGGGATAAGTGTGGGTCAAAAAGTAAATCCTAATGGACTCCGAATCGGTGTTATCCGTGGCTGGGAGTCAAAATGGTACGCTGACAAAGACTATGCTGACCTACTTCACGAAGACATCAAAATTCGTGAATACTTGGAGAAGCGCTTAAGCGAAGCTTCAGTTTCTACTATTGAAATTGAACGTGCTGCAAACCGTGTAAACGTAACGATCTTCACTGCCAAGCCTGGTATGGTTATTGGTAAGGGTGGATCTGAAGTTGAAGCACTTCGCAACGCATTAAATGAACTTACTGGCAAGCGAGTACACATCAACATCAACGAAATTAAGCGTCCTGATCTTGATGCGAAGCTTGTTGCTGAAAACATTGCTCGTCAATTAGAAAACCGTATCTCATTCCGTCGTGCGATGAAGCAAACTATCCAACGCACAATGCGTTCTGGTGCACAAGGAATCAAGACTGAGGTATCTGGTCGTCTTGGCGGCGCTGATATTGCTCGTTCTGAATCATACAGCGAAGGAACTGTTCCACTTCACACACTACGTGCTGACATCCAATATGGTACTGCTGAAGCAGATACTACTTATGGTAAGCTCGGAATTAAAACTTGGATCTACAAGGGTGAAGTCCTTCCAACGAAAGGAACGAATCAAGAGGAAGGAGGAAATTAATCATGCTAATGCCTAAACGTGTTAAATTCCGCCGCGAGCATCGAGGAAAGATGCGCGGACGTGCAAAAGGCGGAACGGAAGTTACATTCGGTGAATATGGTCTACAAGCTTTAGAAGCTTCTTGGATCACAAACCGTCAGATCGAATCTGCACGTATTGCCATGACTCGTTACATGAAGCGTGGCGGTAAAGTATGGATTAAGATCTTCCCAGACAAGCCTTACACTGCAAAGCCACTTGAAGTCCGCATGGGTTCTGGTAAAGGTGCTCCTGAAGGATGGGTAGCGGTAGTAAAGCCAGGGAAGATTATGTTTGAAATCGCTGGAGTTTCTGAGGAGGTTGCTCGTGAAGCATTACGTCTTGCATCTCACAAGCTTCCAATCAAAACAAAGGTAGTAAAACGTGAAGAAGTGGGTGGTGACGCAAATGAAAGCTAATGATATCCGCAACCTTACCACTGCAGAAATCGAACAAAAGTCTAAGTCTTTAAAAGAAGAGCTATTCAACCTTCGCTTTCAACTTGCGACTGGACAATTAGACAATCCAGCCCGCATTCGTGAAGTAAAGAAGGCAATTGCTCGTGCGAAGACAGTTTTACGTGAACGTGAACTCGGAATCACGAACGAATAGTCCTGAGAGGAGGTCTGCACTGTGCAAGAACGAAATAACCGCAAAAGTTATGTCGGGCGTGTGACATCTGATAAGATGGACAAAACAATCACTGTTACTGTTGAAACGTATCAGAAGCACAAGCTATACGGCAAACGTGTTAAATATTCTAAGAAGTATAAAGCACATGACGAAAACAATACAGCTAAGATGGGTGACGTTGTACGCATCGTTGAAACTCGTCCGCTATCAAAAGACAAGCGCTTCCGCCTCGTTGAGGTAGTAGAAGAGTCTGTAATTATCTAAGTCAGTGTCACTTGAAGGGAGGTAAAAGATCCTATGATTCAATCAGAAAGTCGTTTAAAAGTTGCTGACAACTCTGGTGCACGTGAATTACTTTGTATTAAAGTATTAGGCGGTACTGGTCGTAAGACTGCAAACATTGGTGATATCATCGTTTGTTCTGTAAAGCAAGCAACACCTGGTGGCGTTGTCAAGAAGGGTGAAGTTGTTCGTGCGGTAATCGTACGTACTAAGACTGGAGCTCGTCGTACAGACGGATCTTACATCAAGTTTGACGAGAACGCTGCAGTAATCGTACGTGACGATAAGAGCCCAAGAGGAACTCGTATCTTCGGACCAGTTGCACGTGAACTTCGTGAGAACCAATTCATGAAGATCGTATCTCTTGCTCCAGAAGTACTGTAAGGCATATAGATAGAACGGAAACATTCGAGTAAAGAGGAGGTGCCCTCATGTCCCAAACGAAATTGCACGTAAAAAAGGGAGATAACGTAAAAGTCATCTCTGGTAAAGATAAAGGTAAAGAAGGAACAGTTCTTGAAGCTTATCCAAGCAAGCAGCGTGTGCTTGTGGAAGGTGTAAACATGGTTAAGAAGCATGCGAAGCCATCTCAAGCTAACCCACAAGGCGGAATTCTTAACCAAGAAGCGTCGATCCACGTGTCAAACGTTATGGTCATCGACCCTAAGTCTGGTGAGCCAACGCGTATTGGATACCAAGGAACAGGTAAAGACAAAGTACGTATTGCTAAAAAATCTGGCGAAGTACTTGATAAGAAGTAATCGACCAGCTGTTGAAAGGAGGTTCATTCGATGAGTCGTCTGAAAGATAAGTACAATCAGGAGATTACTCCTGCACTAAAAGAAAAATTCAACTACTCTTCCGTTATGGAAGTTCCAGGTCTAGAGAAGATCGTTGTGAACATGGGTATCGGTGACGCAGTTCAGAACTCTAAAGTTCTTGATAAGGCTGTTGAGGAATTAACTCAAATCACTGGTCAAAAGCCATTAATCACAAAGGCAAAGAAATCTATCGCGGGCTTCAAGCTTCGTGAAGGTATGCCAATCGGTGCGAAAGTTACACTACGCGGTGAGCGTATGTACGACTTCCTCGACAAGCTAATTGCTGTTTCATTGCCACGTGTACGTGACTTCCGTGGTGTATCTAAGAAAGCATTTGACGGTCGCGGTAACTACACTTTAGGTGTAAAAGAACAGCTTATTTTCCCTGAGATTAGCTATGATGACGTTGATAAAGTCCGCGGTATGGATATCGTTATTGTTACAACTGCTAACACGGACGAAGAAGCGCGTGAGCTATTAACTCAAATGGGTATGCCGTTCCAAAAATAATAAAAACGACCAAAGAGAGGAGTGAAGACCTTGGCGAAAAAATCGATGATCGCAAAACAGAAGCGCACGAAGAAGTTTGGTGTACAAGAATACACTCGTTGCGAACGCTGTGGACGCCCTCACAGTGTAATCCGTAAGTTCAAGCTTTGCCGTATCTGCTTCCGTGAACTTGCATACAAAGGTCAAATTCCGGGCGTTAGAAAAGCTAGCTGGTAATTCCGTTTAAAGGAAGGAGGTAAAATACGATGGTCATGACAGATCCTATTTCTGATATGCTGACTCGCATCCGTAATGCGAATACAGTACGTCATACAAGCTTGGAGCTTCCAGCTTCCAAGATCAAGAAAGAAATTGCTGACATTTTAAAGCGCGAAGGTTTCATTCGCGATTACGAATCTATTGAAGATAGCAAGCAAGGCGTTCTTCGTATTTTCCTTAAGTATGGTGCGAATAACGAAAAGGTTATCACTGGACTTAAGAAAATCAGTAAGCCTGGACTACGCGTTTACGCGAAGTCTGATGAACTACCACGTGTACTAGGTGGACTTGGTATCGCGATTATTTCATCATCTAATGGACTAATCACGGACAAAGAAGCTCGTCAACAAAAAGTCGGCGGCGAAGTACTAGCGTACGTTTGGTAAGAAAAAGCAACAGAATGGAGGTGTAACGTATGTCTCGAATTGGTTTAAAACCTATTGAAGTTCCTTCTGATGTAGAAGTGAAGTTCAACAACTCAACGATTACAGTTAAAGGACCTAAAGGTGAGCTCACTCGTGAACTTCACCAAGACATGATCATTAAGCACGAAGATAACACGATCACTGTTGAGCGTCCTTCTGATCATAAAACTCACCGTGCGTTGCATGGTACAACTCGTAGCGTTGTAAGCAACATGATTGAAGGCGTAACGAAGGGTTACGAGAAGAAACTAGAACTAGTTGGTGTCGGTTACCGTGCGACTAAGACAGGCGACAAGCTTATCTTAAACGTTGGTCTATCTCACCAAGTAGAATTCGTACCTGAAGATGGTCTTGAAATCGATGTACCTGCTAACACGCAGATCACTGTTAAGGGTATTGACAAAGAGCGCGTTGGTGCACTTGCGTCAAACATCCGTGCGGTTCGTAAGCCTGAGCCTTACAAAGGTAAAGGTATCCGTTACGAAGGTGAATATGTACGTCGTAAAGAAGGTAAGACTGGTAAATAAACCCCTAAATTAACGGGAAGAAAGGATTGACGTTCAATGATCACGAAGACTGATAAGAACGCGGCGCGTAAGAAAAGACATGCGCATGTTCGTCGTACGATCACTGGTACTGCGGAACGTCCTCGCTTAAATGTTTTCCGTTCTAGTAAGCATATTTACGCACAGTTAATTGATGATGTAGCTGGTGTTACATTAGCAAGTGCTACAAGCTTAGATAAAGAACTTAATGTTGAAAACGGCGGGAACAAAGAAGCAGCACGCCAAGTTGGCGAACTTGTTGCAAAGCGTGCCCTTGATAAAGGATATGAAACAATTGTATTTGATCGTGGAGGATACCTCTATCACGGTCGTATCCAAATACTTGCAGATGCTGCTCGTGAAGCAGGTCTTAAGTTTTAATAAGCGCCAAAGGAGGGAAACACATTGCGTATCGATCCAAGCAAACTTGAAATTGAAGAGAGAGTCGTAACGGTCAACCGAGTAGCTAAGGTTGTTAAAGGTGGACGTCGTTTTCGTTTTGCTGCACTAGTTGTAGTCGGAGACAAAAACGGTCACGTTGGCTTCGGAATGGGTAAAGCACTTGAAGTGCCGGAAGCGATTCGTAAGGCGATTGAGGACGGTAAGAAAAATCTTATCCGTGTTCCGATTCAAGGAACAACTATTCCTCACCAGATCACTGGAGGATTTGGAGCTGGAAGCGTGCTTCTAAAGCCAGCATCTGAAGGTACTGGAGTTATCGCGGGCGGACCTGTTCGTGCGGTATTAGAATTAGCTGGTGTAGGCGACATTCTATCTAAGTCTCTAGGGTCTAATAACCCAATCAATATGGTACGTGCAACATTAGAAGGGCTATCTAGCTTAAAGAGCCCTGAAGACGTTGCAAAACTACGCGGCAAATCTGTAGAAGAGTTGCTAGGTTAAGGAGGGATTTGGCATGGCAAAGAAATTAGAAATCACCCTCACAAGAAGCTTGATCGGCCGTCCGGAAGATCAGCGAATTACAGTGAAGACTCTTGGTCTTCGCAAAATGAACCACTCTGTCGTACAAGAAGATAACGATGCAATGCGCGGAATGGTAAACAAAGTTTCTCATCTCGTCAGTGTAAAAGAAATTGACGCATAAAAAAGTAAACAGTTGAGGAGGTGTCAACATGCAACTTCACGAACTAAAACCTGCAGTAGGATCACGTAAAGAGCGTAAGCGCAAAGGACGTGGTGTCGGTACTGGTAACGGTAAGACAGCAGGTAAAGGTCACAAAGGTCAAAACGCACGTTCAGGCGGTGGCGTACGCCCAGGGTTCGAAGGTGGACAAATGCCTATCTTCCGTCGTCTTCCAAAGCGCGGATTTACAAACCCTAACCGTACTGAATACGCGATCGTGAATCTTGACACGCTAAACCGTTTCGAAGATGGAACGGAAGTTACTCCAGCGCTCTTAATCGAGACTGGTGTAGTTAAAAATGAGCGTGATGGTGTGAAGGTCCTTGGTAACGGGACATTAGAGCGTAAGCTGACTGTGAAAGCTAGTAAGTTTTCTACAACAGCAAAAGAAGCGATTGAGGCTGCCGGCGGATCTACTGAGGTGGTTTAATGTTCCAGACGATCTCCAATATCTTTCGAGTGGGTGATCTGAGGAACAAAATCTTCTTCACCTTAGCGATTTTAATCGTCTTTCGAATCGGCGCCCATATCCCCGCGCCAGGAGTAGATGCAAATGTGCTTGACTTCGGCGGGGAATTAAACGCCTTTGGTTTTCTTAATACCTTTGGCGGTGGTGCGTTGGAGAATTTCTCAATTTTTGCGACAGGAATAATGCCCTACATTACAGCTTCCATCATCGTGCAACTCTTAAGAATGGATGTCATTCCGAAGTTTGCCGAGTGGGGTAAGCAAGGGGAAGCTGGTCGCAAGAAGCTAGCACAAGTGACAAGATACGGTACAATTGTGATCGCGTTTGTTCAAGCCTTAGGAATGTCTATTGGTTTCAACAATCTATTTCCAAACCTCGTTCCGAATCCATCCATCCAGACGTACTTGCTTATTGCACTTACGCTCACTGGAGGGACAGCTTTCCTACTTTGGTTAGGGGAGCAGATTACGGCAAACGGAGTTGGGAACGGGATCTCAATTATTATCTTTGCTGGGATTGCTGCTGGGATTCCGAATGGAGTTAATCAAATTTATGTAACTCAATTCGAAGGCGCAGGAGATGCCTTGTTTCTTAACATCGTAACCGTGCTATTACTATTGTTAGCACTACTAGCGATTGTTGTAGGAGTTATTTTTGTTCAGCAAGCCCTAAGAAAAATACCTGTCCAGTATGCTAAGCGATTAGTTGCTGGGAAGCCGCAGGGTGGTCAATCAACCCACCTTCCGTTAAAGGTTAACTCTGCCGGGGTTATTCCGGTTATCTTTGCACTCTCACTCTTTATCTTCCCACCAACCGTGGCTGGATTCTTTGGAGATGAAAATGCAATTGCTAACTGGGTCGTGCAAAACTTCGATTATACACAACCATTTGGCTTAGTTGCTTATGTTGTGTTAATTATTGGTTTTACGTATTTCTATACGTTCGTACAGGTAAACCCGGAACAGATGGCAGATAATTTGAAAAAGCAGGGTGGGTACATCCCTGGTATTCGTCCCGGGAAGACAACGCAAGATTACATCACGAAGATCCTATATCGTTTGACTTTCGTTGGAGCAACTTTCCTGGCAACCGTATCAATCCTTCCTGTATTCTTCACTGAAGTAGCAGGATTACCTCCGGCCGTCCAGATCGGTGGTACTGGGCTCTTGATCGTTGTTGGTGTCGCTTTAGACACGATGAAGCAAATAGAAAGTCAGTTAATTAAGAGATCCTATAAGGGCTTTATCAAATAAGGGAGTGTAATACTCCCTTTACCTTCGGATTTCTACGATGGAGGGGAAAGACATGAACTTAATCTTGATGGGACTTCCTGGAGCAGGTAAAGGAACTCAAGCAGAAAGAATCGTCGACAAGTATGGCGTTCCTCATATCTCAACTGGCGATATGTTCCGTGCAGCTATTAAAGAAGGTACGGACTTAGGTTTAAAGGCAAAAGCATTTATGGATGAAGGTGCACTAGTACCGGATGAAGTAACAATTGGTATTGTTCGTGAGAGACTAAGTCAAGATGATTGCCAGAATGGCTTTCTTTTAGACGGCTTCCCAAGAACGGTAGCGCAAGCTTCTGCGTTAAACGATATGCTAGAAGAGTTAGGACGTCAGCTTGATCACGTTTTATATATTAAAGTACCTCGTGAGGACTTGTTTAAGCGTCTGACTGGTCGTTGGATCTGCCCAACATGCGGAGCAACGTATCATGAGATCTACAATCCTCCAAAGGTTCAAGGTAAATGTGATAAAGACGGTAGTGACTTGATTCAACGAGAAGACGATAAGCCGGCAACGGTTGATAAGCGATTGGAGGTTAATCTTGAGCAGACAAAGCCACTTGTAGACTTCTACGAGGCTAAAGGCTATCTTCGCAACATTGATGGTCAGCAAGAGATTAATTCTGTGTTCCAAGACATTGATTCTTTACTTCAAGGGAGTAAGTAATCAATGATCATTTGCAAAACTCCACGAGAGTTGGACATTATGCGCCAAGCAGGCGAGATCGTCGCAAAAACGCATAGTGAATTGCAAAAGCACATCAAGCCTGGAATAACGACAAAAGAATTGGACCATATCGCAGATAGATTTATTCGATCATGTAATGCGGTTCCATCTTTTAAAGGCTATAATGGATTTACTGGAAGTATTTGCACTTCAGTAAACGAAGAATTGGTACACGGTGTTCCCGGTAATCGTACACTCAACGATGGAGATGTTATTAGCATCGATATCGGAGCAGAGTACGAGGGGTACCATGGTGATTCAGCGTGGACATACGCGGTAGGTACGATCGACGAGGAGTCCAAGCGACTGCTTGACGTGACAGAACAAGCTCTTTTTGAAGGATTGAAGTTTGCACAGCCCGCAGCTAGATTATCCGACATCTCCCATGCAATTCAAACGTATGTGGAGCAACACGGTTTTTCCGTTGTGAGAGAGTATGTTGGTCACGGAATTGGTCAAAGCTTACACGAAGACCCGCCGATCCCGCACTTTGGTCCAGCTGGTCGCGGACCAAGGCTTAAAACGGGAATGGTACTTGCCATCGAACCGATGGTGAATGCTGGACGACGTCATGTTAGAACGCTACCGGATAACTGGACGGTCGTGACGACAGACGGCAAACGGTGTGCCCATTTCGAACACACAATTGCTATTGTCGATACAGGATATGAAATTATGACAAAAATCCATTAGTGGATAAAGGTGGTCAACAAATGAAAGATCCTGATTCGGTTCCGCAAGTC
Organism: Paenalkalicoccus suaedae; assembly: GCF_006965545.2. Lineage (NCBI taxonomy): Bacteria > Bacillati > Bacillota > Bacilli > Caryophanales > Bacillaceae > Paenalkalicoccus > Paenalkalicoccus suaedae. The sequence continues at coordinate 151,583 of NZ_CP041372.2, forward strand.
GGTGAACTTGTGAGAATTCTTCATGGAAGGGATAAAGATCAAGTAGCATGTATTATCGAGGTGCTAGATGAGAAGTTTGTGCATATCGCCGATGGGGATAAACGCAAAGTTGATCGTCCTAAGAAGAAGAATCTTCAGCACATTGAATGCAGCGAATTTGTCTCCCCGGAAGTTAAGAACAGTATTGTTGAAACGGGTCGTGTAACCAATGCAAAATTGCGTTTTGCAATTTCATCATATATCAACGATAATTTACTGAAGGAAGGAGAGTAAATTCATGGCCAAGGAAGATGTAATTGAAGTAGAAGGAACGGTCATTGAGCCGCTTCCCAATGCAATGTTTCGCGTAGAGTTAGAAAACGGTCATAAGATCCTGGCTCACGTTTCAGGTAAGATTCGTATGCACTACATCCGTATCCTACCAGGAGACAAAGTCACGGTTGAATTATCTCCGTATGATTTGACTCGCGGACGTATTACGTATCGATATAAATAAGTTCGACTCAAGTTTTAGTCACTCCGCATTATAAGGAGGTAAAGAGCATGAAGGTAAGACCATCAGTCAAGCCAATTTGCGAAAAGTGCAAAGTTATTCGCCGAAAAGGTACCGTCATGGTAATTTGCGAAAATCCAAAACACAAACAGAAGCAAGGGTAAAACCACAGGAGGTGTAAAGCATGGCACGTGTAGCAGGTGTCGACATTCCTCGTGATAAGCGAGTAGTCGTTTCTCTTACGTACGTCTTCGGAATTGGAAAGTCTCGTGCTATCCAAGTTCTTAAGGAAGCTGGTGTTTCTGAAGATACACGCGTTCGTGATCTAACAGAAGACGAGTTAGGGAAAATCCGTGAAGTAGTTAATGCAGTGAAAGTAGAAGGGGATCTTCGTCGTGAGATTTCTCTTAATATCAAGCGTTTAATCGAAATTGGTTCATACCGTGGTATCCGCCACCGTCGTGGACTACCAGTTCGTGGACAGAAGACGAAGAACAATGCACGTACTCGTAAGGGTCCTCGTCGTACAGTAGCGAACAAGAAAAAGTAAGGGAGGTAACCGGTAATTATGGCTAAACCAAAAACGAATCGTTCAAAGCGTCGTCAAAAGAAAAATATTGAGACTGGGATTGCACACATCCGATCTACGTTTAACAACACGATCGTAACAATCACAGATCCTCAAGGTAACGCAATCTCTTGGGCAAGCGCTGGAGGATTAGGATTCAAAGGCTCTCGTAAGTCAACTCCATTCGCGGCTCAAACTGCAGCAGAAGCAGCAGCTAAAACTGCAATGGAACATGGCATGAAGACTGTCGAAGTATCTGTAAAAGGTCCTGGTGCAGGTCGTGAAGCTGCAATCCGTTCCCTTCAAGCTGTAGGTCTTGAAGTAAACATGATTAAAGATGTTACGCCAGTTCCACACAACGGCTGCCGTCCACCAAAACGTCGTCGCGTTTAATCGCAACATGAAAAGGTATGGGTTGCCATACCTTTGTCAATAATGGTTTAATAGCCAGTAGTGAGCCATTTAACAGAATGGCAACTATAATATTGACGGTTTCGTAGCAGGTCAAGGTGTGCCCAGTGAGGGATTCCGGTTGTGGCTCCATCACAACCGGGGTTTCGACGTTTTGAAGGAGGGTTTGTTTAATGATCGAGATAGAAAAGCCGAAAATTGAAGCGGTCGAACTTAGCGACGATCACTCGTACGGTAAATTCGTCGTAGAACCTCTGGAACGTGGATACGGAACAACTCTAGGAAACTCACTTCGCAGAATCATGCTCTCCTCTTTACCGGGAGCTGCCGTAACAACGGTACAGTTTAACGGAGTATTACACGAGTTTTCTACGATTGAAGGTGTCGTTGAGGACGTAACAACGATCATCTTAAGTCTGAAAAAGCTCGCCCTTAAAATCTACTCAGATGAAGAAAAGACGTTAGAGATTGAAGCAAACGGAGAAGGCGTTATTACAGCGGCTAACTTTACTCACGATAGTGACGTAGAGATTTTAAATCCAGAGCTTCACATTGCGACGCTTTCAAAAGGTGCGAACTTCCAAATGAAAGTGACAGCAAAGCGTGGCCGTGGTTATGTTCCAGCTGATGGAAATAACACAGGTGACCTACCAATTGGTGTGATCCCTGTAGACTCGATCTTTACTCCGGTAACGAGAGCAAACTACCAGGTTGAAAACACTCGTGTTGGACAGGTAACAAACTTCGACAAGCTAACACTTGATGTATGGACAGATGGAAGTATCCGTCCTGAGGAAGCAGTTTCTTTAGGTGCGAAGATTTTAACCGAGCACTTAAATATCTTTGTAGGCCTAACTGATCAAGCGCAAAACGCTGAGATCATGGTCGAAAAAGAAGAAGATCAGAAGGAAAAAGTGCTTGAGATGACTATCGAAGAGCTAGACTTATCCGTTCGTTCTTATAACTGCTTAAAGAGAGCGGGAATTAATACCGTTCAAGAGCTAACACAAAAGTCAGAAGAAGACATGATGAAGGTCCGTAACCTCGGACGTAAGTCTCTAGAAGAAGTTCAGGAGAAACTTGCTGAACTAAGCCTAGGTCTTCGCAAGGAAGAATAGATTCTATTAGCTTCGGGCTAATAGATACGCATTGGTGAAGGAGGGAATTTACGATGGCATACAGAAAATTAGGTCGTGACAGCAGTGCGCGTAAAGCGTTACTACGTGACTTAACGACAGATCTAATCATCAACGAGCGCATCGAAACAACAGAATCAAAGGCAAAGGAACTTCGTTCTGTTGCGGAAAAAATGATCACTCTAGGTAAGCGTGGAGATCTTCATGCTCGCCGTCAAGCTGCTGCATTTGTTCGCAAAGAAGTAGCAGACACAGAGTCTGGTCAAGACGCTATTCAAAAGCTTTTCGACGATGTTGCAAAGCGTTATGAAGATCGTCAAGGCGGCTACACACGAGTTCTTAAGCTTGGACCTCGTCGCGGAGACGGTGCAGAAATGGCAGTCGTAGAACTAGTTTAATCTAGTATCTATCACAGGGGCGAGACCTTAACCTTCCGTAGGTTATGGATCTGTGCCCTTTTTTATTTGGTTTAACCAGGCTTTTCGTCAAAGGGGGCGGACATGGGTGATCTCGGTTGATTCTTTATCATTTCGCTATCAAGGAGCAGAGCAAGATGCGCTTCACGACATTACCTTTACTGTAAAGAAGGGTGAATGGCTTGCTGTACTCGGTCATAATGGATCAGGCAAATCCACGCTCGCAAAGTGTTTGAATGGTCTTTATCTGCCATCTTCAGGCACCGTCACTGCCGCAGGCTTTGACACGCGTAGCGATGAGACCGTGATGCAGCTTCGTAGAAGAGTCGGAATGGTGTTTCAAAACCCGGATAATCAGCTTGTCGCAACGACCGTTAGTGATGATGTTGCGTTTGGGCTTGAGAATGCGGGGATAGAGAGAGAGCAAATGCGTAAACGTGTGAAGGAGAGTATATCGTTACTCGGTCTTACGGGACTTGAGGCATCAGAGCCACATCGCCTGTCTGGTGGTCAGAAGCAGCGGGTGGCGCTTGCTGGAATTATGGCTTTAGAGCCTGACGTTGTCATTTTAGACGAAGCAACCGCGATGCTCGACCCGAAAGGACGAAGCGAGGTACTCGCCATGATCCACACACTACGTGAGCGTGGTGTCACGATCATCACGATTACGCACGATGTGTCAGAAGCTGTTGATGCTGATCATCTGCTTGTTTTAAAGGACGGCAGGACCGTCACACATGCACCCCCTAAAGAAGTCTTCCGGGATGATGCGATTTTAGCGCACGCTGGACTTGTCGCGCCTTATGCGGTGCAGGTCGCGCGTGCGCTACAAGCTCGAGGCATTGCGCTCCCTGATGTGATGACAGAAGAGGAGCTGGTGATGGCCCTATGCACATACACGCAAAAAACGTAACGCACACGTACGGCGAAGGCTCGCCCTTTGAGTCGCGTGCACTTACAGATGTTAGTGTGTCACTTGCGCCCGGAAGCTATACAGCTATTGTTGGAGAGACGGGATCAGGCAAATCTACGTTCATCCAGCATCTAAACGGTCTGTTAAAACCGACCGCTGGCTCAATTACGATTGGCAAAACAACAGTAAAAAAAGACACCAAGCAAAAGGAACTATATGAGTTACGTCGTCATGTAGGCATGGTTTTTCAATTTTCTGAGCACCAGCTGTTTGATGAGACGGTGCTTCAGGACGTCATGTTTGGACCACTCAATTATGGAGCGACACAGACAGAGGCAAAAGAGCGCGCGATACGTTATTTAACGCTAGTTGGTATAAAGGAAGCCGATTTTAATCGGTCTCCCTTTGAACTAAGCGGGGGGCAGAAGCGTCGCGTTGCGATTGCAGGTGTATTAGCCTGTGAGCCGACTGTACTTGTGTTGGATGAACCAACAGCAGGCCTGGACCCAATAGGGCAACAGGAAGTGATGGAGCTCTTTTCTACGTGGTTTAAAGAAGAAGCGTCACGTAGCATTGTGCTGGTGACGCATCAGATGAATCAAGTGCTTACCTATGCCGAGCATATGCTTGTGTTTAAAGAGGGAGCCCTTATCACCGAGGGACAGCCTCTCGATATTTTCTTAAATAAGAGAATGCTGGGGGTTGATTTGCCGGATGCTTTGAGGCTCTTAAAGGGTGCCGAGGAGGCGCTTGGTGTGACGCTCTCTAAGACGGATACACGTCTTGAGGCGGTTGCGGATGCGCTTGCTGCGGCGTTGAAGGGGGAGCGGGATGTTAGATAATATCATTATCGGACAGTATGTCCCTCGCGACTCGATTATCCACCGTCTAGATCCACGCTCGAAGTTTTTGTGCGTGCTGATCTTTATGGTGTTTATCTTTACGACGCGCGATGCAGTAGCGCTCACGGTCGGTGCGACGATCACGACGCTTGCTGTCATCCTAGCAAATGTCCCGTGGCGCTTCTTTTTAAAAGGGCTTCGGTTCATCTTTATCTTGATTTTGATCACTGGGACGTTGCAACTGTTGCTTAATCGCACAGGCACGGTGCTCGTGGACGCTGGTTTTATTACCATCTACACGGGTGGCGTCATTGAGGGGGCGCTCATCGCCTTTCGGCTGTTGATGCTGATTGTGACGGCGACACTCCTCACGCTCACCACGCCCCCGATCGATTTGACTGATGGACTTGAGCGTTTGCTTAGTCCCGCTAAGCGCCTGAACGTACCGACTCATGAGCTTGCTCTGATGATGTCGATTGCCCTGCGCTTTATCCCAACTCTTCTGGGGGAAACATCGAAGATTATACACGCACAAATGGCTCGCGGAGCGGCCTTCGTACACGGCTCTATATGGCAACGATTAAAGGCGGTAACCCCAATCCTGATTCCACTCTTTGTCCAGTCCTTTCAACGCGCAGAGGACCTTGCAACGGCTATGGAAGCAAGAGGCTACGAGGGTGGCGATCACCGCACGAAATATCGAGAGCTTACATGGCAAACGAAGGATACGATCGCACTAGCTATTTACGTTGGATTTGCACTGATTACGATCATGGGAGGTCTTCTATGGTAAACACAACACGTATACTCGCTATGATTTCGTATGACGGTAGCGGCTTTTCTGGCTATCAGAGACAGCCAAACGCTCGCTCTGTCCAAGGGGAGATGGAGCAGGCGCTAGCAAAAATCCATAAGGCGGACTCGTGGCGATCTACATCGTCAGGAAGAACGGATGCAGGCGTGCACGGCATCTTGCAGCCCGTTCACTTCGATTCGCCACTCTCTATTCCGATAGAGCGGTGGCCGAGGGCGCTTAATGCGCTCCTCCCAGATGATATCATCGTCAGAAGCTGTGAAATCGTGTCTCACGACTTTCACGCAAGGTATGGCGCTGTTGCAAAGGAATACCTCTACAAGCTCACCACGGGCGAGCTAGACGTATTCAGACGCAACTATGTGTATCAGCTTGATGCGGAGCTTAACGAGGATGCGATGCAACGAGCGGCAAATTTGCTACTCGGCACGCATGACTTCTCCAGCTATTCGTCACCGAAAACGGATGTGGTCGATAAAGTGCGTACAATGTATGCAATCGATGTGATTCGGGACGGCGACGAGTGGACGTTGCGATTTGTTGGGAGCGGCTTTCTTTATCAGATGGTGCGTGTTTTAACAGGCACGCTTTTAGAGGTCGGTCGCGGAATGCGTGAGGTAGAGGACGTAAAAATGATCCTTGAGGCACAAGACCGCGCGGCTGCAGGTAAAACAGCACCTGGTCATGGTCTGTATTTATCCCAGGTTTTTTATGACGAAAAGGCGTTAACAGCGCATTTAAAGGAAACAAGAAAAAAATAAGAAAACACCAGGAAGAGTTGCTTTTTTCCTGTTGACATAGACTGCTATATATTATACTATAGTCTATGGTATTCTTATGCCCACTGCCCCGGGTACGGAATCTGATCGTAATGTTGGTTATTTTTTTTTGAGTGAGTATTAGGAGGGAAATTAATATGATGCGTACAACATATATGGCTAAGCCAAGCGAAATCGATCGCAAATGGTTCGTCGTTGACGCGGAAGGTAAGACGCTTGGTCGTCTAGCTTCTGAAGTAGCAACACTACTTCGTGGCAAGCACAAGCCAACGTTTACCCCGCACATGGACACTGGTGATAACGTAATTATCATCAATGCTGAAAAGATTCACCTAACTGGTAACAAACTAGCGGACAAGATGTACTACCGCCACAGCCGTTACCCAGGATCTCTTAAGTCTATGACTGCAGGAGAAATGCGTGACCGCAAGCCGACTCAACTTATCGAGCTTGCAGTAAAGGGAATGCTACCAAAAGGCTCTTTAGGACGCCAAGTAGCGAAAAAGATGCACGTGTATGCTGGTAATGAGCACCCACACGTTGCGCAAAAGCCAGAAGTTTACGAACTACGCGGTTAATATAGAAGGAGGGAATTCTCTTGGCACAAGTTCAATACTACGGAACAGGTCGTCGTAAGAACTCCGTTGCACGTGTACGTCTAGTACCTGGAGATGGCAAGATTGTCATCAACAAGCGTGATATCGACGAGTACTTCGATCTTGAGACATTAAAAGTTATTGCAAAGCAACCACTTGCTGAAACACAAACAGAAGGCACATACGATGTGCTTGTAAGTGTTAGCGGTGGAGGATACACTGGTCAAGCTGGTGCGGTACGTCACGGTATTTCTCGTGCGCTACTACAAGCTGATCCAGAGTTCCGTCCAGCTCTTAAGAAAGCTGGTTTCCTAACTCGTGACGCACGTATGAAAGAGCGTAAGAAATACGGTCTTAAAGCAGCACGTCGTGCGCCTCAGTTCTCGAAGCGTTAATTCTTTCAACAACAAAAGCGAGCCGTGTCTCTGTGGACGAGACCTTCGCATATCAAACCCTTCCTGCTTTTTACCAACCCTTGCAGGAAGGGTTTTTTGTGTTTTTTTTGGGGTGGGGAGCGGGTTTAGGTGCTTTATGTGGGGGGGTTCGGAGGAGTTGCGCTTGTATGCGTGTGGTTTATGTTCCTGATTTTAAAGTTATGTTCCTCATTGGGATTTTATGTTCCGCATTTGAGAGTTATGGACTTCTTTAAGGTCTAAAGTAGATGTATGTTCCTAATTTATAAAGTTATGTTCCCCATTTCAGAAATATGTGCCTTATTCTGAAGTTATGGACTTCCTCCATTGAACGCGCGCATAGACTTGCTTGATGCACGAATTGCCACTGTATCTATAAGATGTCATCTTTTCTCGCGCTAGTTAAGGTTCTATTCATACATTTTTTCTTTTAAATTTAGAGAGTGAAAATGGATGTATGCAGAGTGATGTTCCTGACTTAGAGTTTATGTTCCCAATTTAAAAGTTATGGACCCACACACCCAACAAAAACCGCCCCACAAACTCTGTGAGACAGCCTCTTTGTTTACCACTATCGTAACGACAACTTTCCCCACATACACCTACAGCAACGACGATCCTCCATCAATAAACAGCTCCGTACCTGTAATATGCTGAGAGGCATCAGATGCAAGGAAGGACACGAGGTCGGCTACCTGCTCGGGAGCGCCTGGGCCTTCTAGTGGTTGATCGCCATCTGGATACTCAACGGGGATCTCCACTTTTTCTAACTCTTTCTCTTTTGGATGCGTTTTGTTGACGATATCTGTTTCGATATAGCCTGGGCAGATGATATTGACGCGGATTTTATAGGTTGATAGCTCAAGCGCCGCCATTTTACCAAAGGCCAGTTGCCCGGCTTTTGTGCTACTGTAAGCGGACATGCCAAAGTTAGAGAATACGCGCGTGCCGTTGACGGAGCTCGTTAAAATAATGCTACCGCCGTTTTCCTTCATATGAGGGATAGCCGCTTTGACCGTATGGAAAGTACCGTTCAAATTAATCTCGATCGTTTTATTCCACTCGGACGTTTCAATATCCTCGATAGGAGCCACAGTTCCGTTCACGCCAGCATTCGCGAATACGATATCTACGCGACCAAATTTATCCACTGTACGCTTAAAGGCGTCTTTCACCTGCTGCTCATCCGTCGTGTCGACCTCAGCCGAGATGACATCGCCATCAAATTCCTTCACGGCTTCTTCTAAAGCCTCTCCATCTACATCAATGAGACAGATGCGGACGCCTTGCTTTGCGAGCTGTAGGGCTGCTGCCTTGCCCATTCCCGAGCCTCCGCCTGTAATGACCGCCACTTTTCCTTCTAATGATCCGTATGTATCCATGTGCTCCACCCCTTTTCCTAATCTTGGTGGAAGTTTTCCCTATTAACGCCGAACGAAACCTCTCCGTTCCAGGATCACCAAACAGATCTCTCCCTTTCCTCCTTTAGAAAATATGGTTAAATTCTTACTTAAAAGAGTGCTACTTTATTTTCTCGCCAGAAGTAAAGTAGTAGTATGAGGTTTTTATTTGTCATGGAATGGTAATAGAGTGGAGAGGTGATAACATGGGGAAAGCAGAACTACTATACGATGCAAAGGCAAAACTTGCAGAAGGACCGGTTTGGGACGAGGATAATGAGCAGCTAATGTGGGTCGATATTGAAGGGAAGACGGTTAATTTCCTTGATCCATCGGGTAAGAACGAAGAGCATTCACTTGAGCAACGGGTAGGCTGTGCCGTTCGCGGTATGAGCGGAGATGTTTACGTTGGTCTCGATAACGGACTTTACCGATATGAGCTGGAATCTAAGAAGCTTCACAGTATTCATGATCCAGAGGAAGATAAGCCAGGGAATCGATTTAATGATGGGAAGTGCGATCCAAAAGGTCGTTTCTATGCTGGAACAATGGTGTTAGATGGCGATGATGGAGACGCTGCGCTTTACTGTCTAAGCGGTGGTAAGGTCTCGACGGTTGTGACAGGCGCAACCATATCAAACGGTTTAGCGTGGGATGAACGGAAGGAAGTATTTTATTATATTGATACGCCAACGCACGAAATCCGTCGCTATCCGTATGACGTTGAAGCGGGTACGCTTGGAGAGCCAGAGGTTGTTTTTACTGCGCCAGACGACTTCGGACACCCAGACGGTATGACGATCGATGATGAAGGCAAGCTTTGGGTCGCCTTCTTTGACGGCGGCTGCGTGCGACGCATTTGCCCGGATGATCAGAAGGTGTTAGAAACAGTGGACGTCGCTGCGACCAACGTTACTTCATGTTGCTTCGGCGGTAAAAACATGGATGTACTCTATATCACGACTGGACGGGAAGGGAAGTCAGACGAAGAGCTCGAACAAGAACCCCACGCAGGCGGAATCTTTACATACAGCCCCGGCGTAACTGGAGCGAAGTCCTATCGGTATGATGATCGGGCTTGATAGGAAGCTTGTAATAGAATGAAATAGTTGAGGCTATACACCCTTCCTGATTTCCGGGAAGGGTTTTTGTATGTCTTTAATTAGGAAGTGAAGCGAACCGTAGCCATTGTGAAGAGAAAGATGCTGGAAGTGACGAGCAAGTTGGGAGAAGTGACGAGAAATAAAGAGGTGGAGCGGAATGGGACAATTAAATGAGAACTGAACGCAGTAACCGCTCCCCAACCTAAAAACACCAGCACCAAGCCCTCTCCACAGGATCTGTCGCTGGTGTTTTCTCTCCACTCGAACCCGAACCCGAAACTCCCCCTAAATCAACTCCACAAACTGCTTCGACTTCTCGTTCAGCTGTTGTGCTGACGAGCCGATTCGCTCGAAGTCTTCCACCGTTGTTTTAATCTGCTCCTGGCTCTCCGTCACGTTGTCCATGACCGTATGTGTGCCAGTATTGATCGTATCGACTTCTCTCGTGATCGCATCGACCGTTTGTTTTACTTCTCCGATGGCTTCCTCCACGCGCGCCGATAGCTTTCGGACCTCGTTTGCTACAATCGTAAACCCGCGACCGTGCTCGCCAGCTCGTGCAGCTTCGATCGCTGCGTTTAATGCGAGTAGGTTGGTTTGACTTGCGATGCCATTAATCGTCTTCACGACACCATTGATCTCCTCTGTTCGCTTATTAAGTGAGGTGAGTGTCTCCGCATTTTCTGACGAGACGGTGGTGATATGATCGATCTTATCAAGCAATTTGCGACTCCGAATGACGCCCTCCGCCGACCACTGGTTGAGCTGCTCGGACATGCTCTGCAGATCCTCCGCCATCTCCTTGGAGTTTTGATACCTCGCAGTGATATCTGTCGCTATTTTAGAAACGCCGATGACGGTGCGCTTTTGTTCGTCAAAAACGGGCATATAGGTCGCCTCAAGCCAGATAGGATTCCCATTCGCATGCTTGCGCTCGATTGTATCTTGAAAGGATTTACCGTGAAATAAATCGCGCCAAAACTTCTCGTAGCTTGAGCTGTTTGCAAAATCATCAAAGCAAAGCTCCTTATGATACCGACCCTCAAGGTCATGGACCTCAAATCCAACGGTTTTCGCAAAAATAGGATTGACGTACGCTATTTTGCGGTTTTCATCGAAACGGATGATAGCTAAATTGTCCTCTATAGCACTTACCACTAAATCATCTGTCACTTTCTGGTCTGTATGCATGGTAAACCTCCTGTATGGTAGTGGTACTTTGGGAATAGTATGTAGACAAATTATATACGCAAACATTAAATTTAGCAAAATATGTTTTGGGATAATTTTGATATAAATTCATTTGCATTTTATGTATTAATAGATGTCTGGATAATCCTTTATTGTAGTTAAAATACAATTTTTGTATAATAGATTTAAAAGCGTGGATGAGAAGAGGAACTGATTGATTGCAAAATATGACGCACTTTAGGATTTGGAAGCTTTTACTTTGGATTATCTGTATTGGGGGAGGGGGTTCCCTAGTATTGGCAGTAATATTGCCCCAAAACCTAAACACTTTCAACGTTTATGGTATTTACCTATACTTAACTATTTTCTTATGGATCTATCTTTTTTTCAAAAAGCATAATATCTCATTTAAAGAATTAACTATCGGTAATACGCGAAAAGTACCGTGGCTAAAAATCGGAATCACCACTACTCTTATGTATGTGTTAAGTACCGCGATAACAGTAGCAGGCATCTTGTATCTCATGTATCTTTTTCCATCTTTTATTACGGATGCGGGAAGTGGTGGACCTGTTGTGGAAGAAACTCTCTTACGAGTACTCATTCACATATTGCTTACCGTCCTTACCGCTCCGATCGTGGAAGAGTTATTATTTAGAGGCATACTACAAAACAAATTGTCGTTCAAATACGGACGTGTAATTGGTATCGTATTAACAGCGCTCCTTTTTGCAGTCATTCATCCCTTATCTATGCTATCCGCATTTATCATTTCTATTTTTCTATCGATTCTCTATATACGATATCAAACAATTATTGTGCCAATATTGGCACATGTATTCTTTAATTTTTTATCTATCATTCAAACATATGGACTAGCCCCCTCTTCAGAAGAGCCTGCTATCACAGTTCCAAATGTAGAGGCTTTATGGATAATTAGTGGAATCATCTTATTTTTGTGTATGTTAATAATCCCTCTCGTTTATGTATTCTTTGTGCGCGAGACAGCCAGGTGATGAATGGTCTATTACTACCCTTTGACATCATTAATCACCTCCTGTATGTTATATGGAAAAGGAGGGAGTAACTTGAATACTAATTATATGTTCGCTGCACCTTTCTTAGGCGGAATCGGCGGATTTCTTGGAGTCCAGCTTTGGCAGCTTGTGTCCGAAGGCACAATGAACGTTTTTCCAGCAGTAATCGCAGGAGTCATTATTGGCTTCGTCATCGTGTTTTTAATCCGATTATCGGCAAAAGGGAAAGAGGATGCTACTCTGTAAAGAAAGAAATGGACCACAAAGCGAAAAAAGCAGAAGTAGTTCGCAAAACCAAAATGGTAACACGCATTCTAAGAAAAATATCCAACATGCAACGCGACACGCAAATTGCGATCTCGTCTAAGGCTCGCTAGGAGGTCTCACAAGATGATTGCAGATACGATTTTCTATATCTATCCAGCACTATTATTTACATTAGCTTATAGTAACCATTGCAAAGGACGAAAGGCGTTCACCGTGAAGGTAATCATAGACAGTGTTTTGGCCTATGTAGCATTTTTAGGCATGTTTTGGGTAGGGGAGAGGCTTTTTGGCTAGAGAAACCATTGCCATTCTCTACCTACCCGCTCCTTCAAGCCTTTTCTGCAAAAAATACTGCGTAAAGCCTTTAGGGTGATCCTCGAGCATGCCAAACGCCTCGTAGCCGTGCTGCTTATAAAATTCGGGGGCCTGAAAGCTGAACGTATCTAAGTGAATAAACCGGCAGCCCTTCTCGACGGCTATTGCCTCTAGCTCCCTCAACAGCGCGCTCCCGTAGCCCTGTCCTCTCAGACGCTCATCGACCCAGAGCGACTCCATGTGCATATGATGCCAAAACACTTTCGCCGTGATGCCTCCACAAATCGTCCCAGCGTCATCCTTTACGATCACACTCACATCCTCATTCGGCGTCTTCAGCGCTTCCGGTAGCCTTTGCATATTATGCTCAATCACTTTCTGCCGCACAAATCGAGCATCTGCATCACTCCACTGCTTGATCATATCCATCGTTATCACTACCCCTTTTATGAAAATAATTGCTACTCATAGTATACTAAATGTAGGAAAAAATGGATGTATGAATCCGCTAAATGAGAAGGCGCTACATAAACGAATAGGTCCATACATACAAACGAATTCGGAGGTCACACCTATGAACAAAACGATTTATCTCGTCAGACACTGCAAGGCAGAAGGACAAGCCCCAGAAGCGGTCCTTACAAAAGAGGGAGTGATACAAGCCGAAGAGCTCGCCGCGTTTTTCGCCCACAAAGGGGTGGAGCGTATCGTTGCAAGTCCATTTACACGCGCGATCCAATCAATCGAGCCACTCAGCGCATCCCTCGGTATTAAAGTCGAGGTCGACGAGCGCTTAGCCGAACGCAGGCTAAGTAGTGAGGACCTACCAAATTGGCTAGAAAGCTTAGAGGAAACGTTTCGCGATCTAGATCTTACTTTTGCAGGTGGCGAATCAAGCCGTGAGGCGATGGACCGGATTGTAAAATCGACGGATGAGGTGCTAGCAGGAGAAGCGGAGACAATCGTTGTTGTCACGCACGGAAATATCATGACGCTATTGCTCATGCACTATGATGAGCGGATTGGCTTTGACATGTGGTGGGACATGAGTAATCCGGATGTGTGGTGGGTGAGTGCGGGAAAAGTGGAGAGGGTTTGGGGATAACAGCTTCATAAATCCATAACTGGTTTACATTTACCAAAAAAGAGAATAGTCATGTTAAAGTAGTACACAATGCGTACTTACATTTTTAAAAAAGGAGGACTACACATGAGCTACAACGACTACGCAAAATTCTATCTAGGTGTCGGCATAGTCATCCTCCTTTTACTCGTTCTAAGATTCACAGATATTAGCGGAGGCTTACATCTAGGAATGGTTTTCGTAGGATTAATACTGTCTTTCTATTTACTTAGGCGCTTTGGAGAAAAGAGTATCGCAAGACGAAGCGGATAGTTTCCCTCCATGCAATTGACAAGATGGGTTCGAATCTTAATAGTAACTATGTTTTATTTAGCAGTTACACTGGGATACAGAACCCATTATTCCTTTTCAAGCCTCAATAAATAATGTGTATATCCTTTTATAGAATCCTCTGTTTCTCCAAAGGAGATGGATTCATTTGCGACAAAAATATCGTTTTCGGTTACATAGAATAATGGATTTGATAGAACCCCACCATCTGTATACATCAGATAATGCTCGATGTCATTTACATCTAATGCTTCTTTAATTTCCTCATAGTCGAACAAAGAGCTTAGTTCTTGCACATTCTCAGAATTCTCTATGGCCGCGTCATCGTATAATCTACTTTCATATTCCTCTGCGCGTATAAACTCAAAGCCTTCTGATGGGTTTTCACCAAACGTTCCTGAAGTTTCGTAAAAATAACTCTCTCCAATAGTAAATTCTGCACCTGAAAATAGGTCAGATATTGCTTTCACGTCATCTTGATATTGCTCGTCACTTACGGAAGAAGATTGTTCAACATAGGCAACTTCGTTAAATACCCATTCTCCGTAAAAGTCTTCAATGTGAAGATCGGTATCTTCAGCAGATTGAGTAGAAGATGAGCACGCAATTAAAAAGACAGAAGCGAAGCTTAAACAAGAAATAGTTAAGACATTTTTCATTTTTTCCTCCATTCCTTTTTTCCTACATAGTTTGATAGGTTGATAAAAACTCTTTGTATTGACTTTAACATTAAATACCATAAATCACCACGGTCCCCTTTTAATGCTCAAATCGTATTTTAAAACATAGGTTTGCTTACTTCTGTTATCCGTGCTTGTTTTTTTATGATTAACGTTTTACTCTGCGATCATATAAAAGCGTCCAAATGTGAAATTGGATTAAGGTCTAGGACATTAAAAGAGTAGAAGACGGCCGGCACGACACCCAAATATCTGATAAAATTAGGGGATAATCAACGAAAGAGTGAGAGATATTAAAGGTATCTTGCTTAACAATAGAACAAACAAGGAGTATGACGACTATGGGAGCAGACTTAAATAAAAAACTATTTAGTGCGGCTGATCATCTTCGCAGTAAGATGGATGCATCGGAGTATAAGAACTATTTATTAGGCTTGATTTTTTATAAATATTTATCGGATAAGCTACTGTTAAAAGTCGTGGAACTAGCCGACGAGTCAGTAGATACATATGCAACGATAGAGAAGCAAACAGAGCTTTACGAAGAGCTACTTGCAGACGAGGATACAAAGGAAGATCTCATTGCGACGATTGTGGACACGTTAGGCTATGACATAGAGCCACCGTATCTATTTAACGTACTGGCAGAGCAAGCTAAAAAGAATGTGTTTCAGCTAAATGACTTAAATAGAGCGTTCATTCAGCTATCGACAAAGTACGAAGCATTTAATGGCTTATTTGATGATATTGATTTGCAGTCGAAGAAGCTAGGATCTGATGACCAGCAGCGTAACGTTACCGTGACGGATGTGTTAAAAAAGCTCAATGACGTGAACTTAATTGGCTATGAAGGAGACGTCATTGGGGATGCATACGAGTATTTAATCGGCGAATTTGCCTCTGAAGCGGGTAAGAAAGCGGGGGAATTCTACACGCCTCATATGGTGTCAGATATGATGTCACAGATTGTCGCAATCGGACAGGAAGACAAAAAATGGTTTAGTGTGTTTGACCCAACGATGGGGTCCGGTTCTTTAATGCTGAATGTACGAAACTACCTTCAGCACCCAGATAAAGTGAAGTATCACGGTCAGGAACTGAACACGACAACGTTCAACCTAGCAAAGATGAACTTGATTTTACACGGCGTCGATCCGGAAGAGATGCGCGTTCGCAACGGGGACACGCTAAATAAAGATTGGCCAACGGATGAACCATATACATTTGATTCCGTTGTCATGAACCCACCGTACTCCGCAAAATGGTCCGCAGATGACACGTTCTTGGATGACTCTCGCTTTAACCGTTACGGAAAGCTTGCGCCAAAATCAAAGGCTGATTTTGCGTTTGTCTTGCACGGCTACTATCACTTAAAAGAAACAGGTACGATGGCAATCGTCCTACCACACGGTATTCTTTTCCGCGGTGCAGCTGAAGGTGTCATTCGTAAAAAGCTATTAGAGGACGGAAGCATTTACGCCGTCATCGGAATGCCGGGGAACTTATTCTTTGGAACATCGATTCCGACAACCGTTATTATACTGAAGAAAAACCGCAGTACACGCGACGTGCTATTCATTGACGCTAGCCGAGAATTTATTAAAGGTAAGAACCAAAACAAGCTGACGAAAGAAAATATCGAAAAAATCGTCGACACATACAACAAACGAGAAGGCGTAGAGAAGTATGCACACCTCGCAACGTTTGAAGAGATCAAAGAGAATGACTACAACTTAAACATTCCGCGCTACGTAGATACGTTTGAAGAAGAAGCACCAGTTGATATGAAAGCAGTTGGCACTGAAATCAAAGACATTCAACAGAGCAAAAAAGAACTACAGCAAAGCTTATTTGCGAGTATCTCTTCCCTTCAATACAGTGAGAAAGATGCCGAGTGGATTAAGGGAGCGTTAGAGGTGTTTGATGATGAAAAGTAGTAATGTGCCTGCGGTTCGGTTTAATGGTTTTAGTGGAGAGTGGGAAGAGTACCAATTGAAAGAAATATTGAAAGAACATAATGAAATTAGTAAAGGCGATAGATACCCCATTGCTACCTCTTCACGAAAAGGATTATTTCTCCAGTCTGATTATTTTAAAGGAGAGAGAAGTGGCATCGATAAGAGTTTGGATTTTCATTTAGTACCAAATAATTTTATTACTTATCGTCATATGTCTGATGATTCAATTTTTCATTTCAATAAAAACAGAACAGGTTCTCCAATTCTCGTTAGTAAAGAGTATCCTGTTTTTACAACTAATAAAGATGCGTATGATGAGTTTGTGATACGTAACTTAAATCATTCCAAAGATTTCACTAGATTTGCTACTATGCAAAAAAAGGGCGGGACACGCGTAAGGCTATATTTTAATGTACTTCAAACTTATAAAATTAATATTCCAACTATACATGAACAACAAAAAATCGGCGACTTCTTCAAAGAGCTAGACGACCGAATCGCTCTTCAGCAACGTCAAATCGAATTATTAAAAGAGAGCAAACAAGGATTTTTGCAGAAGATGTTTCCGAAAGACGGCGAACGAGTGCCGGAGGTTCGGTTTGAGGGGTTTAGTGGGGAGTGGAGTTCTATAAAGCTAAAAGATGTTACAACAATTACAATGGGTCACTCACCCAAGGGAGAGAATTATACTGATAACCCAAACGACTATATATTAGTTCAAGGTAATGCTGACATAAAAAACGGTTGGGTTAAACCACGTGTTTGGACTAAAGAAATAACTAAGCAGGCTTTTGAGGGTGATCTGATAATCAGCGTGAGGGCCCCTGTAGGTGAGATAGGAAAAACTAATTATGAAGTTGTTATTGGAAGAGGTGTAGCTAGTATTCGAGGGAACGACTTTATTTATCAGACATTAAAAAAAATGAAAGGTGACGACTATTGGAGGCATTATTCTAGTGGGTCAACATTTGAATCTATTAATTCTTCTGATTTAAAAAATGCATTGATTAAAGTGCCGAGCAAAGAAGAACAACAAAAAATCGGTGAATTTTTTAAACAACTAGACGACAATATTTCCCTTCATGAAAAAGAGCTTGAGCTGTTAAAGGAAACGAAAAGAGGATTTTTACAGAAAATGTTCGTATAGGAGGTGGCTCTTTTGCATCAATTATCACATCGTTCGGAAGCGGAAATTGAATCGCATTTAATCGAGGTACTCGGAGATGGTCATAACCAGTGGACGTATCGGAACGATTTAAAGTCGGAGGAAGACCTTTGGCAAAACCTTCGTCAAAAAATTACGCAAAATAACCTTTCAGAGCTTGGAGATCAGCCATTAACGGATAAAGAGTTTGAGGCGATTAAAACAGAACTTCTTTTACGTACGCAAACGCCTTTTGATGCGGCAAAGTGGTTAAAAGGGGAGAACGGCATCGCGCGTATTACGATTGAGCGGGAGAATGATCAAGCTGGCTTTGTTTCGCTCATTTTGTATTCAAATCAGGATATTGGCGGTGGGATCTCCAGCTACGAAGTCGTTAATCAAATTGCGAAAAAGCGAGACCAAAGTGAAGGGCGAGATCGCCGCTTTGATGTGACGTTATTGATCAACGGATTACCAATTGTACAAATCGAATTGAAAAAGGTAACCGCACGTGACGGTGTTTATCAAGCATTTAATCAGGTGAAGAAATATGCCGAAGAAGGAGTGTTTCGTAACAACATCTTTTCGACTTTGCAACTATTCGTGGTTTCTAACGA
Source organism: Paenalkalicoccus suaedae (assembly GCF_006965545.2). NCBI lineage: Bacteria > Bacillati > Bacillota > Bacilli > Caryophanales > Bacillaceae > Paenalkalicoccus > Paenalkalicoccus suaedae. The sequence continues at coordinate 170,090 of NZ_CP041372.2, forward strand.
GCAAACGACGAGATATATCGCGAATACGATGCCGAAGAATATGCACAAGAAGTTTATGTTTAGCTGGCGTACGAAAGATAATAAAAAGGTGGACAATCTGTATGAATTTTGTAAGCAGGCGCTTAATATTCCGGATGCACATCGGCTAATCGCGCACTATACGGTCGTAAGTGAGGATCAAGATAATAAGACGCTAATGGTGCTTCATCCGTATCAAATACATGCTATTGAGGCTCTGTTTACAGCCGCAAATAAGAATAAGTCCGGCTATGTGTGGCATGCGACTGGATCTGGGAAGACACTAACAAGCTTTGTATCTACGAAGCTACTAGCGAAAAAGTCGGGCATTGATCGCACGATTATGCTAGTTGATCGGAAGGATTTAGATAATCAGACGACGAGTGAATTTACGAAGTTTGCGTCAGAGTTTAATACTGGCATTTCTTCAGGAACGACGCCTGCGAACAGCCTCATCGTAGGAACGGGTAGTGCGCAGGAGCTGAGTAAAACTCTGTTAGCAGACGCGAATTCCAATGTCGTGATTATCACGACGCGTCAAAAGCTCGATGCTGCTTTAAAGCATGCTAAAAAGGTAGAAGAGCAAAAGGGAACAAACCGTTACGAGAAACTCATAGGGCAACACATTGTTTTTGTTGTAGATGAATGCCATCGTGCGCTCAGTGCAGAGAATATGGAGGAGATTAAAGCCTTCTTTCCTAGATCCACTTGGTTTGGTTTCACTGGCACACCTATTTTTGAAGAGAATAAAAAGCAGGCGAAGGGCAAGCTTGCTAGAACAACATTTGATCAGTACGGGGAAGTCCTCCATACATACACGATTAAAAATGCGCTAGAAGATGGCGCTGTACTTGGATTTCAAGTAGAGCACGAGGCGACGATTGAACCAACGTCCATCGACAATATGATTCATCAAAAGCTGAGGCAGGTTGACAAGTACGCGACTAAACCTGGGGCAGAGATTAATCGTGTGATTGATGAGATGACCGGTGTTGAAAAGGAAAAGTATATAGAAAGTAGTACGTATGAAAGTGATGAGCACGTCAAGCAAGTGATTCAAAAGGTTCTGCGACCAGATAATGCTTATACGAAGTTTGACTTTAAGAACGGAAAGCCGACAAAGTCCGCGATTTTGACGACGAGTTCGATTGCCATGGCAAAGCGCTATTACCGTGCTATTAAAGAAATGACGCAACAGGACGATTGGATGACAAGCGTCTTTCCTGACTTGCCGATTCGTGAGGGACGCACAATGGATGATCCGGACTTTCCGCGTATTGCGATTACGTACTCATTAGAAGAAAATAACGAAGACTCGGCTGATCAACAAAAAGAGATGCAAGGCATTATTGATGACTATAATACGTATTATGGAACAGCTTGGTCATTGCAAGATATCGAGCGCTACAATGGCGATATTAACAACCGCTTAGCTCGAAAGCGCGCCGAATTTAAGCAGCCTGGTCGACAAGTAGATATTGTTATCGTCGTGGATCGACTCTTAACAGGATTCGATGCGCCAACCATTCAAACGTTATTTGTGGATCGGAACTTAGAATACGCAGGCTTAATCCAAGCATTTTCTCGAACGAATCGAACGTATCCAGATAAAACAAAGGGATTAATCGTCACGTTCCGAAAGCCGAGCACCATGGAACAAAACGTAGAAAAGGCAACGAAGCTATATTCACAGGCTAATGAAGAGACGGGCCTTATTTATCCAACGTACGAGGAAGCAAAGAAACGGTTTAAAAAGGCGCATAAAGAATTTTCTGCTATTGTCGAATCAGAAGGAAATGTCGATGAGCAGTCGTCGGTCGAAACGCGCGTGGACTATGTAAAGGCGTTCCAAGAGATGAATAATGCATATGAAGCGCTCGTGACGTATGATACTTATAATCAAGATATAGGTACATCAAGCGCGCTCCAGGATCAGGTGGGTGTGCTGAAGGAAGAGGTTGGTGTGTATGAGACGGTGAAGGGATCGCTCGTCCATATCGATGAAGATGATGATGGTGGAAATGATTCAGACTTCTCCGAACTCACTTTTTATAGCGACTCCACAAAGAGGCTCTATGACATAGATTCTAGTTATATCGATCAGCTACTAGGCGTTTATCAGGCGAATAATCCGGATGTTCGCGAAGAAATCGAGAAGGCGCTCCAGAAATTGAATAAAGTCGAGATAGTAAAAGACGTCTATCGTAGCATTTTGAATGCGATTGATGAGGAAGGCATTAAAGAGGGGCAAGATATATTTGCCGTCAAGCGACACTTCTTTACACAGAAAAAGGATCAGTTGATTGAGGGCTTTAGCACGTACTGGTGCATCTCTATTAATGAGTTACACGCATCTGCGATTCAGTACACAGTTGGCATGGATGCGATCCCAAACATGAGAAGCATCATCGAAAGCAAGGACTACGAAACATTCAAAGCGCAGCATCCCGAAGTAAAACCATTCCAGTACCCACAAATGATGAAACGAGAATGGAAGCACATGTTAGACGAGCAAATCGTGCCGCTGGATGATGAGTTGAGGTAGTTGGGATAGTAAAGAGCAAGAGTTTACACTTGGGGGTGTAGGCTCTTGCTTTAATTTGATAAAAATAGATAAAGTAATAAGTGCAATAAAAATGATTTCATGCAACTTAAATAAACTAATTAAAAATAAGGGTTTTAGTATTATTTAAATTTATGAATATTTTTATATATAACAGAGAAGATATCTTTTAATTCAGTTGTATTTTTAGTGATGTTTAAATTCATCTTGATCTTATTCATTTGATTAGGAGTTAACTTAGTATAATCATATCTTTTTTTTAACAAACTATTTTCTTGACTAGAGGGTTTCACTAAATTAATTAGGAGCTTTCTCTCTTTATTTTTTAAATTACAAGTTAAAATTTGAGCTTGAGTAACATCAATAATCTCGTTAATTTGTTCATAATCATTAACATATTTATATGTGTAACCTACTCCAAAATTCATTATTTTCTTATTTTTGTTATAAGATCTAATTCCATATAAAGTGTTTTTTAATCTGTAATACAATTTCCAATAATCTTTTTTCGTTTTATTGCTATTTCTATATAAAAAACAATAATTTTTAATCCTGTCTGTGACTTTTTTAAATTTACTGCTAGCTATACTAATTCTTAATTGATTATTCTCAAAATTGAATTGATATCCTAAATAACTAAAATATTTATCATTAGTTTTAGGTTCATAAAGAATAAATTCAGTTTTCGATAAATTAGGTTCTAAAAAATGCTTTTTAAAGACATCGATAATTTTATTTATTTCATTATTTAGATCTAATCCATCATGGGGTATGTAATTTATTAGTATAATGTCGTCTACATATCTGAAGTAATACAGAGGGTTTATTGTGCTTTGCAAGTCTTCATCAAAATGTTCTAAATAAATTTCTGATAGTGCGCTAGAAAAAGGTAGGCCGAGGGGAATTCCATCAACTTTGCTTGAGAAAAACATCGGTTTTAAAGTATCCAATGATTGTTTTGATAATAGACTAGATTTAGTAAGTTTCCTATATAAAACATGTTTATTAATAGAAGGAAAGAAATTTTTGATATCAGTTCTTATAATATAAAGTCCAGCTTTAGGAATTGAATAATTCTTATAATCACCATGAGTTATTGTGGAGATTAGTTCTTTTATAATAGCATCTCTAGAGAGTGGCTTAATACCGTATTTGTATTCTAGTTCATTTTTTAATTTGTAAAAAGAGTCTTTTTCATTATCTGTAAAAGTATAAAAGCTTCTTTTTTCAGTTATTATTTTATCTAAGCTTGGGATTTTTTTAATATTGATTTCCTCCTAATATTTCAAATCAACCCTTCACCCCTTACCGATATTTCAAGGTAAAGGGCAAACAAAGTTAATACTTTGTTGGTCACAAATTGTTCTGAGTGACCATCACGTGTGTACCTCTCATCAGCATTTGATTTCTCATTATGAATTGAGGTTTGTGCAAAGACAAATTGCACAGAAGGGTTGAGTATAATATAATTAACTATATTATAATGTAAATTTTACATCATTTTTGTTCAAGTATCAATATTTGGGAGTGTGTTAAATTGAATGAACACTTTTTTTTAAGGACGGATGTATTACCTGAAGAGATACCTATAGCTTTTTCAAATAAAAATGTTTATTCAAATATTACCAAAAAATATTTAAGGGACGTCGACATTCAGGCATTTATTAAGAATTTTAAAAATCGAGATACTGTTCCTCTATTTTTTTATGTTCCGAAAAATGATTCTGAGAGAAGAAAAATAGCATTAGTTCATCCTATAGCGCAAATTCAAATGTTTAATTATATTATTACATACGAACAAATGATCACTGCCTTTTGTAAAAAATCCCCATTTAGTGTTAGGGCACCTATAAAGCGTAATTTGCCTAAGTATCGTGATCTAGAACTTAAAAGAAAGAAATATAAAAAAATTGAAGAAGAATATAATTTTCTGAATGAAATGTCTGTTACAAGTGATGAAGATCAAACTATGTTTTATAATTATTTTTCTTATAATAAATATAAAAAAATAACTAATTTATATAATTCTGTTAAATTTAATAGGGATAAATACAAATACAATTATTTTTTAAAATTAGATATACAAAAGTGTTTCCCGAGTATTTATACTCATTCATTATCTTGGGCACTTTTTGGAGATAAGTCGATAGCAAAAAAATATAAAAACTTAGAAGAGGCGTTTCCAAATGCTACAGACAAAATTGCGCAAATAATAAATTTTAATGAGACTCACGGGTTAATTGTTGGTCCTGAATTCTCAAGAGTTTTAGCGGAAATGTTATTAGGTAAGATAGACACTATGGTATTCTCAATTGCTAAAGAGAATAATTTAGTACATCATCTTGATTATAAAATGTACAGGTTTATAGACGACTATTTTTTATTTGCAAAAAACAAGAAAACTATTGATTTAATTGAGAATTATTTAAATTCTGCGTTAATGGAATTCAACCTTTCATTAAATGTTAGTAAGTCCGAGCTACAAGAAAGGCCATTTAACATATCAGATAATTCTATAATAATTTTGAAAAAAGCTTTTGAAGGATTTAATAGTCAAAAGTTGTTATCTTCAATTTTAAAAAAGATAGATTTTACAGATTATAAAGGGTCGAGGTATGAGTGGAACGATTTACTTTATAATATGGAGAATATGCTCTCGAGTATACCTCAATCTAATACGAGAGTTATTAACTATTTCTTGAAGACCATAAGGTCTTCGATCTTTTTTGATGGAAGACATAAACACATAATAGAGCATTCCATCGAAGTAGTTTCTAATATTTATAGTATTAACATTAATTATAAAAGCACAAACTACTTAATTGCTATATATATTAAAATATTCAATGCTATAAAAAAAATTGAAAATGAAATAACTTTAGAATTAAGCAGATTAACTTTTCCATTAACAAAAACAGAGTTCATTAAAATAGATGAAAAAAAAGATTCCTTAATCTATCTCAAAGAGAAAATGTATCAACATTTATTTATAATTTTAAAAAATAATATAGAAAATATAAATTATATGTATGAATTAATTCCGTTTATGAGAATGTTAGATAAAAGAATGCCAGCCAGTTTTTTATGCGAAATTCTAGACAAAAATAAAAGTGAATATTTTATTTCTTGTAGCATTGGGTATTATATTTTAGAGAAAGAAGACTCTAGTCTTAACTCAATGTATAAGACTGTAGCTATGAAGTTGTATAATGTTGTGGAATTTAATACAAAATATTATATATCTAAAGGTGCAAAAGAAAAGATATATGAGTCAGATTATTTTTATTATTTGAATGACTTCGCTAAGTATCCTGGTTTTTCAGATAAACAAAGAAAAACTTTAAATGATAGACTTATATCTTCATTTCATCAAATAATTTCTACTGGTAATGATTCGGATAAAAAATTAAAAAGTGAAATCTGGGGATTCATAACTCAGGAATCGTATTATAATTGGAATATTACCTACAATACATTTATTAGGAAGATAGTAAAAAAGAGCTCAAACTTAACTAATTCAAATAATGATTACGATTAAAAGACTCGTTATAAATCTTGAAATATTATGCTACTAAAATAATAAATCTAAAATGTTTGTGCATGTTTTCAATTATTATAAAAGCTACTAAAATAAATTATGTGTATGAAGTAGAATTAACCTTAATCTTCTCGCATATTTCATTGTCATTAGATGCAGCTAGATGAATTAAATAGATTCTGATAATAAATATTATTTAAGAAATAATTTAGTTACCCAATATTAAATCTATTTCTAGCCAGAAAAAACACCCCCCCCCTCTCTTTTCCGTAAATAAAAATATGGAAAGATCATAGAGGGGGATTTTTTGATGAGAGTGAAGATGATGCTTATAATTATTGCCATGCTCACGGTCGCGTGTCAGTCACCGTCAATCTCGACGGATGTTGTAGCGACAATTGATGGCGAAGAGATCACGGAAGAAGAGGTGTATGTGCATCGATTCGACTATAGTCACGAACACCGTGAATCTATTATTAGATACTATGTCGAGGAGCTAGTGGTAGTAGAAGAAGCAGAAGCTCAAGGATTTCAGATCGAAGCCGGTGGGGCTGCCGAGTTAGGATTAATTGAACCTAATAGTGCTGCCATTGCCGAGCGCGCAGAATATTTGGGTATAGAGGAAGAAGAGTACATAGATGCTTATTTTGAACCAGCCATATATCGGCATGAATTAGTTAGCACCTTTGCGTTAGAAAATATCGAGATAGTCGAAGGCGATCAAGCGGCAACGGATCTAGCTGCGCGGGAGTATATAGAAGCATTAGTAGCAGAGCGTGAGATAGGGTACATGTACAAGTAGGAGGGATGCACATGGTTGAAATTATTCGAAATCCATCGATTGAGCAAGTGTACGAAGTCATCACACAAGGATTTGTGGACTATTATGTCGACGTGACGTTGACGTTAGATGAGTTCCGAGAGCGTTTCTTCGATTTCGATAAAAACGAGCTTCGCTATTCGGCTGTTGCGCTTGAAGGCGACGAGGTCGTTGGCGCAATTTTAGGCGGTGTGAAGCAGTACGGTGAGGAGACGGTGTTTCGGTGCGGAGCACTTGCAATTATTCCTGCGCACCGTAAGCACGGAGTCGGACAGCTCTTGCTCGACGATCAGGAGGAGCTTGTGGCAGAGCTCGGTGCAACGCACATACTCGAGGTCATTCAAGCCAATGAGCCAGCCCTAGCTTTTTATAAGAAAAATGGGTTCCGCGTGCTTCGAGATATTCATTACTTCACAAGTCCCAAGCACGGTGTACCATCTGAATCTAAATGGCAGCCTGCCTCGGCAACTGATTTTGAAGAATTACTCCACGGTCGACCGTTTTGGCAGCACGATGCGTATGCCGCTGAAGCAAGGGGAGCCAGCTATTATCGATTTGAAGATGAAGGAAAGTACGCAGTCGTTGCCATGCACGGCAACAAGATCCTTAATATCGTAGCAAACACAGAGGACGGCCGCTTTGTTGCATGGGGTCTCTCTCAGTTAGGTAGTGAGCTCGAACTCGCGCTAGATTCTGAACGACCTCTAGCCATCAAGCTTCATCAAATGGGATGGAATGTTTCCTCCATTCGTCAGCATGAGATGGTCAAAGAGGCATCGGGCGAGGAGTAAAAACGTGTTGGGAGAGAGGTAGCTTATTCTAATTAGGGAGGTCTTACCATGGTGATCGTATTATCTATCATTACAGCCATTTCAGCGATTGTATCGATCTACACAGCTTTGTATGTTAAGAAAAACCTTAAAAGATTAGCAGAGCAGGAATAGGTGCTAATAAATAACGCCGTGGTGAAAATATAAGAATATGCCACTTAGATTCACTAATATTGTCCAACGAATCAAGATGGATGCGCTTGTTGCGATCCGTAACTACCCTATACTAAAATAAAATAGACAAATGATTAGGGAGCGTGAGTCCCCATTTCTATAAATACATGGATCTACTTAACAATTACTTCAAATTGATGTAGCGAGGAAGACAATTATTTTTGAAATGTCCAATTATAGGTTTTTGATTGATTCGTGCGTGAATATAAAGTTTCATTAGAGGAGACTATTGTGTATCTAGTATATAGTAAAAGAACCGATCAATCTAAAAGGAATTGATGTTTTCTAAATAATTTTTCTTTGACTTATTGCAAAAATATAGAAGAATCGATATAAGTATTCTAATGGGTAAGAACAAACGAGAGTGTGTAACTAATATATAACCAGATATTTCTAAAATAAATTCATATGAAACGCCTGACTGGTGAAAGATATTGTCTATATAATTATCTATTTTCTTAATTTAATCAAGCTATTGAATCTATTTCATAATGCCTCTTTTCTTGAGTGAAGTTAGAGAGGCAGAATTTATTTCTTCCTTTTTTTCAATTTATGCAGGTTGTTTTTGAATTTTTAATCTAATGTTTATGCGATCCGCAGCTAGCTTTGAAGCATTATAAACGAGCGTGGCCAAATAAACGTGAACTTCCGCACGTCTACCTGTTCGATAACGGACATTATCTAGTTGAAAATATACCTTCAAATCCGCGTTTACACATTTCACTGCAGTGCGACGATTGAAAATGTTTTTCCAAGCTAAGGAGCCTTTTAGCTGATGCGGTATATTTACGCAGGACTGTCGTGGTTTTTACTTTATATACTTTTTGGCACATGCCTTCATGTAAAAGAGGACAGTCATGACATTCCTTCGGATGTGTGTACATGAGTGTTTCGTATTTCTTATCATAGCTATCATATCGATAGGAATGTTCTCGTAAACAAGTCGGAGCGAAAAGTTTATCCAACCCTTCGCGTTCCGCTTGTTCTATGACCCATTGTTCTCTTTCCTCTTTTGATTTTCGTCCGCGTTTCTTCGTTTTGTTTTAGGTTTATCTTCCTTTAAAGGCGCTTGATCTTTTGCTTTGAAGTGAGTCGCATCTATGCAACAGTATCATCTTTGAGAAACCCTTCTGTTATAGCTTAATAGATAATCAGTTCTTTCACTTTTTCAAGAGCGTTGGATTCACTAAGAGTAGTCACCATTCTTGAATAAGCCGATTCAGATGGAACAGAATCAGAGACTAAAAAGCCGCAATCTAATTGAAACATCATATCGTTCTATAATCGCTTCACAAGATCTTTGACGAAAGGAATTTGCTCAGTTATACGAGCGACCAGAGAGTAGATCATTGCTGCATAATTCAAGTCTACTGGCATGCCAAATCAGGATTTCTTCGTTACCACATCGAAGATAGGGTCAACATTAATGGCAGAGAAAACATCTTCAAATCGTTGGGCAGGTTTCATATCATATAATTCTTGTAGTCCAAACAGAGTTCCTTGTCTTATTTATAATAGTCATACGGAGACTTCCTCAAGTCTTATAAGTTGGTGTGGTAACTACTTATTTCGACATTTAGGGAGGTACTCCTTTTCTGTTGCTTCAGAGCCTTGATCCCGTAAGTCTCATGATTATCAAATCAATATTACAAGAGTAAAGATGCTAGAAATAAAGCAATGTTTTTTTAGCCGCTGATTAAATACTTCACAAAAAGTCCACGGAGTTGCGGATGGTGCGTGTAATTTTTAAAATTATCTTAATACTCTACTCACTATATAGCATCATCCCATCCTCGACGCGCATCAAATGCTCGAGCATCGCTTGCTCCGCGCGCTCGGGGTCACGAGCTTCGATAGCTTGAACGATTGCTTCGTGCTCTTCTTGCAGGAGGTGGAACTGCTTCGAATCGCCAAATAAGGCAATACGGCGACTCTCGTACATCGTTTTGCCAATTGTCTCTGCCATCTGTTGCATGAGCTCCTGCAGGAGTGTGTTACCCGTGCTTTTGGCAATCGCTAAATGTAAGCGAACGTCGGCTTGCTGCCCTAAATCATGGTTGTCCTCCGCCTGGTTCATTTCCTCAAGTGCCTGGCGAATCTCAGCCAGTTGCTCTTCCGTTCGCTCTTTAGCCGAAATTCGTGCGGCGCCTGACTCTAACATTTTGCGCACTTGAAACAGCTCTAACACCTCTTGCTTCGAAATAAACGCCTCTGCAACTGGCGCGACGAGCTCAGAGAAATCAAACTTATTTACAAAGGTTCCTTCTCCTTGACGAATCGTGATTAGTCCGACCGCACGAAGCGCGCTTAACGCTTCGCGCACAGCCGAGCGACTGACTTTAAATTGCTGCGATAGCTTTTCGACGGAATCGAGACGTTCGCCCGGCTTTAGATCGCCTTGACGAATCATCGCTTCTAGTTCTTCGCGAATGACTTCCGCGACTTTTTTTGTCTGTACTTGCTTAAATTCCATTGGACGCACCTCACTTGTCTCTATGGACTTATTATACGTCATCAACAAGAATATAGCATGCTCGCACAGGTCCATGAACTCCAACGACTAAGCTCATCTCAATATCTGCGCTGTTACTCGGTCCACTAATAAAATTAATGCAGGAAGGCATATCATCTCCGCGCGCTACTCTTTCATGGATCTCTGTCGTCACCTGCGTCATCCGTGGCACGAGCGTGCTCTTTGGAACGATCGCAATGTAACTCTCCGGCAGTAAGCTTACCGACCGTCCTCGACCTGGACCACTAAAAAGTACAACTGTGCCCGACTCTGCGAGCGTACGATCGCTAAACGTAATACCAACATCCGCCCGCTCGGCAGTGTCGACTAAAGACGCCTCACCTTCCCTCCACACATCCACCTTTCCGACAAATCCTTCTAATCCATATTGCGAAAATCGGGCGTCATCCCATGCCAATACAGACTTTGCTCCGATTTCATCAAGTGCACCCTGTAACACCACTTCAAGCGTATCAACCGTCGCTACCTTCACATCCGTATGAATTCGCGCACACTGCTTCGTAAATACGTCAACAAGCTCCTCTGTAGACGCACCTTCTAGCACACGATGCTGAGGAGACCTTGAATAGACTGGTCGCTTTACACCAGTAAGCCTAGGCTCCTCTCGCCCAAGTCGGCTAGCTATCCTCTTTAAAAATCGATCACGATTCTCAATCATGCGCATCGCCTCCCTTGCTACGCTTTTTATACCAGTCGCGGAAGCGCTCCTTCTTTGGCTCTGGGAAGTCTCTAATATCGGTCCACGGCTTCATCGGACCAGGCCCCTTTTTAATCGAGCCACTCTTTGTAAATGACGAGAGCATAAACGGCGCTGACTTTGTGCCGGAATGGAAGAAGGTTGGCGCACTCGCTGCCATTCCAAAGCCTTTCATCGCGAGCGTTTCGGAAAACGGCGTGCGCTTTTGTTCCGCGATTTTCTGTCTATGCTTAATTAGCAGTTCGTGCAGAGGTATCTTGACCGGACACGCATCCGTGCAGGCCGCACATAGCGTCGATGCATAAGGTAGCTCCTGATGATCGTCGTAGCCTTCGAGTAAAGGAGTGAGCACCGCGCCGATCGGTCCTGGATAAATCGAGCCGTAAGCATGTCCGCCAACGTGTCTGTACACCGGACAAACGTTAATGCACGCTGCACAGCGAATGCAGTTTAATGCAGCCTGGAACTCCGTGCCCAAAATCTTTGAACGCCCGTTATCAACGATGACTAGGTGAAACTCCTCTGGCCCATCGACTTCGCCCTCGCCGCGCGGTCCGGTAAGCCCCGTTACATAGCTCGTCAGCTTCTGGCCAACTGCACTCCGACAGAGCATGCTGACAAGCACATCGAGCTCCTCCCACGTAGGTACGACGCGCTCCATTCCCATCACCGTGATCTGCGTTTTAGGCAGTGCCGTCACAAGCCGCGCATTCCCTTCATTTGTAACAAGCGAGATACTTCCAGACTCCGCAACCGCAAAGTTACAGCCCGTTATTCCCAGATCTGCGGTGAGAAACTCTTGCCGAAGCTGCTCACGAGCAAATAACGCAAGCTCCTCTGGATCAGATGTCTTGTCATAGCCGCGCTTCTCCTTAAACGTATCGCGAATTTGATCTTTATTTTTATGAAGCGCTGGCGCAACAATGTGTGACGGCGGATCGTGGTCATCAAGCTGAAGGATGTACTCTCCTAAATCAGACTCAATCACCTCGCAGCCTAGCGACTCTAACGCTTCATTCATCCCGATTTCCTCTGTCACCATCGACTTTGATTTAATGATTTTTTTTGCTTCTTTCTCTTTAGCAACCTTCGTAATATAAGCGTTTGCCTCATCGGCTGTCTCTGCAAAAAATACGTGTCCACCAAGTTCACTCACATTTTCGCTTAGCTGATGTAAGTAGTAATCAATATTTTCGACCGTATGCATGCGAACCTCTTCCGCTAAACTACGCCACTCCTCCCAGTCGCCTAGCTCGATTTCAGCCGCACCCTTGGCACCCTTCAAACGTTCCTGAGCCGACGAAACAGCCTGGCGCATAAACGTATTTGACACACCGTCCTCGACGCGCTTTTTAAAGTTTTGATCTCCGATTTTAATCCCCAATGCTATTCCTCCTCCCCGCGACTATTTAACACCTGTGCGATATGCATCGCCTTAACCGGCTCCTCTTTCCGTTCCATTCTGCCCCCGATATTCATCAAACACCCACAGTCTGCCCCGATCAAAATCGACGCCTTCGTCTCCTTAATATGCTCGACCTTCTCATCGACCATTTGCTCTGAGATTTGACCCATTTTTACAGAAAACGTGCCTCCGAATCCGCAGCATGATTCCCGGTTAGGCAGTGGTTGCAGATCTAATCCTTCCACGTTTTCAAGTAGCTTTAACGGTGCTTCCTTCTCCCCCAGTAGTCGCGTCATGTGACAGGAAGTATGGTAAGTTGCTCGCGCTGATAGCTTTGCACCAACGTCTTCTACCTTTAATACATGAACGAGGAACTGCGTAAATTCATACGTCTTTTTGACGAGCGCTTCGGCGCGTTCTCTCCATTCGGGATCACTCTCAAACAAGTGTGGGTACTCATGAATCATTGATGCACAAGATCCTGATGGTAAAACGACATATTCTGCGTGCGCAAAAGTGGTGATCGTATGTTTAGCCACGTTTACCGTATCTTTTTTATAGCCGCTATTATAAGCCGGTTGCCCACAGCACGTCTGACCTGTTGGAAAATCGACCTCACAGCCAAGACGCTCTAGCACCTCGACTGTATCCTGTCCGACACCCGGATAAAACACATCTGCTAAACACGTAATAAATAAAGAAACCTTCATCGTTTATCCTCCGATCTTTCTCCCATAAAAAATTTTAAGACCTTGTATATCAACTTCTGTAAAAAATGTAGTTCTAGCTTGAGGAATAAAATTTTTACTTATTAAAAGTCCATTCTTCATAATTAAAGGGAAGCTTTACTTGCAACAACTAAATCATAAGGTCATCAGATGACTGAATGCAATTTTTGTTAATTCTACTCTACTATTTTTGTATATGCAAGTGTATAGATGAGTATTTAATTTAACAATTACAATCATTTAGCATTTAAGTAATTAACTACTGATAAGGATTTAATACCAAAAATGCATATCAATCATTGTTAATAATCTTTCTATTAACTTAAAAACTAACTATATAGTTTAAATATTATAAACTTTAATCTGAAAAAATGATTATTTGTATTCCTATATTACTTAGGCGTTAGTCCTTTATGCTTTTTAAATGTACTAGAAAAATAGCTCTAATCACTGAATTGTAATAGCAATGAAATTTCTGCTATTGAAAGCTCTAATTCAACAAGCATCTTTTGCTTCGTTTTATACTTTAAATAAAAATGAATAGGTAAAGGAGAGAGGTTATGTTGAAAATAATTATCAAATCGGTGATCGTAATAGCACTTGAGGTACTTATTAGTAGCCATAGAACTCGAACTATGCCTATCAGATCGGAAGTGAATGTTAGAACTAGATTTATTGAACTAATCATTGTTTAGGAATGATGGAGCATGATACAATAATAAACGTAAACGAACATTTTCAAACCTGAGGTTAATAGAGAAAAATTATCAAAAAGAGTAGGTGGATAGAGAATGAGTCAGCTATTAAAAGAATTAGAGGAAGCAAAGCTTATCGCTATTATCCGTGGAATTACTTATAAGGAGGGGAAGTCGACAGCTCAGGCTTTGAGAGCGGGAGGAATCCGCTTCCTTGAAATCACCTTAAATACAGATGGAGCACTGGACATGATCGCTGATGCTAAACATCAGTTTGGCGAGGAAATGAGGATTGGGGCTGGAACCGTCCTTAATTTAGAGATGGCCAAGGAGGCAGTGGCTGCAGGCGCAGAATACATTGTGTCTCCAAACGTTAATGAAGCCGTTATTGATTATGGCCTAGCTCAAGGTGTCGAAGTTTTGCCAGGTACCTTTACTCCTACTGAAATTGTAAATGCGTATGAGGCAGGCGCAGCGGCAGTAAAGGTCTTTCCTATCGGAGCGATGGGTACTAGCTATTTAAAAAATATTCGTGGTCCTTTATGTCATATTCCTATGATGGTAACAGGCGGAATCAACACGGATAATATCTATGACTATTTACAAGCCGGCGCTTTCTCAGCTGGACTTGGTGGGAATTTATGCGATGTAGACGCTATTAAAAAAGGCGATTTCCAAACGATTCAAGATAAAGCGGAGGCCTATATCCACGCTATAAAAAGGGGATTACAACATGGCGGAGAAAGTCATTGATGTCGTTACAATTGGAGAAAGTATGGTTTTGTTTCAACCGACGGAAGGGGCACAAATTCCATTCAGTCCCTATTTCGTTCCATCTGTAGGTGGGGCGGAGTCTAATGTAGTCACAGCTTTATCTAGGCTTGGCTTATCTACGAAGTGGATCAGTCATCTCGGAAGCGATCCATTCTCGAAGCTAATCCTATCCGCTTTGGCAGGAGAGGGTGTCGACGTAGAGGACGTAAAGCAAATTGATGGCGAAAAAACAGCTGTATTTTTTAAAGAGAAGTCCGTTCAAGGAGATCCAAAGGTCTATTATTACAGGAACGGATCTGCCGCTAGTAAGCTATCAGTAAACGATATACAAGATTCGTGGTTTGAAGGTGCAAGACATTTGCATGTAACAGGGATCACTCTTGCAATCGGAAAAAGTACGCCAAATCTGGTAAAGGCTACTATGGAGAAAGCAAAAGAACGAGGTATGACTGTTTCATTTGATCCTAATATTCGTTTAAAGCTTCAGTCAGTATCGTTTTGGAAGAAATCTATCATGGAGCTTCTACCTCTTGTTGATATTTTTATGCCTGGTAAAGAGGAAGCTGAGCTTTTGCTAGGTAGTCACCAAGAAGAGGAGACCCTTGCTCAGTTTTTATCTAAAGGTCCCAAAGTGGTGGTCATGAAGCTTGGTGAAGAAGGCTCCATAACAGGTTTTAATGACACATTCCACAGAGAGCCACCTCGTCGTATCTCTCACATCGTTGATACGGTTGGAGCAGGGGACGCCTTTTCCGCAGGATTTTTATCCGTATTATTACAAGAGCGAGAGCCGTTAAATTCTTCCATCCTAAAGAATTTGATACCAACAGCTGCTACTCGTGCTAATGCGATGGGAGCTTTGGCTACGCAATATAAAGGAGACTGGGAGGGTAATCCTAGCGTGAGTGAGCTTACTCATTTTATGGAAGGGACACAGGGAACCACTCGTTAAGAAGGATATACTAATCCGTAAAGGCTAGTAGTATACTAGCCTACAGCCGAAATAACAACGTTGTTATTTTGACTGTAGGCGGTTTGGTGATCATCATTATGAAGGGGGCTACCATGAGTAAAGCAAATGTGGACTATATTCAGGTGAACGAAGCGGATCACGTGTTCATTACGCTAAGAGAGTATAAAAAAGGGGATCAGATCGAAGGGCGGGAAGTAAGCTTAAAGGTCGAAGCTGATACCCCATCTGGGCATAAAATAGCGCGCAAGGATATCACAAAAGGGGAGTCCGTTTATAAGTTTGGGTATCCAATAGGTCATGCTACAAAGGAAATTAAAGCAGGTCAATGGGTACACACTCATAATCTAAAAACCTCGTTATCAGGAACTCAGAACTATGACTACGTACCAAAACCTCAGGCGAGCCTGCCTGATAGGCAAGGATATACATTTGAAGGGTACAACCGCAAGGATGGGCAGGCAGGAATTCGAAATGAAGTATGGGTCATTAATACAGTTGGTTGTATTAATAAAACCTGTGAGACGGTCGTCAAAATGGCTAATGAGACATTTTCAGAAGAGGATGGTATTGACGGCGTTTATCACTTCCCACATTTATTTGGCTGTTCTCAGCTTGGAGACGACCTTCATAACACACAAAAAATTCTTAGTGGATTAATTCACCATCCCAATGCAGCTGCTATTCTTGTTATGGGATTAGGGTGTGAAAATAATTACATCCAAGTGTTTAAGGACGTCATAGGTGAGATTGATCAAGAACGAATTGCCTTTCTCGAGGTGCAAAAGGTAGAGGATGAAATAGAAGAAGCACTGAATGCCATCGAGGAGCTTGTTGCCTATGCCTCTACTTTTCAAAAGGAACCCATTCCTTTATCTAAATTAAAGGTAGGCTTAAAATGCGGCGGGTCTGATGGATTGTCTGGTATAACAGCCAATCCATTACTTGGGGCCTTTTCGGATAGGTTAATTGCAGAGGGCGGCACGACGGTTCTGACGGAGACACCGGAACTCTTCGGAGCAGAACACCTGCTAATGGAGCGAGCGGATAACGAAGGTGTATTTAATAACATTGTAACGATGGTCAACGATTTTAAAGAGTACTTTTTACGACATGGGCAACAAATCTATGAGAACCCTTCACCGGGTAATAAAGATGGAGGAATAACTACACTGGAGGAAAAATCGTTGGGAAATGTTCAAAAGGGGGGCTTTGCTCAAGTATCTGACGTCTTAAAGTACGGGGATCGTCTAGTAGCTCCTGGTCTTAATTTACTGGAGGGGCCAGGTAATGATTTAATATCTGTCACCGCACTAGCTGCCTCAGGAGCCCAAATAGTTCTTTTTACAACGGGCAGAGGAACGCCTTTTGGTGGGCCTGTGCCGACGGTTAAACTATCTACGAACACAGCGTTAGCCGCTCGTAAAAAGCGTTGGATTGACTTTAATGCTGGGGTTCTCGTGGAAGGGACAGATAAAGAGGATCTTGCCGAGGAATTCATGCGTTATATCATCGACTTGGCATCTGGTAAAACAAAAACGAACAACGAACGGTATGGTTTTAAAGAGATCTCGATTTTTAAAGACGGAGTAGTCTTATAACAATAAGCAAAAACGTTTCCCTTACACATAACGACCGTTGCCCAGCTTTGAAAGGGAACCACTAGTAGCAAGGAATTGTCGCTCACTTCTTCCCACAAGGCTACATGATAATAGAGCAAAAAAGCTTTCGCCAGAGTAGGCGAAAGCTTTTTTGCTGAGATTAAGAGCTCATCCAGCCACCATCTACACATAGAATGTGTCCATTCATGTAATGGCCAGCATCGGAAGCGAGAAAGACAACGGGACCCTTCAAGTCCTCGGGTTTACCCCACTCGCCTTGTGGAATTCGGGAGGTGATAAACTCATTTCGTGCTTTATCCTCTCGGATTGGTGCTGTATTATCCGTAGCAAAATATCCTGGTGCTATGGCGTTGACGTTCACACCCTTTTTAGCCCACTCGTTTGCGAACGATTTTGTTAGTCCTGCAACGGCGTGCTTCGTTGCAGAATAGGCAGGGACGCGCATACCGCCTTGGAACGATAGCATCGAAGCAATGTTGATTATTTTACCGGACCCATTTTCAAGCATGTGCTTGCCAAAGCCCCTTGTTAATCGAAACACGGCATTCAAATTGACATCTATGACATCATCCCAGTCTTGATCCGTAAAATTCTCCGCTTCCTCCCGACGGATAATTCCCGCATTATTGACTAAAATGTCGACTCGCCCTGTTTTGGAGATCGCATCATGGACGACTGTTGTGAGGCTGGATTGATCAGCTAGATCAGCTTGAATTTCAAAAAACTGCTGGCCCGTTTTCTCAACAAGCGCCTTTGTTTCAGTCTGAGGACTGAAGCTGATGCCAACGATATCGGCACCGGCCTCCGCTAATCCTACCGCCATACCCTGTCCAAGTCCTCGTGTAGACCCAGTCACGACCGCAGTTTTACCAGATAGTGAAAAAAGATTAGTCATCTAAACGTATCCTCCTATCGTAAATCATTCATATCAACGAAATCCATATCTGTAAACGTATAATTCTCTCCAGCCATTGCCCAAATAAACGTGTAGTTATTTGTTCCGACACCTGAGTGAATAGACCAAGGTGGAGAGAGGACAGCTTGTTCATTTCTTATAAGCATATGTCTTGTTTCCTTAGGCTCTCCCATAAAGTGAAAGACTCGAGACTCTTCGTCCATATCAAAATACAGATAAACCTCCATGCGTCGGTCGTGGACGTGGGCTGGCATCGTATTCCACATGTTGTTAGGCTCTAAAAGCGTCATCCCCATCATAAGCTGACAGCTTTGAATGCCATCGCCGTGGATATACTTATAGATAGTACGGTTGTTCGATTCTGCATCACTACCAAGCTTAGTCGGTGTGGCGTCTTTAATTGGCATCAGCTGAGTTGGGTACTCTTTGTGTGCATTTGCTGAAACAAGGTAGAGCTTCGTTGGCTTATCAGGGTCCGCACTTGCAAAGGTCACGTTCTGATTTCCCTTACCAACATACAAACAATCACGCTTATTTAATTCGAACGTTTCTCCTTCGACCGTTACAACGGCTTTTTCTCCGATATTGACAATACCGATTTCACGTCTTTCCAGGAAGTACTCTGTACGTAGCTTGTCTCCTGCATCTAGCCTTATTTCGCTGGTTGTCGGAATGACACCACCTGTAATCACGCGATCATAGTGTGAATACACCATGTTCAGTTCTCCTGGAACAAATAGGTTTTCCATTAAAAAATCGTTTCGAAGTCGATCAGATGTGTAAGACTTAAAGTCAGTCGGGTTCGTTGCATGACGAATTTCCATTGTTCAAAAACCTCCTATAATGTTTGAAAATGTTCATTATAGTTGTAATGATACTAGACTATATCTATAAAAACAAGGGAAGTGATGGAAACCTTTTAAATCTATTAAAAAAGTGTGGTTCGTTTATGTTTGTATTCCTATTTTACGAGTTTTAACTCTGCATCGTTCGATTAATCATGTCTGAAGGGGTATAACCCGTATATTTTTTAAAGGTCGTTGTAAAATAGGCGGGATTCGGAAACCCTACCGCTTCCGAAATCTCATAAATCATATAATGTCCATCCTGAATCATTTTTTTGGCCTTTTCCATACGTACCTTCGTTAAATAGTTTTTAAAGGATTCTCCTGTCACCCGTTTAAAGATTTGCCCTAAATAATTCCTGGAAATATACAGCTCGGCTGATAGATCATGAAGCGTAATATTCTCAGAGAGATGACCATCTATAAAGTGAATCATCTCCTCTACTAATTGACGATGCTTTATGTTTTCCTCCCATTGATCGTGTGTACATATTTGATTGATAAGTGATTTTACCCATTCACTAAAGTGTGCCCAGCTTCTTTGACTTGAAAGCTGCTGATGAAAATGGAACGGATCGTCAAAGAAATCCTCAGTCTTCAAACCGAGGTCCTGTAGAGCACTAGTGATGAGATTCCAAATCTCAATCCCGTATCCTATGCAAACGGACTGATTAAACACATCCTTCTCGTGATAGTGATAGATATAGTCAATCAAAGCGTACGCCTGCTCACAGTCGGCTTTCCGAATCGCTGAAAGAAAGGAATGGGTATCGTGTATGTGTAAAATCTTTAGCGGAGGCTTTGCTGATTCTTTCCAGTCAACAATATATTCGTGATTTGAGTGAGGCATTTTGTTCATACACGTACGAATTGCATCACTGATCGTTTGTGGAGAAGCGGGTTTTGATATGTAATCATCTATGTCTAATCGCATCGCTTTTCTTGCATATTCAAATTCACTGTAACCACTTAAGATAATGATATGAGACGTTATTCCGTCCTTGCGAAGACTTTCGACCATATCCAAACCGTTCATAACAGGCATATAAATATCGGTGATGATGAGATCCGGTTGCGTATCGTGAATGAGTGTTAGACCCTCTTGTCCATTGGTTGCAAATCCGGCAAAGTGGCAGTGTAATTCTTTCCAAGGAATAATTGCTTTCATGCCCTTTCGAACCTTTTCATCATCATCAATAATAACAACATTACACATGGCTCTTCCCTCCCTGTTACTGGTTTTGTGATGTTGCATTCCTATTAAGATGCTCTGCTGTCAGTGGATACCTTAGTGTAACCGTTGTGCCGTCTGTCGAGCTGTCGAGGCGAATAGAGGCGTGCTCACCATAATAGATGGCAAAGCGCTCCTGTACATTTTTTATTCCGTACCCTCCGATATCTTGATTATTAGATGGTTTCAATACCTTGTCAAAGCCGATGCCATCATCACAAATACGAATAATAATTGTATTGGCATCCTTCACAATAAAAAGATGAATATGCCCCTCGTCTTGGTTTCGGAACCCATGAATAAACGAGTTCTCTACAAAAGGCTGAAGAGTCAGTTTAGGGATCTCCATGGCTCGTAGGGAGTCCTCCACATCAACAGAATACGTGAATGAGTCTCCATATTTAAGATGCTGAATGTTCATATAATACTGTAGATAATCTAGCTCTTCTTGAATCGTAATAATACTTTCGCCTTTTGAAAGGCCGATCCTGAGCATGTTGCCCAATTGTTCAATCATGTTGCTTGCTTCTAGATTACCTTGCTCGATAACGGTCCAATTAATCTGATCGAGCGTATTGTAAATGAAGTGAGGATTCATATTCGCTTGTAACGCTTTAATTTCCGCTTCTCTTTGTCGCCTATATTGTTTTTCTATCTCTTTATAAAGTGATTCTACGTGCTCTGTTAACTCATTAAACCCTGAGAAGAGCTCCCCAAACTCATTCGCGTAGTCATTCGGGAGGGCAGGGTTCTTTTCATGAAGTTGATACGTTTTCATTGCAGTAGTTAATCGCTGAATGGGATAGGTAAATTGCCTTGTTAAAAAGTGAATGCTGACGATGATTAATAAGCTCGTCATCATACCAATTGCAAATAAATTTCGTGCCATCATTCGACTGTCTTCCGTAATTTCCTCAAAAGGTGTAATCTGAACAAGGTGCCAGTTGAGCACAGGAATAGGGGATGAAACGACCAAGTCCTCCGAAGCTAGACCTGTTAAGCCAAGTGTGTTGACTACGTTTTTATTGGTAGTAGCATTATTGAACGTGTGATCATTTGTATCGCCAACGGGACTTTCTCCTGTTGAGGAGACCGTTCTGCCCTTATGATCGATAAGCAGAACTTCAGAGTCTGATTCGGCATTATGGAGCCAGCCCTCTACGATTAAAGGATCAAGATTAAGAAGGAGAACGGATAGTAAGTCACCTGATGGCGAGTTAATTTTCCTTCCAAAACTGACGACATCTGTTTCCCCAGCAACGGTGTTTGTTCGTCTACTACCAAGCCAGCTATAAGAGATATTATCGAGCTCCTCAAACCAGCTACTTTCCCTTAGCGTTTCAAGTGATTCATACCGAACCGGCAGAGAAATGTTGTCTACAGGAGGTCGATTCATATATATTTCTACAGAATGAACCGTTTTAGCGCTATAGATAAAATTTGCAAAGTCGTTATTTACAGATGTCCGAAAAGAGACTGGTAGACGAGAGGAACTATGACCTGCAATCAAGTCTCGAAAGGCCTGTTGTCTTGATAAAATAACCGAGTATTCCTGGAAGCGCTGAAGATTATCTCCGATTTCCAAGCTGAGGCGCTCAAGCGACTCCTCCTGATACTCTGTTGTCTTATCAATCAGCTGAGTCGAGGAGAATTGGTAGCTAAAAAAGGTTGTAATCCCTAACACCAAAAAGGAAAATAGAAGAAAACTCCCGAAAAAAATACTTTGAACCTTATATCGCTTAAATATATTCATAGCTCTCATCCTTTATTATGCTTCGTGATACTTGAGCGATACGGGAGGAGCCTTTTCTTCGATAGATTGGAAAACATGCAGTGAGATAGCTAACACCATACCGGCAGGTGCACTGGCTAAGTAAAATAGCATAATGCCAGGAAATAGCTGATAGGCGATTCCAGTCAGGGCTAAGGTCATGGCAATTAAAAACGTCTGCGGTAAGTATGCAAGTCCGATCATTAATGCATAGCGAATGTGGAGGTTAAGATCTGTATGGAAGTGAGTAAATACTGGAAAAATAAAAAAAGCAACGATCAAGTAAAGAATAAAGACAACAAACAGCACTGTACCTAGGAGGAGCCTAATCCAAAATGTCATATCGATTAACGTGTAAAAGGTAAACATAATAGAGAGTCCTCCCCCTATTAAAAGGAAACCAATCACATTTGCTTTAAAAAAGTGTTGCTTATAGTAATAAAAGAAGGTCTTTAATTTCCTATCATTTCGCTGCTTCAATTTTTCGTCACGAAGGACGGAAAATAATGCCGCTGTAGCTGGCGCCCAGCCAAAGATAATGAATCCCATTAGCGTATGACCAACCCAGATTATATTCCATATAGCCAGATTCATAAGACGTTCAAAGATAGAAAAAGCACCGTCTGTAAGCCCTTTCATAACTACTCCCCCTAATCCATCAGGTATATCTCTTATCATACTTGTTTTTCATTTTACTACAATAACACTTTTTTGCAATTCTGATCCTATACTGTAAACGCCTGCAAAGCGGATGTTACTCTGCTTTGCAGGCGATACAAAGGTTTATTTAAGACCTGTTGTAGCAATACCCTGAACAAGGTACTTTTGGAAAAACGCAAAAAGAATAAGCTGAGGTAGCAGAGAGAGGGAGGACATCGCTAACAGCGGTCCCCAATTTGTCCCAGAGTCTGCGTCCATGAAATTGCGTAAGCCAAGTGTGACAGTGTGAAGGTTGGCATTATTTAAGTAAATCAATGGGGCGAGGAAATCATCCCACGTCCACATGAAAGCAAAAATAACAACAGTGACTAGTGCAGGCTTTAATAATGGCAAAATGATTCTTGTAAAGATACCAAACGTAGAGCACCCATCAATGATCGCTGCTTCATCCAACTCTCTAGGAATGCCGCGAATAAATTGAATCAGCAGAAAAATAAAGAAAGGCTGTCCGCCTAGAAAGGCCGGAAGAATGAGTGGGATGAAGGTATTCACCCAACCTAAGTTGTGAAACAAAATGTATTGTGGAATCAATGTAATTTGTACTGGAAGCATGACCGTGGCCATTAGGCAAGCAAATAAGATAGGTTTAAATCGGAATTTTAAGCGTGCAAATCCGTAGGCTACGATGCTGGCACTCAGGACGGTACCGATTACAACAAGAGAGGTCACGATCATTGAATTTCGAAAATATAAATCAAACCCTGTTCGCCCGAAGCCTTCCCAGCCACGAGCATAATTTTCAAATAGTAATTGGCTAGGAATCAAGGAGCTTGCGTTACCAAAAATTTCTGTTTCGGGCTTTAGAGAACTCATAATCATCCAGAGTATCGGGTAAACCATGACAAATCCAAAGAGAATGACAAACGTGTAGTAAATAAAATTTGAAAAGGATGAGTGTTTCTTTTTCATGATTTCCCTCCTTCTGACTCATAGAAGACCCATTTCTTCGAAGTAATAAACAGCAAGAGAGTTATAGATGCAATAATTACTAAAAGTATCCATGCCATAGCAGACGCATAGCCCATTCGTAAATATTCAAAGGCCATCTCATATAAATAAAGTGCATAAAATAACGTCGAATCCATTGGACCACCCTGCGTGATGAGGTAGGCCTGAGTAAATATCATGAATCCGCCGATTGTTTGCATGATCAGGTTAAAAAAGATAACAGGTGTCAGCATTGGTATGGTAATACCTTTAAATGATTGCCAGCGATTGGCTCCATCTACAGACGCGGCTTCATAAAGCTCCGTCGGAATTTGGCGTAAACCAGCCAAAAAGATAATCATTGGAGAGCCAAATTGCCAAACGATTAATAAAATTAAGATGGATAGTGCAGTATCAGGATTGCCGATCCAGTTAGTACCGGACAAACCTACGCTTTGCAGGAGCTCATTTACAGCACCATTGCGACCAAAAATAATCCTCCATACAACCGCGATCGCTACACTTCCGCCAATGATAGAAGGAATGTAATAAATCGTTGTAAAAAAGCCAGTTCCTTTTCTTCCGGTGTTAAAAAGCATTGCTAGTGCTAAGGCGAAGATTAACTTTAATGGCGTGGAGACAAAGACAAAAATAAGTGTAACAGTTAAGGATTGTCGAAACCGAGGATCATTTGTAAGAATGTTAATATAGTTGTCGAATCCAACCCAGTTAGGACTAGATAGTAGGTCATAGTCAGTAAAAGAGAAATAAAGTGAAGCAATGATCGGACCTAAAATGAGCAAAAAGAAGCCAAGCAGCCAAGGTGAAATGATCATATAACCTGTCAGGCTCTCCTTAAAGGCTTTTTTACGAAGCCGCTTTTGTTGATCGGCATCAGGCGGTGGGAGTTTAGATACATGTTTGCGCTGATCTGATACATTCGATTGAGACATAGCTGTTCCTCCCTGTAAAAATAGAGGGCAGAAGGTACCCCTTCATTTGCCCTCCATACAAAAATGGTTATTGTAAAATAGATTCGGCCTCTTGCATAAACTGCTGTGCAGCATCTTCAGGTGTAGCCATATCGTATTTCAAGCTCTCTACCATACGTTGGAAAGAACCTCGAACTTCTCCTTCACCTGGTGGTGGAAGCGGATCAGCGGGACTTGTGTAGTCCTCTACTAATTCGAGATACTCAAATGTTTGAGCCACTGGACCTTCTACTTGGTCAGCTAAATGATTTCTTACTTCTGAAGAAATCGGGACACCACGATCGGCCTGCAAAATTTCATTCGCCTCTATACTATTTGTAAAGAAATCGATGAATGCAGCAGATGCTTCCTGTTGCTCACTGCTTGATGAAATTGCAAATGACATACTTGGTCGAATCCAGTTCCCGTTTTCGCCAGCGCTCAAAGTAGGTGGAAGGTTTAAGCTTAACTCCATATCTGTCGTTTGGGCCAACCCGATAATTTGGTTACTAGCCGCCATTGCAGCAGCAGCCGTTCCTTCTCCTGTCATGGAATTACCGCCGTCGATGTAGTCCATTGTTACATCATGCGGTGGGGAAATCCCATTATTTACATTTGATTGAATAAACTCAAAGTAGGATACGAGGATATCTTCATCAAATCCTAGACCATCAGCGTTTTCATTAAAAACAGACTGTCCATGCTGTCTTGCATAAATATAAAATAGTTCAAAGTCCGCATTGTTAAGATCAAAGCCAAAAAATTCTTCGTCTGTCTCTGAAGCAATTTGTGTCATTGCTTCTTGTAAGTCCTCATAGGTATATCCAGGCTCGAGAGTGACCCCATATTCAGATAAGACGTCATCATTTTGGATAATACCCAACGCATTAGCGCCTAATGAAATGGCTAAAACAGCGCCATCTTCTGTCACATTGATATCCTGATAGACATCATCGACATCGTCCAAATTAATGAGACCCTCATCAATGAGTGGTTGAAGATCCATGAGTAAATCTCGACTACTGTACTCTGTCATTCTAGAGTTATCCATATTGATCACATCTGGAAGGTTATTACCTGCTCCTTGCGTACTTAGTCGTTCCCAGTAACCATCCCAATCTGTATATTCAGGCTCCACAGTGATATGTGGATACTCTTCCTCAAATAAATCAATGGCATCGAGCGTCATTTCATGTCGTTCTTGACCACCCCACCATGCTACTCGAATCGTAACCTCTTCCTCACCATCGCCAGAGCTTGCTGTTTCATTTGTGTCTCCATTCCCGTCGTTATTGCCATCGCCAGCGCTGCCAGTAGTATTCCCGTTAGTAGCGTTGCTCCCATCGCCGCCACACGCAGAAATAAAGACGAGTGACATAATAAGTACGACGAAAAGTAACCCCTTTACAGATCTAAATCTCATGAACGAATTCCCCCCTTGAGCTATTTTTGTAAGTGCTTACATTTTGAATTATAATGTTTGAGAAGAGATATGCATACATACAAAAAGTTAAAAATAGTTTGAAAAATAACAAACTTTATAAATTTAACGAACGTTAGTTCGATTTAGAAAAAGGACAAGCAGTTTGACAAGGTACTAGAAATACCTGTGTAGAGGATGTATTCCATTAAAGGATATCGGAAGGATGGATAACCGGATCAAGAGAAATGGAGGTGACAGGTTGTCCATCAGCAGCTTGCAACAATTTATCTACGAGCGTTTCAACAATAATGGTTAATGGAACGCCAGTGAATAACACCGGGAATGTCAGTTCATGGTGTCCAGACATATTATCGTAGCTTGCTATACGCAAATGGTTAGTCTTTGTGATATTTAACTCATGTATGGCATCTATAGCCCCAACCGTTAAATCATAGCTTCCAAAAATAATGGCATGTGGTGGACTTCCTAATTGCAGGATTGCTTTCATTGCTTTATATCCATCAAGGCGATTTAATCCTTTTGTGTTATATACAGCAGTCGCTCCTTGCAAGGATGATGTGGCAGCTAAAAACCCTTCAAATTTAGCTGCTTGAAGCGGGTCTTCCCCCTCTGTTAACCCTGCATAGAGAATGCTAAGGGCACCTTCCTCTATTACGTATTCCGTAATTTTTTTGACGGCCTCATGCCGATTGACATCTATCACAGGAAATTGGCTTCTTTCTTTTAAGCCAAATAGCACTGTCGGGATTGTTGTTTTCGGTAGCGTATCCTGATGCTGCTGGTCGTCAAAAATGAGCATTGCATCAACCTGGAGTCGTTGAAAAGCTTTAACAGAGCGAGAAATATCATTAATAGAAATGAGAGTCGTATACCCTTCTTCTTCAAGTTGATTATTCAAAAGTGTAATCAATGCAGCCTGCATCTCGCGATCCACGCTTGGCCAGACGACCCCAATCGTAAACGTTTTTCTAGAAACGAGCACTTGCGCCGCCAGATTAGGCTCATAGCCAAGTTCCAATGCGATGGCACGAATTTTTTCTTTTGTCGGTTGCTTAACAAGAGAACTATTCCGTAAAGCTTTAGAGACCGTAGAGTAACTGACTCCAGCAGATTTGGCAATATCTTTAATTGTGACAGTCATAAAATCATTCCTTTTACCATGAATACGTGCATAACTAGCCCTAATCGTATCATAAAAGGTAGGAGGTTCAAGAGATATTCGTTAGCTGTGCGTGAACCGCTACAGGAGAAGCGTTTGAAAAGCCATTCTACCAAAAAGCCTATAAAAATTAACGTTCATCGGTATGCGGGGTACCCGTATATGCTATAATGACACAAATAACAACGTTGTTATTTTCAGGGTGATTAGTGGAAGTTTATGCTATCGCGTGAGCAACTTGTAAAATTGGGGAGCACAGCTACCTACATACTTCGTGTTGGAGGGGGTCTTAAAATGACATCATTTATCCACGAGAACTTCATGCTTCAAAATGAACCAGCTATAAGACTGTATCACGACTATGCAAAAAAGATGCCAATAATTGATTTTCACTGTCACCTTAACCCAAAGGAGATAAGGGAAAATCATCAATTTACTACGATATCGGAGATATGGCTTTATGGAGATCATTATAAATGGCGTGCTATGCGAGCGGCAGGGTTTACAGAAGATCAAATTACCGGTAGTCAATCTGATAAACAACTATTTAGTAACTGGTCTAAAACGGTCCCACAGACGATTGGGAATCCTTTGTATCATTGGACTCATCTCGAGCTAAAACGGTATTTTGACCTAGATGAACTACTAAATGAACACCGTTCAGAGTATATTTGGAAAGAAACAAATGAGCGCCTTCAATCAGGCACATTAAACGTTCAGGATATTTTACAGCAGTCACAAGTAAAAGCTATTTTTACAACCGATGATCCTTGTGACGACCTTGCTCATCACCAATCAATAGCAAAAAAAGAAGATATAGAGGTTTTTGTAAAGCCAACATTTAGACCAGATAAAGCAATCGAAATTGGGGCGAGCGGCTTTGCCCCATATATGAATAAACTAGAGAACGTAACAGGCATGGCAATTACACATATAAGTGATCTTCTTGCTGCCCTTACAAAAAGAATGGATGCTTTTGAGGAACTAGACTGCCGGGCTTCTGACCATGGTATTCAGACCTTACCATTTCAACCGTGCGCCGAGGAAGAGGCGGCAGAAATTTTTAAGAAAAGGCATGAGGGGAAATCACTTACCACCACGGAAATCGAACAGTTTAAAACATATATGCTCCTTTTCCTAGGAAAAGAATATCACCGCAGGGGCTGGGTAATGCAGCTGCATATAGGGGCAATACGAAATAATAACCACCGACAATTTGATAAGTTGGGACCAGATACTGGATTTGATTCCATTCATGATTTTAATTTAGCTGAACCACTTAATGGCTTTTTAAACAATTTGGACGTGACAGACCAGCTACCAAAAATGATTATTTATCCACTTAACCCTATTCATAGCGAGGTTGTTGCAACAGCAATCGGCAACTTCCAATCTTCAGGCATTCGTGGAAAGCTTCAATTAGGCTCGGGGTGGTGGTTTAATGATCAGAAAATGGGCATGAGAAAGCAATTAACTGACTTATCCAATCATGGTTTGCTCAGCACATTTGTCGGAATGTTAACGGATTCACGTAGCTTCCTGTCCTTCACACGCCATGAATACTTTCGTCGTATCCTTTGTACGATGATTGGAGAGTGGGTGATGGCAGGAGAGGTACCTGAAGATTACGAGCTTTTAGGAAATATAATAAAAGATATTTGCTATTACAATGCTGTAGAATTCTTTGATCTTGATGAGATCAAATCGTGATATAGGAAAGGAGGCGAGTATGAAGCAACTATCAAAGCAAATGTTGCATACACAAACAGGCATGACAATAAAGCGGGGACCAGAAAAGATCCTCCAGTTTGGAAAAGGAAACTTTTTACGTGGTTTTTTCAACTGGCTCTTAGAAGGCCTTAATCGCGAGACGGATTATGCGGGAAGTACCGTTATATATCAGCCTAATCCTGGTGGAAGTACACATGATTATTTAAAGGCGCAGGATTATTTATATACCGTATGTCTACAAGGGATGGTGGATAGGGCGGCACATGAGGAATACACTCTCATCACGTCTGTTTCTAGAACACTGGCCTATCAGGAATGGAATGAGGTAATCAAGCTCGCTCGCTCACCAGAGCTTGAAGTAATTGTTTCCAATACCACGGAAGCAGGGCTAACGTATCAAAAACAAGCGTGTCCTATTAATGGCGCTATCCCCTCTACCTTCCCTGCAAAACTAACGAGTTTATTATATGAACGTTTTAAGGCTTTTGAAGGTATCGGAGGCGGAATTGATATTTTACCGTGTGAGTTGGTGCAAAAAAATGGAGATAACCTAAAGGAAATGGTTTGTCAGCACGCCGCTGATTGGGACTACGATAAATCGTTTTATCACTGGCTGACTAAAGAAAATGACTTTTGCAATACACTTGTAGATCGGATTGTAACGGGCTACCCAAAAGAGGATGCAGCTGCCTTCTTTGATGCAATAGGCTACGAGGACAGGGGGCTTGTCATTGGAGAACCCTACCATCTTTTTGTTATAGAAGGGCAGGAACGAATACGTCATCGTCTCCCATTTGCAGAAACCGACTTCAACGTGAGGTGGGGTAATGTAAAAAAACATAGTGACATAAAGGTTCGTCTATTAAACGCCCCACACACGATAATGACATCACTATTTTTCCCGGCAGGGTATCATTTAGTAAGAGATGTAATGGAAAGTGACTTATCAAGTCCTGTGATGGAGGAAGTATTTCATGAACTAGCTGCTTCTCTCCCATATTCAAATGAGGAGAAGCATACTTTTATAGAGGACGTACAAGCTCGCTTTTGCAATCCTTATAATGACCATTACCTTCATGCCATTTCTATGAGTGGTGTCAGCAAATTCAAGACACGAATTCTTCCGGCTATTCGAGAGAAGAGCGTGGTTGACATATCGGACCTTTACGCTTTAGCACTTGCAGGGTTACTACAAATGTTTAGGCCTTCTAAAAAAAATGAAAGCGTTTATTTTGGGAAGAGAATGGAAGAGTTCTATCCGTTATATGAATCAGAAACGATTTTACTAGAACTAGATCGCTTTTGGACCGATTACCAAAAGCACGGCAATTTTAAAAAACTTGTTGAGGATGTGTTAAGCAGTCACCTCATATGGGAAGAAGATGCCCGCTGGCTCGGGAATCTGACAGAGCCTGTTACTAGCTATTTAAATGAATCGTTAAAGAGCAATATGGTGACCATTATTAAAAAACGACCCCATACCTAAATAAGGAAGCGTTAAACGCATAAAACGGATTCCCTACCTTTTTTTAACCGATAAGGATAAATGTCAAAACGAATGAAATAACATAATAAAATGGGAGTGATAAAGGATGAGCAAAAAATCGTATGTACTAGTAGGTACAGGTGGTCGCGCAGAATTTTTTTACGGGGCACTAGTAACTGATTATCAAGCAACAGGAGAATTGAAAGCATTCTGCGACGTTAACCAAACACGAATGGACTATGCGAATGGTTTGTTAGAAAAAACTTATCGGCATCCGAGAGTTAATACGTATACAGCAGATCGGTTTGACGACATGATTCATAACGAGAGACCGGATTATGTGATCGTTACAACGGTAGACCGTACCCACCACCGATACATCATCCGTGCGATGGAATTAGGTTGCCATGTAATAACCGAAAAGCCGATGACCGTAGACGAAGAAAAGTGTCAAGAAATACTTGATACGGTTAAGCGGACAGGCAAAGAGGTACGTGTGACCTTTAATTACAGGTACGCACCTCACAATACAAAGATTCGTGAATTGATTCAGGATGATGTTATTGGGGAAGTAACATCTGTTCATTTTGAATGGGCACTTGATACACAGCACGGGGCTGACTATTTTAGAAGATGGCACAGAAACAAACAAAACAGCGGTGGACTATTAGTACATAAGTCCACTCATCACTTTGATCTTGTGAACTTTTGGTTAAATTCTGAGCCCAAAACAGTATTTGCCTCTGGCGGACTACGCTTTTATGGAAAGGATAATGCCGAAAAAAGAGGTGTGAAACATTTTTATCAGCGAGCCTACGGTAGTGAGCATGCGAAGGAGGATCCTTTCGCTCTTCATCTCGACCAAAACGAACACCTAAAATCAATGTATCTAGATGCGGAAATGGAAGATGGTTATCAGAGGGATCAAAGCGTATTTGGAGATGGAATTGACATTGAAGATACGCTTGCAGTTAATGTCGTTTATAAAAACAAGGCAGTATTAAGCTATTCTCTTAATGCGTATCAGTCCTGGGAAGGATTTCATGTTATTTTAAATGGAACAAAAGGTCGCCTAGAAGCTAAGGTGGTAGAGCGTTCGTACGTTAATTCAGGAGGAAAGAAAGCTGATGAGGGTGCACTTGAAGAGCGGAAATTAATGGTTATGCCAATGTTTTCAGAGTCCTATGAAGTGGAAATGGAGGAGGGCGTTGGTGGTCACGGTGGTGGAGATCCAATTCTATTAAATGATATATTCGGAGAGCCCGTTCAAGATAGATTTAATCGTGCTGCCAACCATATCGATGGGGCAAAGTCGATTTTGACAGGTATTGCTGGAAATTACTCCCTTAAAAGAGAGCAAGCCATTCGAGTAGACTCTCTTTTAGATTTTAACTAGATTCTCCATTAATAAAGGTTGTTCAATATGCTACTGAGATTTCATAAACAGACCAGGAGCTTCCTTTGACGGTAGGACATAAAAAGCAACGAAAAGTGGACGACCTCATCTAATTGGGAGGTTCGTCCATTTTTTTAATTATAGGGGACTGTTGTCCCCGCCCCTTATAAACTATCGTTGCTAGGTTACGAGGTATATCATGTATCTCTTGGAGAAATGGAAGTAACGCTAAAATCACTGTAGGCCGCTCTCATCGGCGCCATTTGACGAAATCCGATATACCCCTCTTTGAGAGTTGGCCCATATTCCTTGCCATCATCCTCCCAATCAAGCACAGGAAAGTCGTTAATAGAGAAGGACACCTTCTTGCCAGATTTAATGAGCTTCATTCGGTAAGGCTCTAGAGCATCCTTTGCCGGCGGGAGAGGGTCTGCTGCCGTTTTGCACAGGTGAAAACCTGCGCTTTTACGGAGGTTGCACGTTCGGAAATGACGTTCTTCAGGGTGCCGGTGCCTAAAGTAAGACAGATGTAGCGCGTGAATATCACTTGAATGATACTGCGGATAATAGCCAGTTCGCTTTGATAAGGACGAATCAAAGAGATCTAGCTGATCCTTACCATCCGCCGAGAAAAAAATCATACACAATCCTGGTTCTTCAAGCGGTAAAAACGTCCATTCGATTTTGATGTGATCGCTGAATCGTTGCTTACACCAAAGCACCCAATGAGCATGATCCTCGTAAGCCTCTGCATCAACTGTACTTTCAAGAACAAGCCGCCCTGATTCAATCGTTCCCTTTCCAGGTCCTTCAAATATCCAATCATCAAACACGCTATTGTCAGAAAAATCATGATCGTAGGTTACAAGCTCTTGCGAATGTGTCATATCGTCTCCTCCTTCATCAAATCTGTTAGTTCTTCTTTAGGCATTGCGTCTGGTATAAAGTGTAGAGCCATCATTAGATTTAAGCACCATTGTGAGATTGTATTTGTCGTGATCCACGGTATTTCGGTGAGTGGACGCCAAGCATCAATGCTTGTTGATAGAATAGGCAGTGGTGTATGACTTCGTTCACGATTTAGCAGATTATACCAAGCCTTTTGCGCCAGTTCACAGTCTTGGGAATGGTCTGCAGCAAAGGCAGCCAGTCCAGCATTAAACATTGGCCAATGAAAATACGTGTCCTGTAACTGATTGTTTGAGAAACTATTTTTCTCCTCCTGGTCAGCGTAATACAAGCGAGCATATTCTGCTAGCATTTCCTTCCACTCGTTGTCTTCTAAGAGGTTAGATGCATCAATCCACACTTGAGGTGCTCCAAAGGCAATCATCATATGGTATCCTCCAATAACACCATTCTCCAGTTCAATAAGGCGCCCACTCTTTGGTTCAAATCCAAAGGCTGGGCCCGATAATAGTCGAAGCTGGGTATCTTTAATATCGCTTAGACCTCTCTCAATCTTTTTACGATACATTTCATCGCCGCTTCGTTCCCATGCTAACAACCAGTTGGATACCAGTGCAGACCAGTCTGGACCAGTGCGAATATGAACTGAGAAGTCCTGACTAGGGTCAAAAAACTCGCGTAGCGGATCAAGCTGTTCTATTGCATATTCGGCATTTCTACCCTCATGGAGAATATCAAAGAGTCGATCGTCTGTTGTTAAATAGGCAAAATAATGATGGAGCCAGGCCATACTGATACGGACTTCTTTACAGCCACATCCCCAATGACTTACATTATGTCGCGAGCCCAGCCCCTTGTACGGACCAAGATGATACTGATCGACCTCTGAAGTGTGGCGGGTCATGGCTGC
This sequence comes from Paenalkalicoccus suaedae, assembly GCF_006965545.2. Taxonomy (NCBI): domain Bacteria; kingdom Bacillati; phylum Bacillota; class Bacilli; order Caryophanales; family Bacillaceae; genus Paenalkalicoccus; species Paenalkalicoccus suaedae. The sequence goes on from NZ_CP041372.2 coordinate 203,873, forward strand.
GGCCATCTCGAACTTTTCAGGGTCCCCTGATCGAAAGAAGCTGTACCAAAGCCATGTATTTGGGACTAGCTCTGTGTTTTGCCACGCAAAGCCGCCCATATCATAGAGCCATTGATGTCTTACTGGGTCATAAGTATGCATGACATCGCCGTAATTCCAATAGCCGTACCATTTTCGTTGTTCTATTTCCTTCTTATAGAAAGAGAAAGCGGAATCGAGCTGATCCTCTAAAAATCGTTTTTCCCTAGAGGAACGATCTGGTACGGACCATTGGCCACAAGCACCACTTTCCGCGTACGTTTGTGGAGTAGCTATAAGCAAATTGGACTGCTGTTCCATAAGACTTCTTTCATAAAGAGCTTCGTGCGCTGGTGGTTGCTCAAAGAGGGTTACTATTAGCTCATTTGTGTTGGCAATACCATGTGGTGTCGCTCGTAGCTCAGGAAAACCTTCATAGGCGGCTTCCACATAAGTTTTATCACTGTAATGTCGAAGGTCCATGGCATCCGATTGAGGCGGCCAAAGCCAGCAGTCAAGTGTCGTGTTAGATTCGGCCAAACCTGTAACTTGAAAGGCGCTCGGGTATTTTTCTCTAAAGCTTTTAATACTTACGGAGATGCCTAGTTGTGAATCTCCAACATAACAGAGGCCTCCTGCAGCCGTTCCAACATCACCATCAACCCATCTACATGGTGGAGAAGTGCGCTTTTGATAGCGGTATTGATCAGGAGAAGATTGGAACAAAAGGAAATCATTCCACACAGCCTGCTGACTTGCTTCTTGTGAAAGTGTATCCGGCACGTCAGTAAGTGTAGAAGAGGAATGAATTTGACGTGCAAATAAGTTTTTCTCATTTCGATATTTTCGAGTCGAGAGGAGCTGTGCTGGCTCACTATACATTCCGGTTTCCCCGCTCCATTTCACGTGGCGTGACCAATAATCTCCAGTCAGAGACGTACGAAAACGAATTCCGAGTCCTTTAATTTGTACGGAATAGTCATCGGTGTCAATCGTTGTCGTATGAACAATTCGAAAGGTAGCAATGTTTGAATAAAAATAGATGCGAAAGGAAAACGGGAGCTCTAGAGAGGTGTGGTGAAGAGAGTTTCCTTTCACATGCAGGACGCATGTCACATCATTTAGTTGGTCTACTACAACCTCGCTAATAGTCCCTATATATGAATTCTCTTTTGTGATTTTTGTTTCGTCTGAAAAAGATATAGCTTCTGTAATTGTTACAATTTCCGCTTCTTTAAGAATATCCTGGTGTTGAATAGAACCTATCTTCAGCCACTTGGTCCCCTTTTTGGCTATGCAAAATGTAGCAGCTCCAGTATGGATCTCAAAGGATTCATCTGTTTCTTTCATGCGCAACTGACCTTTAGGGCTGTTTATAAAAGGATCCTCTGTAACAAGCTCATAGTTTGCTATGCTACCGTCAATGACAGCCGAGTGTCCTGTCCATTTCACACTACCATCAGGCCATGTAGCCATAACCCAGCTTGTTAATGGAAAGGTTTGCCCCTTCTCCGCTAAAAGCTGAAGGGATTGTTTTGGCCATCTTTCTCCCTGCTTCCACGGTACCCCCCATGAGATACCATGATTTCCGGACGGGAGTCTATGTAAAGGTGTGAGATGCATTATTCTTTTCCCCCTGACGCAATAATAAGGTGAATGCCTTTACTCTTATAGCGAGTAGCTATTTCTTCGGAAAGCTGATCGTCTGTAATAATCGTCCCTACTTGTTCAATGGATGAGAATTGAATAAGCGCATCCTTATCAAATTTACTCGCATCAGCTAGCAGAATATACTTTTTGGAGCAGTTTAGTGCTTTACGCTTCCAATCGGCATGGATAGCATTAAACACGGTGAGACCGCCCTCTAAAGACAGACCAGTCGTACCAAAAAATATTTTATTGACGCGTATATGTTGAAGCATTCTTTCTGCTTCAGAACCAAACAAGGCAGCTGATTCCCCAATTCTCGTTCCACCCGTGACCATCAGTTGAATCTGACTTTTCCTTAAGATAGCGGAGGCGATATGAATATCGTTTGTAATAACGGTGATCGGAATGTCTGGCAGGGCTTTAGCAAAGGCGTATGTTGTACTTCCCCCATCAATAAGGATCGTATCGCCGTCCTGTATCTCTTTAATGGCCTCAAGCGCTATGGCATGCTTGACATCAGTGAGATCCTCTTGTCGATCCTTTATTGGAAGTAGTTGATTCTCACTTTTTGGAAGGATAGCGCCGCCGTGTATACGTTGGAGAAGCCCCTTTTCTTCCAAGTGTTCTAAGTCAATACGAATTGTCTTGTTGGTAACATGTAGTGCTTTACTCAAAAAAGATACGCGGACGGTACCGTTTTTATCGAGTTCATTCATGATTTTTTCGTATCGTTCAATTGATAACATAATAAGCTCCTTTCCATAGTGCATTAGATCTTAAAATACGTGAAAGAGACATATATGTAAGTAAAAGCATTCGATCTATTCCTACCTTTTATGCCTTATCTATCTAAATCGTTTTTGTCAATTACGAAATATGTGTAAGAAGAAAGGAGTAGAATAACTCTTTCATTTGACAAAAAACCAACAAAAATATTTGTTTTACACAAAAAATATGCGAAGTAAGGAAGAGACAAAATGCCTGTTAACGTAGTAGTTTACTAGATATTGCTCTCTCATTTTATGGTTTGCTTACATAACCTAGACGCTATTTATTCAGTGATTCGGGTTGTTCCTTGCGAATATAGTTGCTATAATCACACTATAACGAACATAAGCGAACTCGACAATGCTTATTTAGATAAAAATAATCTAAATCATTTCATGTGAAATCTGTGAAACCAACATTTTTATTAAGGGGGACATTATCATGTCAGTAGGATTGCTCGCACATTTGTATGGTCAGCGTCCAGCCACAGACTTAGCAGCTCGAATTGGAAAGAAGGGATTTACTCAGATACAGCTTGCTTTGTGGAAAGCTCTGGACGATGCTGATTTCAGTGAACCAGGTAAGCTGAGTCCGGCACTTGCAATGGACATCGGTAAATCATTCGAAAAACAAGGAATATCCATCGCTGTTTTAGCGTCCTACCTTCATCTTCATGAAACAGATGAAGCCTCCCGATCTAAAACGATAGCACGGTATAAAGAATGTATTCGTTATGCTCGATTTTTTGGAGCGCCGATGGTTGGGACAGAAACAGGTCCTGCCGAAGAAGGGGGTTCAGAAGCCGAATGGAACCGACTCGTTCAAAATGTACAAGAGCTTGTTAAAGAGGCGGAACAATGGGGAGTGTTTTTAGCGCTGGAAGCGGCTAATGGTCATCTCCTCCATACAGCCAAGCAGTTAAGATGGTTGCTAGATCAAGTGGATTCTTCCAATATAGGAGTCATCTTGGATCCTGGTAATTTAATGACGGAAGTTAACTTTAAACAGCAGGATGACATTATAGAAGAGGCATTTGACCTATTGGGAGATCGCATTTTGGCTGCTCATGCAAAGGATAGAAGATTTGGGGAAGACGGTACATTGGAGGTTGTCCCAGCGGGTCAAGGAACGATGAATTATGAACTATACATGAAAAGGCTCCGTGCATATAAGCCTGGTGTTCCTATTATTCTTGAAGAATGCTCCCCAGAAGAGATGAGGGCTTCAAAGCGCTATGTGGAATCCTTTTTACACAACTAAAAAAAGGGGCGAGGAACGATGCGTTTGTTTCTTATTGTAACCGTTTTCTTCCTGGTGAGTGGTTGTAGCACTGATTCTGAAGAAAACTATGACATATATGTATATACAAATGGCATTAGTGATCAGATTGAAGAGGATACGTTTAGAGACCTTGTTCAACAATTACCGCATACTTTGGAAGAGGATGTACGTGTTACTTTTCATATCCCGTTGGATGAAAAATTCTTTGTAGACGTCTCTGCGGAATTAGGCGATTTATTAATTATGGACGAGCATATGATTGAGCAGATCATGGAGCCAGAAGGTTTGGCGCCTCTAGACGACATTTTACCAGAATCCTTGGACCTTGAAGGGACGTTTTACGAGCAAATTCTTCCTGAATCTGGGTCTAAACACGTATTTGCAGTTCCATTAGATGCAAATATGTACCTTCTTAAGGAGCTGGGAATTGAGCCAGATCGTCCGATGGCTGCGGCTGTACCTTTGTATTCTGTTAAGACAGAAGACTCTATTTTATTGCTTGAACAACTACTAACTTATTAAATGCTATTTTAAATGGAAGGTAAGGGAGGGGACTATGTGATTAATCTTGTAGAAAAAGACGTATCGCCAGACCGTATAGCGATAAAATGGGAACGAGTAGCAGATGCAGAGTATTATCGGCTTGCTTGGTCCGATAAAATGACAGGCCAAATGAAGCTAAAAACGGTGCAAGAAGTGACGGAGCCCCACACCGTATTACATCTGAGTACACATAGTAAGCAGTATTTACAGATTGTTGCTTTGAAAGATGGAGAAGAGTACGATCACTCAGAGATTTTGACAGTAGAGGCTGTCAATCCTAAAACCATTCAACTGGAGTATCTGGATCGCGGTTTACTCGCCGTCCCTACAAATGAAGGAATTTTTCTTAGCTGGCGACTTCTTGTAAGTGAAGTACAAAAAGCTTTACCAGAAGGTCTTCAGGCAGGTGATTTTGTTGTTTATCGTAATGGTGAGCGTCTCGTTGAAGTGACGGATAGCACGAATTATTTGGATAAGCATGGAACTAGGAAAGACAGCTATCAAGTCTCCCTAATAATGAACGAAAAAGAACATGAGCCTTGTACAGCAGTAACGCCATGGGAGAATGCGTATGTAGACGTTCCATTACAAAAGCCAAAAGATGGGGTTACACCTGTTGGGGAAGCGTTTACCTATCATGCTAACGATCTAAGTGTAGGAGATGTAGATGGAGACGGCGAATATGAGCTAATCGTGAAATGGGATCCATCCAATTCTAAAGATGTTTCTCACACTGGCTATACGGGGCCTACCTTGATAGACGCATATAAGCTTGACGGTACGCAGCTTTACCGAATTGATATAGGTAAAAATATTCGCTCGGGGGCACACTACACGCAATTCCTTGTAGCAGATTTTGATGGAGATGGGAAAGCGGAGCTTATGTTTAAAACGGCTCCTGGCACACACACAATCCGAAATGGAGAAACAGTATTTATTACAATGCCAGATGAGGATATAAAGGCAGGCTATGCTCATCAGGATGATTACAGAATGAGCACAGATGATTACCGCCACTATTTAAAAAACAGGTTTATGAATTGGCATAGGCATCCTGAAGTTACAGGAGGCAGATGGCCTTCGACCCTCGAGGAATGCTTCGGGATCGATAAAAAATATGATTATCCACTTTCGGAAGAGAACGCGCTGGAAATGGTGACATATTTCATGGAGGACTACGCTAAATCTAGAAGCGAAAGAAATAACCTTTCCGCTTTTGAAGGTTTTATTGTGGAGGGACCAGAGTATTTAACTGTATTTGAAGGGGAAACAGGGCGAGAGCTTCAGACCATACGTTATAAACCCGGTCGTTTTGACGACGGGTTAATGTGGGGCGATTATGCCATGTCACATATCGAGCCGGGGAATCGCGTCGATCGGTTTCTAGGGGGGGTTGTGTATCTAGATGGGGAGCGGCCCTCGGCTGTGTTTGCTAGAGGATATTACACGAGGGCATGTGTCGTGGCATATGATTGGGATGGGACCAGCTTAAAGGAGCGATTTGTGACGGATAGCGGTTGGACTCCAATGACAAATCCCTTTAACGATAATCCTCATCTTGTAGAAGGAGAAGATGCTCATCACGGTGCATTAAGCACACAAGGGGCACACTTCTTAACAATCGCAGATGTTGATTTTGACGGTAAGCAGGAGATTATTTACGGTGGGGCTACAATTGACCATGACGGAAGTCTGTTATATAGCTCTTCTGATACCCTTCCTGAGCAAAGCGCTAAGCCAGGAGCGGTTGCGAAGCTGGGTCACGGAGATGCCATTCATGTAGCTACTATCATTCCGGATAGACCGGGTCAGGAAATATTTATGGTTCATGAAGGTGGCACGTGGGCTCCATATGGCTATGCATTGCGTCAAGCGGAGGATGGAAGGGTCCTCTATGGCGAGTACAGTGGCTACGATACTGGTAGAGGCATGATTGGAGACGTTATACCTGGACAAAGAGGATTAGAAACGTGGGCAGAAGGCTTATTTACAGCCGAAGGTACCAAGATGAGTAAAGAGATGCCTGGTACGAATATGAGTATTCGTTGGAAGGGCGATATGAGTACGCAAATCATTGAAGGTGCTCAAGGTGATGCCCCAGTTATCATGGATTGGCTAAGAGGCGAACAGCTAAAAGCAGAAGGTACAGTAACGAACAATGGAACAAAAGGGAATCCTGGACTAGTAGCTGATCTGTTTGGAGACTGGAGGGAGGAACTACTTGTCCCTTTAAAAGACAGCTCTGCTATCCGTATTTTTACAAATACAGAAATAACGGATAGAAAGATGTACACGTTAATGCATGATAGTCAATATCGAGCAGGTACAGCTAATCAGAATATTTGTTACAATCAGCCAGCATACCCCTCCTTTTATTTTGCATCGGATATAGATTGGGGGAATGTACCAATTCCTCGCGTTACTTTACCAAGATCTAAGGAAAAGGAGTGAAAGAACGGATGAAATCGATTCAGGAAATTTTGCCAAACATGTCGTTTGGCGGGGACTACAATCCGGAACAATGGGATGAGTCAGTGTGGAAACGAGATGCCGAGCTTATGAAAAAGGCAGGTGTTAATCTCGTTTCCGTTGGTATATTTAGCTGGTCTGTACTTGAGACTCAGGAAGACCAGTTTGAATTTGAGTGGCTAGATCGTGTCCTTGACCTTCTCTATGAGCATGGCATCTATGCTTGTCTAGCAACCGCTACAGCCTCTCCACCAGCATGGTTAACTAAAAAGTATCCGGACGTGACAGCAGTAAATGAACAGGGCCAACCGTATCATTTTGGCTCAAGACAGCATTACTCCCCCAACAGTCCCTCCTATAAGAGAGCTGTAGAGAAACTTGTAAGCGCACTGGCAGAGCGCTATAAGGATCACCCAGGTGTGAAAATGTGGCACATCAATAATGAGTACGGCTGCCATGTTTCAGAATGCTATAGCACCTATTCTCTCTACGCTTTTCGAGATTGGCTTAAAAAGAGGTATGGGACAATTGAAGAGTTAAATCAGGCATGGGGAACCTCATTTTGGAGTCAGCGTTACACAGAATGGTCAGAAATTGATTTTCCTGTCCGACAGGCTACTTTTTATAACCCCGGACAAAAATTGGATTACAAGCGTTTTATGAATGATAGTCTATTTGAGCTGTATATGATCGAAAAGCGTATTTTGCGAGATGTAACTCCAACTATTCCTGTATTCACTAATTTCATGTATCAGTTTAAACCATTGGACTACCACGAGTGGGCGAAGGAAACAGACGTTGTAACCTGGGATACATATCCAGACCCTCGAGAGGGTGTCCCGTATAGACATGCCTTTCACCACGATTTAATGAGAAGTCTTCGCCACGGCCAGCCATTTTTTATTATGGAGCAAGCGAGCGGACATGTGAACTGGCGAGATATAAACCTAACAAAAGAACCAGGCGAGATGAGGCTGTGGAGCTACAGTGCTGTAGCACGAGGCGCTGATGCCATTATGTACTTCCAGTGGCGCCAAGGGAAAGCTGGTGCAGAGAAATTCCATTCTGCAATGATCCCTCATTCTGATTCTGAAGAAAGTAGGACGTATCGAGAAGTTCAAGCTCTTGGTAACGAGCTTAAAAAGCTAGGAGAGCTTACGGGTAGTAAAGTAGAGGCAAAGGTTGCTATTCTGTTCGACTGGGAGAATTGGTGGGCAGTTGAGCTTGAAGGGAAACCACATAATAAATTGGATTACATGGAGACAGTGATGGCGTATTACAAGCCGCTATATGACGTAAACGTAGCCATAGACATCGTACATCCGGATACAGATTTATCCGGATACGAGCTTGTTATTGCCCCCATGCTTTATGCCATGAAGGAGAGTACTGCTACCTCATTTGAAACTTATGTACGTAAGGGGGGGAAGATGGTATTTTCCTACTTTAGTGGTATAGCTGATCTGCATGACCGCATTTATGTTGGCGGTTATCCAGGTCCAATCCGAAAGCTTTTAGGTTTATCGATAGATGAATTTGTCCCCTTAGCGGAAGGTGAACAGGTTAAACTTCGTGATAAATCGGGTGTTTACGCCTGCCAAACCTGGACAGAAAGTATACAGCTTGAAAACGCAGAGGCGTTAGCTGCCTTTACCGATACTTGGCTGAATGAGTATCCTGCTGTGACGCATAATCGTTATGGTGACGGAGATGTGTTTTATATAGGAACAAGTCCAGATCCAGAATGGCTCTCCGAATTCATACTGAGTCGACTAAAGGACGCTGGAATTGCGTCCCCTAAAGCGCACCAGGAGGGCTTGGAAATTCAGGAACGAACAGGGGAGAATGGACGCTTCCTCTTCTTATTAAACCATTCAAAAGAAACAAAGACAGTAAAGACAGGATGGAAAGGTGTTGCGTTATTAAAGGATGAACCAATCGATGATACTCTAACAATTGAATCTAGAGAAGTTGTCATCATAAAAATGTCTTAACCATTATTATATTTTTTAACAGAGAGGAAGATATACGATGCCAAAGCTTGAATTTAATGAACAGGAAATTAGAGATGTGATTGATAGCGTTGTGGAACGTACTTTTAATATGGACTATCCTTGGGATTGGCCAGGAGGTGTTGCATTTTATGGTATTACAGAGGCTTACAAAGCAACAGGTAAATCTGAATACATGGATCGTTTGAAGGATTGGATTGATCAAGAGCTTGAAGATGGCTTACCACGATTAACAGTAAATGCCTCTTCTATTGGACATATTATGTTGTCTATGCATGAATACACAGAGGATGAAAAATACCTGAATATTGCCATTGAAATGGCGGAATATTTAATCCATGATGCCGAAAAATTTGATGATGATGTGCTACAGCATACAGTGAATGGAGATAAGTATACGTTTCCTGAGCAAGCATGGGTAGATACGATGTTTATGGCTGGATATTTCCTACTGAGAATTGGCAAACTTCTGGATCGAGAAGATTTCTTTGATTTTGGTTTAAAACAGTACCACGGACATGAAAAATTTCTTCAAGACGACGCTACTAACCTTTACTACCACGGATGGGATAATATCGCTGGTACAAATATGTCCGGAATATTTTGGGCACGTGGGAACAGCTGGGCAGCTATAACGATGGCTAGAGCACTAGAATTCGTTGAAGTACAGCATCCATCATACATGATCATTGATGGCTCGCTTCGTGATCAACAAAGTGCATTAGTCCGCTTACAAAATGACTCAGGCCTGTGGTCTACGGTTCTACTGAATCCGGACTCTTATGATGAACTATCGGGGTCATGCGGCATAGCTGCATCGTTACTCGTGCGTGGGAAGTTATACAATAAATACATCCAAAAATCTATTGCTGGTGTATTAAAGAATATTAAAGAAGATGGTTCCGTGATGAATGTTTCTGCTGGTACAGCCGTTATGAATAATCAAGAAGGCTATGAGAAAGTACCAGCGAAGCGCGTACAGGGATGGGGACAAGGACTTGCTTTAGTGTTTCTGGCCTCCCTTCTAGAACAACGAAATATTTCATAACTCCTATGGCTATCTGAGGGAAAGATTAAAATCTCAGCCTGCTAATTAAAGTAAGACATACTCAAAAACTAAAATTCGAGTGGTTCCCTCCTTTTAGGGAGCCCTCGGATTTTTTTATCTATGAAAGCATCCTAGAGATCAGGATGAGACTTTCTCGCTTTCGTAGAAGAGAGAAGGTAGAAAGAAATAAGGTAGCGCTTACATATGCAAAAAAGTATTATTGTCGGGAAGTAAGATACACGTTATGGTTGATCCAATGACTAATAGCTATTTCTTAAGGAGGTAAAAAAATGCAACAGCAAAAATGGCCGTCAGAAAGAAAAACGTATAAGGATTCTTTAAGCGGAGTAACAGTAGAGCAATTGACCAATCATTTTGCTCACAGCTATCATACGTACTTTACGAATAATGGCTGGTTTGGAGAAGACAATCGTTTTCTATTGTTTTGTTCAGATCGTGGCAATTCTGAAAATTTATATGCTCTGGATTTAACTTCAGGCGAAATGGAACGATTGACTGATTTTACATCATATGATGATACTTCCCTTCAGGCCGCTTTTATTAATCCGCTTGGTAATGAGGCCTATTTTATCGCTAATGGTACGATACAGTGTTTACATTTAGAAACGAAGGAACGATCAGAACTTCTTAACCTGCAAAAGGGCTGGAATTTTAGCAATGTTAGCTGTACGGCGGATGGTAAAAGGATAGTATTCGCCCAAGTTGAGGATTTGAGTGAGCAAATTGCAACTAATCTGGGAAGTGGATACGCTGGATTTGAAGAAATAGAAAAAGCGAGACCGATGAGTAAAATATGTATGCTGGATCTAGAGTCTGGGGAATTAGAGATTATTTTAGAAAGAAAGCGATGGATCGGGCATGTGAATGCATCGCCAACTCGTCCAGAGCTCATTAGTTTTTGTCATGAAGGTCCTTGGGATCAAGTTGATCATAGAATATGGGTCATGGATATACATGAAAGGCTTCCAAAGAAAATACGTGAAGGTGCTGACAATGAATATGCTGGTCATGAATATTGGTATGCAGATGGAGAAACGATTGGATATCACGGGTATACGGAATCGTTAGACCAAGCAGAGGGGAAACTTCTTGGCTATACCTCATACGATAATTCTTTTAAAGAAGAATTTCATTTCCCTTATCAAAATATGCACATTCATTCTAACGACGCCACGTTTATTATTGGGGATGGACAACAGGCAAGTGCATATCATGGAGAGACATATAAAGACTGTATTTTTATTTGGAAGCGCATTGGGGAGAAGATGGAAGGACCCCGTATCCTTTGTAAACACCGCGGAAGCTTTCATTCTCAAAAGGTCCATGTTCATCCACGATTCAGCCCAGATTCCACCTATGTCTTATTTACAAGTGACAAAGATGGATACGGGAATATATATAAAGTTCAGGTGCCTGAGTTCGATACGTTACCAGGTGTTCCTGCATCCACAACTATTTAAACGAACAAAGAGGTGATTGTACATGAGAGAAGGAGCATTAGCATCTATTTTTGGTGGGTTTATGAAATTTGGTGAGTACTTCGTTCTTTTATTGTATTTAAATGTATTATGGATACTGTTTACTGCATTGGGGGCCGTAGCACTTGGATGGGCTCCTGCTTTAGCAGCCGTGTTTGCCGTCATCCGAGAACGACTCATGGGAAAGCAGACAAACACTTGGAAGAAGTTTTGGTCCGTATATAAAGAGCTTTTTGTAAAAGCTAATATAATTGGGTTTATCATCATGTTGTTTGGGTCAGTTCTCTATACAAATATTGAACTTTTTACAACGGATATTACATGGGTATTCATCGCTATTCGTTTTGTAACAATTGGGGTTATCGTTGTAGCTTCTCTCATGCTTCTATATGTATTTCCGCTTTTAGTACACTATGAGGCTCCGATCCTGACGCATGTAAAAGGATCGTTACAGCTTATTATTTATCGGCCGTTCCGAACGATCCTACTAGTAGGCGCATGTATTCTGTTGTCACAATTTCTATACGTATTTCCAATATTCATTATATTTCTTGGGATAAGCTTGTCAGCGTTTGTTATTATGTTCATTACGCGTTTTACATTTGCTGCTGTAGAAAAACGAAATGAACAATTAGAAATAAGTACCTAGTAAAAGTAATAGTTATTATTGCAAGGCTACCCATTTGAATTGTCAGAATGCACAAAAATGTATGCGCTATCATATACCTGCTCATAATTCCTCTTTGTAAGCCACATTTACAGATTTAAGGGGCATTGCAAGAAAGTATTAACAAGTGAAAAAGTGCTAAAGAAAGCGCTTAAACCATTGATATATTAGCCTTTTAGAATTTTCTGATAAAGGATAAAAATGTCTTATTGCTTGTAAAATGAAAACGCTTTAATTTTAAGGAGAACCAGCTTTGATGAACTGGTTTAAATCGAATTCCAATTTAAAAAGAGGGGGAAGATGAATGAAGCGTTATAAGAAAAAGGTTCTTTTACCTGTAGCGGGTATGGTAGTAGTTGCTGGACTTGCCGCGTGTGGTGGTAATAATGATGAAAGTGCTAACGCAAGTAACAATGGAACAAATTCAAATGGTGATCTGTCAGAAGAGAGGATGTCGGTTAGAATTATGGCGCCTTCCTTTGCACCCGATCCGGTTGGCAATGATAGCCCAGCCCTTCAAGCAATTGAGGATTACACAAATATGGATATAGAGCTACAATTCGTTGCAAATGCAAACTACGAAGATCGATTTAATGTCACACTTGCATCAGGGGATTTACCTGAAATCATCGTTGCTTATAAGGATGCCTCTTTTATTAGTGCAGCTGAGGACGGTGCATTTTGGGATGTAACCGATTATCTTGATGACTATGAGAATCTGAGCGGTGCCAACGAGGTTGTTTTAAATAACGCAAGTATTAATGGACGCCAATATGGTATTTATCGATCTCGTCCTTTAGGGCGTAACGCTGCTACGATTAATACTCAGTGGCTAGAGAATCTTGGTTTGGAAATGCCAACAACTATTGAAGAATTCCACGAGGTTCTTCGGGCCTTTACTTATGATGATCCAAACCAGTCCGGTCAAGACGATACCTATGGCATGGTTGTCTCTGAGTGGGAAGGCCCTTGGGACCAAATGCAAGTCTGGTTTGGTACACCTAATGAATGGGGCGAAAATGAGAATGGAGAACTCGAACCAGACTTTATGTCAGACGAATATCGTGATGCGTTAGCGTTTTTCAGAGAAATGTATGAAGAAGGGTTAGTCAATGAAGACTTTGCAATCATGGACTCTGGCGAATGGTTTGATCCGTTTGTGAGCCAACAGGCAGGAATGGTAGTCGATGTAGCTGACCAAGCAAATCGCTTACAGAACCAAATTACAGATGACTATTCAGATGATGAAATAATTGTTGATGTATTTGGTGGCGTTGAAGGACCAAACGGACTTCAAATTAAACCGACAACTGGCTATCATGGTGTGCTTGCTATTTCGACTACCTCAGTCGAAACCGAAGAGGAGCTTCGCCGAGTTCTCCAATTCTTAAATGATCTAAGCGATGAGGAGCCTCAGAATCTTTCCTACAATGGGGTAGAAGGCGTGCACCACGAGGTTAACGAAGATGGTACAGTCGACATCACTTCGCAAAGTGAGGGCGGAGACCTGTTTGATCGTGAGGTTCGTGACCTTAACCAGTTCCAAGTAGCAATTCCAGAAGAAAAATTCAAATTACCTCCACAGTCAGCTCTTCAGCAGAGAGCGGATGAAGTAATGGAGGAGAATATGGAGTATGTTGTTCCAAACCCAGCTGAACCACTTGTATCAAATACGTATAGAGAGCGTGGGTCTCAATTAGATAACATCATTGATGATGCTCGTATCCAATATATCGTCGGTCAAATTGACGAGAGTGGATTAGATGAAGCTGTGGAAAGATGGTTAAATTCCGGAGGAACAGAATATATGCAGGAAATTAATGAAGCCTATCAGGAGGCTCAGGCAGCACAGTAATACAGCGAAGAGAGAAGTAGGTGACGGAGCAGGCTTTGTCCTGCTTCGTCATGACTGAAAGGGGAAGACGTCGCTATGGCTAAGAATACCACTCAAGCACTGGAAACGAACAAAATATCGTTCTGGGATAAAATGAAACGGGATCGGTGGCTTTATTTCCTCGTGCTACCTGGTCTAATTTGGTTCATCGTATTTAAGTACGTGCCAATGTGGGGGACATTGATAGCATTTCAAAACTACTCACCCTTTTTAGGATTTTGGGGGAGTGAATGGGTTGGATTCGATCACTTTGAGAGACTGTTTCAAAACCCGGATTTTTTCAGAGTACTTCGTAACACATTAATTCTAGCCTTTTATGAAACAATTTTTGTCTTTCCTGCACCCATTATACTTGCTCTAATGCTAAATGAGATTCGCATGACTGGCTACAAGCGAACGATTCAAACGCTAGTGTATATGCCGAACTTCTTGTCTTGGGTTATTATTGCAAGTCTAACGTTTGTTTTCTTCACAACAAATGGTGGCGTTGTTAACATGATCATTGAATACTTTACTGGTTCTACCGTTAACTTTTTGGGAGATCCAAATTGGTTTAGAACGATGATCATTGGTCAACAAATTTGGAAGGATGCGGGTTTTGGTACAATAATATTTTTAGCAGCATTAACAAGTGTTAGTAAAGAACAATACGAGGCAGCGATTGTGGATGGTGCTGGACGATTTCGTCGTATGTGGCATGTAACCTTACCGGCGATCCGCCACGTCATTATTATTTTGTTAATTCTCCGTATGGGTAACTTCCTTGATCAGGGCTTCCAGCAAATTTATCTAATGACAAACGCTTTGAACCGGCAAGTGGCAGAGGTCTTTGATGTGTACATCTACTTTACTGGTATCACACAAGGCGCGTTTAGTCACAGTACAGCAGTCGGCTTATTCAAAGGTGTCGTTGGAATTGTTCTTATCCTTGGTACACGCTATATTGCCAAGAGATTGAATCAGGAAACGTTATTTTAATGGATGGAAATGGAGGGTTCCCTAAATGAAACAGCACAATACACCTATGGGAAGAGTGTTTGACGTATTTAACTATATATTTCTTGGTATTATTGGTCTGGCGATGGTCCTTCCGTTTATGTATGTCATTGCCGGTTCACTAGCTACAGAGGCAGAATTAGCTGCACGACCATTCTTTATTTTGCCAGAAACAATTACTTTTGCAGCCTATGAGTATATCTTCTCGACCACTACCTTTTTAAGAAGTATTGGAGTATCCATACTAGTAACAGTTGGAGGCACAATTACGAGTCTTGCGTTAACGTTAACGATGGGGTATGCCTTATCCAAAACAAGGATAATTGGACATACGGTAATGATTTATCTCGTTATTTTCACGATTATTTTCCAAGGTGGTATGGTGCCTACGTACTTACTTATTAGAGATCTTGGTTTACTTGATTCGCTCTGGGCATTAATCCTGCCTATTGCGATGAACCCAATGTGGCTCATTATCGTCATCTCATTCTTCCGTACACTTCCAGTTGAATTAGAGGAGTCTGCCAAGCTTGATGGTGCAACGGATATGGGAGTTTTCCTAAAAATTGCATTGCCACTATCAAAACCGATTATTGCAACATTTACCCTCTTTTATGCCGTTCAATATTGGGGAGATTATTTTAACGCATTACTCTATATAACTGACAATGCAAAATATCCGGTTATGCTTTTATTACAAAATATTATGACGATGGCAGATGTTCGGTTTGGAGAAGTCGATCAGTTAGTTGAACAGCCAGATCAATCTTTAACGCTGGCTGTCATCGTAGTAGCGACTATTCCAATTATGTTTGTATATCCTTTCTTGCAAAAATATTTTGCGAAGGGAATGCTTCTCGGTTCTGTTAAAGGATAGTAAGCAGCAGATTTAAAACAGTAATAACAACCTATATATATACCAGAACGGTACACGTGGTAAAGAGCGGTTGGGGCAATGTGAAGCGAAACGGCTTTACATGACCCTCTACGTTCGTTTTATCTCTATTTACTATTAGTAGGTATTCATCTAATAGGAAAACCATTACTCCCCATAGTCAAAAGCCCTGTACAATGGTAGACTTTAGGATAAGTCTAAATTATTTGAAATGCAAAAATTATTTCTGTAACAGTAATGAAACTTGTGCAGGGCAGGCGGGTGATAGGAATGCTCGGAATTTTAGCTAACTGGATGAAAGGGACTAAGGATAATTGGCGTAGTAGGTATTATCGAAAAAGCTTTATTATTATTTTATTTATATCTGCTATTCCCGGGATTATTGTGGGCTCAGCCATCTATTTTATTGGAGTCAAGGAAGTCGAAAATCAGCTTCAGAACCTTCATAGAACTCAAATCGATACAAGGGCTCAGCATATAAATGAACAACTAGATGCTCTGGAGAATGCGCTGTCTTACTGGGCATTTGAACCGAGGTTTAGTACGGATATTGTCGACGTGAATTTTACTTTTGATTTCTTAGAGACGAGAGACATTGTTCGGACTCTTCAAACGTTGGAGGGGAGTAATCCACTTGTCAGAAATGTCGAATTATTTATGGATACAGATAGAGGTCCAGTATTGTTCCGACCGAGCTTTACATTAGTAGAGAATCAAGAATTAGTCGAGTGGTACCGAGGCTACGCAGATAGCCCACGCTATATCGATTGGCAGACCGAGTCTCCCGAAGGAATAGATTCCAACTACTATTCATTGATGCTCATGCATAGTGTACCGGGGGTCAGTAGAAATCCTTACGGCGCATTAGTCGTTCATTTAGATGTAAACGCTTTAATGAGACACCTTGAAACGTTGGCTCCATATGAATTTGGGGCAACCATTCTGCTCAATGGCAATGGAGAAGTGTTGTTATCTTCTAATGAGACCGAATTGGAGTATTTTATAGAGGACCTCACTATTGAAGTAGCCCGACTAGCTGAAGGGGAAACGTCCTTTCAATACGAGGCAGGGGACGAAGTGTATACGGTTTCAACTGGGTCAATGGCTCGTTTATCAGACGAGTGGACGTACGTGTCGGCAGCTCCCATTTCTTCTATCACTTCCCCAATTCTATTTATTTCTCAAATTGTATTAGCTGGTAGCGCAGGTATTGTAATTATTGCTTTTATCTTTACGTGGCTTGCATCCCGCAATATTTTTAAACCTATTCGCAGACTTTCCAAAAAGCTGTCTGATGAAGGGCACAATCACGCTCCGATGAATGAATTAGAGATTATCGAGGAGCGATGGGAAACATTAACGAATGAACGCGTCTCTCTTCAAAATAAACTCTCGGAACAGGAGCCCCAGCTTCGAGAGAACTTTCTGCACCAATTAACAAAAGGCTACCTATACGATAGTACAGAGGAAAGCTTGAGGAAAAGAATGAGTAATTTTGGCTGGGAGGTAGAGGAGGCAGTTTTTATTGTTATAGACCTCCAGTTAACCGGTCTTTATGATTCTACTACAATTGATGACCAGGATGAAACAGTGGCGATATTTAGCTCTATGAATATAGTTCAGACGACAGCGGACGACTATTTTTCAGATATTACCCTGATGAATCACTATGACCTATCTTTAAGTGTGTTTATTTGCGTAAGTCGTAAAGAGTACAATCATCATGTAGTCATCCATTTTAGTCATGATGTCATGGAAAAAATTAATGATTTAACAGAGATGAAAGTAACGCTTACAATAAGCGGAATAACCGATGAGGTAAAGCAGATCCCAACGTTATTTGAAGATGTTAGTCATGGTAAGCGGTATAGAAAATTCGAAAACAAAAATCAGCTGATTGACTTAAATAATGAAGAACATAATCGCGTTCAGGAAAAGCGAATCTACTATCCTTTCGAAACAGAAAAAGAAATTATTCAGTCTGTACGTAAAGGTGATCTCGAGGATACAGAGCTATTACTGGAGAAATTCGTTAACGAAATGACTGTAAAAGGTGTCAGTGAAATGCAGATACTTCCAGGGATGATTCAGCTATATGGAAAGATCCAACACGAGATTTTGCATACAGGTATTCATCCAGAGCACTTATTCACTGGAAGAAATCTTTTAGAGGAATTGCAGCATATCCGAGAAGATCGCCAAATGATCGATTGGATGATGAACGAAGTCATTCGACCATTTATCCGAGTAATGGAAGGGAAACTTAATTTAGAAACAAAACGTAACGTGGAGGAAGTTGTTCTATATATTCATGAGCACTATCATGAGGATATTTCTTTAGAGTCGTGTGCGGAGAAGATTGGGGTGAACCCCTACACGTTAAGTAAATCCTTTAAAAAGATTCAGGGGATTAATTTTATTGATTATTTAACGGATCTAAGAATGGACGAGGCCAAACGTTTGTTAGCAGACACGAATATGAAAATTAATGATATTGCAGAACAGGTTGGCTATCGTCATACGTATTTTAATCGTATTTTCAAAAAACACTATGGGATGCCGCCAGGCCAATACAGAAAAATGAACAGAAAGAATGATTGATAGGGCCAGTTGCGCATGTGTGTAAAGAGAGAATAAGGGAAGGAGGGGGCTGTTGTTAAGAGAACTCCCTCCTCACATAATAGAGGTGAGCGAGATGAAGGAACTGCGTCAAGCTTTTATAAAACCTGATGATGAATTTACACCATTTCCATTATGGTTCTGGAACGATGATGTGACAGCTGCTGAAATTGAGAGGCAGCTGTTTGCATTTAAAGAGAAGGGGGTAACCGGCTTTATCTTGCATCCAAGAATGGGCCTCTCAAAACGGCTTAGCTATTTATCTGACTCTTTTATGACATTAGTTCAATTTGCCGTAGAGACAGCGAAGAGAGAAGGTATGCAGGTTATTTTATATGATGAAGGCATGTACCCATCTGGCTCAGCCAATGGAGAGGTTGTTAGACAAAACCAGTCCTTTGCTAGTAAAGGAATTGCGTATATAGAGCAGAATTGCAAACAAGGAATGAATGTATTAAAACCAGAGCTTCAAGAAGGAGAGGAGCTACTATTTGTTGGCGTGATTCCTCAGAGGATCACGAATGATGTTAAAAATGTGTCGATCCTAATTCCCGAAGAAGGTGATGGAGCATATAGATTTAATGCCTCTTCCGGGGAGGAATGGATGTTTGTATGGATCATCGAAGGATACACGCAAGGCACAATTAGAGGGGTACATCCAGGGGAGGATGATGGAGAACCGGGGGCACCGCGCTCTGCTGACCTATTGAATCCAAAAGCCGTACAAGCCTTTATATCTCTCACTCACGAGCGTTATAAAGCATGGCTATCTGATTATTTTGGGAAAACAGTCATCGCTATGTTTACAGATGAGCCGGATATTGTTGGGCGCCAGGCTAAACCGGGAATGAAGCCATGGACGTCAGGTTTGCTATCTGATTGGAAGGCCCGAGGGCTCAAGGAAAGAGATCTTCTTTCCCTTTGGATAGAAACAAAAGACTGCGAGAAAATACGAACAGCATACTCCTCCTTATTACATGATCAACTACAATTAAGCTATTACAAACAGCTTTCAGATTGGTGTGAGAGCAATGGTATCGCGTTAACAGGACATCCTGCAGAAAGTGATGATATGAGTTTGCTAGATACGTTTCATATTCCTGGGCAGGATCTTGTTTGGAGGTGGGTTTCTCCAGATAAAGAAAATAGTCTCACTGGCTCTCATTCTGTTTTAGGTAAGTCAGCAGCAGATGCGGCTCGACATAGAGGCAGAAGACGTAATTTAAATGAAGTCCTCGGTGCATGTGGACGAAATGGTAGCTGGCATTTACCATTAGATGACGTGAAATGGTACCTTGACTGGCTATTTGTCCGGGGTGTCAATATGATTGTTCCTCATGCCTTTTACTATTCTATTCGTGGAAGGGAACGTAGTCACGAGCGTCCACCAGATATAGGTCTTCACAGTGGCTGGTGGCCATTTTTTGGTCGTTTTTCTCAGTATATAAAGCGGATGAGCTGGCTTTTAACAGATAGTACGAACCACGTAGAAATAGCTGTTCTTTGTACCGATCTACATGTTCCGTGGAAGGTCGTAAAACCTTTGTACGAGAATCAGGTGGAATTTCATTATCTAGAGTCATCTTTTTTACATGAACCTTTTAACGTGTTTGATAGACATATCCACGTAAGGGAGCATGCGTATCGCGTTTTGATTATTGATGAGGACCTTCCCTTGTCCGATTCGCTTATCTCCTCTCTTCACCAAGTAGCTGATGCAGGAGTCTTGGTTTTGACAAGGGGGGATAGACGAACTTGGGCACGGCGAGCAACGACTGACTCTAAATTGATAGAAATTCTAGAGGAGATGCGTCCGCAGCGTGCGAGACTAATTCCTACCAATGACCATATAAGACTAGCTCACGTACGTAAAATGGGTAAGACGTTTTTCATCGTTTCTAATGAGGGGGAATCCTTTTATAAAGGAAGTATTTTTATTAATGAAACGGGCTATCCTGAAGCCTGGTCTCCGTGGGAAGGGACGATGTGTCGGTTGGAGTACCAAAAATCAGAGGAAGGAACGACCATTCTTTTTACACTAAATCGACGGGAGCTTGTGGTAATTACAATGAATCCCGAGCAAGAGCTTCGACTTCCTTTATCATACGTCAGCAAGGAGGAATGGGAGACTGGTCGTCTCTTGACATCCTGGTCAGCAGATCGAATATTTAATAACGAGGTTACGCAACTAGTCTCATGGACTGATATAACAGGATTTCAAACATGGTCGGGGACTGTCACTTACCAAACAGTCTTTGATTGGGACCCTCTCCCCAATGAAAGAGAGCTCTTATTGGATTTAGGAGAGGTTTACGAGATTGCAGAGGTCCATCTTAATGGGAAAAAGATCGGTGTAGGCATGTGGCAACCGTACATATTCACAGTCAATCCCATGCTACTCAAACAAACATCTAATCGATTGACGGTAAGTGTAACAAACAGTAAAGCATGCGAGATGGATCAGATCCCATTCCCTTCTGGCTTACTTGGGCCAGTGCAGATAAACGTGCGTAAACAAGTATAATGAGGACTATTTGGTTTCGATTTATAGCTGGTTGAATAAAGCTTCGTGCATGTATCCGTTATTAGCTTTTAACAAGTCTGCAAATTGAGATCCATGTAGAGCTTCCTCGTTATTCTCAACTAAAACGGAGGCTGTCACCTTAATAGGGGACAGCCTCCGTTTTTTATTAGATAAAGGGGAAATTAATAAGCGATTGTTGACATAAGCGCTAATTCAGGCTGCGTAGAATCCAGACGACTATACTGAACGATAATATCTGTATTCGCTTCAACTTTCATAGCATATGGAACGCCAACAGGAATCGTAGCTCCGTTTTGGTTTTTGAGCTCATTGGTTTTGATATGAGCCGTCCGTTCATTTTCCACAGTTGCGGTAAGATCTCTAATTGGCTCTTGATCTTCAAAATAAACGGTCATCGTGAGGGATGCCGAATGACCGCTGTCATTTAGCACACAAATAGCTTCATGACTGATATGTCTCCCGCTGCTTTCAGGTGGGATAAATCCATCGGGAATGTACCACGTTTTTTTTCCTTGAGACATGATGCTTCACTCCTTTAATCAGTCCCGCTTTGACAGGACTTCTTCTTCGTACTTTTGGACATTCTTTAGCCAGTCTGTGCCAGAAGGGACGTTTTCTTGCTCGCAGTAATAATCCCATATTGCACCAAGAGGAAAGGTTTTGAATTCTTCTTGAATGGCAAGCCTCTCCGTAAAATTACCTTCGTCCTGTAGCTTTTTTAAATGGTTGTTAGGCATTAGAGCGGCAAATAGTAGAGCCTTCATCATATTGCGTGTGCCAATGGCCCAAGCGGCAATTCGGTTAATGCTAGCATCAAAGAAATCTAGACCTATTTTTACGCGGTCAACAGCATCATTTCTGACGATCTCAAGAGCAATTTCTTTTAGTTCATCATCAAAAGCGACTACATGATCACTATCCCAGCGTACTGGTCTAGAGACATGTAGTGCCAAGATATCGTTAAAGGGTAGCATAGCTGAAATTTTGTTGGACACCATTTCCGTTGGGTGATAATGTCCAGTATCCAATAAGCACATGATGTTATTTTTAAGCGCATAGCTCATATAAAATTCGTGTGAACCAACGACGTAAGCCTCTGAACCGATGCCAAAAAGCTTACTTTCAACTGCATCGAGGTTATGCTCTGCCGATATATCGGCGGCAAAGATACGATCCAAAGATTCCTTTAAACGAATTCGTGGTGTGAGTCGATCAGAAGGGACGTCTTTATAGCCGTCCGGAATCCAAATGTTTGTCAGAGCAGGTGCGCCTAATTCTTCTCCAAAGTATGCGCCAATTTTCCGTGAAGCAATGCAGTGCTCAATCCAAAAGTCACGTATTTCTTTATCTGGATGAGATAACGTTAGCCCGTCACTTGCCTTGTCGTGAGAAAATAATGTTGGATTAAAATCAAGACCCACTCCATGTTCTTTTGCGAAAGCAACCCAATTTTTAAAGTGCTCGGGTTTTAGCTGATGACGATCGATTTTTTCTTCTCCAGTTTCAGCATAAATAGCATGTAGATTGAGACGATGCTTACCAGGAATAAGAGAGAGCGCTTTCGCAATATCCTGACGAAGCTCCTCCGGTGTAGTTGCCTTGCCAGGATAATTGCCTGTGACCTCAATCCCCCCAGACAGCTCCTGATCGTTTGTCTCAAATCCTGTCACATCATCCCCTTGCCAGCAGTGAATGGATATAGGAATATTTGTAACAGTTTTCATAGCGCTTTCTACATCTACGCCCCATGCTTCATACTGTTTTTTTGCTAGTTCATATCGTTCTTTCACACTCATAGTGAAGCCTCCTCATTCGGTCTGAAGGTTTTAATCTCAAAAGAATGTTGAATCATCTGTCTCGCTTCGGATAACGATTGAAAATGGCCTATACCGATAAATTGTACGACTAAATTTCCTAGGGCTGTTGCTTCAATCGGCCCTGCCTTTACCACTTTACCACTTTTATCCGCTGTCAGCTGATTCAGCCATTCATTCTGTGAACCGCCTCCAATAATATGAATGGTACTAAACGATGTACCTGTAGCTTCTTCAATCTCTTTTGCTGTACGTTGATAAGAGATAGCAAGACTATTAAATATACATCGGGCGAAATCCCCTGGTGATTCAGGCGCAGCTACTCCATTTTGTCTTGTCACCTGTCGAATAGCATCCTTCATAGAAGCAGGCCGTAAAAATTGTTCTTCATTTACAGAGATATACTCTTCATAAGTTGATTTTTTGGCCAGTTCAACAAATTCGGCAAAAGAATAAGCGTCATCGTATTCCCGTTTCAATTCCTGAATCATCCACAATCCCATGATGTTTTTTAACAATCGAAACTGCTTATTATACCCGCCTTCATTCGTTAAATTATAGGAGCGGGCGCGATGATGGTTAACTGGGGTGTCATGTTCCGTTCCAAAAAGACTCCATGTACCCGAGCTAATATAAAGCGCCTGTTCGTTTGCAGGCACAGCAGCTACTGCAGAGCCGGTATCGTGAGTGGGGGGAAGGATAACGTCTAGGTCTAGTCCTGTAGCCTCCCTTATTTCAGGCTTTATTCTGCCGAGACGTTCCCCGGGCATTCTAATTGTAGGAAGAAGGTGTTGATCAATCCCTAATTTGTTTAGAATATCTTGATCCCAATTTCCTGACTGAGCATTCACGAGTTGAGTAGTGGTGGCATTTGTATACTCACTCCCTTTAACCCCAGTGAGGAGGAAGTGAAGATAGTCGGGAATCATTAGCAAAGTTGTTGCTTTTTTATATACGGTTGGTTCTTGTTTTTTGTGTGCATAAAGCTGATAAATGGTATTGAATGGCTGGTACTGAATGCCCGTACGGTCATATAAGGCTTCTTGATTTATCACACCTTGTACGTCATCAATGATGCTTTGCGTACGACTATCCCTATATGCAATAGGCTTCATTAACAGCTCATCCTTTTCGTCAAGTAGCACGTAATCAACAGCCCATGTATCAATCCCAATGCTCTGGGGGTTTAATCCTAAATCTGCGGCTTTTTTCATGCCAATTACGATTTCTTTATAAAGCCTTTCTATATCCCAGCATTCATAAGGCCCATCCTTCACCATTGTATTAGAAAAACGGTGAATATCTTGCATCGATAGCTTTCCGTTTTTAATGGTCCCAGCAATAACTCGTCCACTTGAGGCACCAATATCAACAGCTAGCGAGGTACTCATTGCACATCACCCCTATTATCCCCCCTCTCTCTTTGCGAAGAGAGAGGGGGCTGTAATCGTTAAGCGTTTACCAGCTAACAAACTAGTTAGGCCTGTAAATTCTCTTCCTCCTATTAGCGAGTAAATGCAGCAGGAACACCGCCATCAACTGTTATCATACAGCCTGTTGTTTTCGCAGCCTTACTAGAGGATAAAAATGCGATAGATTCTGCAATATCCTTTGGAAGGATATTTACAAGCAGTGCAGTCCGCTTACGGTAATGGTCTTCTAATTCATCTGGTTCAATCCCATAGGCAGCAGCACGTTCTTCCTTCCAAGAGGAATTCCAAATAGCAGACCCTTGAAGTACTGCATCAGGTAATACCGAATTAACACGAATTCCATATTGTCCCCCTTCTGCAGCGAGGCAACGAGCTAAATGTGTTTCCAAAGCCTTTACTGAACTATAGGCGGATGCATTTCTTCCTGCATACACAGAATTTTTTGATCCTACAAAGACCATAGAGCCGCCGGTTCCCTGTTCCTTCATTAGCTTAAACGCTTCCCGTCCGACGAGGAAATAACCAGTTCCTAAGACATCCATATTTAGTTGCCACTCTTTTAACGTGGTTTCTTCGATAGGATTAGATGTTGCTAACCCGGCATTATTCACAATCATGTCAACGCCACCATACTGTAAAATAGCTTCCTTGTAGGCAGCTTGAATATCCTCTTCCTTCGTTACATCCATTTTCAGCGCAATGGCCTGCTTATCTCCATATTGCTGATTAATCTCTTTAGCCACATGCTCTGCACCTTGGAGATTTAGGTCAGTTACTACCACATGGGCGCCACCCTCCGCATACAGCTTACATGTTTCGCTGCCAATTCCTCCTGCGCCACCGGTGACTAGAGCCACTTTTCTAGAAAACTCTGCTTCTGCAGGGGCTAAGGAAAGCTTATAAAGCTCAAGTGGCCAGTATTCGATTTCGTAAGACTCGTTCTCATTAAGAGAGACAAACTCTCCTAGCGCAGTTGCCCCTTTCATCACTTGCACGGCACGATTGTAAAGAGCGCCACTAACATTCGCCATCTTCAAATCTTTACCTGTATTAATCATCCCGATTCCTGGAATCAAGATAACACGCGGGGATGGCTCAAACATGATATCCCCTTCGTTTTTATTGCGCTCAAAGTATTCTCGATACTCGTTTTTATAAGAAGCGACTTTGTCTGTGATTAGCTGTTTTAACTCATCCGTTGATTGACTGGAAGGATCCCAGTCAATAAAGAGAGGAGTCCGTTTTGTGTGGACAAGATGGTCCGGACATGCCGCTCCAACCTGCGAGAGATTCTCTGCATGCTGACTGTTTACAAATGAAAGGATTTCGGTATTATCGTCGTACGTTAAAATCATCGCCTTCTCTTCAAAAACCTGTCCTCTGAGATGAGGTAGGACAGCGGACAAGCTCTCCTTCCGTTGATCCTCAGATAAGGACGAATACTTTACACCGCCAAAGGTTTGTTTTTGTTCGGCTGCTTTTTTAATATATGCTTCCGCTTCATTAATCACATCAATGGTTTTGTAGTAGCTTTCTTTTGCCGTGTCACCCCAAACAACTAGACCATGCTTTTCCATTAGTACAAGCTCTGCGTTAGGGTTGGCTTTTACCCCATCGGCGATCATTTTAGACAACTTAAAGCCTGGACGGATATAAGGAACCCATACAAATCGGTCTCCAAATATGTCTTTCGCAATTTCCTGTCCGTTATCTGCACAGCAAATACTAATAATGGCGTCAGGATGTGTATGATCCACATTCTTATATGGAAGAAAAGCGTGTAAGAGCGTTTCAATGGATGCACGGGGATGTTTACTATCAATCATACAATGGGAAAGATAGTTCACCATATCTTCGTCAGACATATCCTCTTTATCTTGTAAAGGAAGAATGTCTGTTAGATTTAAGCCTGTGAAATTATGATGCTTCAATGTGGCGAGATCTGAGCCGCTTCCTTTTACCCACATCACCTCTATATCTCGACCTCTAAAATCCTTTTCAGTCGTTTTCATCGACGTGTTTCCGCCACCAAAGTTACAAACAGCTCTGTCTGTTCCAATTAAATTTGAGCGATAAACTAATTCATCAAGTCCTGTTGACAACGACGCTTCATCTTGTGTATTCCATAAATTTTTAACCATGATTACCTCCATAAGAATGTGTCTGATATACGTATTATAACGATAGTATTTTATGTTTTCAATAAATTATTTTGTTTACGAAGATTTTTGTTGTAAAATAAAACTACAGAGATTAAGACGAGGCTACTAAATTTCGTTATAATGATGGTTAAAAGATCGAATATGAAATGAGGAGTTTTTAGCATGTTTCAAGAAGAGCCAAAAGTAGCGAAAAGACGACAACGGATTGTAGAAGAACTTCAGTCTAACGGGAAAGTTAAAGTGAGTGGCTTAAGTAAGATGCTTCAGGTCACAGAAGAGACCATTAGACGCGACCTGGAATACCTTGAAAATAGCAACGTATTGATTAGAACAAGGGGAGGCGCCGTTAAAACGGGAGCGGAAGGATTCGAAGTGCCATCTTTAGAGAGAGAGCAACATAATCTTTCCGAAAAAAAGAAAATAGCCCAAAAAGCACTCGAGTTTGTTCAAGAGGGGGAAATAATTGCGATTGATGCTAGCACAACAACAAGACAATTTGCAAAAGTCCTGCCAAACATTCCGATTACAGTCATTACAAACTCTATCCAGGTATCGATTGAGCTAGCGAAAAAAGATCAGATTACCGTTATTTTAACAGGCGGATATCTACGAACAGAGTCCATGTCTCTCGTCGGCGTTACAGCGGATAAAATACTCAATGATTATCATGTAGATCGCTTCTTTATGTCATGCACGGGACTCGATATTAAATGGGGGGTCAGCGACAGCCACGAGCTTCAGGCTAAAACAAAGGAGAGGCTAAAGCAATTGGCGGACCAAGTAATTGTAATGGTAGATCATACAAAATTTCACCAGCGGTCTCTTATTAAATGGATGGAGTTAAAGGATGTATCAACCATTATTACGTCAAGCCTCACACATGCAGATATCCGGGAAGAGTACCGATCGCATGTAAACAATCTATATGTTGCAGATTAGTATCGATATGTGTAGAGGGGAAAGGTAGTAAACGATCACCCCTATACAAATCCGAAAAAAACCTTTTGATAGGATGCCAGTTTTTATGTGAAAGAGAGGGTCGTCTGGTAGCGATGTAAGGAGGGCTCTCTTTATTTTCTTAATAAGCAATTTGCAGAGCTGAACGTACTTACACATAAACGTCAAATAAATCACCTAATAGAAGGGGGGGATCAACGATGAGTGATTATGTTATACCTGCATCCCCATTATTTAGAGATCCAATTTTTGATGGTGCTGCTGATCCTACTATTATTTGGAACCACCATGAACAAAGCTGGTGGATTGTTTATACAAATCGAAGGGCAACGGCACATGGTCAAGGAGTTGCATGGGTCCATGGAACGGACTTAGGGGTTGCCTCATCTACTGATAATGGTCAGACTTGGACGTATCGGGGAGTACTAGAGGGATTGGACGTTGAGTGGGGCAGAAATACATTTTGGGCACCTGAAATTATTTACCATCATGGAACATATCATATGTATGTAAGTTATATCCAGGGGGTGCCTGTGAAATGGGAAGGACATAAAAGACAAATCATTCATTATACGAGCAGTGATTTACTAAATTGGACATTTGAATCAATTTTGAATTTAAGCTCAGAGTTTGTCATTGACGCATGCATTCATGAACTTCCAGAGGGGGGGTTTCGCATGTGGTATAAGGATGAAGCAAATCATTCGCATACTTATGCTGCAGACAGCAAAGACTTGTACCATTGGTCAAATACGTGCCCTGTCCTAACAGAATATCCACATGAAGGGCCTAACGTTTTTTACTATAAAAAATCCTATTGGATGCTTATTGATAAATGGGAGGGACTAGCAGTCTATCAATCAAGCGATTGTAAAAACTGGTCTTATAACACTACCATTCTTCATACTCCAGGAACTCGTAAGGAGGATGGTTCCCTGGGATATCACGCAGATGTCCACGTGAATGGGGAGGAGGCATATGTGTTTTATTTTACCCACCCTACAAGAGATTCAACTACAAACGAGGATTCCTACGAATATAAGCGTTCATCCTTGCAGGTAGCTAGATTGGATTTACAGGACGGGCTCATCACTTGCGATAGAAATAAGAATGTTCGAATGAGGCTACAACCTTACTAGGTTAAAACATTTGGGAGGAGCATGAATAATGAAAGTATCTGATATTCGCATTCGCGATCCATTTGTATTAACTGATTACAAAACGAATACCTATTACCTCTATGGAACGACAGATGACAATACGTGGAGTGGAAAGGGTACTGGCTTTAACGCTTATAGGAGTGCAGATTTACGAGAGTGGGAAGGACCGTTCTCAGCATTCAGGCCGCCAGAGGATTTTTGGGGTGAAACGAACTTTTGGGCACCTGAAGTTACGTATTATAACGACCATTACTATATGTTAGCGACCTTTAAAGCGGAGCATAGATGTAGAGGTACACAACTCCTAGTAGCTGATCATCCGTTAGGACCTTTTAAGCCCCTCACAAGCTCTCCTGTAACCCCGTCGGAATGGGAATGCTTAGATGGGACACTTTTTATAGATGAAAAAAACCATCCATGGATGGTTTTTTGTCGCGAGTGGTTACAGGTACAAGATGGCGAAATCTATGCAGTTCGTCTGTCACAGGATTTAAAAAAGAGTATGGGGGAGCCTGTTCTGCTATTTAAGGCTAGCGAAGCGAATTGGACGGTGCCTAGTAAAGGGGTAAACTATGTCACGGATGGGCCTTTTATTTATCGTACGAATGATGATCACTTATTAATGCTTTGGTCTAGTCATGGAAGGTACGGTTACTCGATGGGGGTAGCACGGTCTCCATCAGGCACGATAGTAGGACCATGGAAGCACGATCATGAAATGTTGTTTAAAAAAGATGGGGGTCATGGCATGATATTTCGAACATTTGAAGGTCGCTTGATGCTAACAGTTCATGCTCCTAATGCTATGCCAAATGAGAGAGCCATACTTATGGAGGTAACTGAAGAAAGTGGGAAGCTACATTTGTTAGAGTAAAAGAATTCATATTACTATAAATGCATCCGTTTACTTAATTTAAGGCTTGGAAAAGTACAGAATCTTAATTAGATTTTTTAGATGTTAAACACCCATTAAACACTTATCACAAAGTTTATGACTCTTGAATATTTCTATCTGCCTGAATCAAGTTTATAATGTTTCTTTATTAATAAAATCAGGGGGAGAATTTATTCACTTCAATTTTTTTTGACTTATGCTAAATTATTGGTTCTTCACCATAAGGTGTAGTTGACAGGTCAATTCGATTGACCTATCTCTAAATATATTCGCATTTATAGTGCTCGTTATTTCGATAGCCATATGCGCGACACTTAATAAGCTTGATCTTGTTATTGATTCCTTCGATCATACCATTAGAAGCCTAGACGTTTTACTTACAGGTAAAAGAGAACGGTGAGGAAATTGAGCCTAATGACCTTCCCTCTCCAAAGCCACTTAAAGCTCCTACGTATACGGTAATTAAGGTGTCTGCATGTGAACAGTTAACTCTTTTTGCGATCCATCATTATGCAGAGGAGCTAGAATGTTATTATGACTTTTATTATTTGAAGGAAACGTGTTTCTTTTTTGTCGAGTAAGACTGTCCATCTGGGGTTATGCGGGTTGAGTTGATGCCTATTTGTGTAGAGTTAGGGTGATGATAGGGGGATCTTTACCTGTTTTAAAACTTTATCCGTAATTTTGACTATATCTTTTGTGTTAAGGAAGGAACTTTAACAATACCATAAAAGTCATACTTTTGATTTTAATAAAGTTTCACTTGAAATCAACACTAATATTGTCCAACGAATCAAGATGGATGCGCTTGTTCCGATCCGTAACTACCCTATACTAAAAGAAATAGACAAATGATTAGGGAGCGTGAGTCCATGAGGGTAGCGGTATTAACTCATACGAAGAATATAGACAAGCAAACGCTAGAAAAACCGATATGTGCTGATGACGAGGTGATCGTCGAAATTAAAGCCGTCGGTCTATGTGGATCTGACATTCACTACTATGAGCATGGCCGAATCGGCTCGTTCGTTGTTGAAGCACCAATTATCCTCGGTCACGAGGCGAGCGGCGTAATTGTCGAGGTCGGTAAAGACGTCCCCACGCGAGCGGTTGGCGAGAGAGTTGCTATTGAACCTGGGATCCCTTGTCGAAAGTGCGACTATTGCTCAGACGGGCGCTATAACCTTTGTCCCAACGTTCGTTTTCTCGCAACACCTCCATATGACGGCGCCTTTTGCGAATACGTAGCGATGCGCGCTGACATGGTCTATCCCGTGCCAGATACTATGAGCTACGCCGAGGCTGCGTTGATCGAGCCCTTCTCAGTCGGCCTGCACGCGATCGACCGGGCAGATCTTGCTATGGGCGAAAATATAGTAATCATGGGCATGGGGCCAATCGGTCTGATGACAGCGGCCGCGGCTTCGATGCGCGGAGCGGGAGAAGTTATCGGTGTTGATCTTGAAGGGGAAAGACTCGAGCTTGCCAAAAGGTTTGGCGTCACAAAAACAATAAATCTAGCAGAAGAAAACCTAGAAGAAGCCGTCTTGAAGGCTACAGCAGGAAAAGGTGCGGATGTGTGCATCGAAACAGCAGGTAGCACGAAAGCAGTTCAAGGCTGTCTCCAAGTAGTCAAACGCGGCGGGAAGATCACGATCGTCGGAATGCCACCGACTGATATAGCCGAACTAAACATCTCTGACATTGTAGGGAAAGAAGTCGACATTAACGGGGTCTTCCGCTACCACCATACATATCCTAAAGCCATCAAACTACTAGAAAAATCCACTATCAAACTTGAAGACATGGTCAGCGCGACCTACAAATTAGAGGACACAGCAGAGGCAATCGAACGCGCCATCAACGACAAAAAAAGTACAATGAAGCTGATCATTGAACCGTAACCTATTAATTAAACCAGTAAAACTCCCTTTCTCACGCTTAGAAAGGGAGTTTTTAACTGGAAAATCGTTTGCGTTGGCAAAGCTTACTCAAAGTCTAATACATCTAACTCAAATTCGCTAGTTAACCTAGCATTGACCCATTTATTAGCCGATGAAATATCAACTCTGTTGGTAGCAATCGCGTTTCTCCCGCCTCTATGATCACTGTATAAAACCTCAATTTCTTGTCGGTTGTTAGACTGAATCACTTGTACATTAAACCAAATGATATCCCCTAGTTCGTAATACTCTTCATTATTAATTTTCTCGAAATCAATTGTTCCGCCAAAAGGACCACCATTAACATACGTCATTAGCTCAAGATAGTTCATTCCCTCAATGTCTCCTATCTCAATCGAAATCCCTTCCCCATGTTGCTCGGCAGTTTGCTTGCCACATCCAACTAGCATAAGCAAGGTTAGTAATAGCAAAAACCTCTTCATATATAACCTCCTTTAGAGTTTGAACTTGTTATTCTTAATCTAACACAAACCCTTATTTTGTGTGTAAAAATTTGTAACTCAGAATTTGGTAGTTGTTATTAAGTGATGAAGAAAGAAGTAAAACGCAAACTACGAAGATTAATACGCAAATTGCCAGAACTAACGCGGAACGGGCTAGTAATAGCACGGAAGTTGGTTCAAGTAGGTCGCAAAAAAGAAATAGAACGGAAATGTAGAGAAACAGTACGCAAAGTGGAAGAAGTAGAACGGAACTCTGTGGAAGTAATACAGAAAGCGAGAGAAGTATGCCGAAAACGCCTATAACCAAATACATAACTCTCACCAAATGAATAGCTGGGCAACGAACTTGCGCCCAGTGCTCTTTTCAAAAAAGAGGAAGGTTAAAACTTAAACCAACCGTTACGAAGGAACCCGGAGCGGCGATCGCGTACTACCAGTGGTAGCACTTTCGCGCAACGAAAATCCTTTCCGTCGGGCATTGGTTTGGCCGACGGAAATAGTTGAGTCAGCCACCACCGGTAGTTGCGATCGACGCGCAGGGGACCGAAGGTCCCGCCCTTGACCTTGAACTTAATATCTTGACCTTGAACTTAGCTTAAACCTCCACCCTTAATGGTTCTTATTGGGTGTTAATTTATTTACCCATAAACTCACCGATTCCCCTCCACATAAACAACCACTCCTCACTCATACCGCATAATTATTAGGGTGAATAAAAGAAATCACCTATTCAACCAATAAAATAACCGTTACAAATCTCTACATATCAACAATCCCTCTCTAAAGTCTATTTTGACTATTTTTTCTGACAACTCATAAATTTGGCATGAAACTTGCATATTAATAAGCTGAATAATTATTATGCTTACGAAAAGGGGAGAATGAGATGAAAATGAAACAGGTAGGCTTGTCAGTTGCAGTGTCGCTCGCGGTATTGCTCGCAGCGTGTTCGTCTAACGACGATGCAGGAACAACGGAAAACGACCCAGCAACAAACGAAGCGAACACAAGCAACGAGGTAGTGGACAACGAAGCCGAAGCAGCGAATGAGCCAAACGAGGAAGAAGACAACAACGAACCAGTGGCAGAAGAGCCATCCGAAGGCGGAGAAGTAGTGGTGGGTATTGAAGCAGAGCCAACGTCGATGGACCCTCACAATACGACAGACAGCGTATCAGCAACGGTCCAGAGTACGATGTACGAAGGACTACTGCGATTCGACGAGAGCATGGAGATCGTCAACGTCTTAGCAGAAGACTATGACTATAGTGATGATGCAACGGCCATTACCTTCTATTTACGTGAAGGCGTGGAATTTCATGATGGTACGCCATTTAATGCCGAAGCGGTAAAAACGAACTTTGACTATGTGCGCGATGAGGAAAATGGGTTAGCGCGAGCGTCATTCTTCTCCTTTATCGAGGATGTAACGGTGGACGACGAGTATACAGTAACGGTTACGGCAACGGAGCCGAACTCGGCGATGGCGGCATACATGGCGCACTCCTCGGCTGGGATGAAGTCAGTCGACGAGATTCAAAAGAAGATCGACGATCCAGATTACAATATCGACCGTGAAGGAGCCGTTGGGACAGGTCCATTCCAGTTTGTCGAGTGGCGCGATGGCGAGCATGTAGTGGTCGAAAAGTTTGATGGATACTGGAACGACGAGGAGCTAGCAAAAGTCGATCAGATCACATTCCGACCAGTTCAAGAAGCAGCTACTCGCGTGAATATGCTTCGTACGGGAGAAGTGGATATCGTTTTCCCAGTACCGACGCTTGATGCATCCGAGTTAGAGAATGACGAGGATATTGACCTTTACACAGGACCAACAACGGATACGTTCTATATCGGGATGAACTTCCAAGAGGACAAGTATCAAGATATCAATGTACGTCATGCAATGAACCATGCAGTTGATAAAGATGGACTGATTGCACAGGTGCTTGATGGATACGGCACAATCGTGGATTCGGCTATTGCTCCTAATATCTACGGGTACGCAAGTCAGCCTATTTACGAATACGATGTAGACCTTGCGCAGGAATTAATGGCAGACAGTGATCAGCCAGATGGGTTCTCTGCAACACTTTGGACGAGAAACAGCACGGAATTTATTTCTGTAGCGGAGTATGTAGCAATCCAACTAGCGGAGATTGGGATCGACATTGAAGTGCAGGCATTTGAGTCTGGGACACTCTTTGACATGTTAGATGCTGGTGAAGGAACGGATCTCTTTATCGGTAGATGGTCGCCAGGTACGGGGGAAGCGGACTACGGACTGCGTCCAAACTTTGCCTCTGACCGCGTACCGCCTAACTTTAATAACTCAGGATTCTATATTAACGAGGAGTTAGATGGCATGTTTGACGATGCGATCTCGACGCCGGATGAGGACGAAGCACTCGAAACATATGCGGACATTCAGGAGATCATCTATCAGGATGCTCCGTGGGTATTCCTCCACATTCCAGATGCGATTATTGCCAAGGATCGTGACCTAGTTGGTATTTATGTATTACCGACAGGCGCTGTTAACCTAAACCTGGCTGAATTTAACTAAGGAACGTTTGGGGCTTGGAGAGAGCGTCTATCAAAGTACGTAAGAAGCTGTGTTGCGAGTGAACGCCTCCGCTACTGAACGCTGCGCCGCTTTCCGCGGGAAGCGTTTGAGCCTCCTCGTGCTTCGCACTGTGGGGTCTCACCTGCGCTTTATCTCCCGCAGGAGTCGGCGCATCGTTCATTCGCTAGGTGCTTTACTCTATTCACATGTATTCGTCCAAGCCCCACCCGTTTTACCCAACACCTATACGCCCGGAGAGGAGAAACATACATGCTTCAATTTGTCATTCGGCGACTTCTCGGCATGATACCGATACTATTTATTATTACGATTATCTCGTTTTTATTTGTGCATTTAACACCAGGCGATCCAATCCGGATCATGTATGGTGCAGAAATTAGTCAGGATATGTACGAGCAAATGCGTGAGCGAGAGGGCTTTAACGATCCGCTATACGTACAGTACTTCTCCTATATGTCGGGACTATTCCAAGGTGACTTCGGTCAATCGTACCGTACGCGTGCAGATGTTGCGGACGAAGTGCTACGACGTTTTGGCTTTACCTTCATTCTGACGATGCTAAGTATGTTTTGGGCAATTGTTATCGGCGTAACCGTGGGGATTATCTCTGCAACAAAGCGTAACTCCTTAGTAGACCGTGCCGGTATGATCTCGACGATTACGGCGCTTAGTATTCCAGAATTTTGGTTTGGCTTAATGCTTATGCAACTCTTTGCCGTGCAACTTGGCTGGTTCCCAACGAGTGGAAGTGGCTCTGTGGCGCACATTATCCTCCCATCAATCACACTTGGATTTGGGGTGGCCGCAACGATCGTTCGTTTTACAAGATCGAGCGTGCTCGAAGTATTACGGGAAGACTACGTGCGCACAGCACGAGCTAAAGGACAGAAAGAATCCGTTGTCGTGTGGAGTCACGTGCTTCGTAATGCGCTTATTCCTGTTGTAACGATGGCGGGACTTCAGTTTGGCTTCCTCATTGGAGGAGCGGTTGTTGTAGAACAGGTCTTTGCGTGGCCGGGACTTGGCTCGTATTTAATCGATAGTATTTTGACGCGTGATTACCCGGTTATTCAGGCGCTGATACTCTTATTTTCTGTCCAATTTTTAGTGATAAATTTACTCGTCGATATCAGCTATGGATTCTTGAATCCGCAGATACGATATGAATAGGAGGGGAAGACATGGCGTATAAACAAAACTCCCCCTTTAAGATGTTTGTCCGGAAATTTTTAAAGCAGCGCTTAGCGGTGTTTGCGCTAGCTGTCGTTGTTGCTATCATGCTTGTTGGGGTAATCGGGCCATTCTTTGCGCCGTACGATCCGCATCGACCAGTGACCGCGCAGTATGCAGATAAGGGCATTGATATCGATCAGCTCACGAATAGCGAGCTTGTGCTTGAAGGTGTGTTTAGTAATGGGGAGACACAGCCTGTAAGGGAGCTTGGTCGACTGGAGGTTGAGACAGATAATCGTCGGATTGCCCAGATTCGTCAAACGCAGTCTGGTATTACGATCGTTGCTAACACGTCTGGCTATACGTTTGCGACAGTGACGGCAGACGATGTCAGCATTTCTACCGAGGTGCTCGTCGAAGGGGAAGCGGACCTCGATGACCGTCCACCGATTCTCTCGCAGATTCGCTTGAATCAACCGGAGGAAGCGGTGTCCGTCGGTGATTCGTATCAGCTTGATGCTGTGGGGATCTTTACCGATGACTCCGAGCTTAGCTCAATCGACGAGCTTCGATCGTACGCGGAGCAAACATTTGAGATGGAGGAAGAGGAGTCTAGCAGTGGCTTCAACACGGGCGCAAGCTCGTCGTCTGACTCCCTGCCGTTTGTGATCGAGGCCGTGACAGAGGATACGATCTCTGTGGCGGAAAATGGAGAGATTACCTTTGAAGAAGATGGCGAAGGTGTAGTCATGGTGCGAGCAGGCACGGTGTCATCGCTCATCCAATTTCAAATAGGAGCTGACCCAGTTGAACCAATCCTCACGCATTTTGCAGTAGAAGACACAACTACGGTATTAAGTGACGCGTATAAGCACCAGCAACCGTCATCGATTCATTGGTTTGGTACAGACCACCAAAACCGAGACATTTTAAGTCGTATTATTCACGGTACGTCGGATACACTCTTAATCGGGTTTGTATCGGTTGCAATCGGGACGATGATTGGTACGGTAATCGGCCTGTTAGCTGGCTATTACGGAGGCTGGATTGATAGTCTTGCGACACGAATGACGGATATTTTACTCGCGTTCCCAGGGATTTTATTAGCGATTGCTGTTATTGCCTTTTTAGGTCCAGGCTTAACGAATATTATCTTTGCGGTTGCCGTGTTTACGATACCAGTCTTTATCCGAATTGTGCGGGCGTCTACGCTTTCCCTGAAGGAAATGACGTATGTCGAAGCGGCGAAATCAATTGGAGTTCGTGACTCCGTCATTATTATGCGACACATTTTCCCTGGTACACTCTCCGTTGTACTTGTGTATTTAACGATGCGAATTGGAGTTGCCATTTTGATCGGAGCTGCTCTTAGTTTCCTCGGCTTAGGGGGAGATATTACGGCGCCGGAGTGGGGATCGATGTTAAGCGCTGCAAAGGATAATAGTGGGACGATCTTCCACGCCACGTTCTTCCCGGGACTTGCGATCGTAATCACGGTACTTAGCTTTAACATATTCGGAGATGGACTGCGCGATGCGCTAGATCCGAAGCTGAAGGAGTAAGGAGGCAATCGAATGCTATCAGTAGAAGAATTAGACGTACGCTTTAAAAGCGATGGAGAAGAGGTAACGGTTGTTGACGGCATCTCTTTTACGATAAAAAAAGGGGAGACGCTCGGAGTTGTAGGGGAATCTGGTTGTGGCAAGAGTGTAACCTCCCTCTCAATCATGGGGCTTATCCCTAAACCGCCAGGCAGAATTGCTGGTGGGAGAATTATGTTTGAAGGTAAAAATTTGCTCGAGCTCAAGGAATCGCAGATGAGAAAGATTCGTGGTAACGAGATTTCGATGATTTTCCAAGAGCCAATGACGTCGTTAAATCCAGTATTTACAGTCGGGAAGCAGATTGATGAGGTGCTCTTACTGCACAATTCGATGTCGAAAGCAGATGCACGGAAGCGTTCGATTGAGATGCTGAAGCTAGTTGGGATTCCTCGAGCAGGACAAATTTATGACAACTTTCCGTATCAGCTTTCAGGAGGAATGAGACAGCGTGTCATGATTGCGATTGGTCTTGCCTGTCAGCCGAAGCTCCTCATAGCTGACGAGCCAACGACGGCGCTTGACGTGACGATTCAAGCGCAGATCCTGGCTCTCATGCAGGATTTAAAAGAAAAAACGGACACGGCGATTATGTTTATTACGCACGATCTTGGAGTTGTGGCGGAAATGTGCGACCGCGTGATCGTGATGTATGCTGGACAGGTTGTGGAGACGGCCGATGTGGATACGCTCTTTAATGAAACGGAGCATCCGTATACGCTTGGGCTGCTTCACTCCATTCCGGACGCATATGCGAAGGTAGATCGATTGGAGGCTATTCGTGGGCAAGTTCCATTGCCAGGTACGGTCGAGCGAGGCTGTCGCTTTGCGGATCGATGTGATTCTGTCATGGAGCGATGTCGCGTAGAGGAGCCACCGCTTATGCAAACGTCTGCGACACACCAGACAAGGTGCTGGCTTGTAGCAGAAAAGGATGGAGGGGCGGACAATGTCTAATTATTTACTAGATGTGAAGAGTCTCAAAATCTATTTTCCTCAAAAAAGTGGGATCTTGAAAAATAAGAAGTCGTACGTGAAGGCAGTAGATGATATCTCCTTCTCGATCAAAGAGGGGGAGACGCTCGGGCTCGTTGGGGAGTCTGGATGTGGCAAATCGACGACGGGTAGAGGGATGATCCGGCTTGTACCGACGACAGAAGGAGAGATCCTGTTTAACGGGAGAAACTTAGCGGAACTGTCGTCAGGAGAAATGCGCGAGCAGAGGAAGGACATGCAGATGGTGTTCCAGGATCCGTACGCGTCGTTAAACCCGAGACTGACGGTCGAGCGCATTTTAGCGGAGCCACTGAAGGCACATGGTGTGACGAATAAAAAAGAACAGCGCAAGCGCATTGAAGAGATGCTCGAGGTCGTTGGACTTAATAAAAACTATTTGCATCGATATGCGCACGAGTTTTCCGGTGGACAACGACAGCGCATTGGGATTGCGCGAGCGTTGATTTTAAACCCGAAGCTCATTATTGCCGATGAGCCAGTGGCGGCACTAGACGTGTCGATTCAGGCGCAGGTGCTAAATTTGATGAAGGATTTGCAGGAGCAGTTTGGATTGACGTACTTATTCATTTCGCATGATTTGAGCGTCGTGAGGCATTTATGTAACCGCGTTGCGGTCATGTATTTAGGACGTATTGTGGAAATTGGCGATACGGATACCATTTATGAAAATCACTCGCATCCGTATACGCAGACGTTGCTTGCTGCTATTCCAGTGTCAAATCCGCGTCAAAAACGAGAGCGTATCATCTTACAAGGGGATGTGCCGTCTCCTGTCGATCCACCTAAAGGATGTGCCTTCGTTGGTAGATGTCCGAAGGTGCATGATCGCTGTCACGAGGTGCGACCACAGCTTCAGGTATTACCTACTGGGCAAGAGGTGGCCTGCCACTTGTATGATGAACAAAAGGAGGAAGCAACATGAAGCTTAGCTTAATAAAAAACGCGAATGTGTTTTCTCCCGAAGCGCTTGGTGTTGTAGATGTGCTAGTCGGAGGCGGGAAAATCCTTGCGATCGGCGAATCGTTGTCGGAGTCGTTTGCGGGTGTCACGGATGTCGTGGATGCGGGCGGTGCGTATGTATTACCTGGACTCATCGATGGTCACGTGCACATCACAGGTGGCGGTGGCGAAGGTGGCTTTAAAACGCGCACCCCGGAATTGACGCTCACGGACTGCATTGAGGCAGGAATCACAACGGTTGTTGGTGTGATTGGCACGGATGGCACGAGCCGCACGATGGCCAATTTAGTTGCCAAGGCGAAGGGTCTCACGGAAGAGGGCATTACCTGCTACTGCCAGAGCGGGAATTATCATATTCCTGTGAAAACATTAACGGGATCGATTCAGGATGATATGATGTTTGTACAGGAAATTATCGGCGCGGGCGAAATTGCGATCGCCGATCATCGCTCGTCGCAACCAACCGTCCAGGAGCTTGCGAAGCTTGCAAGTGAAGCGAGAATTGGGGGCATGCTGTCAGGTAAAGGTGGCACGGTCACGATTCACATTGGTGACGGCAAGGATGAGCTCGATTTACTCGAGGAAGTGATTGAGACAACGGTGTTACCAATTAGCCAGTTTTGGCCGACACATATTAATCGAAACCCGTCGCTTGTGGAACGAGGAATCGCGTTTGCAAAGCGCGGTGGCGTGGTTGATTTAACGACGAGCTGCTTGGAGGAGGAAGAAGAGGATGAGCTTGCGCCAAGCAAAATACTCGCGCAGATGCTGCGTGAGGGCGTACGTGCTGATCACGTTACCTTTACCTCGGATGGGCAAGGGAGTTTGCCATCGTTTCATCCAGATGGATCGTTTAAGGGGCTAGAGGTTGGTCGCGTGACGAGTCTTTTTAAAGAGGTGCGGGATGCGTTTTTGGTCGAGGGCTTAGACTTAGAGACGGCCTGGAGCGTGGCGACAACGAACGTGGCTGACGTGCTCAAGCTTGAGGGGAAAGGGAAAATCTCTCTTGGATACGATGCGGATCTGCTTATTGTTGAGCCGGATTCCTTTGAGATTGAAAGCGTGATGGCGAAGGGCGTTTGGCTGAAATTGGGTGGTCAGCAGCTCGTAAAAGGGACATTTGAGTAGGAGAAGGGACGTATGACGATGGAAGCGACGGAGAAGCGAACACTTATCTTAGTGACGGGATCTGAGGAGACAAAG
This sequence comes from Paenalkalicoccus suaedae, assembly GCF_006965545.2. NCBI lineage: Bacteria > Bacillati > Bacillota > Bacilli > Caryophanales > Bacillaceae > Paenalkalicoccus > Paenalkalicoccus suaedae. The sequence goes on from NZ_CP041372.2 coordinate 244,146, forward strand.
CAAACGCTAATGGAACAGCTCGAGGATAGTATCGGCGAGCTCGTCACCATTCGTGCTTTTGCTGTGGAGGAAAATGTGATTCCGGAGCTGTACAACGAGACCGTGTTGCTTTCATCGGAGTTAGTCGTAGAAGAGGTGTCTGGTTTTTTACATGACTGTCAGGTGATCGTTGCGAGTCGGATCGTCAACTTTCACTTTGTCGACCAGCTAATTGAGCTTCGCGCCGGGACGGAAGTGCTGTATGTAAACGACTATCCAGAGACGGTGAACGAAGCGATTGAATCGTTGCAGCAGGTAGGCCTGGATCATCTGAAGTATTACCCCTTTTACCCGGGGAAAAAAATGATGAAGCGCGTGGCTATTGCGGTGACGCCAGGTGAAGTAGAGTTAGTCCCTGACTTTGTGGAGCGCGTCATTAATGTCGGACCGCGGCTTTTAGATATTAGCACGGTGCTTGAAGTGTGTGAGGTGCTGCAGCTACCATCTTATATGACAAAGCGGATTTCCAATCGTTTTATTTTGCGTATTATTGAGCTCAGCCGGCGGATTGCCTCCGTTACACAGGAAGCGACGCAACTGAGTCGTCATCTGATGCAGGTTGTAGATGGCGTGCACGATGGGATTCTTGCTGTTGATACGAGTGAGACGATCACGGTTTTTAACGGAATCCTAGAGACATTATTATCTGTTCGCGGCAAGCGCATGGTCGGTCGTCATGTGAGCGATGTCATCATGAATGAGTCGCTTCGTACTTTTCTTTTATCAGAGGAAACAGAGGCCTACATGACCATTGAGAAAAAAGAGCTCATGGTGCATGCCTTTACGGTGGATGCTGATGGCACGAAAGTAGTGACGATTAAAAACGCTGGTGAAGCGCTCGAGATGGAAAAGAAGCGAAAGCGAGAATTGATGAAAAAGGGATACATAGCAAAATATACGCTGCAAGATATTGTGGGGCGTAACGAACGATTGGAAGAAACAAAGCGTATTGCTCAAAAGCTTGCGAAGTCCGATTTGACGATTTTAATTGAGGGCGAGAGTGGTACAGGGAAAGAGCTGTTTGCAAGCTCCATTCACCGTGAGTCTCCACGTCGCAATGGTCCGTTTTTAGCGGTAAACTTTAGCGCGCTGCCAGAGGATTTAGTAGAGAGTGAGCTCTTTGGTTACGAAGAGGGCGCGTTTACTGGTGCTCGTAAAGGCGGTCGCATCGGTTTATTTGAGCAGGCAAATGGAGGAACAATCTTTTTAGATGAAATCGGAGATGTGAGTGTCAAAGTCCAGGCTCGGCTCTTGCGGGTGTTGCAGGAGAAAGAGTTGTTGCGGATTGGTGGTGACGAAATCATTCCTGTTGATGTACGGGTGATTGCGGCTACGAATCGAAACCTCCTCGATATGATTGAGGACGGGGCGTTTCGGGAGGATTTGTACCATCGTTTAAAGGTGCTATTTTTACATTTACCACCACTTAGACAGCGTAAGGATGATATTGATCAGCTCGTTCGCTACTTTATTCATCAGGCTGAGCAATCGCAGGTACGCGTTCATCCGTTTGTTTTTGAGCAGTTGCGGAGCTATGACTGGTTTGGTAACGTCCGCGAGTTAAAGAATACGATCGACTATATGCTGACGGTCTGCGATGGTGACGAAATCCACATGAAGGATATCCCGAACGAATCGTTTTTCCAACAGCGCAGTAGGTTATCACTTGTGGAAGAGGTCAGCGCTGAGCCAGAAGCCATGTTGACCATTCCAGAGGAGGAATTACGCAACGTCCTCGAGCTCGTATTAGAGCTATCGGTCAAACAGGAGTCCATCAGCCGTAAAAAAGTGATGGAGCTTGCTCGTGTGAGAAACTTGGCGCTAACGGAGCAACAGGTACGGTACCGATTAGAAATCTTGCAGGAGCGTGGCTACGTCTATATTCAGCGGGGACGCATGGGCACGAGGATAACGGAAGCTGGGAAGGCGTATTTGAATAGTGTGATTTAGTAGAGGATTCGACGAGTGGAAGGTGCGCTCGTCGTTTTTTTTTCTTTTTGAAGGTCAAGATCAAGTGCGGACACCTCCGGTGCCCCTACGCTATGGGGTGTCTTTCCTGAGGCGCTAGTTCAACTATGTCAGCCGCCCAGGGGTCGTCTGACAGGATTTTCACCTACGCGAAATCCCCTCTAGGAGTCCACCCCGTCGCTTCGGGGCACCTGCGGTTACAGTGTTTCCATGCTTTTCAACTCTCCTCTTTTTTGTTTGGTTACGAGGCGTTAGGTCGTTGCCTCGCTTTTTAAATCGAAAAGAAGGAAGACTCATGATAGGGGAAGTATGTGAGAAAAGAAGTTGATCGCAAATTAGAGAAGTAGATCAAAAGTTGCCCAAACTAACGCGGAATGGGCTAGTAACAGCACGGAAGTTGGTTCAACTTGGTCGTAAAAAAGAAGTGAAATGGAAATTCAAAACGCCTTTAACCAATTACATATCTCCCAATGAAGAAAAAGTTGGGCAATGAATTTGCGCCCAATGCCCTTTCCTTCCCAAAAAAGGGGAAGGTTAATTAAAAACCAACCGTTACGGAGGGACTCGGAGCGACGATCGCGTACTACCAGTGGTAGCACTCCCGCGCAACGAAAATCCTTTCCGTCGGCCATTGGTTTGGCCGACGGAAATAGTTGAGCAAGCAACCACCGGTAGTTGCGATCGCCGCGCAGGGGACCGAAGGTCCCGCTCTTGACCTTGAACTTAACAGAATGCCCCCCACAAAGACATCTGTTGTACAAACCCCAAATCCACAGTATATTTTGAATAGAGGGATGGTTGTGAGTGCCCTCTAACCAGAAGGAGGATGCCACATGTTTAGGAAGATTATAAAAGGCATTTCGAAGGAATTTAGTAAGCGTGGGAGCAGTAGTCGAAAGCGATCGTATCGCCGCGGCTCGAGTAGTAGCCGACGTGGTAGATACGGCAGTAGTAGCAGTAGCCGTCGTGGGCGCAACCCGTTTAACGGATCGCACCATTATAAAAAGCGTAAGTATGGTTCAAGCAGCTAATAGATAGACGAAAGACTCCGCACGTGGCGGAGTCTTTTTATATGTCAGAAGAAACGCTCACAATAGCCTTGTCCAAATCCTCCAAGACTTCTTCACAGCTGACATAAGGCACGGAGTCAATTTGTAAGAGTCGCTTTAACAGGATTGTCGTCTGAGGATGAATAACCAGCTCCTCTGTCCACGGACGATTCTTTTTTGTTGGACCTTCGTAGGAAGAGTAGAGCAGATATAATAAAAAGTCCCCTAAATCAAAGAAGTCCTCGCAGGCAAGTTGCTCACACATAGTACGATCTGTCACCTTTACAGAGCTTGCTAGCCCGAAGTCGATCAGGTGGACAGCGCCGTTATCAACAAGGACATTCGGTATGCGAATGTCGCCGTGAAATACGCCTTGTGCGTGAATATAGCAGACGATTTCTGTTAGTTGCTTTAATAGTGTTAAGCACTCGATCTCTGTATAAGTACGATCGGTGGCAAATAGCGTATCCTCCACGTTTTTACCCGTGACGTATTCCATCGTAAAAAACGATTCGCCTTCATAAACGAAGACGTCAAGTAGCTTTGGGATGCCTTCATGACGAAGCTGCGTTAAAATCGATGTTTCTTCTAAGTAATTCTCCTTGTTTTCTCTCCGCTTACTTTTACGCATTTGTTTTACGACGCATATGACGTCAGTGCGCAGATCAAGACATAAATAGATGATGCCATAGCTTCCATTCTGGAGCACGCTTTCGACGCTATATCGCTCAGCCAAAACATCTCCAATCGCGTAGTGCTTATCTAAAAGTCTTTGTCGAATTTGTTTAATCACCCAATGCATGGCATGCCTACATCCTTCGTTACGTATATTTCATTCATCATAGCAGAAAAAAACGTCTCCTCACAGCCACCTCATCTCCCTTCCTGTTAACCTTATGTTCACATTGCTATGCTATGCTTGCTTAAAAAGCAGGCAAGGAGGTACGTGCGATTGTGAAGCCTATTACTATACTTATTATCGAGGACGATCCGTCGATTGCGGAGCTGATCGCCATGTATATAGAGAAAGAGGGATTTACTAGTTTGCATGCGTTAGACGGTGAAGAAGGATTAACGCTTTTTTATGAGCATGCCCCAGACTGTATTCTTTTAGACTTAATGCTACCAGAAGTGGACGGCATAGATGTATGTAGGACGATTCGTTTAGAGGATAAACACATACCGATTCTGATGCTTACAGGCAAAGGGCAAAGTCACGAGATCATTAACGGATTAGAGAGTGGTGCAGATGATTACATCGTCAAGCCGTTTGACCCGAATGAGCTGATCGCTCGTCTGAAAGCGGCGCTCAGGCGTACAGTTTTATCCGATGAGTATCAGCAGAATATTCAGTTAGACAACCTAACGATTGCGATGACTGAACGGCGTGTGTACGTGAACCAAATAGAGGTCTCTCTAGCACCGCGAGAAATGGAGCTCTTACACTATTTTGCATGTCATCCAAATCAGGTCTTACTTCGCCAGCAACTATTTGATAAAGTGTGGGGCTATGAGTTTGATGGCGATCCTAGGACGCTGGATGTTCATATTAAACGGATTCGAGATAAGCTGTCTCATAAACATGCGTCTTGGTCTATTACGACTGTCAGAGGCGTGGGCTACAGGTTTGAGGCGAATGCGCATGGGTAAACGCAAAAGCATGTTTCAAAAGCTATTTCTGACCTACTCAACCATTATCTTATCCTCTTTTCTCCTGTTTGGTTGCGTCTTTCTTTACATCTTTCACCTACAGCTCTACAGCGATTATGAGGAAACATTTGTGTACCACTATGACAAGGTGACGGAGCAGATCCAAACAACGGAGAGTCTTGCCTTTAGTTTACGCGAGGTTGAGGCCTTCTTACTCCCAAGCCTCGTTCAGCAGGAATACAGTATGTATCTGTTTGGAGATGATATGAGCCTACTTATAGGCCCTCCACCTGATGAATCACGGGAGAGGCTGATTAAACCCGAGTTTGTCACCAAAGCATTAGAAGAAGGTATCACGACAGAAGGGGGCAGAATTGACGGGGAGCTGAGCTACTCGGTTGGCGCGCCGATTCAGTTGCCGGGCATGTTGGGCGGGCAGGGGGCACTTGTGATGGTGTTCCACGACCTCGATCACCAATACATGCAGGTGCTCTCTCATATCCTGATCACGATCGCGATTACGATCGCTTTTGCGGCGGTGGTGCTCTGGATCATGTCGAAGCGGATTACGTCGCCGCTCCGTGAGATGAATCGTGTGGTACGGAAGTATGCGAAAGGGGATTTCTCGGAGTTTGTAGACGCCACGTCATCGGATGAAATTGGGCAGCTCGGCGAGAGTGTGACGTACATGGCGAAGGAGTTGCGTACGCTTGAGGAGACGCGGAATAATCTCGTGGCGGACGTTGCGCACGACCTCCGCTCCCCGCTCACTTCCATCAAGGGCTTTTTGATTGCGCTAGCAGATGGTACCGTGCCACATGATAGGAAAGATCGTGTCTATGCGCTTATGAGAGCGGAGACGGAGCGAATTATTACACTCGTGAACGATACGTTAGATATGTCTCAGCTAGAGGCAGGACAGGTGACGATGGTTCCTGAACCTTATGAAATAAACGAGCAGGTGGCGTTTACAGTGGCAAAGCTTGCGCCACAGCTTGAGGCGAAGCAAATGACCATACACGTAGAGGCACCGTACACGGATACATGTGTGATGGCGGATCGAAATCGAATGGAGCAGGTGTTTATCAACTTGTTACAAAACGCGATTCAATTTTCTCCTAGAGGATCGGAGGTAGTGGTGCACGTAGAGGTACTTACGAAGACAATCGCTATACGTATTACGGATCAGGGTCCGGGCATTGAAGAGGGCCAGATAAGTGAGATTTGGAAGAGGTTTTATAAGGCGGATAAGGCGCGAACGAATAAGGCAGGAAGCGGGATTGGGCTCTCGATCGTCAAATCCATTTTAGATCAGCATGACGTCGAGATTGTCGTGACGCGTGCAACGCAGGATGGGGTGGGAACGACCTTTGCATTTGAATTGCCACGATACGTGGAAAGTGAGGAGTAGTCGATTGATTAGATGGCGTTAACGCTCTGTTAACATAGCGCAGGTATGCTTAGAGGGATTACACAAAGAGAGGTTGATACTCATGTATAATGCTGCTTATATTTTACACATTGCCGGTCTTGCGCTGTGGATCGGATCGTTTGTCGCGTTTGGCTACTTACTACGCTCCCTTGTCAAATCGTCTTATGGGTTAGAAAATATAACGCCCGTTTTAGCACGAATTCGACGTTGGGTGAACATAGGCATGGTTCCGAGTGCCATCGTCGTGATGGCGACAGGCGTCTTTATGATCATTCAGTTGAACCGGGAGACGCTTCCGTTTTACTTGTTGTTTATGGAGCAAGCGGGTTCGATGGTTATTTTAATTACGGTAATTATGGTCTCCATTTACAGTAGAAAGCTTCGTAAAAAGCTTCAAGGCCTTCCGATGAAAAAGGAGCAGTCGTTAGAGACGTTAAGCCTTCACTATACGAACTATTTGTTTGGCTCTGCTTCGTTGGCGATGCTTATCGTGATTGTCGTTGGATTGAGAATTTCGTAATTGGCACAGACAGAGGGCGTAAAAAAAGAACCTAGATGGCTAGGTTCTTTTTGGCGTTTTACGGCTTTAAGTATGTGAATCCCTACACGCTCTTTTTCGGTTGCTTGGCTTGGTGCTCTTTAATCATCTTTTTAAGCTTTTTAATCTCGTCTTCGTGGGCGCGGATGCGCTCTTCGAGTCTGTCGACATACGTGTTCTCTTTCCCGTTTGCTTTCGCGAGCTTAATCTCCTCTGATTTGTCGAGGCGTAGCACGCTTTGCCAACGGTTGCGAACCACATCGGTCGCAATGTCGAGTTCTTTGCCCGCGTGCTCAAAGGCTTTCAGTTGTGTTTTGCCAGAATTGATAAAGTCCATCACAATCGTCGTAATTTGTTGATCAATTTCAGGCGTCCAGGCAGGGCGCGCTTTCTTACCGACAGCTTCACGTCCCTCGATCTTCGCCTCCTCAAGTTCTTTCAATAATGTTGGGCGCAGCACCTGATTCCATCTATTTAAGATCGGCCCTCGCTCCTTATCAAATTCCTTCGCAAGCTCAATCAGTGCTTCTCGGCGCGTTCTTCCGGATGCTACATAGTCAAGGATGACCTCCGTGATGCGTGCGTCCTGTTCCTCTGTCCATATGTGCTTTCGTTTTGCCATGTTCATTCTCCTCTCTCTATTTTCTGTCCATTAGGGGTGAAAATTTGGTTTAATATGTACTAGTCTTTAATAACTACTCCCATTAGGGTCGCGAGCTGAATCGCCTGATGGGACGAAACGATGCAACCCTTTAGATCCGCTAGCGACACGGTTAGTGTATCGAAGGTGGACGTGCTGATATCGATCCCATTTAAAGGGGTTTGCTCAAAATTAGCGCCATCAAGCTGGCACTGATCGTAGGCGACCTTTTTAAAGGTGCAATCGTAAAAGTCTGCTTGCTTTAACGAGCTCTCCTTGAAGCGGACTTTAACAAGCTTGGAATTGCCGAAGGCAGCCAGGTGAAGGATGCAATCCGAGAATGTGACGTTGCCGAGTGAAGACTCCGGGAACTCACAGCCGACAAGCTTGCAGGTTGTAAAGGTGACGCGGTGAATCGAGGCCCGCGCCATGTTGACGTTTGAGAAGTCACAGTTTTGGAAGTGCACGTCGGTTAAGTCGATTTGACTAAAGTCGGTATTGGTAAACTGACAGTTTTTAATCACAGCATCATGAATTCTTACGCGCTCTAGCGTCTCGTTACTGAAGTCCGATTGCTGGATCTCACACGTGGATAGGGTGCGGTCCTCGTCCTCCCAAATATCATGAAAGGAGAGGGCTTCTAATTTTGCAGGGATTTTTGGGACATCGATTTTCATCATACACGTCCTTTCATGGTTTGAAAACACTATTTTAAATGGTAAATAATAGTATAACACTATTATTAGTGTAAATGCTGTTTTATTTTTTAGATTAGGTAAAAGTACTAGTGGGAGGGGGGAGTGGTGGTATTACGTGAATGACGTTTATTTTGGCGGCGTGTGCATTCGTGGACGCGCAGTCTGCAATTCACCTTGATCTGTGTGCATTAATTTTGACGGTGTGCATTTTAAGGTCCGCGGCGTGCATTTCCACGGTGTTAGTGTGCATTCATGGTCGCGCAGTCTGCAATTCACAATGATCTGTGTGCATTAAATTTGACCGTCTGCATTTTATAGTTCGCGGCGTGCATTTTCACGGTGTTGGTGTGCATTCATGGTCGCGCAGTCTGCAATTCACAATGATCTGTGTGCATTAAATTTGACCGTCTGCATTTCAAGGTCTGCGGCGTGCATTTTCACGGTGTTGGTGTGCATTCATGGTCGCGCAGTCTGCAATTCACAATGATCTGTGTGCATTAAATTTGACCGTCTGCATTTCAAGGTCTGCGGCGTGCATTTTCACGGTGTTGGTGTGCATTCATGGTCGCGCAGTCTGCAATTCACAATGATCTGTGTGCATTAAATTTGACCGTCTGCATTTCAAGGTCTGCGGCGTGCATTTCCACGGTGTCGGTGTGCATTCATGGTCGCGCAGTCTGCAATTCACCTTGATCTGTGTGCATTAATTATGACCGTCTGCATTTTATAGCCCGCGGCGTGCATTTCCACCTCCAATAAAACCTCAGCCACCAAAAACGAATTGAATCAACCCAACTGCCAGCCTACAAAACCTCACTCGCACCGATAGAGAAAAAGCTTTTAGAAAAATCACGTGTGTTTCATCTCTTAAACAAGAAAAAGAGGCCGATTTTTACATCGGCCCCTACTTTCTATAAGAACTATTCACTGTTTGAAAGCTTATTGATATGGCGACTGAACATGACCAATACTGCGAGACCGACCGTAGCGAAGCCGCTAGCTGTGATCATGACAACTTGTACGTGGACGAGGTCGACAAAAAAGCTGAATCCTAAAACCGACATAGCAAACGTCAGTAAATAGGCGGCTTCCTGTGCGGCATAAATATAAGGGAGGTCCTCTTCATCAGACTGCTTTTGAATATAGGTTACTTCAAGCAGTCCCTTGATCTGATTGGCACATCCATACAAGAAAGCAAGCCCTACGGCCATAAGTGGCATCGTTGTGAGGGATAGTCCCAAAATGGCTAGCATCATGACACTCGCGGTTATAAAAAGAAGGGCTTTAAAAAAGCGTTCGATCCTTGCACCGGCTAGAAAAGCCACGATGCTCGCAACGAGTAATCCCGATACTAACAGTGCGTTCATATAGCCCCACCAAGCCTCGCTTACTTGGAGTTGCTGCTCTACATACACATACATAATGGAGGCAAGCCACACGATGTTAGCAGAGGAAATGAAGATACCAGACACGGTTAATGCCAGTAAATCCTTCCTCCTTATTAGGAGACGCCAGCCTCGTTTTGCCTCGCTCATCAGACTAGGTAACTCTTGCTCCTCGTAAATCGGAGCTGGTACCACGATTTTCCAAATTAGAAAGGAAGAGAGGCAGTAGAGTATGACGGTGAGAATCAGGGCGGAGGTGGAGCTTGTTGTCGCAACAAGTAGCGCTCCGAGTGGCCACACGGCGATCTCCACCGTTTGACTTACGGATTCCATCCAGCTGTTCGAGCGGAGCAGGGCATCGCGCTCCACAATTTTAGGGATTAGCGCGCTGCTTGATGGGCTAGCCCAGCCGTCCAAAAAGCCGAGTAAAGAGACGAACACGTACAAAAGAGGCGTGTTCGACTCAGTTAGCCAAAAGAGTGTAAAAAAGACGAGTAGGATCATCGTGATCGTTTTAAGCAGTTGGCTGTAGACCATAATGTCCTTCACGTGAAGGATCCGAAACAGGGTCGGCGCTAAAAAGGCACTTAAAAAGCGGCTTAGCGTCGTAATAAACGGCACGAGCGCCATGAAAAATGCCGAGCCGGTCAGCGTGTAGATTAGGGGCATCAGCCCAATAATAAATAAGGCATCACCTATATTGGATGATGTCTGGCCCGTTCATAGATATACAAAGGAACGTCTAGAGTCATGCATAGGTAAATTTCCCCTTTCAAGCTACGTATTTAGTTGTACGTGGTAAAGGGAGTGGATTTACATAGGAAGATCGCTCCTAAAAGTAGTTTGATACTACCTATTATATGGAAAAATAGGGTGAGCGACAATAGTTTATTTGTAAGGGAATGGATAATGAGATGAGAGTCATAGGTCATAAGGCTGTTTAAATGAGATCATCCCTGCTATAATATGGATAGTTTTTAATGTTATTTCCAAAGGGGTAGGGGCGAATGAGTATTCCGATTAAAAAGACGAAATGGCAGCTTACCTATGAGGGAATCATGGCGGTTCTTGCGCTCGTGTCGGTTTCGTTCATATGGGGAGACCAATCGATCCCGCTCGTAAGGAACCTTGACGTACTTATTTGGATTATTTTTGTGATAGATGTAGCGGTGCGATTTGTGCTGGCCCCGAGCAAGTGGACGTACATAAAGAGGAATCCACTAGATTTAATCGCGATTATTCCGTTCGATAGTATTTTTCGACTGGCACGTCTAGCGAGGCTATTTCGGTTATTACGCTTATTGATGGTGTTTAAGCATTATTTTACACCACTACATGGCGTGCTTAAAACCAATTCACTCGATAAGGTTCTCATGGCTGTTGTCATTCTAATTTTTGTCGCATCGATCCCTATACGGTTAATTGAGCCGAGCATAGATAGCTATTCAGATGCGGTGTGGTGGGCGGTTGTGACCGCAACAACGGTCGGTTACGGCGATATATCACCTGAGACCATGATCGGTCGTCTCATTGCTATGGTGCTAATGATGTTTGGTATCGGATTGCTTGGTGTCGTGACTAGCTCTGTAGCCTCCTACTTTTTGAATGGAGAAAAACCGGTTGAAGAGAAGAAGCAACCTGTAAGTCCAACTGTTGCTTATTTACAAGCAGAAGTAGCTCGAGTTGATGAGTTAACGGACGATGAGATTGAGCGGCTACAAATCATGCTCGAATCGTATAAAAAACAGAAGGAAAGCATTTAGTTGAAAGCCCACTGCTAAAGGATAGCGGTGGGTTTCTTTATGGTAAAAAGGCTCCGTAAGGGCAGGAGCGATGTACTTTGAAAGAAGTAATGCACAAATTATGAGAAGTAAGACGGAAGTTGCCGGAACAAACGCGGAACGGTCGAGAAACAGTCCGGAAGTTGGTGAAAGTAAGTCGCAAAAAAAACGGAAAGTAACAAAGAAGAGCGGATTCTAGAAGAAGGATGCGGCAAATCGGGGCCCCTTCTTTTAAGTTTGAGTGATCCGTTTTTCCTAGAAATTCGTTATACAAGTAGCGATAAAAATAAGAAGGAGCTGAATGAGATGAGGAAAAGATCTGCTGCACTACTTAGCGCGTTACTTATCAGTATGACGACACCAGCATTAGCACACGAAGGATGGACGCAAACGCACACACCGATTGTGGAATCGGGTGAAAATGTGTACGTAGAATTATTCTTTGGTAATCATACGAATGATCATGCAAGCTTTCGCATCGAAGGAACTTGGAACGCAGATGATACCGATGTGACGGTGCATACGCCATCAGACGAGGAAGTCGATATTTCTGATACGATTTTTTATATGGGAGAGTCGACGGAGCTTGGAAATGCGAATAACTATCACGTGGCATCATTTGCCGCAATCGACTCTGGCATTTATACCATAACAGCGGAGCGTGACAGTCTATTTGGAGAGAAGCGAACGCTACGGAGTGCAAAGTCGTTTGCTGCGATTCATGATCTACCAACCTTTAATGGAGTCTTAGATCTGGAAGGGTACGAGAACGCGGTTTCACCAGATAGAGCCGAATTTATTCCAATGTTTAACCCTACGGCAGTTGCTGCAGACGAAGAGGTAGAGGTGCAACTCGTACGTCAGGGAGAGCCGGTGATCGGTGTCGACGTATCCATAGTGCAGCGGAGCACGGGAGAGGCGCAAACGGCTGTAACGGATGAGGATGGTGCAGCTCGTTTTACGATCGGAGATGCGGACATCTATCTCGTTCGGGCAACGGAGGAGCTTGAGGAAGCGGGCGATGGCTACGCAACGCTTGCTTATGAGGCTACCATGACCTTTGCGGCACAAAATGCGCTTAATCAAGGGAGTGAACCAGTGGCGGAGGAAGAGGTAGAAGAAGAGATTACGCAAGAGAATGAGGCTATAGCAGATGCTTCGGAAGAAGAGACTGCTTCGGAAGTGGAGTTTGTAGAGCCGGAAGCGCCGAGCTTATTCTCAAACGGATTCTTCTATTTATCGCTTGTACTAGGCCTCGGACTATTTGGCTCAACTATTTTATATTTAAGAAAATAAGAAGGGGTGGGAGCACATGAGTCAGCGTTTAATAGGATTAATTATCGTTATAGCAAGTATCATGGTGCTCCCGTCCACGGCTTTTGGTCATGCCTATTTAGCGGAATCTGAGCCTATGAGGGAAGCATCCGTGACGCTCCCTCCTGAGGAAATCCGAGTGACGCTAACGGAGCCAATCAATACGCAGGTTAGTCAAATTCAAGTAGTGAATGATCGAGGAGAAGAGCTCGCTGGTTCAGTAACTGGTAGAGAAGATGACACGGTTATTTATACGCCTGATGAGCCACTTGAGGATGGCGTTTATACGGTGAACTGGCAGGTGCTTGCGCTTGATTCGCACGTAACTGACGGATCGTTTCGCTTTGCAGTTGGCATCGAGCTTCCTGCGCAGCAGGTTGGGGAGACCGTGATGATCGGCGGAGGCACGCCTGAGGGACACGTTGATGCGGGTGATACACTGCATTCGCAGCAAAGTGAACGTTCAAGTACGCTCACGTGGCTTCGCATAATAGATCTTGTCACGTTTACCGTTGCTGCCGGAATCTTCTTATTCCTACGTTATTTTTGGCAGACAGTAGCACTAAGTGGATTAGAACGCTGGTTGTACATTGGCAGTGCTGGTGTGTTCATCATCACCGGTTTTGGTCAGCTGTATGTGAGGGCGGGGCAACTTGGAGGAGAGGCAGCCTGGAGTCTGCTACCTAGCTTGGCGATGCACTCAACTGTTGGTAACGTCGCAATCGCACGACCGATTATCTTTCTGTTGCTCGCGGTACTTGTGAGCTTTCATGTGCGCTTACCAAGGCTCCTATTATTCGTGTTGTTAGTTGCCACATTTGCTTGGACGAGTCATGCCACCGAGTTTCTTCCTTTGCTGTCGCACGGGACGCACGTAGCAGTAGCGGTGATTTGGACGGCTGGTTTACTTGGCTTTACGGTTGCTTCTTTCGTCGTCAAACCAACGAAGCAAGGTCTCCACTACTTTCATGAGCGAATCTCCAAATTTTCTACCGTCGCACTTGTATCGGTACTTATCTTAGCAGCGAGCGGTGGATTCTTAAGTTTTTATTGGGTAGGTGACCTGACGTCGCTTATGACAACGGACTATGGACAGTCGCTCCTGTGGAAAATTGGATTTTTTATTGTTGCGATTATAATCGCCACTTTTCATCGTATGGTTTGGCTACCAAACATTCGTAAACTATCAAAAGAAGAGGAGAGAGGGAGACAAATGCTTGCACTAATTTGGGGACTCCGTTTAGAGCTACTTGCTGTGATGGGAGCGCTTCTTATTGCCGGTTACGTTGCAACGACAGCACCTCCGCAGACTCTGATCGATACAGAAGCAGAGCAACATGAAGAGCATTCATCGCATTAAGCAACTAGTGCGTGTAGGGAAGGAAGTATGGCGCATTTTAGTCGAGGTAGGACATATTGCGCAAGAAGGGATAGAAGTAGGATCGCCCATTTCAAAAGGTAATGAGCCTTATAAAAAAAGACGTTTCCCTATCTACACAGGGCAACGTCTTTTTAATTTCTGCTAACGAGCATTCTCATAATCTCCTCACTATTCTCCGGATCAATGAGGCCGGTCGGCTCAAAACCGTTTCGTTCATAAAAGCGCTTCGCAGGAACGTTTGCTGGCGTGACACTTAGTACGATCTCATCAATATCAAAGGAACGCCACATATACTCGACAACAACGTGCAAAAATGCTTTTCCAAGCCCTTGTCCTTGATACCGATCGTCTATCATAAATCGATCAAGCCACGCGTACCGATCAGACGCGTTATGCGCCCCAACCATCACAAACCCACAGGCCTCATCATTGCGATAAAGCCCAAAGCACTGCCACGCATGCTCACGGTCATACATGCTCTCCACAATCGAGACCGCGTTACTCTCAATGAATGCCTCCTGAGCGGAGCTAGTTCGAAGCGCCACGATGTCTCGCCAGTTGGCCGAGTCCACTGAGCAAAGTCGCAAGTCCTCTTTCATCTCACTACCACCTCTACATAGAAAATTTTAAAAAACTTCTACATAAAGTATAGCATTCTAAACTGCTTGAGCCTCTAACAGCTTTTCGATATCAGCCTCGATATCAATTGGCTCTGCGGTAGATTCGTAGCGTTTGATCACGTTGCCGTCGCCGTCGATTAAAAACTTCGTAAAGTTCCACTTAATCGAGTCTCCTGGTAGGTAGTGTGTGTATCGGTCGTGAAGAATAGAGAGTAGTAGCTTTGCTACAGGATGACGCTCGTCGAAGCCTTCGAATGGTTTTTGTGATGCTAAGTAGGTAAAGAGTGGATGCGCGGATTCATCGCGTACATCAATTTTCTTGAAAATAGGGAAGTTAACACCGTGGTTTAATGCGCAAAACTCTGTGATCTCGCCGTCTTTAAGTGGCTCCTGATCATCGAATTGATTAGAGGGGAAGCCAAGTACTTGGAATCCTTGCTCTTTATAGCGCTCTTGAAGGCGCTGTAAATCGCCGAGCTGAGGAGTAAAGCCACACTTTGTTGCTGTATTGACAATAAGGAGCACCTTTCCTTCGTATCTGCTAAGTCGTGTCGTAAGTCCGCTGGCTGTTTTGACGCTAAATTCATGTACGCTCATGTGAGTAGCTCCTTTGTATTCTAGTAATTAGTATCTAATCCTATATACCCAATCAAGGCTTCGGCCTAAACCTATCTTTCTACCACTATGCTATACTACACTCTTGGATACACATAGCTAAAGGAGCAATTATTTATGAAGGAAAACCAGTATTTTTATCGGTTTTTTGAACCGATTTCAAAGGAACTGGCTCTACTATTACGCGAGCTAGAGTCTAGTATATTCACAAGTCCACGTACGATGATCGCGAATGCTCGTCCGCTTGTGGAAGGGATCGTTAACCTTGTGTTGATCGCTGAAAAGAAGCGTCCTGCTTCACTAAGAACGCTCGTAGATCGGATCCGCTACTTAGAGCAGGAGGGCATTTTATCGGAGGACGCGGAGCAGGTACGACGCGCAATGCATCATATTCGCAAGCTAGGCAACGAGGCGTCGCACCAAACAAGACAATTTTATTACTATGAATCTCTGTTAACATGGAGGCGCGTCTACGAAATTGTCCGCTGGTTCGTACAGGTTTATGGACCGTTGCGCATCAGCGTGCCAGCTTTCCAAGAGCCATCTCCACAGGCAAAACAGCCGTATAGCGTCGAGGAACTTGATGTTCGCTTCAAAAAGCTTGAGAGTCTTTTAGACCGTTTGCCACTCCAACAAGAGGTCCAAGAGATCAAAGAGGAGCCACTAATCTTAGAGGACGAGACCATGATACGAACCATTTCTTATCGGGGAGAAAATCTCGACATTCCTTCGTATTTAAGAGATTCCTTCTTACTTCCACAACGGTTTCCTCAAGCAGAGAAATTCTTGATCGCACTAGGTGGCGTGCAGCAGGCAAGGCTGATGAGTGAGCTACCAGCTAATTTGGAAGGTATCTCTAAGCTCGTGAAACGCTATAAGGATGTCAACGAACAGTATTTGTTTGAAGATCTTAAGGTTTTTGTAGAAGAAGAACGCAAACGCAAAAAAGTAACAGAAGAGCGACCTGGAGAATTACTCATTTTCTTTCGGGCTGAATATTTAGTAATGACCGCGTCTCTTGCTAAACAACCGATTGATAACGACTCCTTTAAAGGAATGCCGAACGTGATCAGACAATTAAACGAGGCAGGTATTTCTCGGGTTGGCCAGCTACCAAAAGAGCTCCTCGTACTGGGGAAGTTTGACCGCGTTGGACCCGTGATTGTCGAGAAATTTTTCCGGCAGCTTGAACAGCATGCGGCGGAGCGAGCAAAAGCATACTAAACGATTTGTATAAGGATAGGCTAGTTCTCTAGAGAACTAGCCTATTTGTGTAAGTTCGTTCTCTTTCTTTCAAGTCTTGGCTGTTTGTTCCGCGAGCTCTTTAGTAAATTGGGGTTGAACGGAATGGAGTGCGTGTACTGGAGGTTGGAATGCATACTGCGGACCGTGCAATGCAGACGGTTAAAATAAATGCACACGGACGAGGGTGAAATGCATGCAGCGCGAGGAAGAATGCACACGGACGAGGTGGAAATGCACGCCGCGGGTCGAGAAACGCAGACGGTCAAAATAAATGCAAACAGAGCAGGGCGAAATGCAGACAGCGCGAGGAAGAATGCACACGGGCAAGGTGAAAATGCACGCCGCGGGGCGAGAAATGCAGATGGTCGAAATAAATGCAAACAGAGCAGGGCGAAATGCAGACAGCGCGAGTAAGAATGCACACGGAAAAGGTGGAAATGCACGCCGCGGGGCGAGAAATGCAGATGGTCGAAATAAATGCACATAGTCTAAGTAAATACATAAGCCACTGTACCACACAAATATAAAAAGCCAGCACAAGTAACTCGTTTTGTGCTGGCATAAACAACTTAATTTTCTCCAGTGGAGGCAGTAGGTTGCTTTGGACGGCGTCGATACCAGATGAAAATCGCAACTGCGATCAGTAGCAGAGGAAGGAAAATTGGCGAGAGTCCGACAGCGAGCACAAATGCTGAAGATCCGGCATCCATAATGCGGTTAATGGTTGCGATAAAAAGGCTCTCGGCGCGTGCGAATGTGTTTAGTTCATTCGTATTTTGTAGCGCAACGTTGCTGATTCCGTCTTCGGTCATATCAACGGTGACCGTGGAGTACGCGATTTGATTGTCGAGGTAGCTCATGCGTCCTCTGACGCGCTCGATCTCGTTTTGAACCTCCGTCAAATCTCGCGAAATAGCGAGTAAGCCCTCAGTCGAATCCGCATCCTCCATAAAAGCTAAAAGACGTTCTTCGACGGCTCGCTGTGCGACAAGGTGCGACTCAAGATCGACATATTCCTCGGACACATCAAGACCGTTCGTTGATGATGACACAACCCGAGTGCTAGCTGATTCGAGCTCAGTGAGAAACTGTGTAAACTCACTTTGCGGAATGCGAATAACCATATAACCTTGCTTGTAGTCATCGTCTATCTGTGCGAGCGTAGCCTCTACCACATAGCCGCCCCGTGCCTCGGCCTCTTGCTGTAAAGTTGCCTGGGTTGCTTCTGCATCTGGTACCTCAATTGACCATTCAGTTCGATAAATAATCATTTGACTCATGGACGCCATCGTAGTTTCGTCAGGAAAAGCTTCGGATGAGCTCGGAGATGCAGTTGATGCAGTCAAACCTTCTGTAGAAGATTCTGCAGCCTCATCATAACTTGCATCCATCGCGTCATTAGATGCATCGTACAAGGATGCTTCGCTGTTAGCCATATCGTTATTATAGTTAGCCTGATTGCTATCTTGATTTTGACACGCTACGAGCGATAGTAAGGTCATGACAAAGATCACGAAGAAAAACGCATTCCGCACCTTCATTTTTACCCCTCCAGTATGTTTATTTGTATTAATAGACGGCAAATTTTGGATAAGGTTACAGGTGAGAAAAGGGGAATGTGCGCCAAAGAGGTCAGAATTCAATTGGTTAAATCTAATGTACGTGAACCTGAGTGACATGCACAGGTCCTGGTTCACAATGCACACTGGCATGAGAAAAGGTAAGCGGCTCTAAAATTGCTCGTAAGAAAGAAATTATATACATCGAACGTGATAACTGGCTCTTTATTAACAAAACAGACCATTATAAATCTGTTTAATTAAGGCTCATATTGAATCAAAAAAAGCTAAACCGATTAGTATCGATTTAGCTTTTTAAGCTTTTAAAATGAGTCCGTAAACGGAAAACGCCCTATTAGGAAAGGTTTTAAACTATATACTAGACCTCTATGTGAACCTAATGTAGGAAGGTTCAAGGATTTTAAAATCCAATAAGCAGAACTTCTTGATTCCATATTAAAAAAGCGTCGGAATTGTTTATTAGAAATGGTTTCATTGATCAATAAGGCATAATGGTAAAGCGTTAGTAGATGAGCATCTTTACTTATTGCCTTGCATTTCGGACAAAACCATTTGCAGGATATGGGTGTATAAGACATTGTTCCTACTTTGCACGTGACACAAACAACCCCTTTTCTTAAATCAGAAATATGATGCTCAAGCTTGGTATATTTAGGGAACCAAGGCTGATGAGAAGAGGCGATTAATTTTGACGTACGGATAACTTCAGAGAAAGGAATTGCTTTAGTGCTTTTATCTACTTGAAGCTGTTCGATTTTGTCAATAAGTGCGTTAGGGCGGCAGTATTTGTCAGCTAATAGATTTATTTCTGTATCTACATAAAAAGATGTTTTCTCATTTGTAAAAACAACCTGTTCATAAGAAAGCAAATTACCAACCGCGTTACAATCGTGTTTAAATAACCACTTGCGCAATTTTCTCATAGCAGCCTTAGCTTGCTCAAGTGGATCATTAAAGGTTTGATCGGTCTGTTTGTATGTACGAACTAATTGCTGAGATTTTGGAGAAACAACAATAGAACCAGAGTAATTTTTAGCCTCAATCACAACCATGAACGTTCTTCCGATAATAAGTGTATCAATTTGAAAAAAACTATCCATGAAAGGCAGTCGGATGTCATGAATGATGACTAATTCTTCGTGATTTAAAAGTTGTAGATGAAAATCAATAGATGTTTCTCCTTGGTAGCCAGAGCGTTAAGCTAAGTAATTCAAATAGTGAGGTTCAAAATCTTTTTGATGTAGTCGACTTTTGAGTGCTTCATATTGATGATAACGAATGGGTGGTGATTTTCGAGGTAAAATCATTTAGGAGCTCCCTTCAAATTTAATAGTATTGTTACTAAATCTGTAAGGGTTAGATTACGAACGCATGTTTCTTTTATTCTATACTATTTTTATTGGTAAATCTAGTAATTTTAAATAGCTTTTTTGAAAGATCGTTTTGTTAAGGTGATGGGGTAGATTGGTGGGATGGGGAAATGCAGACGGGGTGGTGGGGAATGCACACCGGCAAGGGGGAAATGCGCGCCGCGGGGAATGCAGACGGTCAAAATAAATGCACATGAAAGAGGTTGAAATGCAGACAGCGCGAGTAAGAATGCACACGGACAAGGTGGAAATGCACGCCGCGGACCGAGAAATGCAGACGGTCAAAATAAATGCACACGGAGCAGGGCGAAATGCAGACAGCGCGAGTAAGAATGCACACCAGCAAGGTGGAAATGCACGCCGCGGAGCAAGAAATGCAGACGGCAAAATTAAATGCAAACAGAGCAGGGTGAAATGCAGACAGCGCGAGTAAGAATGCACACGGACAAGGTGGAAATGCACGCCGCGGCCCAAGAAATGCACATACGCCAAAATACGTGCACGTAATGACCCTAAACATAAAAAAGGAACCGTCAGAACTAAGACGGTTCCTTTCAAAAACTTACAAAATCCCTTTTAAATAATCGAGGCTCATTGTAATGCTCTCGAATGGGTCGCGTTTGCTTTTGTCCTGTTCGACGATAAACCAGTTGATTTCCTGCTGGTCAGCTAAAGCAACGACTCCTTTAATATCAACGCCGCCTGTGCCGAGCTCGGCGAAGAATTTCTCTTCATCTGTTGTCATGTCCTTTAAGTGGACCAGCGGTGTACGGTCTTTGTAGCGAGTGAGCCATTCCACTGGATCTTGGTTGGCTTTTGTTAGCCAGTAAATATCGAGCTCCGTTTGTACGTTTGTGTCCTCGAAGATGGCATCGAGTGCTAAACGTCCGTCGGAGAGTGCAGTAAGTTCAAAGTCATGGTTGTGATAACACAGTGTGATGCCGTGCTCTTCACATGTTTTACTAGCTTCTTGTAAGAAGGAGATAAGGTCTTTGTAGTCTTCTTCCGAACGCTCATTGTCATGTAGATAAGGAACGACAATATAGCGACTGCCTAGCTTCTTTTGTTCATCAATCACGTTTTGAAGATCTTCTTTAAGGCCAGCAAGTGGCACGTGGCTGGATGCTGCGGTGAGGCCTAGTCGGTCGATTTCTTCTTTCACTTCGTTTACAGAAAGTCCGCCATAGCCCGCAAACTCAACGCCCTCATAGCCGATTTCGGCAACGCGCTGAAGCGTACCTTTTGGATCTGCCTGCATTTGCTCATGTAACGTGTACAGCTGAACTGCAATTCTCGGTTTTGACATCGCTTACATCTCTCCTTTTATGTATTACTTCTTATTAAGGATAGGAGACCCTAGTCAAATAGTCAACCAATGCCAATTGGCTGTAGGGAACGAGTCCCTACAGCACAACTTCTACTAATAATCGAACGAGCCTCTCATCAAAGTGAGTCCCGGCCCGATTTTCTAACTGCAAAATGGCCTCGTTAATAGGCAGGAGCTCGCGCCTTGGACATGTAGAGGTCATTGCATCAAATTCATTGCAAAGGGCGAGGATTTTACTCTCCATCCGCATATCGTCGCCAGTCAAACCTCTCGGATAACCAGATCCATCCTCACGCTCGTGATGCGCCACCACAATGTCTGCGATATCATCGAAGTCTGCGGCTGCGTTTAAAATACGGTAGCCAACCTCAGGGTGCTTGCGAAGCTCGGCATCCTCCTCCGGGGTTAACGGCGTCTCTTTATCTAGGATCGATTGGTCAATCGCGATCTTACCAATATCATGTAAGAGACTTGCTGTGCGAATTCGTTGAATGGCGAGCTCATCTAAGCCGGCCGCACGACCTAAGGCCACCGCAAGCTCGCTCACACGCTCAGAGTGATGTTTTTCACGTGGATGCTTTTCATACAACGTGGCAATCATCCCATTGATTAAATCATGCCTACGACTACTCTTTTTATAGAGCTTATTTTTATACATCGCGTTCTCTGCCTCGCGAAGGACTTCTGACATATCCGTCGTGTCCTCCATTTTAGCCCCATAACCAAACGCTACGGATAAATGAATATCATGCATAATGATGTCGTCACAGATCGCGTCCATTCGGTACATGATTCGCTTTAACTCCTTAGGCGGAGTATTAGGGAGTAGTAAGACAAATTCATCCCCAGCAAGTCGACACAAAATATCCTCATCACGGCTCATTCGCTTTAACCGATTAGCGACCTCCTTAATCAGCTCATCACCTGCCGAGTGTCCAAACGTGTCGTTCACCATCTTAAGTCCATTGACGTCACCCATAATAATTCCAAGCGGCAACATTCGCTTCACATCAAGACGCCTTAGCTCCTCTTCAAAAAATCGTCTATTGTAAAGACCAGTCATCTGATCATGAAAGCTTAGATATTCTGCCTGATTTTTTGTTAAATAAGCCTGGGTTTCATCAAGCAACACAAGCTGAATCATAGGCTGACTATCACTACCTGGGACATGCTGACTAAATAAGCGGAGGTGCTTCGGGTCATCACCGACTGTATCGACTTCAAGCGTCTGCTTTTGCTCGGACGACACTGTCTCCTGCAAAAAGTGCGCAAGCTTTGATTGGATTACTGGAGGAAAGAATGCATAGAAGGATAAACCTATTAGTTCATCTGCAAGTAAAAGATCTTTTGCCATCATATTTCCCTTACTAATTGTCCCATCAATGGTTACAAGTAGCGTGGCAACAGGACTCCTTGTAAACAACACTTCAAAAAACTCCTTGTACTCCCGACCAACTGTCCCATTTACATATGCCGCCACCGATTCCATTAAAGACCGCTTTCGATCCCTAACATCTCCATCCACTTCAAGCAGCACACGATCAATCATCTCCTCAATCGACTTCACCGACCATCCCCCCTAACGGCTACAAGATTGATTTTTTGAGGAAAATCTGTCACTGATTCTATCTCCCATTACCGTATGCTCGCACAGGACCTTCCCCACCACCAGATCTTTCACCTTACAAACATGGTAATACTAGTACTTTTAATGATCCGTTGTGCGTAATAACGAATTAATTTGGTTCTATTATACCAGAAATGACGTCGAATATACGCAATATTTTGATTTTCATTAAAATATTTTAGGGTGCTACGTGATTTTCTGTCCAGTCGTATTAGATCTAGTCAATAACGGGTACATCTAGACTAAACAGTTAATTAGATGAAGGGGTTTGACGCGCATGTATACGTATTTGGTCATCGGTGGCGGAGTAATTGGGACGTTTATCGCAAGGGAGCTCTCACACCACGAGGGAGAGGTACTTTTAGTCGAGAAGGAGGATGCGCTGGCACAGGTGCAAACAAAACATAATAGCGCGCTCGTGCACCCTGCTTTAATGGCACCACCTGATAAAGGTGAGCTTAAATCATCGCTTGCAAGAGAAGGAAATGAGTTGTACCATGAGCTTTTAAAACACTGGGATATTCCTGTTGTGCGCCACGGTGCTCTACTCCTCGCAAGGTCGGAAGACGAAGTCGAGTCACTTCGGGAGCATTTGAAGGCAGGGGAGAATCGTGGGATAACAGACACGTTGTTCCTCTCCAAGGAAGAAGTGAAAAAAAGAGAGCCGAAGCTATGTGACAGCGTTGCGGCCGGATTATTGATGCCATCTGCGATGAGCGCAAACACAAAGGCACTAACGGACATGCTGGCACAAAACGCGCGCCTAAATGGCGCTGATATTCGTAAAGGTGTGGAGGTTGCCGCAATTGAATCGCTTGGCGAGGGCGCTGGATTTCGCGTGAAGTCTACGGAAGGCGAAGAATTTGAGACGAAGTATATCATTAATGCTGCTGGCATCGCCTGCGAAAAAATCGCTGGCTTAGTCGAGTCGGAAGTGCCCTACAAAACAGAGCCAAACCGCGGTGAATATGTCGTTCTCGGTCCTGAGGCGAAGGATTTCGTTCACCACATTATTTATCCGTTGCCAACGAAAAAAAGTAAAGGCGTCCTACTCATCCCACAGCCGGATGGCACGCTCCGCCTAGGTCCAACAAGCACGGATCAGCGTAGCACAACAGACGCTCCGGTTACAGAGGAAGGAAAGGCATCGATTAAAAATGACATTGATCGTCTTGTAAAGGGGGTCCCGCTTCAGTATATTAGTCACACTTACGCAGGCATTCGCTCTACCATTGACTACGGCGATTTTTATATTAAGCCATCAAATGAAGTAGACGGGTTCATCCACGTCGCCGGAATCGAATCCCCTGGCGTCACCTCCGCACCTGCCATCGCGCGCTACGTCGTGCACGAGGTGCTAGGTAAGCTTACGAAGGTAGAAAGAAAAGCGCAGGTGAAGGAGTTCGAGCTTGAGTAGGGGATTATAGGGTTTACGCCAGGTGAAGGTGTGTTTGCTTCACTTGGCTTTTTGTTTGATGAACCGCCCCCTTCTCCAACTAAAATCCCCCAAACTATTGTAGAAAGCGCGTGTTGGCAAGTATACTGTAGAAGCGGTTTTACACGTACTGATTCAGGAGGGAAAAAACAATGTCTAACGAACACGAAGTGCTCGATGTTGATATACGAGAGCTTGACCGGAAAGGATCTGGTCGAGGAACGGTGTGGAAAGAAAATGAGTTTGGTGATAAACGAAAGCTGAAGCTAACGGTGCCAATGACGTTACCTGGTGAGACGATTCGCGTCACGGTAGAAAGGCCGGATAAGCGTCGCTGGTGGACGAAGCCTCAAGAGGTGATAAAGGCTCACGAAGAACGTACCCAGCCAGCATGTCCGCACTTTAACCTGTGTGGTGGATGTGCATGGCAGCATTGGGACTATAAAGGCCAGGTTGCTTATAAAACAGAGGAAGTCCGCAAAATGGTAGAAGCGCAAGGTTTTGATCCAGCACTTGTCCAAGACGCAATTGGCGCAGAGTCAGAGTGGCACTATCGAAATAAGATGGAGTTCACCTTCTCCAAAGAGGGAGACATGGGTCTTCATGAGCAGGGCAACTTCCGTAAAATTATTTCGATCGAAACGTGCTTAATTGCTGGGAAAGAGATGGTCTCAGCAGCATTGACGGTTGCCAAGTGGGCGAAGGAGCATGAACTTAGTGGCTACAATAAAGATACGCATGAAGGACTGCTTCGTCACCTACTCGTTCGCCAATCCTTTGCAACGGGTGAAGTCATGCTTGGAGTCGTTGCAACAGCTGATCCAGACGGAGAGCTTTCACCATTAGTAGAAGAGTTAAAAGAGCGTATCGCAGCGGATCACCCTGCGGTAAAGAGCTTCCTTTGGCTAACGAATACAGATTGGGCAGACCGTGTACAAGCGGAGCAATTAACTGTACTCGCCGGACGCGACTTCATTCATGAAGAGATGGCAGGCTATAAATTCCGCTTATGGCACGATACGTTCTTCCAAACGAATCCTGTTCAAGCCGAGAAGCTTGTGGAGCTAGCTTTAGAAATGGCTGATGCAAAGCCTACGGAGCGCATGATCGATCTTTTCTGTGGCGTAGGAACATTCTCCTTGCCATTTGCAGATAAAGTGAAGGCATTAGCTGGGATCGAGATTGTACCGACATCCATTGAGTCGGCCAAGCGAAATGCGACGGAAAATGGCTTAACGAATACCGAGTTCCTTGCACAGGACGCTCGTACCGGCATCGATAAGGTGCTTGAGTCATTCGGACGCCCAGAGCTACTGCTACTCGATCCGCCGAGATCGGGAGCGGGCGGCAAGGTCATGCGTCGAATTGGACGCGCACAGCCAGAGCGCATCGTCTACGTGTCGTGTAATCCGGAGACATTTGCGACCGACATTACCGAGCTTGTACCGTTCGGGTATGAGCTAAAGCGTGTGCAGCCAGTGGATTTATTCCCACATACCGTTCACGTAGAGCTTGTCTCTGTGTTAGAAAAAATAAAAGAAGCATAATAGCTAGGCCTTGGTCCCTTTAGTTAAAAAGGACCGGGGTCTTTTTATATAGAAACAAAGAAAAAATTTACTTAATTTACGGATTAGTTGGGGTATAATAGGCATACTCAATGTGGCGAATATGCACATGGCGAACGGTTGGATCCAAATAAAAGGGGGCAACGTAGTGGAGTATGTGGTGCAGTTTCAACTCAATATTTATGCATTATTAATTTTAGGCGTCCTGCATATCATTATGCTATTTCGGTCAAAGGTGGCGAGCTACAGTAAGAGGCTCCTGCAAATCATCATGGCAGTGTGTGCGCTCTCGATTATATTAGAGCCGGCCACATGGATATTTGATGGAAAGCAGTTTTTTGGCGCATTTGCTCTCGAATATGGGACGAACTTTTTGTTGTTTTTGATTGGACCAGTGCTCGGTGGACTGTTGTTATCGTATGTTGACTACCACTTATTCAAACGGCCGAAGCGGTTAAGGAAGCGCCTCTTTTATCAGCAGGCGAGTATCTTCACCTTCATCGTTTTACTTGCCAACATCTTTTACCCTATTTATTATCGTGTCGATCCTATTACGAATTCCTTTAATAGTGGAGCGTTTAAAGAGGTGCACTACCTGGCACTGGCCAGTCTTTACGTATACATGCTGGTTATGATTATTAAAAACCGTACCCGAACCTCTTCGTATGTACGTAACATCTTTGTACTCTTCTTTTTACTACCGATAGTTGGTATGGTCGTGCAAATGTTCGACTCAAGGCTGTACTTCTCATGGACGTCGATTGTCATTGGCATACTTGCGGCTTACGTCTTTTTAGAATCAACGTCTGCGGAGCTCGACTTTTTAACGAAGCTATATAATCGACAAAGCTATGAGCAATATATGAACCATTTGATCGAGAAGGGGAAGCCGTTTCAGGCGATTCTGTTAGACTTAGATAATTTTAAAGAAATCAATGATCAATACGGGCACGATAAAGGGGATCAGGTTTTACTATTGTTTAGCTCGACTCTCAAAACAGTTTTCCACACCGATGCATTTGTCGCAAGGCTTGGCGGGGACGAATTTGTTGTCATTCGGCGTAACTTGGCAAATAGCGTGGAGCTTGAGGTAGAAAAAGTGCATCGACATCTCCAAAAGCTAACGGACTCCCCGCTTGCGGAAATCGGATTTAGCTATGGCTGTCATACGATGGAGGCGGGGACGATGACAAAGGAAGAGCTTTACACGACAATTGATCAGCACATGTACGAGCATAAGCGTAGCAGGCGACAAGCGGCTCATCACCAGGATAACGTCACGATCTAACGGCAAAATAAAAGGAGCAACGCACCGATTTATGTCAGTGTGTCGCTCTTTTTTCTGTGAAAATGATTATTTAGCAAGCTTGTATATGGCGAGAACATCTTCTTTATGAAGCTTAACGAAGCTACCTAACGGGCCGCGCTCCGTCGCTTTTGCCGCCATCTCCTCGAAGTGCGTCTCGTCGATATCGACGTGGCTTAGGCGGGTTGGCATCCCGATCGATGCAAAGAACGCCTCGACGCGCGCAATACCCTCCTCGGCGGTCGCTTTTAGGTCGCGGGTATCAATCTCCACGTCCCACACGCGATTCGCAAACTGCGCAAAGCGCGCAACGTCGTGCTCATACACATACTTCATCCAGGCAGGGAAGATGATCGCAAGCCCAGCTCCATGCGCGATATCATAAATCCCACTGACTTCGTGCTCAATATCATGGCTACCCCAATCACCCTCGCGCCCAACGCCTAGCGAATCATTGTGCGCAATCGTGCCCGCCCACAAAATCTCCGCGCGAGCATCGTAATCCTCAGGGTGCTCTAACACCTTTTTCCCTTGAGAAACAATGGTGCGAAGCGTTGCCTCACAGAGTCGATCGGTCAAATCAACCTTCTTTGTATTGGTGAAATAGCGCTCAAAAATATGAGCAGACATATCTGTGATTCCGCAAGCGGTTTGGTAGGCAGGTAGCGTATACGTTAGCTCTGGATTTAAAATAGCGAATTTCGGACGAAGGGAATCATGTCCAAACGATCGCTTATACTGACCGTCTTCATTCGTGACAACAGTCCCAGAGCTTGTTTCACTCCCAGCAGCCGGAATCGTTAGCACAACGCCGATTGGAAGGGTTTGTGTAGCCGTTGTTTTACCAGTAAAGAAATCCCACACATCCCCCTCATAATAAGCGCCTGCTGCGATGGCTTTCGCAGAGTCGATCACACTCCCACCACCTACAGCGAGAATTACATCCACGTTATGCTCTTTACAAAGATCGACGCCTTCTCTAACAAGGCTTACGAGCGGATTCGGCTTAACGCCACCAAGCTCCACCACTTCAAGCTTTGCTTCTGCTAAAGAGTTTTTAATACGGTCATAAAGACCAGACTTTTTAATGCTTCCACCACCGTAATGAAGAAGCACCTTTTTACCATAGTGACTGGTTTCTTGTCCTACAGCTTGTTCCTGATCCTTACCAAACAGGATCTTCGTTGCATTTTGAAACGTAAAATTATCCATACAGGCATATGCCTCCTTTTAGCTATGTAAGCTCTTTCATAATTGTTTAAGCAAGTTGCGCAAACAATCAATGATAGTAGTGTAGCGGAAAATGGAGGAAAAGTATATTAAGGAGGATTTTGGTGGTGGGGAACGGGGGGGGGGAGGTGGGCTGGAAAAGAAGTAACGTGCAAATGGAGAGAAGTAACTCGGAAAAGAAGTAATGCATAAAGTGGGAGAAGTAAGGCGGAAGTTGCTAGAACAAACGCGGAACAATCGAGAAACAGCACGGAAGTTGGGAGAAGTAACGTGCAAAAAAGAAACAACCAAAAAAACTAGATAAGACCGCAATTCTCGCGGTCTTATCTAGCCTTTACATGTACCTAATCTGTGTTTTATACGCCTCAAAAATAGCATCGTTGTGTGCTTTCGTGCCATCGATATTGGCACTGTAGAAGATGGGTGGATCGATGCCTTTTGCAAGCAACAATTCCACAATCTCCACAAGAATACTGTTGACGATAGCGGCGCCGATCACTGTAGAGGTAGGTGCCACGGCCTGAGGTAATCCATCAAAGGAGACGGTTGCATCACCTGTTTCCCCATGATTATCAATTATGATATCCGCCAGTTCGAATAGTCGTAACCCCGTAGAGTGTCGTGACTTCGATTCACTGGAATACGTCACATTGGTAATAGCGATAACCGTAACTCCACGCTCTTTTGCGTGTGTGACGAGGTCGATCATGACCGGGTTTCTCCCCGAGACGGAATGGGTGAGAAGGACATCGCCACTCTCCCAAGCAACGGACGAGGCGATAATATCGCCATAGCCCTCGAGTTGCTCGGCCTGCGACGTGCGCGTGATCGGGCGCACGTTGAGCATGAGGCTCGGGTCAAAAATTGGGTTGAACAGAGCCAGACCACCAGCGCGGTAAAAGAGCTCCTCCGAGAGAATCCCGGCGTGAGAGGCGCCGAAGGTATATATTGTCTTCTTCGCCTCGATTGCTTGGACAATGCGTGTGGCTGCATCTTTTATAGCGGGATCGTACTCCACTTGATCAAGCTTCTCTCGAATAGCCTTTAAATAGGTTGAACGTTTTGACATGCATTAGCCTCCTAGTAATCCTGCGAATAGGTTAGCGAACCAGCCGAATAAGGAGAAGTCATTTCCTCCAAAGATAAGCATCCAATCAGCGATTGTCGTGCTAAAGATCGGAATCGATACAGCGAGCAGGACAACCATTAAGACAGCGGCTCCGACAGTTCCGATGATCGCACCTCGTAATCCGCCTTGACCCTCTGCGAGCACAGCTGCTGTTCCACATTCAAAGAAGGAGGTAACAACAAGCGGTAGGAGGAGGAAGGCAAGGCTCATTTGCGTGTTGATCAGAACAATTAATGCAGTAGAAACAAACATTGCGACAACGAAGCCAATAATCACGGCGTTCGGACGATACGTAAAGATGATCGGTGCATCAAGGGCTGGTATAGCATTTGGTACGAGCTTATCCGAGATCCCTTTAAAGGCAGGTAGGATCTGTTGGATAACCATACGTACACCAGAAAGCATGATCGTAAGACCAGCACCAAAAGTTAATCCATTTGTTAACGCGAACGTAAAGAGAGTCATATCTGTCTCGGGATCCATGGCAGAAAGTCCAATTGTAAAACCGACTGCGATGTAAACAATAAAGACAACTAGTCCACCAGTTATAGCAACCTCTCTAAAGAAACCAAGGCTCTTAGGTAACTGAAGGTCTTCCGTTGAGCGTTCTTTATTACCGACTACTCGCGCAATTAACGCAGCGGTAATGGCTAAAAATCCTGCTGGGTGACCTAGTGTAAACGAACGATCACCTGTAACGGCAGTAACGAACGGCGTTAAAAGTGCAGGTACAATAATGAAGTAAAGGGCAGATGCGATAGTTGCAAAAATAATGACACCTGTATAAGAGAACTGATTTTCTACAGCAACTGCTACGAAAATATAAGGGAACCAGAAAAGCATGTGCCCCGTTAAGAAAATGTGATTAATCTTTGTGAAACGTGCCACGAGAACGTTCGCTAAGAAGGCGAGCATCATGGCAATACCGATTGCTCCACCGTAATCAGCTAAAATATCTATGGAGCCTGCAACCTCTTCTCCACTGCCATCAACGGCAATGGAGGTCACAGCGTTTTGAATAGGTAAAATCGAACTGACAATGATATCTGTCCCAATTGTTAAGATAAGTACGCCAATAGCGGTTAACGCCGTCCCTTTGACAACATCGCTGAACGGTTTTTTCTGCAAGAGTAATCCGAGCATAGCAATGAGTCCGAGTAAAATTGGCGGCTGTCGGAATACTTCTGAAATAATGAGTTGAATAAAGTCCATCTTGCTTCCCCCTTAATCGTTTTGAAGCTGACTTTTACTTGCCTGTAGCACCTCTTGATAGTTCATAAATTCCTTAATAGCGACAATTGGACATGTTACCTGTGACTCTAACTGTTCAGCAAATTCCGGCGATGTGTAAATGAGATCTGGCGTTTGTGATGCGGCAGATGCGATGTCTGTGTTATCGACCTCCGCGTCAACTCCTAACTCCTTTAGTGCCTTTTCTACCTGCATTCTGAGGGCCATCGATGACCCTACTCCAAATCCACATACGGCTAATACTCTCATTATGATCTACTCCTTCTCCTGTAATATAGTGAGGACTTCTTGTTCGGTTGTTGCGGCTTTTAGCTTTGCAAAGCTGTCTTCGTCAGAGATGAGCTCGACAAGCTCTGCCAAGGCATTCAAATGGGAGGATGAATCAACTGCTGCTAGCAGAACCATCACGCGTACCGGTGTCTCTGTCGAAGCGAATCCGACGGGCTCTCGTAGAATGGTGAGGCTCATGCTGAGCTCATTAACGCCTTCCCCTGGTCTTGCATGAGGCAAAGCGAATTCTTCACGTAGCACAATGTACGCGCCATTCTTATGAATGTTTTCTTTAATTGCTGCCACATACGTAGCGTCTATTTTCTCTGTATTTATAAGTGGCGCAGCGACTACATCAATCGCACTCTCCCAGTCCTCTACGCGATCTAATAGCTGGATCGTTTCCTCTGTAATCAAATCCCGTAACATAATGTCTTGGTCTCCTTTTAAGCTCCGTTGCTCTTCTAATCGAGCTTGTATCTGTATTTCATTCAATATTGCCTTGTAGCTGTGCGGCGAGACATTGCGCTTCACAATCTCTAAGATCGAGTTTTGTGAAACGTGGTGACCGTCCCCGATGGCGTGTTGCAATTTTGCCTTATCTGATTCTGTTAGGATAGGCGAAACCTTGAGCCATTTTTTTGCATGTAGATGTGGTGGAATCTGTGTGGTAGTGACAAGTAACTCCATCGATTCTGGTAGGTTATCAAAACTTAAGCACTGGATATCTGTATCAGGGATTCCGAGCCTTATAAGCTGATGCTTCACAGAATAAGAGACGCTCGTCCCTTCATAACAGGCCACGATAATAGGAACCCCTGCTTTCTTTTCCTCCACATGACTGAGCACAAGTAGAGTGAGGTAGGAGGCTTCGTGCTGCTCAAATAAGTCAGTGAGCGGGAACGGAGCAAGCTGTCTGAGTCCCATTTTTAACAGACGATACGTATGTGCATACTTTTGCTCGACCTCTTGCTGGAGCGGATTGTGCATGACGATCCCAAGCTTACCTCTCGCAAGTGCTGGTTCTAAATGAGCCAGTATTTTTTGGTCTACGTGTGGCAGGAGCTTGGCGCCTGTTAAATTGGTGTACGTCTCAAGTAACTGAGTCACGCCCGTAAGTAAACTAGTGTCTAGCTGCTTTTGGTGAGAAAAGCCCTTTTTTAAGAGCGCTGTGTACGTAGCCTCAGGGTCCTCACCATCCTTTGAATACGGTAATTCAATGATCGTGTACCCAAGATCCATTCGCTTTTGCTGAATAAAAATAGAAAGGTCTAGACAATCCCACGCCTGCGGGGACAATGGTGGTCCATAGCTTCGACTTGGCGGAAGGAGTGTCTCGTGCTTCAGCTTTTGCACGTAAGGACTACAGGCGTTAATTAAAAACATCCGGACGGTCCATTCATCGCCTACAAAGCTGTAGTGCTGCTGATAGTAGCGAATCGTAACATTCGCATTAGATGCCACTTTCCTTACAGCCTGCATGTCAGACTGGAGTGTATTTCTACTCACATCTAGATGCTTCATTAGCTCGTCAAGTGTCGTGTAAGGATTGGCGACAAGGTGGAAAAGAAGAAAAGCATGCCGCTCTTTTATTTCAAAGTTTCGAAAGCGGTGCGATTCCTCAAACATGCGTTGCTCCATGTGACGATCAGGCTGTTTAATCGAATAACGTCCAAGCGAATCCTTTGAAAGTGTCCCCGTTTTTTCTTCCTGTAGCCAAAAGCGAATAGCTTCCAGATCATCGTAAATAGCTTTGCGACTGACGTTAAAGCTTTGGGCTAAATGTGTGACAGTCATGCTTCCTACATATAGAAGCATTTCCATAAGTGAAAGTTGTCTATAGGATAAACGCATATGATTGCCTCCTAGCTGTAGCATACGAAAATATGGTGTCATGCAACAGAACAAATCAGGTACACCGTGATGTACCATGATTGCATCTCGAGTTAGGTTTTCTCACGAGAGGATAGGGTCAGGTAGGTGTTCTGTTTGCTTCACTATATAGTATTTCCATAGCGTATAACCGCTTATTAAAATTCCTGTAATTGGAGGGCAAGGTTAACAGTGGTCACCTTTTTAGTGGGGCGGGAAAGAAGAGGATCTTGATGAGGGAAGGGAGGTGGGAAGTGAGACAAGCAACGCAGAATCTCAAACCCCCTCACAACCAAAAGAACCCCTCCAAAGAGGGGCTCTACATGTATAAGCGTCCTATGCTGTAATTTCTTTCTCCACCTGTTTCATCTTCGTCTTACAAAGTGGACAGGCTTTCTCTGACAGTCGCTCGGACTCGTCTTGTGGAGAGACGCGCATCCAGCCGTTGCAGCTTTTGCTTGTGCAGTCCCAAACGAGGGCAGTGATGCGCAGGCGTGGCTTTTGTTCTGCGACGCGACTGGCAAACGCACGATCAGACCGACCAGACCGACCAGATCGTTCGAGCGAGGTGCGAGGGCGTTCTTTTTCGCCGAAGGCCTCGAGTAAGAAGCGAGAGACATCTGTTTCTTTTCCTCGATAGTAGGAGGGCGAGCTAATATAGAGCTCCTCCATGGCGCGCGTGACGGCAACGTATAAAAGACGACGTTCTTCCTCAATAGCGTGCTCTACTTTTTGCTTCCCTTTTCCGTCGATCATCAAGTCAGATCGCTTATCCGCCTCAAGGGCAGAGGAGTGTGGCAAAATCGTTTCCGATGCTCCGATCACGTACACGACAGGGAATTCGAGACCCTTCGCGCGGTGGATCGTCATCAACGATAGCACGTCTGCGTCGGACTGCTTGCGAAGCTCTTCCATCTCTTTATGGCGGGCGATAATATCCTCAATGAAGGATAGATACTCCTTAATTGACCCAAACTTATCCGCCGAAGCCTCAAGCTCCGTAAGCATCTCCTTGACCATGTCTTTGTCTAACGTTGCAACGCGGCGCTCGTCTGCGTCGAGATACGCATCGTAGACAGCGCGTACCTGTCTAATCGCGTCTCGAGGCTTTTTACCTGCTAACGACTCAATTAATTTCATCCGGCGAGAAATTGCGGTGCGTTGAAACTCCTTTAAATGTGGTAGTGTCATCGCATGCAGTAATAGCTTTGGCTCTGG
Source organism: Paenalkalicoccus suaedae (assembly GCF_006965545.2). Taxonomy (NCBI): domain Bacteria; kingdom Bacillati; phylum Bacillota; class Bacilli; order Caryophanales; family Bacillaceae; genus Paenalkalicoccus; species Paenalkalicoccus suaedae. Next base: position 277,681 of record NZ_CP041372.2, read on the forward strand.
ACTAACAATATCCTGACGGTGAATGTGTGCCATCGTTGTCTCACGCGCCAGGTAAAGCGTCGACACCATGCCACTGACGGCGTCGATATTGTTAGGATCCACGGCAAGTCGGAGGTGGTCTAACACTGGCTTTACGAGTCCCGATTCATAAAAGGTTTCCTGCTTTCCGAATGTCACAAACGGAATGCCGCGAAGCACCAGTTGGTCGACCATCGCTCGGCTACAGGAAAAGGTCCTGTGCAGGATCGCGATCTCTCTTAAACGGCGTTTACCGGATGCGATGTCCGCCGACACATTCGCGACGATCTGCTCAGCTTCGTCGTCTGTTGTTGCTGGTCGGAGATACAACGTGGTTTGTCCAGGAGAATTGGCGGTCTGGAGCGTTTTGGGATGGCGCATCGTATTATGCTCGATGATTGCATTGCCTAGCCCGAGAATCCCTGGTGTGGAGCGGTAGTTGACGGGCAGGGTGATGGTTGTGGCGCGCGGATAGTGCTTGTCGAAGTCGAGTATGATGGTGCTGTCTGCGCCGTTAAAGCTGTAAATCGTCTGGTCGTCATCGCCAACGACGAAAAGGTTTTGGTGCGTGCCTGTGAGCATGCGAATGAGCTCGAATTGGATCGGATTTGTGTCCTGCCACTCGTCACAGAGGATGTAGCGAAAGCGTGTCTGAAGCTTACCGAGTAGCTCGTTGTCCTCATTGAGCAATTTCCAAGCGAGGAGGAGCATGTCGTCAAAATCTATATAGTGGTGCTCGTCCTTCCAGTCCTCATAGGCGATCAGGATGGCTTTGGTCTCGTGCTCAATGTGCGTTTTAGCGTCAATATCGTGCGCGGTTTTCATGCGGCTTTTTAGCTCTGACAAGGTGGCAAGCAGAGTCTCTGGCTCATACGAATCGTGCAAGCCACGCGTTTTTAAGATGCGCTTGATGGCGATTTGCTTGTGCCGATCGTTTTGCAAAATCCGATGATCATAGCCTCGACTAACTAATAGCCGGTAAAAAATCGAGTGGAACGTCCCAGCAGTCAGTTGCTTTGCTAAGGATGGCGTGTAGCCTGGGAGCTTCGCAATTCGGCTTCGCATCTCATCCGCTGCTTTTCTCGTAAAGGTAAGCAGGAGAATGTTTTTGGGAGAAACACCATTGACGGAAGTTAAGTAGCCGGTCCGAGAGACGAGGACGCGTGTCTTTCCACTGCCAGCACCTGCGATAATTCGCGCAGGTCCATCACCGTGGCGAACGGCTTCTAGCTGTTGCTCATTTAGTGTGATGCCAGATTCCTCTAATCTATGTAAATACGAATAGTCGCTGTCGGACTCGCGAATCACCGAAGTGAGCAGCGGCGCTTTTGGTGCAGGGGGTATTTTATCTAAAAACGACCCAGCAGGATGCAACGCCTGAGGTCTTTTTTTAGGCTGTGCATAGTTGTGTTGCATAAAGGGGTGAGCCTCCTTTTAAGTCTAAACAATACCCCTATTAAAGCATATTTCATTGCCGAATCATAGACGACATTAGAGGGAGGTACAACAGTTGCATGTAAACCGCCTTCCATGGTAAAGTTTAACTAAATTCATATAGCAATCCACTAGGGGAGCCTGAACGTGCGGGCTGAGACGGAGATAATCCGGACCCTCAGAACCTGATCTAGTTCATACTAGCGTAGGGAAGTGCCTCGACTGTTAGCATCGGTACATCAACGTATCGATCCCAAATCACCCTTAACAGCCACTTCCTATCTACATCAGGAGGTGGCTTTTTGTATGCCTTTTTTAGAGGAAGGAGGAAGGAACCGTGCGATTACAGGTACACGTTCTTTCTAGTGGCAATGGAGAGATCGATGCGCAAACTGCCACAAAGCTTGCGCCACGTATTGATGCCTTACACATACGAGAAAAGCGTTCGTCAGCAAGGGACGTCTATGAACTTGGACAGCAGTTAGTGAAAGCTGGCTTTCCAAAAGAGAAGCTCGTGATAAACGATCGTGTTGACGTTGCGCTTGCGTTAGGGGCAGGAGGAGTTCACTTAGGAGGCTTAAGCTTATCTCCAAAGATAGTGAAACAGCTTGCGCCTACGCTGCGCGTCGGGAGATCCATCCACGACGTGTCGGAGCTTACAGAGGTGGAGGATGCCGACTATGTATTTTACGGTCACATTTATGCAACTGCCTCGAAGCCAGGGCTGTTACCACGCGGTATAGCCGCTTTAGAGGAAGTCGTTCGGGCATCACACCTACCAGTTTATGCAATCGGAGGCGTGAAGCCGTTTCATATAGAAGAGATTGAAGCAACAGGGGCGGCAGGTATTGCCGTCCTATCAGGAATTTTAGGTGCGAGAGACCCTATTCAGGCAACGGATGAGTTTACAGGGAGGCGATTAGATGCACAGCTATGATGTCATTGTTGTTGGCGGAGGCGTAATTGGTGGAGCCATCTCGTATTATTTGTCGAAGCAGGGCGTACGTGTGTTAGCAGTAGAACAACGCACCCTTGGCTACGGAGCTTCGTCAAAGGCGGCTGGGATGCTTGCTGTTGAGGCGGAGTACCAGCCGGATCATCCACTTTATGACCTGGCGATGGAGAGTCGTAGGCAATTGAAGGAGCTTGCGCAACTTTTTCTCGATGAATTGGGGATAGATATAGGCTTTGAGCAAAATGGCATGCTCCTATTAGGGAGTAAGGGATCGCTTACCTTAGAGGACATGCGAGAGCTTGAGCCGAAGCTACGGACGAAAGAAGCGGGCGTCCATTACGAAGAAGGCGCACAAATCAGATCCAAGCAACTGACGCTCGCGTATTGGCGAGCGGCGATTGCAAATGGCGTCGAGGTACTAGAGCAAACGGATGTGAAGCGGCTATTAATGAAAGAGGGTCGCGTCTGTGGCATAGAGACGTCGAGTCAAAAATTTTATGCGGACACCGTAATTGTGGCGAGCGGCGTAGCAAGTAGTGAGCTGTTACCAGGGCTTTGTCCACTCCTTCCAGTGAAGGGGGAAATTATCTCTGTCACGACGGAGAAGCGACTGTTACAACGGACGATTTATGCGCGCGACTGTTACTTAGTGCCGAAGGGGGAAAACGAGCTGTTAATCGGAGCGACTAGCTACCCAGGAGATGGTACAGAAGGCGTTTCGCTAGAGGGTGTAATGGGATTACTTGCGCGCGCAACTGCGCTTGTACCAGAGCTTGCTAAAGCGAAGTGGAACGAGACGTGGAGCGGCGTTCGTCCGCGTACGTTTGATGATTTACCGTATATCGGACGTCATCCAGAGATCCAAGGTTTAGTGATGGCAACAGGTCATTATCGAAATGGGATGCTCCTGTCTGCGATAACTGGTCAGCTTGTGTCTGACCTCGTTTGGAACAATAGGGTGCCAGAGGCGTTAGCGCCTGTTTCGCCAGAGAGAAGGGGGGTAGTGGAGCATGGTCTTGCATATTAACGGTGAGGCGCGCGAGTTGCCTTTGGAGGCGGCGTCTGTGCGTGAGTTGTTGGAGCATTTGGATTTGGGGTCCAAGCTGATTCTCGTGGAATTGAACCGAGAAGCGGTGGATCGGTCGTCGTTTGATGAGGTGGTTGTTCGTGATGGGGACGCTATTGAGCTTGTTCAATTTGTTGGAGGGGGTTAATTCATGCTTGTCATTAATGGGAAGTCGTTTGGATCGCGTTTGATGGTTGGTACGGGGAAGTATGCGGATTTTAAGGTGCAAAAAGAGGCTGTTGCAGCGTCGGGCTCGGAGATTTTGACGTTTTCGGTCGCGAGGATGCACGTTGCGGATGCGAGTCAGCCAAACTTTTTGGAGGAAATTGATGTGGGTCGCTATTCGCTATTGCCAAATACGGCTGGAGCGAAGACGGCAGAGGAGGCGGTGCGTATTGCGAAGCTTGCTCGTTCATCTGGTTTATGCGACATGATTAAGGTGGAGGTTATTGGTTGTCAAAAGACGCTGTTGCCGGATCCGATTGAGACACTGCGCGCGTCTGAGGAGCTTGTGAAGGAGGGCTTTACGGTACTTCCATACACGTCGGATGATGTACTACTTGCGAGACGTCTCGAAGAGGTTGGCGTGCATGCAGTTATGCCTGGTGCGTCCCCGATAGGGTCAGGACAGGGGATCGTCAATCCATTGTCGCTTCGGTTAATCATCGAGCAGGCATCGGTTCCGGTTATTATCGATGCAGGACTCGGATCACCGGCGGATGTGGTAGAAGCGATGGAGCTAGGAGCAGACGGTGTGCTTCTTAATACGGCGATTGCTGGCGCAGACGATCCAGTAAAGATGGCGCGTGCCATGGCGCTCGCGACAGAAGCGGGTCGACTAGGCTTTGAAGCTGGTCGCATTGCTAAAAAGCCATACGCCACAGCAAGTAGCCCACAGGAGGGTCTCGGGTGAATCGATACTCTAGACATGAGCTTTTTTCAGGAATAGGAAAGAAGGGGCAGAAGCGTATTCGGGATGGACACGTGTTGATCCTTGGACTTGGAGCGCTTGGCGCAAGCTCTTCCGAGATGCTGACACGAGCAGGCGTTGGGCGCCTTACGCTTATTGATCGCGACTACGTAGATTGGACGAACCTTCAGCGTCAGCGCTTGTACACGGAAGCTGATGCAACGGCCCGCATGCCAAAGGCGGCGATCGCAAAAGATCGCCTTGAAGCGATCAACAAGGAGGTTGCCATCACTGCGCACGTGATGGATGCGACGGCGGAGGAGCTAGAGCGTTTAATTTTAGCTAGCGATATTGACGTCATCGTTGATGCGACAGATAATTTCGATGCACGCATGATGGTGAATGACCTTTCGTTAAAGCATGATGTGCCATGGATTTACGGCGCCTGTATCGGAAGCTATGGGATGTCGTATACGTTTTTGCCGGGTCAGGGTGGGCCATGCCTCACCTGCTTACTAGACGAGTTGCCTACCGGCGGTCCTACGTGCGACACGGCAGGCATCATTGCGCCAGCCGTAGAGATTGTCGTCGCGCATCAGGTAACGAACGTACTCAAGCTACTGACTGGTGCAACGGACGTCTTAGCCGACTCACTTATGACGTGCGACCTGTGGCAAAACAACTATCGCACCATGTCGATGCATAGCTTTAAGCGCGCCGACTGTCCGAGCTGTGGCGAAGTGCCAACCTATCCTTATTTGCTTCGCGAAAATCATACCGAGGCTGCGGTACTATGTGGACGGGACAGCGTCCAATTGCGTCCGCCCACTAAACGAGAGGTTGCCCTCTCGGAGGTAGCGAGATCATTACCATTTGATCACGTGCTTCGTAATGAGTACTTGCTTTCGTTTGAGGTCGAAGAGAAGCGAGTGGTGCTATTTAAGGATGGTCGAGCGATGGTTCACGGGACGGCTGATGTGACAGAGGCGAAAGCGGTTTACTATCGGTATTTTGGATAAGCGACTAGTGCGAGTTAATCAAGAGCCAACTAGCTTAGAGCGTGCTGATGAAGTGCCAACTAATTTAGAGCATGTTACCCAAAAGCCAACTAGTTAAGAGCAGCTCTTCGAGCTTTTTTAGAGGGAGGAGCAGTCAGCCCGCCAGGCACCCTTCGACATCCGTGGGTTCGGCGCTCGAGCCTCCTCGACATGCAGGGATCGGCTATCGCCTTACCCTAAACGCATGGCTGTGGGGTCTCGAGCGCCTCAACTCCCCACGGATTGTCTACGGATGCCTTCTGGGACTGCCTGCTCTTGAGCTTCTAGGTGGAGAAGCGTTTCATTTGTGGCATACTTTTTTAATGGCGAACGTCTCTTTTCTTTTTGTCATCTAGTTCTTCCCTTAATTGGCGAAGGTGGTGGATCACTTCGTCCGTTTGGGTTACTTGATTTTCTAAAAACGTCTTGATTCTGAAAAGTAGGATGAATAGCAGAACAATTGGTAGCAGCAATAGAATATATACGATGAGAGATACTATGTTTATCATGATTAGGACTTCCCTCCTTATATCTCCATTTATGTATACTTCATCATAATTTTGCTTTACCATAGAGGGAAAAGGTCGGAGTATGAGCGAAGCACGTGTTAGGAGGACCTCACATGATGAACAGAAGAACGCTTGCGATGGTGGTATATGTGTTAGGGTTAATCATCGTTATTTCAAATAACTATTACCAAACGTTTGTCGGAGATATTCTGATGACGGTGAGTGTTATAGCTGCGGCTATTACGGTGATAGGTGGACTATACTACTTGATTAAGTTTGCGATCTTACTACGCTTTTCTAAAAATAAGAATCTGAATCAGTAGAATTAGTCTCTACTTGCTTTTCATTTCAGAAAAATGATTGCATGTAAAAAGCGATATCTAACAGCTACCTTCGTCTGTTAGATATCGCTTTTTTATTTAACGTTCGTTGTATAAGATACATCGTTTTTTCTTGTAAAGGCGCTACTAAACGTCTTATAGCATGAAAAAGAAGACTGATTACGCTGATTGTGAGCAACATACTGAAGGCACATTCTACGCTTTGCATACTTTCACTCCTTGTTATCATGTAGACTTTGGTATTTTAATGGTAACATACATAGACGCTCATGATAACGTTAGCGTTTTCTTTCTATTATCAAGCGTTTATACTTGAGGGAGTATGAAAGGAGTGGCTTAGAATGAGTCCAACGGTATTTACCATTTTACTTGTTGTCGTGTTTTTTGCATGTAACTTTTTATTTAGCTTTTTTAATAAATCGGCGACTCGCCGTTTAAAGGATAGCAAACTCGGTATAGTGAGCGCAGTTGTAGGATATATGGCTATTTTTATTGGTGGGAGTGTAGCGTTATACCAAGGGTTTGAACCAGGTGAAGACGCTCTACCACCAGGTGTCTTAACGTTACTTGTGGCATTTGTGCTTGCCTTACAAACTGCACTTGATTACCTATTTATCAAAAAAGATGCACGCAAACTAGCTGTAGGTGGCGTCGGAATAGTATTAATAGCCATACTTTATGCCTTTAGCTAGGGCATTATATTCTCTATAACAGAAAGAAGCTAAGTGATAACAAGCAGTTATCACTTAGCTTCTTTTATTACTCTAAAAAAAGGGAAAGGAGGCAGACTCGGAAAACGTCCGAAGACAATTCGTAGGATAAGGCAGGGGCTAAGACCACACAGGGCTGCGTTAAGGATGAGGCGGAAGCCGAATCCTGCAGACCGAGTAGGCTTAGACACTGACCCTACGAATGTCGTAGGATGTTTGGAGAGCTGACTCCTTTTCCTTAATACTACTAAACAACATCTTTAAACTAGTTAGCAATTAGGCAATAAGCAGCTCGAAGAGCTGAACAAAACTAGTTAGCACTTAATCAATTAACAGCTCGAAGAGCTGTAAAAAACATCATTCAAACACACTCGCAACTTCTTTCACCATCTCCGACACCGAACGCAACCCACCGCTAGATAAATACCAGTACTCAGGATTCAAGTACATCACATTACCTTCTGTTGCAGCAGTTGTCTGTCCAACAATATCATTATCAAGCGTTGCCTGACCGTCTACTTCGCCACCATCACTTACTACGGCTCCACGGTCAATGACAAACAGGTAGTCTGGGTTTGTTTCTAAAACATACTCAAAGGAGACGTTTTGACCGTGACGTGTCGAGTTATCGATCGTCTCATCAGCTACGCCAACGCCAAAGTCGTCGTGAATTAATCCGAAGCGAGAGCCAGTTCCATAAGCGCTAAGCTCGCCTTCGTTCGTTAATAAAATCAGTCCGTTGCCTTCTTCGCCAGAAGCTACGCTTTGAAGGGCTTCAATCTCTTCTTCAATTGTAGCAAGCTGTTCAGCGGCTTCCTCCTCTTTGCCGAAAATCTCTCCTAAAAGCATCGTATTGTGTTCAAAGGATTCTACGTAATTTTCTGTGTCGAGGCCTAGGAAAACGGTTGGAGCAATGTCTGATAGTTCATCATAGGCTTCGGCTGCACGGCCAGAGATTAAAATCAGGTCTGGATCCATGTCAAAGATCGCTTCGAAGTTTGGCTCAAATAGAGTGCCGGCATTCTGGTACGTATCGGATTCGAATTCGTTTAAGTAGCTTGGGATATTGCCTTGTGGGACGGCGATTGGATCGACCCCAAGCTCTCTCATCGTATCAAGCACCCCGTAGTCAAAGACGACGACCTTCTCTGGATTCGTGGGCACAGTCGTTTCACCTAAATCGTGCTCGACAACAAGCTCCGTAGGTTCCTCTTCCGTTGTGTTTGCTTCGTTGCTTGTTGCTTCCGTTTGGTTTACTTCATTCGTAGTATTTCCTTCTGAAGCGTTGCTAGACGCCTCCTCATTACCGCAGGCTGCAAGTAAAATAGCGAGTGTGCTCATACCTAATAGTGTTTTTTTCATGATAAATCCATCCCTTCGTTTTTAAGAAAAATAGACGCAGATGCGCTGATTGTTAATGTCTTGAATGTGGAAATCAATATCGTAAATCTTTTGCAGAACGTTTTGCTGAATAATGTCGCACTTCGGACCTTCTTGAACGATTTCGCCATCCTTCATCGCGACGATAAAGTCGGAGTAGCAGGAGGCGAAGTTAATATCGTGAAGAACTAACACGACGGTTTTCCCAAGGTCATCCGTTAAATCGCGTAAGACCTTCATCATTTGCACGGAGTGCTTCATATCTAAATTATTCAGCGGCTCGTCGAGCAAAATATAGTCGGTGTCCTGTGCTAGCACCATAGCGATAAAAGCGCGTTGACGCTGACCGCCACTGAGCGTATCTATAAATTTGTCCTGCATGTCCGTAAGCTCCATATAAGCAATGGCTTGATCAACGTGCTCCCAGTCCTCTTTCGTTAAGCGTCCCTGCGAGTAGGGGAACCGACCAAATGAGACGAGGTCTCTGATGGAGAGTCTCACATTCATAAAATTAGACTGACGGAGAATCGCCACTTTTTTAGCGAGGTCGCGATCCCTAAAGCTTTTAATGTCTTGCCCATCAATGTGGACATCGCCTTCATCGCGCAGAATGAGCCGGCTGACCATCGATAATAGCGTGCTTTTCCCAGCTCCGTTGGGACCGATAAATGACGTGATAGCCCCTTTTTTTATCGTGACAGAAACATCGTTGACGACCGTTTTCTCTCCATAGCGTTTGACTAGCTTGCGAGCAACTACCATGATTTTCTCCCCCCTAAAAGTAGATAAAGAAAGTAAATTCCTCCGATAAAGTTGACGATGACGCTCAGAGTCGTCTGGAACGTAAACACGTGGACGACGATCATTTGACCACCCACAAGCGCAATGATTCCGACGAGCATACTCGCAGGCAGTAGCCACTTGTGCTGATAAGTCTTCATGAATTCATAGGTGACGTTAGCAACGAGGAGCCCAAGGAACGTAATCGGACCGACGAGAGCCGTAGCTAGAGAAATTAAAATCGCGACAAGGATCAAGAGGCGGCGCACGATTTTGGTATACGGAACGCCGAGATTGATCGCGTGATCCTTGCCGAGCGCGAGTACGTCTAAATAGTGCATGTAGCGAAAGCCGATGAGGCTAAGGAGTGCAAATAGGACGGTGGCAACGAGAAGTAGCTCCGTATTCACTTGGTTAAAGCTCGCAAACATTCTGCTCTGAATCGTTTGGAACTCGTTTGGATCAATCAACACCTGCATGAATGTGGTGAGACTGGAGAAAAACGTTCCGAGCACGAGTCCAATGAGCAGAAGGAAATAGAGTTGATTGCCTTCGCTTTTAAATAAAATCTGATAAAAAACAAACGAGAAGCCCACCATGATCGTGGCAGTTAAAAAGAAATTGATATTAGCTTGAATAACGATGACGCTCATGGAACCAAAGGTAAAAATAACAAAGGTCTGAATGAGCATGTAGAGCGAGTCGAGCCCGATAATACTTGGTGTTAAAATACGGTTATTTGTGATGGTTTGAAAGACTACTGTTGCATAGGAAATGGCAGCACCTGTGATAATGATGGCTAGTAAGCTTTTGCCGCGTCTCGGTAAAATGTATTCCCAGTTGCTATTTGAGTCGATTGTTAAGAAAAGAATAGACAACAAGATAGCTAGACCACTTAACATCCATAATTTAGCTCGCATGCTGTCGCCTCCTTAGCAGTAAGTAAAGAAATAACCCACTACCTATGACGCCGACTGTCATGCCAATTGGAATTTCATACGGATAAATAATGAGCCGACCGAAAATATCACAAATCAGAACAAAAACAGCTCCGGCTATAGCAGTATAAGGCAAATTTTTCTTCAAATTGTCTCCAAGAAAGATGGTGACAAGGTTTGGTACAACAAGACCTAAAAATGGAATCATTCCGACTGTTAGTACGACAGTGGCTGTTACTACTGCAACTAAGATGAGCCCTGTGTTCACGACGGTTTTATAGGAGACACCAAGATTCTTGGCAAAATCCTCGCCCATCCCAGCCACGGTGAACCGGTTAGCAAATATGTAGCACAGAATCACGAGCGGCAAAACAAGATAGAGCATTTCGTAAGAGCCAGTGATGACCGTGGAAAAGTTACCTTGTAGCCACGCAGTCATATTTTGAATGAGATCTCGCTGATAGGCGAAGAAGGTTGTGATAGAGCCAATAATGCTCCCAAACATGAGTCCAACTAGAGGAATAAATATAGGATCCTTCATCTTTATCCTGTTTAAAATTTGCATGAACAAAAGCGTTCCAGCAATAGCAAACAGCATGGATAGGGAGATGCGAAAGAGGGGATGCGCCCCAGCAAAAAAGATCATCGATATGAGAATTCCAAGTCGAGCCGAGTCCATCGTCCCAGCGGTCGTAGGTGAAACAAACTTATTCTGTGTGAGCTGTTGCATGATGAGACCTGCGATGCTCATTCCAACTCCGGCAAGTAAAATCGAGAGTAGTCGAGGCACTCGACTCGTCCACAGGATTTGTTGTTGCGCTTCGGTCAGTTGGAATAAATCGGCCGGCGAAAGGCTGCTCACTCCCACAAATAGCGAGGCAAACGCCAGCACCAGGAGCCCGCATAGTGATAAAAAGAGCTTCATTGCATTCCTCCTGGGTAGAAAATAGAGTGATGGTGTTAGTGCGTGTATGTTGTTGATAATGAGATTCATTCTCATTTGGTGGTTCGATTCTCATTATAGCACCCCTAATTGAGAATGCAAGGGTAGTTGTAATTTTTTTGTTAAAGGCTACTTTGCAACTAGAAAAGAGCAGAAAAGGAGAATAAAGAGCCGGTTGGGAGAGAAAGTAGAGGGGATAATTGAGTGGGTAGTACCTTTTTAGATGTGTGGTGACTGGAATGGGGGAGGGTTATGCTCCTTAAAGTGTCTATATGTGCCTGATGTAGTTTTTATGTTCCGCACTGGAGTTTTATGTGCTTTATGAGAAGTTTATGTTCCTAATTTGAAAGTTATGGACTTCGTGCTGGATCCAAGCAACGTTATGTTCCGCATTAGAGATTTATGTGCTTTATTAGAAATTTATGTGCCCCATTTGGAAGTTATGGACTTTGTGCTGGATCCAAGCAACGTTATGTTCCGCATTGGAGTTTTATGTGCTTTATTAAAAGTTTATGTTCCTAATTTGAAAGTTATGGACTTCGTGTTAGATCGCAGCATCGTTATGTTCCGCATCACCGTTTTATGTGCCTTATAAGAAATTTATGTTCCTGATTACAGAGTTATGGACTTTAACCCTGCTGGACCTATTGTAAAACGTCTACATAAAATTTTTTAGAAACAACTAACCTTCTTTTTAAGAAACGACATAATTCGACACGTTAAAAAGCTCTTTGTATAGTTCAAATATACTATGATCCCCCACAAATTTAAAAAACACACCTAGTACAACTTCCCAAAAGAACCTTTGTAAAATGGAGCCTCTAAATACGCGCTATTCCTCAATCAACGTACATCCGATGCGTGTTAAATTGCGCGTTTTCTTATTAAAACCGTCAGTTATTACCTAAAGCATTCTAAAATGGATAAACATACCTTCCTTAATAGACAGATAAATGAAGTGATCATAAGCTTAGGTTACTAATAAAAAGCCATACTCTAACAAAAAAATAATCATTTAATCCTAAAAATAAATGTGTAAATTTGTCGAAATGTATCACTTTTATTTTCTTTTCGTTGTATATTATCGTTATACAAGAAAAAAGGAGGTTGAGAAGCATGGTTAATAAGCTTAGACCCACGTTGCTTATCTTTTTATTAGTCGGATTTTTAGTTGGGCACCTCGTTCTAAATAGTGAATTCTTGTATGTGCAAATTGCTATTATCATTCTTGCATCCTTACTAATGGTCTTTTTATCGACTGCAATGAATTTCGTTGTTGTTCTGTCCGCCTCGCTCTTATATGGATTTTACTTAACGGGCATCGCATTTTTTCAAAATGCATTTGATGCTGTCCAGTATCAATATATTGGTGCGCACCTTTTATTAGTTGGCGCGCTACTCTCGATTTGGCTTTTATTAAATGAGGTGAAAGTCCTTCAGCAGGATCGGGACAAACTTACGAAAGAAGTAAACCGTCTGAGAAAGCAGGACGATTCGAATCTTTCGTTAACGTACGACGAATTTATGTATGTTGGAAAGTCAATTGAAGTAAGTATGAGAAGGAGGAGAGAAATAGGAATTCTCATGTATGTACAAATTAATGACACGGTAAATAGTAAAGTAGAATCTGCGTTTCACCATCATCTGCTTACAATTTGCTTGAATGCCATTCGAGAGAACTACGATATTTTAATGTCACCAACGTCGCGTGAGGTTATTATCCTTCTTCAGCACACTACGCAAGAAGGGGCAACCGTCGTTAAAAACCGTATTGAATCAAAAATGTCCGAGGCCTTTTCTTACCGAGGCGCACCAATCAGCGTGGAGATGCGAGAAGTGGGTGATTTGGAGCAAGCGATGGATTCGATCCATCATTTACGCCGAAACGAGGTGTCATAACGATGAATATCGTCTTACTTATTATCATGTCGTTCTTTTGGATTTTATTATTTTTCTATTCTGTGCTAACGATTGCTGGCATTTATTTTCGCGTGAAGCGTAAGAATGAGAAGCCCTATGAGGGGGACTATCCTTCTGTATCGATCATGATACCAGCGCACAATGAGGGTGTTGTGATGAACGACACGCTACATGCCATGAGTCGCTTAGAGTATCCGGGGGACCTGCAAATATACTTACTCAACGATAATTCGACGGACGAAACGGGGGACATCGGACGCGCATTTGCGAGTACCTTTCAGCACATGCACTGTATTTCCGTTCCTCCAGGTAATCCAAAAGGGAAATCACGTGTATTAAACTTCGGCCTATCTTTTATTAAGTCGGAGTATTTTCTTATTTATGACGCGGATAATCAGCCGGAGCCGGATGCAGTCAGAAGACTTGTAGAAGCTTCGGAGTCAACGGAGCACGCGGTTGGTGCAGTTGGCTATGTAAAGACCCGCAACGCCGATCAAAATTTACTCACTCGCATGATTGCACTTGAGTTCCAAGTGTTCCAGCTCCTTATGCAGTGTGGTCGCTGGCAGCTGATGAAGCTCGGCTCATTAGCCGGTACGAATATGCTCCTAAAAAAGAGTGTCATCATGGAGCTTGGTGGCTATGACGTTCACGCATTAGCGGAGGACGCAGAGCTCACGATTCGCCTTACAGCCAAGGGCTACCTCCTTCCCGTTGTACCCGAATCGCGCACGTGGGAGCAGGAGCCAGAGAATCTAAAAACACTTATCAAGCAACGGACGCGCTGGCTGATTGGCAACATCTATTTGTTAGAAAAAGTGGTGGCAGACCGCAACTTTTGGAAAAGCCGTTCCTTCCATCATGCGTTGCAGCACGTAACGGTTTACTTATTGTTTGCCTTTTTACTACTCGTCTCCCACATCTTCTTTGTCCTCAGCGTGTTTGGACTCCTGACACCAGTTTATGCTGCACCGATCCTCATGTTTTGGTTTATGAGCTACTTTGTTTACACGTCTCAGTTGATGGGTGCGATCGTCGTTGATAAAAATATAACTCCCCTTAACCTAGGGGTAGCGCTAATCATGTATTTTACGTACGCACAATTATTTGTTGTTTTACTCACAAGAAGCTTTTTCATCTACGTGTATAAGCGCGTGATTAAGCGAGAGATTATCGGATGGGACAAAACCGTTCGCTTTAGGAATCGACCATCATGAGAAAATATCTACTCATTTTTCTTCTAGCTGTAGTGGTCGTTGCTTTGATCTTTGCGAGATCGGAGGAGGATATGGAGTCGTATGAGGTACTTGCGATGGTGGATGATGCATATACGGATGACGCCGGCCGGATCCGGGCATACGGGGACGATGCGGATACGACGTACTTATCAGAGACGGTGGGACTCTACTTAGAGTTTTTGGCAAGGGAAGGGGAGGAGGAGCGCTTTAGGGAGCAAGTAATGGTCTTGGAGCGAGACTTTATCCGAACTACGGCGGATGGGGCGTTTATCCTGTGGGAGCTTGGAGCTGCGAATCAGGTAAACGCGTTGATTGATGATGTCCGAATTGTCGAGGCGCTTGAAGCGGGTGCGATAGCTTTTGAAGAACCGCGGTTCCAAGAGCTTGCTGACGAGTTGCGTCAGTCGGTTCAGGGTACGATGGTTGAAGATGGAATGGTATATGACTTTTATGATTGGGAGCTTGGGCTTCGCAGTCAAACCTTTCATTTGAAGTATGGCGTATCGAGCTACACAGAGGGCTGGGGGCTTGCAGATCAGACGTCCATTTACGAGGAGGCTACTTCTACACCATTCTTTGATGAGGTATATGAGGAGGAGCGCGGCGTATATCCAGCAGGAGACGTCGTACACCTCGTGGACCAGCTATTAATTGCGATGGAGGCAGAGCGCTTGGGTGTATCGAGTGAGTTCTCTACGTGGCTTTTACAAGAATGGCGTGAAGGAATGATTTATGGGCAATATGACCGAGAAACGAGGCAGCCGGTCGTCAATCATGAGAGTGCGGCTGTGTATGGATTAGCCTCACGCTATATGAGTCAACTTGGGGAAGCAACGATTGCTCACGACATGCACATTCGGGCAGTTGAACTAGTAGAAGCAACGTCACCTGAAGATGTTCATTTCTTCGATTTGATTTTTTCTGTGAAAAGTGAATAAATGAGTCTTTTGTCATAGTTAAAATGTGTGGACGAATGAGAAATAGCAGAATATAATGAGGACAATAGCATCATGCTAGAAAAAGGCAAACCTCGCCGAAAGGGAGGGACGCAAAGCCATGAGCCTACGTGCGATTCGCATACGGTCGTCAGGTTGCCTAGGCCTCTTATTTAGAGAGCCAAAGGCTTATCTGAATAAGGGGAGAGATCATCATGAGAAAGCTAGTTATGTCCTTTTTAGCGGTGGTATGTATGGTATCTATGTTTGCAGGAAGTGTCCAAGCATCGTCAAATGAAACAACAGCAACGTGGCTATGGGATCCAGCGCTACTTGTACGTGAGGAAGCAAACGTCCTAGCGTTTATGGAGCAAAAGGGGATCAATAAAGTATACGTGCAAATTGATGCAAGCTTTGGACAGCAGGTATATAGAAGTTTTATTTCAAAAGCGGGAGCGAAGGGCATTCAAGTCTATGCGCTAGACGGTGCTCCAGCCTGGGCGACTAGAGGTGGACGCGCGCCGATGGTAGCCATGCTTGATTGGGTTAAAAAATATCAGGCTAGTGCGAAAGCGGACGAAAAGTTTGCTGGGGTTCACTTAGATGTAGAACCTTATATTCACCCACACTGGGTCAGCAAGCAGCGAGAAATCATCACAAATTATCAAAAATTATTGCTAGATGCAAAGGCGCTAGCAAAACAAATAGATCTTCCACTTGAAGCGGATATTCCGTTTTGGTTTGACGAAATTAATTATCGTACTACGTACGGTAGAGGGAACTTAGCGGAATGGGTCATTGCTAACACGGACGGCGCTACGATCATGGCTTACCGCGACACAGCAGCATTGATCTATGCATTCTCTAAGCAGGAGCTCGATTACGCGACTAAGTACGGCAAAAAGCTGAGCATAGGAGTCGAGACGATGTGGTCAGCAGAAGGTAATCAAGTGTCCTTTTCGGAGGAAGGCGAAGCATACATGCACGGTGAGCTACAAAAAGTGCGCGAGCAAGCAGTAACTTCTCCTGGCTTTGGTGGGTTTGCTATTCATCATTTTGATAGCTGGAGAAACATGAAGCAGTAAGTGTAGAGCTAGTATCGGTTAGATAGTTCATATTTCAAGATGGGGAGCGAGGGAAAAACTCGCTCCTTTTTGCGTTGCGAGATGGTTTTAGCTGGATGCGGTTTGCTTCTCACAGATTACCGACTACTTTTTTGCGGCATACTTGAACTAACTACCGTGCTGTTACTATCCCGTTCCGCGTTACTTCTGGCAATTTGCGACCTACTTCTTTCACAGCATACATCCCCCACAATTGTAAAACTTTGTACAATGTTTCACGTGAAAAAATACACATGAGCAGATTACTCGCAATAAAAATTTAATCGTACTAAACTAAAAAATAGTTCGATCAAGGAGGAGATACACATGAGAAAATTTCTAGAACCTTTCACATTAAAGAATGGCGCAACACTCAAAAATAGAATTATGCTAGCACCAATGACTAACTTTTCGTCTGACGAAAAGGGTAACTCAACACCGGAGGAAATCGAGTATTATCGCGTACGCTCACAAGGTGTCGGTACTGTTATCACGGCAGTAGCGAACGTAATTGAGGGTGGTAAAGGCTTCCCAGGCGAAATCGGTATTTTTAACGATGAACAGATTCCAAGCTTAAAGAAGCTTGCTGACACAATTAAAGCCGAAGGCGCAAAAGCGATCATCCAGATTTTCCACGCTGGACGTATGGCGCCTCCAAATCTACTCCCGGATAACCAGCCAACTAGCGCAAGTGCTGTCGCACCAGAGCGCGAAGGTGCAGTGACCCCTCGCGAGCTAACAGGCGAAGAGGTAGATGAGATTGTGCAAGCGTTCGGTGACGCAACTCGCCGCGCGATCGAAGCAGGCTTTGACGGCGTAGAAATTCACGGTGCGAACACGTACCTCATTCAGCAGTTCTTCTCTCCACACTCTAACCGTCGTACGGACAAATGGGGTGGCGATGTGAACGAACGCATGAGCTTCCCACTCGCGGTTATTGATTCTGTTAACGAAGCGGCGAAGCATGCAGACGAGGAGTTCATCGTCGGATACCGTCTGTCTCCAGAGGAGCGTGAGAATCCTGGTATCACAATGGAAGACACGCTTCAGTTTGTTAACACGCTTAAAAAGCAGGACCTAGATTACCTGCATATCTCTGTACAGGACTTCTTTGCTGGATCGATGCGCGATGAGAGCGACACTCGTTCACGCGTGCAACTTATCCAAGACGAAGTGGGTAGCGAGATCCCAGTTGTCGGCGTTGGTTCACTTCACACACCAGATGACGTCGAGAAGGCGATGGAAGGTGGCACGCCACTTATCGCTCTAGGACGCGAGCTTATCGTCGAGCCTGAGTGGATCCAAAAGGTGGAGCAAAATCGCGAGAGCGAGATTCGCGTAGACCTCTCTGTCGATGATCGAGAAACATTGGTCGTACCTCAGCCACTATGGGATGCAATTATCAACACACCTGGCTGGTTCCCAGTCCGCGAGCATGCAAACAAATAAGAAATTTTGATAGGCGCTCCGCTATTTAGCGGGGCGTTTTTTTATGTATGTAAAAGAGCAGAGTTAGCGGAATAGCGAGTCAAAGTCCATAAAACTGAAATGGGAAACATAAACTGAGGATAAGGCACATAACTAGGTACATTTCTGGCACGAAGTCCATAAAATTGAAATGCGGAACATAAATCCAGGATAAGGCACATAAATTCCAAATCCGGCACATAACTAGTTGCAGTTCTGGCACGAAGTCCATATCTCTGTAATGCGGAACATAACATCAGGATAAGGCACATAAATTCTGAATAAGGAACATAACTCCGACATACAGAACATAACCCACACACCCCTCTCAAAAAAGCAGGAAATCCTCATCTAAAAATCGAATCATGCATATAAAAAGGAGGGCTTACTATGTCATATAAGCAAAAAACACTACCTCACGACGGCGATGTCGATGCGTTCATCGAATCCGTCGATTCTAAAACGAAAAAACAGGATGCCTACCGCTTACTCGACATTTTTCAAGAAGAGACGAAGGAACCACCAGTCATGTGGGGACCATCTATGATTGGATTTGGTGAGTACCACTATAAATACGATAGTGGACATGAAGGCAAGGCCTTCCAAGTAGGGTTTAGCCCACGAAAGGCGAAGATTAGTCTCTATTTTGCAACGGGAGATCCAGAGCGCGACGAACTCCTTCAACATTTTGGTAAGCATACATCAGGGAAGTCATGTGTCTACATCAATAAATTAGCTGATGTAAACGAGGACATTTTACGAAGTTTGATTCGCCAATCCGTCGCTTTTTTAACCAACACCTATCCTCCAAAGCCTTAATCTATGGATAAACAAAAAAAGAGGTCCGACAACGAATTACTTCGCCAGACCTCTTCCTAAAATTAACTATTACTGTCACGCCTAAACTCGAAATAAACAAACCCATCCTCTTGATCAAACGTTTGTTTAAATCCAGCCTTCTCTAAAACACGCTGTGAACCCACGTTGTCCGGCAACGTTTTCGCACGCACAACTGTGGCATCGACGCGAGCCAGTGCGAGCCGAACGCCCTCTGTAGCGTAGCCTTTTCCGCCAGAATCAGCGCCGACACGGTAGCCGAGATCACCAACGCCATCAACGATATCCGTCACATTCACTCGCCCAACGATCTGACCATTTTCTTTAAGAAGAAAGAAGGAAGACGTTCCGTCAGCTTGTTCGGCAAGTAGCGCATCGTGTCGCTTTAAAAACTCGTCCCACACAAAGTAACTCTCTCCGCGAGATGGGACGTATGCTTCGAAAAAGGCTCGGTTATCTCGTTCGAACGCGAGTAAATTCTTTGCATCTGCTTCTGTTAAACGTTCTAATGAAAGGCTCATGCTATAACGCATCCGCACCTAGACGTCGGGCGCCTAGATAGCGTGAGCTCCAGTAAGAATTGTCCATGCTCGTGATGGTAACACCAGTCGAAGACCCAGAGTGAATAAACTGGTCGTTCCCCATATAGATTCCGACGTGCGAAGGACCTTGCCTCGTTTCGAAAAAGACTAAATCACCAGGCATAGGGGAGGAGACGGCATCTGTTGCGTCCCACATTTGTGCCGTCGTGCGAGGCAGGGACAGACCGTTGTCCTTAAACACTTTTTGAATCAAGCCACTACAGTCGAAGCCTGTGATAGACGTGCCACCCCACTTGTATGGTGTGCCGATATATCGCTTCGCATCGTTAATAACGGATGTCGCCAAATTGCCAGGAGCGCTCGAAGGCGCTGGCGCTGTTAGCTTAGCCGTTGGTATGTATGGCGCTGTTGCAGTTTGCAAATTAGCGACGGAGGTGCGAGTGTGCTCGTACCCTAAAGACCCAAGCGTCCTAGGACCGGCCACACCAAAAAAGTTACCGCGCGCGTGCGAAATACCATGTGATTCTTGATAGGCACGGACGGACTGAAGTGTCTTGCTACCAAAAATGCCGTCGATATTCGAGCGGCTGTTATACCCTTTTTCTGCCAGAGCAGTCTGAAGCTGTTTAACGAAATCATTGCGATCGCCAAGCTTCATCGAAGGCATTTTAAGTTGATTAGTCGTAGATGAAGCTACTGTGATGGGTGAATTCTGCATCAACGTTCTCACCTTTCTTCCAAAAGATTGATCATAAGCACGACGAGTTGTTTCTTATAGACTATGACGAATGGCGTCTCATTACAAGAGACGAAAGTACTTAACTGGGTTAAAATGGACATATCTAGACAAATACATACAAAGGTTGTGATCGAATGATGAAGGTAGCGCTACTAAGTAGATGGCATGTGCACGCGGATGATTATCAAAAGCAGGCAGAGGAGCATCCGGAAGTCGAGATCGTAGCAGTGTGGGACGAAGATACGACGCGCGGAGCCGTGTGGGCTCAGGAGCTTGACGTAGCGTTTTATGAGCAACTAGACGACGTGCTCGCGCAAGACGAGATAGATGGCGTCATCGTCGCTACGCCAACGACGGCGCACACCGACATCATTAAACGTGCTGCGCAGGCCGGTAAACATATCTTTACGGAGAAGGTGCTTGCGGAGACAGTCGGCGAGGCGGAGGAGATCGTTGCTGAGGTGACAAAAGCCAACGTTTCGCTTGTTCTTTCCCTGCCGCGATTAACAGAGAGCTATTTCCTTTCAGCACAAAAAATACTGCGAGATGGTCGCATTGGCAGCTTAACAACTGTAAGATGCCGGATGGCACACGACGGATCTGTTCCTTCTGAGACACATGCAAACGGCTGGCTTCCAGATAGCTTTTATCATTTGCCTGATACAGGTGGCGGGGCGTTTATTGATCTTGGTGCGCACCCAATTTACTTGACGAATCGATTAGCTGGACCAGCTGTCTCCGTTCAAGCTCACTTTCAGGAGTTTGAGCAAAGAGGCGCGGATGATGTAGCAGCAGCGATTGTTGCTTATGAATCTGGCGCATTAGGGATTTTAGAAACAAGCTTTTTGTCAGGTGGTAGCCCCTTTCAATTAGAGCTTTATGGTACAAAAGGAACAGTCATGATTGAAGGCACAACAGTTAGACTTCGAGAAGGTCGTGGAGAGTGGCAGGACGTAACGGATCAGGTGCAAGCAGATCCAATGCCATTTGAGCAGTGGGTTGCTTTAGTCGAGTCCGGTGTTGCGCCTACTATCACAGAACGAGATATGCTTGCTTTAACAGAAATTAATGAAGCGGCAAAGCTCTCTCATAAAGAAGGACGGCGTGTGAATGTGGTGGAGCTACGTTAACGAATGTATAAAAATTAAAAAACACTTTACAATTTCTTAATAGATAAAAGACCTCCCTATGGCATAATAAATACAGCATAATAGGGAGGTTAGAATCATGTCTTTAGTAATGGTGGAGAAAGAACTTTCGCGGACTGTCGCAAAGGTTCGTTCTGTTCCTCGGATTCATATGGATAGTATATGCTCAGATGCAATGGACGTATTAAAACAGCAGGACGCGGATTGTTTTCTTTTGACGGACGGGTCAAAAATCGTGGGCTACATGATGATCTCAGGCTTTTATCAAATGATGGGCTCGCGGTTTGGTTATAGCCTTTACGCCAACAAAAAAATCTCTTCTCTTGGAATGAAACAAGTGTTAATGCTTTCTGCAGAAACTAGCTGCGCGGACATGATTGATGAAGCCCTTGCTCGTCCTGTGGGTGATCGATACGACGTTATTTTCATCCGAAATGGGTCGAGTATTGGATATGTCACGATCGCCGATTTACTGGAGCTCTCGGCGCAAACGCAAAAGGAGATGCAGCAGGAGCAGGTGGCTTTATTCCGTAAAATGGAGAGCCGAACGCTACATATTCAAGGGGATGCGCACGAGCTTCGTGAGGTCAATCATCGTGGTAAGGAGCTAGCGGAGAAGATGAGCGATCGCGCGGATGCTGGCTCTGATCAGGTGGAGCGGGTTTTGCGTCACGTTAAGCGTCAGTGGCAACACGTGAATGAGCAGCAGGCAAATGTAACAAATTTAGGTGAGAAAATTGAAGTGATCCGAGGCGTTGTAGATACGATTGAGGAAATTGCGGATAAAGTGAACATCCTCTCATTGAACGCTGCCGTTGAAGCGGCGCGTGCTGGTGAAGCAGGACGTAGCTTTTCTGTTGTAGCAGCCGAGGTTCGCAAGCTTGCGGAGGCATCTAAGCAGTCTGCCTCCTCGATTGAAGGGGTGATCGCGGACATTATTGCCTCTATTCAAGACACGTCTACTAAGCAAAATCAGACGCAGACACAAATGGCTTCGTCGAAGGAAATGATAGAGGAGTTGCATCGTTCCTTTAACATGCTTCAAGAGGACATCAGTGGGTTCATGACAGAGCTTACGTACATGTGGGAAAAAGGGCACTCCGTGTCCGAAAAAGCAAATGAAACGCACCACTTTTTAGAGAAAGTACAGGAGATGTCTTAATTTAGATGTTTATGAATGAGGGAATTAGGAAAACTAATCTGTATGACAATGCAGAAGGAGGGCCTCATTCATGTTAAGAACAATCTTAATGGTTATTGGTGCGCTAGTTGTCATCAGCTTACTTATCAGCCTTTTATAATATCTACTTAGGTTAAAGAAATAGCAATTATCCCCCGTTGGCAGTTGGAGCCGACGGGCCTTTTTGTTTATGGAGCGGTGTGGCGCAAACGCCATTTCATTCGATGCAAAACACAGACCAAGTGACGCATACGAACTCTCACTTTAATAAATAAATTGGAATCAGAGGGAACTACTAACATTCGAGAAACGATCGAACAAACCTAACCAAAGCGAAACCCTTACGGAAATAAGCACGAATTTTCAAGCCGTGATACACTTGATATATCAACTATCAAGGAGGAGTTTTACATGGCACATCATACTCATGACAACCATAAGCACGAGCACTCTCTTTCCTGCGGACACACAAAGATTCGTCACGATGATCACATCGACTACATTCATAATGGTCATCTTCATCACAAGCATGAAAATCACTGGGATGAGTGTAAAATTGACGTTTCTGACAAAAATCCAGATAATTGCGCGCCTATTGAGGCAAACTGTGACCACCATGAAGACTGCGGTCACGAGCTCGTACCACACGGAGATCACTACGATTACCTCGTAAATGGTCGCCTGCATCACGTACACGGTGATCACGTAGATGATCACGGACCAGTGGACGTTCTTTAAAGAATAAATAAATCTATCGCAGCAGCTTGTTCAAGCGAACAGGCTGCTTTTCTGTGCAATGGATCAACCGTTTAAAAGCGTTAAGACCCACTATTGGTCCCACACAATTTGACAGTTTCCTGCCACACTTTTCACCCGAAATATGCTATGATTTGCATACGTGAAAGTTTAAGGGGGATATGACGTTGGCAGAAGAACAACAGAAAAAAGGCTCGTGGCTCATGCCAATCATTTTGGCAGTAGGGGTGGCCTTACTCGTTCGGACATTTTTCTTTGCACCATATGTCGTCGAAGGAGCATCCATGCAGCCATCGTTATTTGACCGCGACCGCATCTTAGTAAATAAAACAACGACTTGGCTCGGTGAATTCGAGCGAGGAGACATAGTCATTATTCAAGACGAATCGAATCGCCATTACGTAAAGCGTGTCATTGCGATGCCTGGTGAAACACTTGAAATGCAGAATGGCACGCTCATGATTGACGGGCAAAGCTACACAGAGCCTTACCTTGATGAGATGCTTCAATACTCTGAGACTATAGAAGAGACAGTTGTACCAGACGGCGAGTTTTATGTCATGGGAGACAATCGTGGCAATAGCCTAGACAGCCGTAATCAATTAGGTACAATCGATGAGGACGACATCGTCGGCAAATCCGTCTTTGTATTCTTCCCCTTTTCAAATGTTCAATTAACAAATTAATGATTTTCAACACAAGCTACCGAGATGTATTCGGTGGCTTTTTTGTTTTTTAGAAACCACGGTGACGAAAGTCTACATGTGGAGATTTTAGAAGGCTTGCATGTGATTAATTTAAATGAATTTCTTCTTTTGTGTAACGTTAATGGCTCGTAGCAGACGAAGGTCTTAATGACGTAGAGGAACATAACTTTGACATGCGGAACATAACCCTAACCAACTCCCTTCCCCCACATTCCCTTGTTTTCCTAAACATGAATCGGACCGGTTTTCCTCACACTAAGAGGGAAGGTAGGTGAGAGGATGTTGGTGGTGACGGATTTAACGAAGCGTAGAAAGGAAAAACGATGGACATATCAACGACGCGTGCTCCGAGCGGTATCTTTAGAGCAACTCAGGCGTGACGTCGTAACCCGATTTTTTGCACACGTTGACATGCTCGAGGACCGCAAAGAATGGCGACTGCTCGACGCCTGCATGGACATAGGCGTAGACGCATACCTGTTAGGCGCCGAATACGCACGGTTTGGTTATTACGGCGAGAAAGAATTTTTCGTCTTACAGCGCTGTGCCTCAGACGTCCAGCTGTTCATCGACGACGTCGTCAACCAGTGCGAGCTATGCTATGCCGAAGACATTGCGACAAAAGACCTCGCCACCGCGTTCATTTATGACTGGTGGCGTCAAGGTTTCACTGAAGGCAAAAAATGCTTCACCCTCCATCGGAATAAATAGTGCCAAGCCCCCCTATATATAGAAGGACAGGGGGGACGCCGATGAAACGCATCATATACGCAAGCCTCGCGCTAATTGTACTCATCGTGCTTTACATGCTTTTTATGCGAGAAGAAATAAGCAACGACAACGAATCTGTAGGTTTTACCTTACCTCTTTCTGGAATGGTGATTGTGTTGGATCCTGGACACGGTGGCGTCGATGGAGGCGCCGTCTCCAAATCCGGTTTAGTGGAAAGTGAGGTTACACTAAATATAAGTCTTCTTCTACGCGATTTCCTCCAAGAAGCTGGAGCAGTTGTACTGATGACTAGAGAAGCAAATAATGACTTAGCAACAGACGCAGGCTCTATACGTGGGCGTAAAACAGAGGATCTGACGAAGCGAGCGGCATTTATTAAAGCGGCAGACGCGGATTTATTAGTTAGCGTCCATGCAAACGCCATTGCCGAGGCACAGTGGCGCGGTGCACAAACGTTTTATCATTTGCAGGTAGAGGAGTCGGAGGTGCTTGCTAAGTCCATTCAAGCATCTCTTGTTTATCAGTTGGAAAACACGGCTAGAGAAGCAAAGCCAATTCATCATGTCTACGTGCTCAAGCACTCGGCCATACCGTCCGCGCTCGTCGAAGTGGGATTCTTATCGAATCCAGAGGAGGCGGCGGAGCTTGGCACCGCCGACTACCAGCAGAAAGTTGCCGCGTCGATCTATGAGGGCATCATGACATATCGAATGATAGAAGCACGAAAAACAGACGGTTAGCCATCATCCTAATTAAGGCAATACGGTTCGAAGAACGCTTACATCTATGCTATAATGGACAGCGTAAAAGAATCGTATTCAGTTGCAAAGGATGGTGTTTGTGTGATTACGGAAGAGCAGGTACTAAAAGCGTTAGAGGATGTACAAGATCCTCATTTGCATACATCACTGATCGAGCTTGGATCAGTAAAGGAAGTAAAAATTAAGAATGGTCTCGTAAGCCTAAAGCTTGCGATTGCACAGCCAGGAACGGCCGAGCAAATGCAACTTCAGCAGGAGATCGTATCCGTATTAAAAACGGCAGGAGCGGACTCTGTAGGACTTCGTTTTGAACAGCTACCTGACGACGTTGTTGCGAAGTTTGGCGGCGAAGAAGAGGAAGAGAGTCGTTCTCTATTAGATCGTGGCGATAAAACAACCTTTATTTCTGTCACAAGTGGTAAGGGTGGCGTAGGGAAATCGACGGTGTCGGTAAACCTCGCTGTCTCCCTCGCGCGTCAGGGCAAGAAGGTCGGGATCATCGACGCAGATATCTACGGGTTTAGTGTGCCAGATATGATGGGAATCGATACGCGTCCACGTGTGGAAGGCGAGCGAATCTTCCCTGTAGAGCGTTTTGGCGTTCAGGTTATTTCGATGGGCTTCTTTGTCGAGGATAACTCGCCGATTATTTGGCGTGGTCCGATGCTCGGTAAGATGCTGACAAATTTCTTTAACGAAGTAGAGTGGGATGACCTCGACTATCTCATTCTTGATTTACCACCGGGAACGGGCGATGTTGCGTTAGACATTCACTCCATGCTCCCTCAGTCGAAGGAGATCATCGTCACAACACCACACGCGACAGCCGCGTTCGTCGCAGCACGTGCCGGTGCTATGGCAATTAAAACACAGCACGAGATCTTAGGTGTGGTCGAAAATATGGCGTACTTCGAAAGCAAGACGACAGGCGAAAAGGAATATGTCTTTGGTAAAGGTGGCGGCCAAAAGCTTGCCGAAGAACTAAAGTCGGAAGTCCTTGCTCAAGTACCACTAGGTCAGCCAGTCATTGACGAAGACGATTTCGCTCCATCTATCTATGCAGAGGACCACCAAATCGGTAAAATCTACACAGAGATGGCGCAGGAAGTTATTAAGCGCACAACAGAATAAGCACCTTAACCCCTCTCGCCGCTGGCGAGAGGGGTTTGTTTACTTTGTCTAAGGGCTTTAATGGAGAAGTTAAACAATTTGGGACAATCGACGAAAGGTGACGCGCAATCACGCATTCGCAAGCTCTTGGAACTCCCTAAATTTATCCACCAATATCCATGCCCATTCCGCTATCTTCTTCAGGAGAAGTACCACTTTCCCCGGTGCCACCGCCTTGACTACTTTCATCGCTTAGACCGTTATCGCCGCTACTGCCTCCACTGTCTCCACCGCCTCCACTGCCTCCACCATCATTACCCTGACCAGACTGCTCTGGTACAAGCTGCTTTTTAGCGATTTCCTCTAAGATAGACGATACGCGAGCCATAAATAGAGGGCTTTCCATCGCCTCTCCTACGATCACTTGAATTTGCTGTCTGTAAGGGGGAGTAGCTAAGAGGGACATATAATTTTGCTCCATTTGGGGATCCATAAGGATGTTTTCCATCATTTGCTGGTATTCAGGATCTTTCATAAGACCTTTTAATAATTGCTCATTCTCATCTTTAATCTGAGTTGCAAACGTTTTGGCAAACTCCGGATCCTTCATTACCTCGGACCAATACTCTTTGCCCTCCTCCGAGGCGAGGGTTTTTTGAACGGTCTGCGCAACAAAAGCATCGTCCATGACAAGTGTTTCTCTCATACTATCTTCAGAAAGGACTTCCTGAAGCGCTTTTTTACCATCTTCGGTGTGAAGCATATCGACCATCATTTTTTTTGTTTCTTCGTAGTCAGGAGAAGAAGATTTTTCCTCCATAGCAGCACAACCAGTTAACAGGACAACGATACAACAGGCAATCCATACTTTTCGCATCAAACTGGCCCTCCGATTCTTTCTTTTAGTTATAGTTTGCTTAAAGGGCCACCATTATATGCGAAAAGGTGAACAATGCGTGAAAACGGTTGAAAGGTCTAGCTCGTTGAAAGGACGTTTGGTACAATGTACGGTGGACACATATGCAATAGGGGGAAAGCCTGTGAATTCACGTAAAGTAGTGTTTTTATTCAACTCGACGCTGTTAATTGGGACTGGCTTCGGGTTTTTAATGGGATTTGTTCTGGATTTCCAGACACATATTAATGATATAGCGAACTTTAGCTTTGGTGGCCTATTTACGATTGCCATCACAGCGGCTATTTGGACCGTTATCGCACAGATGGGATTCTTTGCGTATTTAACGATCCACCGCTTCGGCCTCGGTATTTTTAAATCCACAAGCCTGTGGAACAAGGTGCAACTCGTCATCATCGCGTTTGCGCTTTTCGATTTAATGTTTTTCCGCCATTACTTCTTCGCAGAAGAGGGCGAGCTCGTCTATGGCTATGCGATTATGCCACTTTTACTACTCGGTTACGCGCTTATCGTCGCGTACATTAAGGTAAGAGAGACAGATCGATCAGCGTTTATTCCAACGATCTTTTTCATGGTCGTCGTGACTTCGATCGAATGGATTCCTGCTCTCCGCGAAAATGATATGACATTCCTGCTTAACGCAATTGTTGCGTTACTTGTAGCCAACACGTGGCAGATTCTCGTCCTACATCGATTACACAGACAGCCTAATGGCAAACAGCCAAACGTGGCAGCTGTGCAACAGAGAGAAGAGAAAGAACTTCAGGAAAGAAAGCAAGAAGCATCTGCTAAAAAGAAGAAGAAGCGCCGTAAAAAATAGGTCGCAACCAAAAGAAGCCTCCGATACAACGATCAGAGGCTTCTTCTCTTTACATTGCTTCGTCTAAATCCACGTCGGCGCCTGACACGAGTCGAGAAATAGAAACGAAATGATAGCCCTGCTCGCGAAGACGTTGTAACACGATTGGCATGGCTTCTGCGGTTTCTGTCGCAGAATCGGAGGCATGAAAGTGTAAAATATCGCCGTTTTGAATGTTGGTTGTGGCTGTTTCAACGATCGCCTCCACGCCTGGTTGCTGCCAGTCGTTTGTCTGGACGCTCCAGTGGATAACCTGATAGCCCAAATCCTGAGCGACGCCTAGCACACGGTCGTCGAAGCTCCCGTTAGGCGGTCGGATCAGAGTAGGCTCCTCTTCGGTGAGCTCCGTTAGCACGCGGTGGGCAGTGAGCATGTCTTTTTTAATATCCTCAAGCTCCCAGGTTGTATAATGCTCGTGTTTGTACCCGTGGCTACCGATTTCGTAACCGGCGTCGACGATTTTTTGCACGAGCTCAGGATGGCGCTCGGCCCACGCAGCCGAGAGAAAGAATGTCGCCATATCAATCTTTTCGGCCTCAAGTGCTGCGAGGATTGGCTCGAGCTCTTGATCGCCCCAGCTAATATCAAACGTGAGGGCGAGCTCGGGCTTTTCGGCTTCAACCCGATGTAATGCGGCTGGCTTGTCCTGGTCAGAAAAAACGGGGAGACTCGGCGCCTCCATGTAGACGATCCCGGCGGTAAAAAACGCTGCTAACACAAAAAAGCCAAGGCGCTTCCAGTTGCTTGCATTTATCACCCAAAATAGATTCATGTTTTGACCCCTCTCAACGAGACATATAGTCGATTTCTATGCGCCTTAGAGGGCTTGTATACCAGTATTTTTTCGGCGAAAAAAAATAATGTAGAATTTTATCAAAAAAGTTGCGAGAAACGCTTGAAATTTGGTTTGAAAGATAGTAATATAACAAATGTTCCATTTGAGAGAGATCTAGTGACGATAGCAGAGAGGTCACACCCGTTCCCATGCCGAACACGGAAGTTAAGCTCTCTAGCGCCGATGGTAGTTGGGGGCTGTCCCCCTGTGAGAGTAGGACGTTGCTGGGCACTCTTGAGTGGAACGCATCTATATTTTTTCTACCCAATAAGTAAGTCATGAAGGTCTTATTATTCCACAGTAGCTCAGTGGTAGAGCTATCGGCTGTTAACCGATCGGTCGTAGGTTCGAATCCTACCTGTGGAGCCATCTGCTTCCTTAGCTCAGCTGGTAGAGCGCATCCATGGTAAGGATGAGGTCAGCGGTTCAAGCCCGCTAGGAAGCTCCACAAATAGCTTCGCCAATTACTTTTATCCTGGCCCGTTGGTCAAGTGGTTAAGACACCGCCCTTTCACGGCGGTAACACGGGTTCGAATCCCGTACGGGTCACCAACATATTTTTATGTATAAAACTTCATTAGCATCACATACTATGCTGGCCTAGCTCAATTGGTAGAGCAACTGACTTGTAATCAGTAGGTTGGGGGTTCAAGTCCTCTGGCCAGCACCATTTTATGTGTAGGGCTATAGCCAAGCGGTAAGGCATCGGATTTTGATTCCGTGACTCGCAGGTTCGAATCCTGCTAGCCCTGCCATTTTTCTTTTTTTAAGAGAAATGGTGCTACACATTGATTGCAGGAGCCATTAGCTCAGTTGGTAGAGCATCTGACTTTTAATCAGAGGGTCGAAGGTTCGAGTCCTTCATGGCTCACCATTTTTTATCTTGCAACATACATACTTTGTACGACAAGCAGCAACAGCTTGCGGGGCCTTAGCTCAGCTGGGAGAGCGCCTGCTTTGCACGCAGGAGGTCAGCGGTTCGATCCCGCTAGGCTCCACCAAATACATAATAAGCACTTTAGACGAAGTCGTCTGGAGTGTTTTTTTTATGTTTTTAGAGTGACATGTTGGAGGTCAAGTGCAGGACCTCCGATCCTCCTACGCTCTCGGCTGGCGCTTTAATATTTAACTGCTTAAGATCGGACTAGTTTTAATAAGGGTGGGGAGTCAGCTCTGCGAACGCCCTTCGACATTAGCAGGGTCAGGGCCTGAGCCTACTCGTCGGACAGGAGTCGACTGTCGTCTCCTCCTAAACGCCCTTCTGCGTGGTCTCATGCCCTGCCTATTCCTGCTAATTGTCTCCGGGCATTCTCCGAGTCTGCCTCCTCTTTTTTAGGAAGAGATATGAAAGTTGAGACGCCAGCCTTCGCTCCGAAGGACCAGAGGGGAACAGTTCTCTCATTACAAAACTCTTTTATTCTTAATGATATTACCAGGCGAAAGGTCGTTGCCTAGCTTTTGGAGCACTCTGTAGTTTAGTAATGAATCTCGTTCGCAGTACATTTATCTTGTATATGGTACATAAACTTTTTATACGGTACATAAATCTCGCGTAGCGTACATTTAGTAGAGGAAGTAGCCCTTAAGGTACATTCATTTCGAATACGGTACATAAAAATCTTAATTGCCAAAGAGCCACTTATCAAAACCATTATTTCAAACAAAATGAGAGCTTTCCCACAAAGAGGAAGGCTCTTTTCTTATGCTCTTTTAAATCAAACAGAGAGGTGGCAGACCCGGAGGACATTCGGAGACAATCCATAGGGGAAAGAGGTCTTTGAGATCCCACAGGAGGCGTCTAGAGTGAGACGGCAGTCGAACTCTGCCGACGAGGAAGCTCAAAGACCGGCCCTATGGATGTCGTAGAGTGTCTGGAGGGCTGACAGCTCGGAGAGAAGATTTAAAACGAGTTAGCACTTGATCATCCTAGCCCGAAGGGCTGCTCTTAAAACTAGTTGGTACTTAATCAACTCACCTCGGAGAGGTGATGCTCGATCCAAACAAAAAAGCGAAGCCGCTTAAGGCTTCGCTCGAATAGGTTCACTGTAGTGAATTAGATGTATAATTTATGGATGAATGTCCTCATGATTATTTTTGAACCATGTGATTAAATTGATAAGCGTTCAATAATTTATCCAGTTTTGTGCTCAACTCGAGCATTTCCGCGGAAGTCCGCTGAAGCTCGCGTGAGAGGTGATTCATTTGGCTACGAACCTTTTCAATTTCAGACAAAAGCTCTTCTTGACTTAATGAACATTTTATCATGAGAATGAACCTCCCTTCTAATCTTTCCACATGTAGCACAATCATTTAACACGTTATCGTGTAAAAGTGCTGACATCTAGAAGTTTTCTCTCTAATATGTCAATCTTAACACAGTCCTTATCCAAATTCTACCCAATTCTAATTAATTGTAAACTTGGATTTTTCTGAGTTTGTATGTTTTTCCCTAATTAAAATGGTAAAATAAAATGGGTAAAAAAATGAAACCTTCATAGGTTACGGGCGTAAGTAGTAGTAACCGCGATGAAGCGGAGGTCGTACAGCATGGACATCGTCGTAAAAAAAATAGTAGCAGAAGTGAAGAAGGGTAACCAAGATGCCTTTGCAGAGCTGATGGATCTGTATAAAGACAAGGTTTATCATATTGCATATCGCATGCTTGGTAACTCTCATGAGGCTCAGGATGTCGCGCAAGAGGCATTCCTGCGTGCTTACACTAACATAGATTCGTACGATACGAATAGAAAATTTTCAACATGGATCTTTCGAATTGCAACCAATCTCTCGATCGATCGTATAAGAAAGAAGAAGCCAGATTTTCATCTAGAGGATCAAGTGGCGGGAACGGAGGATTTGGATTACCACTCTCAGTTTGCCGCAGACGAAGATCTTCCTGAGGATCAGGTGGTGCAGCTTGAGATGCAGGAATGGGTGCAACAGGAAATTATGGAGCTCCCTCCGAAGTATCGATCTGCGATTATTTTAAAATATATCGAGGATTTATCATTAAAGGAGATCAGTGAAATTCTGAATCTCCCTGTAGCAACGGTCAAGACGCGAATTCATCGCGGTCGAGAAGCGTTGCGAAAGCGACTGCGTTAGGCAGTTGTAGAAAGGAGTTTTTGCGATATGGCGTGTTCAAAAGAAACAATCACCCTCATTCATCGTTATTTAGACGAAGAATTGACGTCTACCGAGGCAAAAGCGCTAGAGGCACATGTTGCATCGTGCCCAAGCTGTTCGGAGCATCTAAAAGAGTTGCAGCGAACAGTTGCTATCGTGCAAAGCTCATCTCACTTTAAGGCGCCAGAGAATCTAACGGCGAATGTGATGAAGCAGCTTCCTAAGCAAGCACAGCGAAAGAAGTGGCAACACTTTTTAAAGCGTCATCCGTTTGCGCTGACAGCAGCGACGTTTTTCCTTGTCTTTCTCTTAAGTCTTTCTTCTGCTATTGGAGGAGACTCACGAGATATCGTTGTACAAGGGGACGGACAATTTATTGTGAACGAAGCGGAAGGCACTGTTATTGTACCTGAAGGAGAACGAATCGAAGGGAATGTAGTCGTTCGAAACGGTAATATAGAGGTGCACGGTGAAGTTGTCGGAGATATTACTGTAATAAATGGACGAAGTATGCAGGCTTCGACGCAACAAATCACGGGTGAAATCGAAGAAATAAACGAAATTATGGAACGAATTTGGTTTGAAACAAAAGGGTTCTTCCGTGATGTCTTAACTTTTGGTGATAGAGAGCGTAACGAAGAAGAGTAAAGAGCGTCTCATATAGAGGCGCTTTTTTTTGTGCCTTTTTTTCACCACTTAGACTCCCTAAATTTTCTTCTCTTTGAAGGGGGCTTGTCCCTCTAATTTGGGAGCTCGTGTGGTATACTATAAACATTATTGTGCACGTACCAAAAACGTGTAATGGAGGAAGATCCATGCTTGAAGAAGTTACTATATTAGACGTTATCACGATCATCGTGGACATTGTCCTCGTTGCATACGTGATTTATAAATTAATTATGATTATTCGTGGGACCAGAGCGGTCCAGCTTGTAAAAGGTATTACCGTTATTTTAGCTGTTTGGTTTCTAAGTGGCTTCTTAGGGTTAAACACGTTGCAATTTATCATGCAACAGGCCGTTACATATGGTCTCCTGGCCATTATCATTATCTTCCAGCCCGAGCTCAGACGCGCGCTTGAGCAGTTAGGTCGAGGCCGATTCTTTTCTAGCAGTGGTGGGGAGAATGAGCAGGAGGTCAAGGAGAATATTGAGCACTTGATCAACGCGTCCAAGTACATGGGTAAGCGTCGCATTGGTGCGCTTATCACGCTTGAGCGCGACACGGGGATGAGTGATTACGTGGAGACAGGGATTGCGATGAACGCCAAGCTCACCTCTGAGCTGCTCATCAACGTCTTTATCCCTAATACACCGCTACACGACGGCGCCGTGATCATCAAAAACGATGAGATCTTAGCTGCTGGATGCTATTTACCTTTATCAGAAAATCCATTTATTTCGAAAGAATTAGGTACACGCCATAGAGCGGCGCTTGGCGTCTCCGAAGTATCAGACGCTATTACGATCGCAGTGTCAGAAGAAACGGGGTCGATTTCGGTTGCCATGGAAGGGGACCTTCATCGCAACGTAGACGAAGCAGCGCTCCGAAAGCTTTTAGTAAACGGGCTTTTTAAGCAAGAAAATGGTGGCTCATCCCGTTGGCAGTGGGGAGGGAAGAAGAAAAATGGATAAACTGTTTGCAAAAAAATGGTTTATTAAACTAAGCTCTATTGTTATCGCCGTCATGCTGTTCTTGATGGTGAACTTAGATAATGCGAACAATCAACCTGGCGGAATTCCAGGAATCACAGAAGGTTCCAGAACAATGGAGGACGTGCCATTAAACATTTATTACGATGAAGAAGCGTATGTATTAACCGATGCACCTGAAACGGTGCAAGTAACGCTTCGAGGACCTGAGACAGCTTTAACTAGATCGCAAATTTTACAAGGGCAGCAGGAGCTTTACATTGATCTTGAGGATCGTGAAGCAGGCGTACATTACGAGCGTGTTCAGTTTAGGGGCTATCCAAATGACGTGCGAGTGTCAGTTGTGCCAATGTCTGTTCGAATTGAAATTCAAGAGCGTCAGACATCCTCTTTCCCAGTGGAAGTAGAAATCGTCAATGAAGGGGAAATTGAAGAGGGCTACGTTGTTGGAACACCTACCGTAGAGCCTAGCACGGTAGATGTCACGGCTGCGTCCGGTGTCTTAGAGCAAGTGGCATCGGCTCGCGTAACCGTTGATTTAGCAGAGCGTAGTCAGGCCTTTACCGATTCTGTGGCAGTCGAGCTTTATGATAGCAATGGTAGATTGCTAGAGGTAAACGCGAGTCCGCCAGCTGTAGAAGTGACGGTACCGATAACGAGTCCAAATAAAGAAGTGCCAGTACGCGTAGGTAGGAATGGCGCATTACCTGAAGGCCTAGCTATTGATTCATTGACGGTCGTCCCTGAGATGGTAACGATTTTTGGACCTGTTGATATTATTAATGGAATCACGTTTATCGATGTCCCATCTATTGATTTAGATGATATCGAAGGTGATACGCAAATTGAGGTAGACGTGCCCGTCCCAGAGGGTGTCGAACGCGTAGAGCCGGAGCAAGTTACGGTAGACATTGAGACAACAACCGAAGAAGAGCGCGTCTTCTCTGACTTTGAAATTGAGCTAGAGGGACAAGCACCAGATCAGCTAATCTTCTTCGATTCTCCTTTAAATGGAGAGTTAGACCTTGTTATTAATGGCAGTCCTGATATACTAGAACGGTTGGAGCGCTCGAATTTACGCGCTTACATTAATGTTGAAGGATTAGAACCTGGCGAATATAATTTACCAATACAGTTTAGCGGACCTC
Organism: Paenalkalicoccus suaedae; assembly: GCF_006965545.2. Lineage (NCBI taxonomy): Bacteria > Bacillati > Bacillota > Bacilli > Caryophanales > Bacillaceae > Paenalkalicoccus > Paenalkalicoccus suaedae. The sequence continues at coordinate 312,413 of NZ_CP041372.2, forward strand.
AAAATATCCGCTTCGCCCAAATGGGTCAAACGGTCGAAATCATTGTTTCTGACGAAGAGAATGAGCAAGCTTTAGCACCATCAGTCGAAACAAATGATGCAACGAATCCTGAGGATGAACTAGAGGATGAGGAAGAGACCGATGCAGGTGAAGAGGACGAAGCGCCTTCTGAGGAAGGAAATGAGGACCAAACGTCTGCAAATAATACCGTAACGAACGATTCATAATAGTAGGAACGACAGATTCAATTTTCTATCATACTGAAGGAGCGATAAGGATGGGGAAATTTTTTGGAACCGATGGCGTGCGAGGACTTGCTAATAAAGAGCTCACACCAGAGCTTGCATTTAAGCTAGGCCGCCTCGGAGGCTACGTGTTAACGAAGGAAACCGAGAAACCGAAAGTGTTAATCGGGCGCGACACGCGCATCTCCGGTCATATGCTTGAGAGCGCACTGATCGCGGGACTACTCTCAATCGGCGCAGAGGTTATGCGTTTAGGTGTTATCTCAACGCCTGGAGTTGCGTATTTAACGAAAGCACTTAGCGCCAACGCTGGTGTCATGATCTCAGCCTCTCACAACCCGGTTGAAGACAACGGCATCAAGTTTTTTGGCTCAGATGGCTTTAAGCTATTAGACGCACAGGAAGCGGAGATTGAGGAACTATTAGAGCAGGACGAAGATACACTGCCACGCCCTACGGCTGGCGGCATCGGCTCTGTGAGTGACTACTTCGAAGGTGGTCAAAAGTATCTACATTATCTCAAGCAAACTGTTGAGCACGATTTCTCGGGACTTCACATTGCTTTAGACTGTGCACACGGATCTGCGTCACCGCTTGCTAATCACTTATTTGCGGATTTAGAAGCGGACGAGATTTCATGCATTGGTTCTTCACCAAACGGCTTAAACATCAATGACGGCGTGGGCTCTACTCACCCACAGGCGCTTGTAGACCTTGTAAAAGAGAAGGGTGCAGACATTGGTTTAGCATTTGATGGAGATGCTGATCGCCTGATTGCGGTGGACGAAAAAGGTGAGATCGTAGACGGCGACCAAATTATGTACATTTGTGCGAAGTACCTGAAAGATAAAGGTGACTTAAACTACAAGACACTCGTTACAACGGTTATGAGTAACCTTGGACTTTATAAAGCGCTTGAGCGAGAAGGCATTGAGACGAAGAAAACAGCAGTCGGAGATCGTTACGTGATGGAAGAGATGCGTAACGGCGGTTATAATATCGGTGGCGAGCAGTCCGGCCATATTATTTTCCTCGATCACACAACAACTGGTGACGGTCTTTTATCTGCGCTTCAGCTTGTGCAAATTTTAAAGGCAAGCGGCAAGAAGCTGTCAGAGCTTGCTGGCGAAATGCCAACGTATCCGCAAAAGCTTGTTAACGTGCGTGTTACGGATAAGAATGCGCTCTTTAACAGTAGCGTCATCGCTGATGAGATCCGCGCAGTTGAGCAGGAAATGCAGGGCGAGGGTCGCATTCTTGTGCGCCCATCCGGCACAGAGCCTCTCGTACGCGTTATGGTGGAAGCGCCGAGCATTGAGGTGTGTGACAAGTATGTTGGTCACATCGTGGATGTAGTAAAGCGTGAGCTAGGTTCGGTGGAAGTATAACGTACGATTGATTATGGACAGAAAATGCAGCAACTCTCTTTGGGGGTTGCTGTTTTTTGTGTGCAGATTGATGAAGTGCAAACTAGGATAGAGCAGCTCTTCGAGCTAGGTTTATAAAATGCAAACTTAGTTTTAACAATACCTCTTCGAGCTGTCAGCCCTATGGACACCCTGCGACATCCATAGGGTCAGTGTCTGAGCCTACTCGTCAGGCAAGGGCAGCCTTCCTGCGTGGTCTCATCCCCTGCCTATTCCTATGGATTGTCTTCGGATGTCCTCCGGGTCTGCCAGCTCTGCGTGCTAGTGAACCAAATGCCATTATTGATGCTTCAGTTGAAGAGGTATATAGGGAAGTTTAGCTTCGTGTAGGGGAGATAGCATCCGTTTTACATGGATTGCTACTTGGATAAGTGGCACTTTAGCAATTGAAGTAGTCGTTTTAGGGTGGGGGTGAACTATAGGGAGGGAGAATGAACGGTGTACAGATTTTATGAACCGTATGGAGAAAGAATGAACGGTACTCAAAATTTATGAACCGTATAGAAAAAGAATGAACCATCTTACATACTACACAAAGATTCAACAAGTAGAAGTTTTGCTTACTTAAAAACCCCCAGCTCGCTGGGGGGCAGGGTTCACCTATTTTTCTAACATAGCCTCGATCTCCTTAAGCATCTCATACGCGCCTTCGGAATGATTGGAGCAGACGACGATTGTCTGTCTGTTGCTTGGGGTGAAGGTGGCGCGGTAGTTGACGCCGGGGTCGTAGCCCATCTGAATCATAGTCTGGGCGCGGCCGTCCGCAACGACCATATAGCCACCGTAGCCATAAAACACGTCGTCATCGACTTGGACGTGAGGTGTCATGAGTGTCTCCGTCATACGTGCGGATAGTAGTTTACCATCTAGAAGCGCCTCCCAAAACAGCGCGATATCTCCCGCCGTTACATAGGCGCCACCGTCAGGACCGCCCTTTGCTGGGAGAGAAAAAATGTTGGAGGTAAATCGACCATCTGGTTGCTCCACGTAGCCTGTGGCAACTTCGCTAGGTAAATCATCTGCCTCAAAGTAGCCGGAGCGCGTCATGCCTGCAGGTGTAAACACATGCTTTTCCACATAATCAGTAAAAGGAATGTCACTCGCCTGTTCGATCACAAGCCCGAGCAAAACGTAGCCGGAGTTGTTGTAGGCAAAGGTGCTACCAGGCTTACCTTGCATTGGCTCATGCTGAAATAGTGGCAAAAAATCCTTCGGACGGCGCACGTGATACATTGGCACCTGCTCCCACAGCTCGGCAAAGTCGTCCATCACCTCTTCGTTAAAATAATCAGGCACCATCGCCGTATGCGTAAGCAAATGATGGAGCGTGATCTCCTCATCGAAATGGGGAAAAGGAATATCCAGATACTCGGTGAGGCGCGTCTCAAACGTGAGCTTGCCGCTCTCCACCAACTGACAAATTGCCACCGCCGTAAAGATTTTACTACCAGACGCGATAGAAAATCGAGTAGACGCTCGATTTAGTGTGCGTTCCGCTCGCTGCGCGTAGCCGAATCCTTTCGAATATAGCTCTTTTCCACACCGTGATACATGTACCGTTCCTGAGAAGCCTTCATTGTTTAACTGATTCCAATCCATATAATCGTCCTCCTGAATGTGTGTAAGTTGTTTTATTAGCTCGCACTATAGCTACACATTCAGTTAGCCTTTTCACATTTGATAGCGAATCATAGCGATCTCCTCCTATTCTGCATCTAGTATAGCAAGATGTGCTTTAGTGTCGCAATAATCAGATTATTATTGTGGGGGAAACTGTGAAAAGGTCCTGCAAAGTGAGAGAGGCTGGGATATGACGTGTAATTTGGTGGAAGTGAAGCGAATCGCCCGGGGCGCCTATCCTCACTCTTCCTCCGCCACCACAATCGTGCTAATCTCCATGACCACATTACCAAACTCATCCTCCTCTAACGGCTCTTCGCTCACATGTCGATAAAAGAACGCAGCTATATCAAGGTCGGTTAAAATGTGTACCAAGTCATCTCCAGCAGCCTCCACCATTTCTCCAAGCTCCTCCACCGAGAGAGTTTCGCCACTTTCACTCGAGATAGCCACATCGTCCAGCTCGCTCGCAATCGTAGGCCAATAATCGTCGAAGGCATAGCCATTTTCATTAGCGAATTCCTCATACGCATCGCTAACCGTCATCATCAGTGCACCTTCATTTACCTCCAACGCATGAGCCTCTACTAGCTCTTCTTCAGAAACAACGTCACTCTCTTCGCTCGAATTCTGACATCCAACTACGAAGATCAACGCCACAAATAGTAAGCCCTTACCCATACCAATCACCTCCAGAATCATTTGTTTCTTACCTACTTAGACGTGGAAATCAATATCCAGTTACATAACAAAAACACACGAAGCTAAAAAATCTATTTGACAAATCCAATTATTAGTTATAGGGTTAGTTACATAAGTAATGAACAAAGGAGGTTGCCAATGAGTGAATCATTTCAAGAGGGCAGTCCGATTTTTCATCAAGTGGAAAAGCGAATCTCTGACAACATTGTTAGCGGGAAGCTAAAAACGGACGATCAAGTACCAAGTACAAATCAGTTTGCAAAGCACTATCAAATTAACCCTGCGACTGCGGCGAAGGGAATTAATATGCTCGTGGATCGAGGAATTTTGTATAAAAAGCGAGGTGTCGGCATGTTTGTAGCAGAAGGAGCACGCGAAAAATTAATCGGAGAGAGGCAACAGCTCTTTTACGAAAAGTACGTCTTACCAATGCTTGACGAGGCAAAGCAGATTGATGTCTCAAAGGACGAGATTAAAAACATGATTGATGGAGGCGAATAGGATGATCATTTCATGCGAAAACGTAACGAAGACAGTCAAAGGAGAGCCCATCTTAAAAGATTTTAGCTGGCAGGTGGAGTCACCTGGAATCTATGCGGTGCTCGGGCCGAACGGCGCTGGTAAAACAACGATGATGCAAATTCTTGCCGGATTAACATTAGTCGATAGTGGGACAGTGAACGTGCATGGCGAATCGCCAATTGAGAACGAGCAAGTACTCTCCAACATTTGTTTCATCCAAGAAAGTGATAATTTTAAGCCTACTTTAACGGTCGGAGAGGTCGTGAAGATTGTCCAGCCATTCTATCCAAACTGGAAACAGGATTTGATAGAAGCGTTGCTAGAACGATTCCAGCTACCTAAAAAACGCAAATTAAATCAGCTCTCCAAAGGGATGGCATCTGCGTTAAATATGTCGATCGGGATCGCAAGCCGTGCGCCACTAACGATCTTTGATGAGCCGTATATCGGCATGGATGCAGGAGCGCGCAAGCAAATTTACCAAGTGCTTTTAGAGGACTATATGGAGCATCCGCGCACCATTCTATTTTCTACCCATTTTATAGACGAGACCGAGAATCTGTTTGAGTCAGTTTGTATGCTGAAGTCGGGAAGGAAGGTGTTCGAAGAAAAAATTAGCTCGCTACATGAGCGAGTAAAACGCGTGCGTGGCGAGGAGCAAGCCGTTCGTGCCTATGCGAAGCTCGGCCAACTGCTACACATCTCTGACTTTTTTGAGGAAACAACTGCGATCGTGATGTTCTCAGAAGGAGAGACACCAACTCCTTCACCTGAGCTTCAAGAAGAGCCTGTTTCTCTACAGGATTTCTACATTCATTTTACAGATAGCTTGAAGGAGGAAGTCCAATGAATATCTACCAATCCATCTTACGTGTTCAATTAAACGAGGTAGGAAAGTCGTTGCGCATTTTTTGGTCGATCTGGCTACTCATTCTCATTATTTCTTACATCGTGGCAACACTTGGGGCTATCGAAGAATTCTTCTTTGTAAGCTTTGTACCAGCAATCGTATGGATCGCCATCTATAGCTTTAAAGCTGTGAGTAGTGACCTCCCTTACGTATTAAAGCTCGGAGCGAGCAGACAGCAACTCATCGTCGCAGCAGCCATTTTAGTAGCTGGCTTATCGATACTAATGACAGGGCTACACTTTATTTTCACAGAGTTATTTAGCTTCTTAGCGACCAACATAGAGGCGATTCAACCGATTATCCTCATTAATTGGGCAACCGGCGACTCGCTGACCATTTTTCATTCCCTTCTATTAGACCTTATCGTGAGCATGGTTATCGGAAGCATCATGGTACTATTTGCAGTACTGTACGTTCGATTCGGCAAGCTACCTATGTACCTAGCTGGAGCCATCGTTGTCGTATCCATGCCTATCCCAGCCGTACACGAGCGTGTATTCCAATGGCTCACAACCATTCAGAGTGGAGAAATTCTCGTAAGCCTACTCGTATTTATTATTACAGCAATTTCCTGTATCATCATCAGTAAGCAAATGATTCTAAAAGCTTCCTTGAGGTGATCGTATGCAAGCAATTTGGGACAAACGTAGCGAGGATCCTTTTACATTAGCTCCTATTACGTTAGAAGAAATTAAGCAAGTCGAGCAGACGATTCAACGATCGTTTCCACACGAATATATCGCCCAGATCCTCGAGAAAAACGGTGGTGTGACACGCTTTAATGCGATACGCACCGGCCAGCCGACAGAGTGGGCGGAGGATCACGTCAACGTCGAATTCATTTACGGCATCGGCAAAAACGAAGGTATCCTAGACTCTCCCTACTTCATCAAGGAGTGGGGACTACCGGAGGACGTTCTCCTGCTAACAGGAACTGGCCACGCATGGATCGTACTCGATTATCGAACGCCAGGCCAAGAGCCACACATATCCTACATCGACGTCGAATCAGAGCAAGACTTCATCATCGCAGGCAGCTTTAAGGACTTCGTCAGCCGCCTCTATGTGCACGAATACGACGATGAAGAACTCGAAGACGACCACTACTCTTGGACAGAAACGCAGGCCGAAGAGATTTTAAAAGAGAAGGATATTGAAACGGCATTCCCCTTGATTCACTTTTTTAACTACCACACAGTTAGTACCTCGTGGTGGCTTGGACAACTAGAAAAGCTAGCACAAACGTGTGGTACACATTTTCAAGACTTGGTAGCGGAATCACTTTTCGTCATTAGCGATCTGTATTTAGATGCTGACCGAGAGCACTTAAGGCGAATAGCTGAACAACTCGACCACACCAATCCTGACGTGAGACATTGGTTGACACTAATGGAAGAAAACATAGCACGGGAGGAAAGAGGGGAACAAGATAAGGAATCTTGATAGAGGCTTTTTGCTGCTGATGTACTGTATTTAATAGGGTGTGTAAATAGCTCTAATGAAAGTGTAGCAGAAGTAAAAGATTCAGTAGTCGCAGTTGCAGATTGCATGTTGCCCCGTGCTACGACCAGGTGGGGTCTTCGAAGGCTGGCAGTTGGTTCAATAAAGTCTCTAATGTAAGGACTGTCCACTCCGTGCGGACGCGCTACGGCGTTGATTTAGGAAGTGACTTGCAATTTGGGAGAAGTGACGCGCAATTTGCGGAAATCCAAGAGAACTGACGTGCAATTCCTGAGAAGTGACACACAATCTTCCAATAACATCGTGAAACGACACGCAATCATGTCGCGCACCAACTCCCAACCAGACCTACCCAAAAAGAGCAGTCCCATCGGTACCGACCCCCGAAAGTTAGAGTAGATAATCTAACTTTCGGGGGTGTTTTTATGGCCAAATATAGTGAAGAATTTAAAATGAAACTTGTTAGCGAATATTTGAATGGAAATCTCGGGTATAAATTATTAGCTAAAAAGTATAATATGCCCTCTCGAACTCCACTACAAAATTGGGTAAGATCCTATAAAACGCAAGGGGTTGAAGGATTAAAACGAAGAAGAACGAATGAGGCGTACTCTGTTCAATTTAAAGTGGATACGATACAATTTATGCTTGAGACAGGTGCTTCTTTTCAGGAAACTGCTGAACAATTTAGATTAAATAATCCTGCTTTAATTTACAGTTGGATGAAAACATTTAATGAACAAGGATTAGGAGGCCTGAAACCAAGATCAAAGGAGCGACCTTCTATGTCTAAAAACAGTAATAAATCAAAGGGAAAAGAAGAGAAGAAGTTAACACGTGAAGACGAACTAGAACGCGAGAATGAACTGTTGCGGCTAGAAAATGCCTACCTAAAAAAGTTGAGAGCTTTTCGAGAGAATCCGAATGCCTTCCACGAAAAGCACAAGCAACAGTGGCGTTCGAACTCAAAGAAGAAGGATACCGATTAAAAGATATTCTAGTTATTGTAGGTATTCCAGAATCAACCTACCACTATCATGTGAAAAACTTTGGGAAAGAAGATCCGGATAGAGAACTAAAAGAAGTCATTACTGAGCTGTTTAAGGCGTTTCATGAACGTTATGGTTATAAACGCATTACCAAGGAATTAAAGAAATCAGCCTGGTGTATTAATCACAAAAAAGTGTATCGACTTATGAGGGAATTAGGGTTAAAATGCGTAAAGTTTATGAGGAAGTCTCGTAGATACAATTCTTATAAGGGTAAGGTTGGAAAGGTAGCGAAGAATCGACTGTCCCGCCGATTTAGCACGCCTATTCCTTTTCAGAAATTAGTAACCGACATTACAGAATTCAAATGTCTAGGAGAAGAGAAATTGTACTTAAATCCACTCCTTGATCTTTACAATGGGGAAATTATCGCGTTTGGTATCAAGAAACGTCCAACATTAGATCTTGTCATGGAACCTTTAAAAAAAACAATAGAAGTACTAGGAGCTCAGGCAACCTATCGTACGACTATCCACTCCGATCAAGGCTGGCATTATCAGCACAACCAATGGGTGAGGACATTAAAAGAAAATAAAGTATTTCAAAGCATGTCACGTAAAGCAACCTGCGCAGACAATGCTTCAATAGAGAATTTCTTTGGTATATTAAAACAAGAAATGTATTATGGAGAAAAATTAGTGAGCTACGAAGAATTAAAAAGGCAGATTGAAGAATATATTTACTGGTACAACCATATACGATCAAAAGAAAAATTGGCTGGTTTTAGTCCAGTCGAATACCGAACACAAACCAGCCAATTAGCTGCATAATAAAAACTCTAACTTTTAGGGGTAGCCACCCATCACCGGACTGCTCTTTTTATATACCGTTTTCACGCACTTTTTAAATCAAACGCAGAGCTGGCAGACCCGAAGGACATTCGGAGACAATCCATAGGAATAGGCAGGGGCTGAGACCACACAGGAAGGCCGAACTTGCCTGACGAGTAGGCTCAGACGCTGACCATATGGATGTCGTAGAGTGTCTGGAGGGCTGACAGCTCGTAGAGCAGATTTAAACTAGTCAGCACTTAGGTAATTTCAGCTCGAAGAGCTGAGAAAGCGGCAAGTAAACTAGTCAGCACTCAATCACTTCGTAGCATCTTTCACTAGCTTGTGATCAACCGTTAACCCAGCAACAGAAGCAAAAGCTTCCGCCTTACCCTCTGCCTGAATCATCTCCTGCAACTTCACCGCTTCTTCATCAGACGAGACGTCGTAGTGAAGTACTGCACCGATAACAGACGAGAGTCCCGTTGGCTCTTTGCCGATTTCGACCAGCTGAAGCGCCGGACTTACGAGGCGCTCTTTAGACCCAAGCTTTTTGATCGGCTGACGAGCAACGCGTGTGATCTCATCGGTTAAATGAGTATTTTCAAAACGAGATAAAATCGTTTGAACGTACTCCTGATGCTCAGCTGCATCGAAGCCATGCTTGAGGGTGAGAAGCGCAGATGTGTCAGCTAATGCCGCCTCAATCGCCGCGCGCACCTTCGCATCCTGCATCGCCTGCTGTACCGTCTCATGACCAGCAAGGTAGCCGTGATAAGCAGCAGCCGCGTGACCCGTGTTAACTGTAAACAGCTTACGCTCGATGAACGGAGCTAACTCCTCAACAAAGTGAATCCCCTCAATCGAAGGCACCTCTGACTTCGCGCCAGATACATCCACCGTCCACTCGTGGAAAGGCTCCACTAAGACATCGACCTTCTTCTCAAGCGACTGGATTGGCACGATGCGGTCTACGCCAGCATTTAAAAAGCTCACGTAACGAAGCAATTCCTCCTGCTCTTCTGTAGAAAGCAACGCCTCTACTTCGGCACGCAGAATGTCCGTCCCGTTCACCGCATTTTCACACGCAATCACGAAGAGGGGTTGAGCCGAATCACGACGAGCACGCAGCCCGTCCACGATCGTAGGCGCAATGTGCTTTAAGATCGTCGCGCCAACAGCCGTCGTAATCATGTCTGCAGATGCAATCTCACTCACAAGCTCCTCGCGCTCATCCGCAGAATGCAGCGCACGGAAGCCCGTCACATCAAACGAACGCTTTGCCTCCTCAGCGTAGTGCACCGTGTAGGAGTCAGCCGCCTTAAGCGCATCAATAATCTCGTTATTAATATCCGCAAACACAACCTCAAAGCCGGCGTCCGCTAAAATATGACCGATAAAACCGCGACCGATATTACCAGCACCAAAGTGAACCGCAAGCATTATTCACTCACCTCGTCAAAAATAGCCAATAGCTCCTCTTTCGAACTAGCTTGTACCATGCGCTCAATATTTTCTTCCTCCGAGCAAATGATCGCAATCTTAGACAGCATCTCTAAATGCTCGTCACCTTTACCCGCGATACCAAATACAAGCTTCACGATATTGCCGCCACCAAAATCGACACCCTCAGGTACTTGGATAATGGAGATACCAGAATGATGCACGTGCTTTTTCGCATCGTCCGTGCCGTGTGGAATCGCCACAAAGTTACCCATAAACGTCGAACTAATTTCTTCACGCTCAAACATTTTTTCGACATACGATGCGTCCGTATAGCCACCATCTACAAGCACTTGACCAGCCGTTTTAATCGCATCCTCCTTCGATGAAATCGACGCCTGAAGCTTAATATTCTCCTCTGGTAAAACTGCTTTTGTCATGTAAACCATCTCCTTCATGAAATATGATCTCGAAAATATTCGAGGAATTCTCTACTCATAAACGCTTTAATAGTTTCCTCCGATTCACTCTCGAAGGTAGCAAGACTCTCATCGTCCTGCACAATCATCCCACTAATCGAGCTCAGCACAAGCGACTCCTCCTCCGACATCGACGCAGGCCCAAGCATCAGCAAAATCCGAGATACTCGCGCACTCCCGCCATCCATTGCCGCAAGAATAGCCTCATCCCGACGATCATATAGGATAAACATCGGCTCTGTTACTGCATCGCTGCGCGTGTGGAACAAGGCAACCTTGGACCCCGGAATCGCAACGCCAGACAGCTCTTCTCGTTCTTTTAACCGGGATGTAACGCTCCGTGCATCAGTAATTAATCCCTTTTGCTGGATGCACATCATCACGTTCAACACCCCGTCCCAAAGATCTGTTGCCGTCTCTTCATATATAACCTCTACGTGCTGAAGTAAACGTGTCGCAATCCCTAACGAAGAGTGAAGCGAGAGCAACTGATCGGTAGAAGACTTCGTTTGCACCCTTTTACGGGGCTTTTCTTTCGTTAATGTAGCAGTAACACTACGCTTACCCATGTATTGCTCAATCGTCGCAATATCCTGCTCATTTAAAAACGGATTGACTTGAATATAGTCCACGTCTTTATCGAGAAGGGGGATCGTACTAATCACCAAATCCTCTGGAGCGACTTCTGTATCATCTAGATCAAAAAGCGAGAGGTGACTCACGCTCTTGATACTTGGAAACTCATTTTGCAGGCGGCTCGCAATCATTTTAGAAGAGCCGATTCCGCTTGAACAAATCACATATGCGTGATAGGCAACCTCGCGCTCCTTGCGCTCGAGCATCGAGCCAAAATGAAGAACGAGAAAGCCAACTTCATCATCTGGTACGTGGAGGTCGCGAACGATTTGTCGAAAGCTTGAACCTACTATCGTAAAAAGCTTCTCGTACTTTTGCCGAATTGTAGGAAGAAGCGGATTGTGTATGCGCATCTCTTGTTTCATCCGATAAAGGGCGGGGCTTAAGTGCGCCAGTAGCCCTTGCTCAAGCGAGCGGTCTCCGGTGAAATCCTTGCCGTAGCGGCCACTTACGTGTCTAATTAGTCGTTTTGCTAAGAGAGATAAATCGACCTCTTCCTCCGAGAAGCCTTCAATACGCTCTCGTAGCTTCGCGCCTCGTAAGTGCATCGTAATGTAGCCGATCTCGGATGGCGGGATCTCCACGTTGAATACTGTCTCAAGCTCACGCGCTAAATCCGAGGCGAGAGAGAATTCCTTCGTTTCGCCAAGCTGACGAAGAAGGTGTGGCTTCATCTCAATGCGCTCGCCTTGAATAATGCGCTCCATGGCAAGTGCTAAGTGTACGACGAGGGCAATATAGGACGAATCGGCAATGGGGGAGGAGAGGGACTGGTTTAACTTCTCCACGGCGCTCTCGACCTTTGCGATCCGTTCTGTTTTCATATACCCAAGTAGTTGCGCGGAGATCGATTCGGTGTTTGTCTCCGGTGCTTCCGTCGAGTGACGGCGGATAAAACGCAGGAGCTCAGTCTCATCGATATGGTCAGAAAGAAGCGAGCGAATCGCTTGGCGAATGCTCGTCTCACTCCCTGTCACCTGCACACCATAGCCACGTCGTCTTACGAGTGACAGCCTAAACTCAGAAAGCCAACTAGCGACCTTATCCAGGTCGCTGCTGACTGTAGAGACAGTGATATGAAGCTCCGTTGCTAAAGCCTGCAGTTTCATTGGCTCTGTTGCCGTGAGTAGCTTATAGGTGAGTAGTAGCTCACGCTGCTCCGGTAAAAAATCAAATTGTCTCGCTTTATGAAGGTCTGCTTCAAACTGCTGAAGCTGAAGCGGCGCGCCACTAAGCTTTACACCTTTTCCAGCCTGTTTTTCGAGCACGAGCTCATACGGCTGAAGAAGGGAGTCAAGCGTTTGTAAATCTCTTAGGATCGTGCGCTCACTAACATGAAGAGCGGTGGCGATTTGCTTTACTGTCACTCCGTCTTGATGTGTCAGTAGCTCATCAAGTAGCTGGCGATCGCGAGCAGATACATACACGTTTACTCCCCTCCCTTCCGTTTAGATTCGTCTTACTTAAAACGATCAACGAGCTTATCGTATTCTGGGCTGTTAAGGAAATTCTCTACTGAGATGTGCTCAGCAGTTGCAATCTTCTCTTTTGCTCGTGGCGTTAAGTCTTTATGCGTGATGACAACGTCCGCGTCATCCGGAATATTTGTAATCGACGTGTTTGTAACAAAAACATCTACGCCAGCTTTTTTCACTTTGTTCTTTAAGATCGATGCACCCATCGCACTTGATCCCATACCGGCATCGCAGGCGAAGATAATCTTATTAATATCAGATGCACTCTTTGTAGGTGTTGCTGGTGGTCCATCTGTAGACTCTGCGTTTGTCGAGCCTTCTGCGCTTTGGAAGCTAGAAGAAACGCTAGATTTCTTCCCTTTCATTGATTCCATTTTCGCAACTGCTTCGTTTACGTCCTCGTCTTCTTCATTACCCTTCGACGATTTCAAAATAACACTTGCTACTAAGAAGGAAACAATTGTTGCTGCAAATACACCGGCAAGTACGCCTAAGTGGTCTCCAGGAGGTGTTACCGCCATGTAGGCAATAATACTACCAGGAGCTGGTGTCGATACAAGACCGACGTTAAAGAGGCTAAATGTAAAGATACCTGTCATACCACCCGCAATGGCTGCGACAATCAGTGCTGGCTTCATTAAGATGTACGGGAAGTAAATCTCGTGAATCCCCCCGACAAAGTGAATGATAGCAGCACCAGGAGCAGTACGCTTTGCGCTACCGCGACCAAATACCATGTACGCAAGCAGGATACCAAGACCAGGTCCTGGGTTTGTCTCAACCATAAAGATGATCGACTTACCGACATCAGCTGCTTGGTTTAATGCGATCGGTGCTAGTACACCGTGGTTAATGGCGTTATTTAAGAAAAGAACTTTAGCTGGTTCAACTAGGATCGATACTAAAGGAAGTAGTCCAAGACCAACAATAAAGTCTACCCCAGCGCCAAGCGCTTCTGTTAATCCGTAAACAACTGGTCCAATACCTAAGAAAGCAATAATAGTTAGACCTAAAGCGAGTAATCCAGATGTGAAGTTGTTAATGAGCATTTCAAATCCAGGCTTGATGCGACCGTCAAGAACACGGTCAATTTGCTTGATCAGGTAACCACCAAGTGGACCCATAATCATTGCACCGATAAACATTGGATCTTCAGAACCAACGATAACCCCCATCGCTGCTGTGGCACCAACGACACCACCGCGTCCGCCGTGGATGATGCTACCACCTGTGTAGGCGATTAAGAGTGGTAATAGATACGTGATCATTGGACCAACGAGCTGAGCGAGTTCTGCGTTTGGAGTCCAACCTACCTCAATAAATAGGGCGGTAATTAACCCCCATGCAATAAAGGCTCCAATGTTTGGCATGATCATACTACTTAAAAAGCTACCAAACCGTTGAATGCCTGTGCGAAAATTTTTCTTTTCCTTTGCCATTCGTTTTCCCTCCTATAAGAAAGTTTGAGTAAAAAAATAAAAGTGCTTATGTGCTAATAGTAGAACGCTTACACTACTGATACAACAAAAGGAAAACGTAATTTAGTCACAAAGACTAGTGACATTTTTGTAGTTGGTGATTATATATAGAAGAAAGTAGGAAGAATGCGCCAATATCTGTGAACGATTTAAGAACGTATGAGGTCGATAGAGCTAGACGGTGGAGAAGGTAGCGAGATGAATAAAGAAAGCGAAAAAATCCTTCACAGCGAACACTCATAAATTCGACACTGACGTCGAAATGTGTTTATAGGAGATATAAATTGGGAAAGGCTATCTTGGTAGGCTCCCCATTATGTACCTACTTTACTAACGGGCTTACGGTGTCGGAAATTCCAAATTATTGTAGAATACATTTGACGTATTTTCGCAAAAAGGGTATGATAAGCCTTGATTCAGATATAGATAGGAGGATTGTGAGGAGACAGGAGCAACAACAAGCGCCAGGACTGCAGGTGTTGCAGTTGACGAGGACGGAGGTTATCGAGAGATTCGGCGGATGCCTCCCGGCTGAGAATTTGCTACGGCCGTGAAGGGAAGGTCTAAATCAGAGAGGCGACTCTCTGCACAAAGACCGGACCACTAGCACATACTAAAAATGATAAAGAGTGGGGCAGGAGTGCCCCAAATTTATGGTGCATTTCTGACCCCACTACTTCGGGAGGAAATGAATTATGTGCGGAATTGTTGGATATATCGGAACTGAGGATGCGAAAGAAATTTTACTACGTGGGCTTGAAAAGCTCGAGTATCGTGGCTATGACTCTGCAGGGATTGCAATTGCGAACGCAGAAGGCGTACACGTATATAAAGAAAAGGGGCGCATTGCAGCGCTTCGCGACGTTGTCGATCATGATGAGGCAGCAGTAGTTGGAATTGGACACACACGTTGGGCAACTCACGGTGTACCAAGCCAAGTAAACGCTCACCCTCACCAAAGTAAAACATCACGTTTTACGATTGTACACAACGGCGTTATCGAGAACTACGAGCAACTTCGCCGTGCGCATCTTGCTGATGTGACAATGGTGAGTGACACGGACACGGAAATTATCGTACAGCTAGTAGACAAATTTGTTGCAGAAGGCCTTCAAACAGAAGAAGCTTTCCGTCAAACTTTAAGCCTATTAGAAGGCTCTTACGCAACAGCGTTAATTGACGAAGAAGACCGTGAAACGATCTACGTAGGTAAAAACAAAAGCCCACTCTTAATCGGTGTTAATGAAGGCGTGAACGTAATTGCGAGTGACGCAATGGCGATGCTACAAGTAACGAACGAGTTCATGGAAATCATGGACAAAGAAATCGTTGTTGTAACAAGCGAGAGCGTTACAGTAAAAACGTTAGACGGCGAAGAAGTTTCCCGCGACACGTACATCGCAGAGCTAGACTCTACAGACATCGAAAAGGGTACGTACCCTCACTACATGCTAAAAGAAATCGACGAGCAACCATTTGTTATTCGTAACATCATCTCGAAGTACCAGGATGAGAACGATAGCATTAAGCTAGACGAAAACATTCGTCAGGCTGTAACGGATGCAGATCGTATTTATATTATCGCAGCAGGTACGAGCTATCACGCTGGTCTTGTTGGGAAAGAATTAATCGAAAAAATCGCAGGTATCCCTGTAGAGACGCATATTGCGAGTGAATTCCTCTACAACATGCCTTTATTAAGCAAAAAACCACTCTTTATCTTTATTTCTCAAAGCGGAGAGACAGCAGATCTACGCGGCGTGCTTGTTAACGTGAAGGAGCAAGGCTTCAAGGCACTAACAATCACAAACGTACCTGGTTCGACGCTTTCTCGTGAAGCGGATTACACGCTTCACACATATGCAGGACCTGAAATTGCAGTAGCATCAACGAAAGCTTATACAGCACAAATGGCAGTATTTGCTATCCTAGCTGTAGACGCTGCACGTGCGGCAAATGTGGAGATCGATTTCGATCCTTTACAAGAGCTCGCAATTGTTGCGAACGCAATGGAAATCTTCACAAACAAGAAGGAAGAAATGGAGCAAATCGCACGCGACTTCATGAGTGTGTCTCGCAACGCTTTCTTCATCGGCCGCTCTATGGACTACCACGTATGTCTAGAAGGCGCGCTAAAGCTTAAGGAAATCTCTTACATCCAAGCAGAAGGATTTGCTGGCGGAGAGCTTAAGCACGGTACAATCGCATTGATCGAAGACGGCACGCCAGTAATCGGTCTTGCGACGCAAAAGAACGTGAACCTAAACATTCGCGGTAACATGAAAGAAGTTGTTGCCCGCGGAGCATCTCCATGTATGATCAGTATGGAAGGCTGGGAAGATGAGGAAGACACAATCGTGCTACCACACGTACACGAATACCTCACACCACTAGTGAGTGTCATCCCACTTCAGCTAATCTCTTACTACGCAGCGCTACACCGCGGCTGTGATGTCGACAAGCCACGTAACCTGGCGAAGAGTGTGACGGTAGAGTAGGGATTTAGATTTGGGAAAACGTTAATGATGAAATAAATGAGCACGAGACAACCGGATTTCGATTCGGGGGTCTCGTGCTTTTTTGTTTTTGGGGGGATTTGGAGAAACCAAACTCAGAATGCGAGTTACCAAACACGAAACGCGGAAAAAGATGAGAAGCCAAACACAGAAACCGAGTTACCAAACACATAACGAGAAAAAGTAAGACTTACCAAACACACCTCAGTAAAAACCTCGATTGCCATGTGCTGCCGCCGCGTGAGGGCTTCGATAACTGGCAATTTAGCAATCAAAGGTCCTTTTGTGGTGGACTGTGCACGGAGTAGAGACAGAAGAGCTACTAGATTTAGAGAGGAAACGCAATTTGCTAGAAGCGACGCGCAATTCTACCAAAGTGCAAAGAAGTGACACGCAATCATCAAAAAAAGCACCCATTAAGGGTGCTCCACTTCTTCAAACAGCTTCAACTAGATTACAGCTCTTCAGATGAATTCACTCACGCTGTCATAGCTAGATATTCTCTAGTTACCTTAACATGACCTTTGTGTATGAGTTGAAAAATATTTTTGTTGATCTGGAATCATATGTTAATAATCATCACTATCACTTGATCAGGAATCTGTATAATAGGGTGAAAAGAGCCTGAAAGAGGAGAGTGTTATATGAAGGACCATCGTGAAGAGGAATTATCAGGCGGGAACGTATCGAATGTCTATCGTGTAGGAGATACAGTCAGGCGTGATTTGAAGGAGAATAGTTCTAGAATTCATAGCGTTTTAACGCATTTAGAAAAGAAGGGCTTTCCCTACGCACCGAAGTTTTTAGGCATTGATGATCAAAATAGAGAAATACTGTCGTTTATTGATGGGGAAGCCGGTAATTATCCGTTAAAATCGTATATGTGGTCGGATGATAACCTAGCAGAAATTGCGAAAATGCTTCGTCGTTATCATGATGCGATGAGTGATTTTCCGATTGAAGAGGGTTGGGAGCCTATTGATCACACACCTCCTCCATTCGAGGTGCTATGCCACAATGATTTTGCGGTTTATAACCTTATTTTCCACAATAAAAAGCCGGCAGGAATTATCGATTTTGATGTTGTTGCTCCTGGACCGCGGCTTTGGGATATCGCGTATGCACTATATACTTGCGTGCCTTTAAGCAGACATTGGCATACGGAAAATGGCGAAACGATACTTTATGAGCCGTCAAAAGATGCAGGGCGGATTAGGCGAAAAGTGCAGGTATTCTTTGACTCGTATGGGATGGAAGAGTTGAAAGAAGGTTTAATAGAGATGGTGATGCTAAGGCTTGCGGGTCTTTGTGCCACGATGAGGAGGAAGGCGGATGAGGGAGATGCTGCCTTTCAAAAGATGATCGAAGAAAGGCACGATGAGCATTATCAGAAGGACATTGCGTTTATTCGGGAGCATGGGACAGAGTGGGTGTGACAGAGCAAGATAGTAATAGCACGGGACCATCGGATTGATCCGGGGTCGCGTGTTTTTTTGTTGGGGAGAAACCAAACACAGAATGCGAGTTACCAAACACGAAACGCGGAAATAGACGAGAAACCAAACACAGAAACCGAGTTATCAAACACAAAACGAGAAAAAGTAAGACTTACCAAACACACCGAGGCAAAATCCTCGATTGCCATGTGCTACCACCACGTGGGGGCTTTGATAAGTGGCAGTGGAGCAACCGATGGGTCCATTTGTGGTGGACTGTTCATTCAGTGTGGACGGGAGCGACCGTGCAAGGTGGAAGTTGGACGCATCTTGCAAGAAGCTGAACGCACTTTGACCAAAATGCCGAGAAGTTGAACACACTTTCTGAGAACGTGAACACATTACATCAAATTAAGCGAGTTAATAAACACACTAACAAAAAGTAACCACAAAAACCCCCCTCAACTTTAGCTATATGGAAAAAACCAGGTATACGTCATACTTGAAACTTGCTATTATTACAGTAGTTGGAATTTTTACAATCATACAAGTTTCATCCAAAAAAATAAAGCGAGGGTATGGTTACATGGAGTTCGCAGTTCAAGTAAAGGACGCATCCAAGAGCTACAGAAAGAGAAAAAGCTCCGTGGATGTCTTACATAATCTATCTTTACGCGTGACGAAAGGCAAAATAACCGCTCTATTAGGTCCAAATGGATCTGGCAAAACGACGCTCATGAAAGGGATGTGCGGGCTATTAAAGCTCGACAGTGGCGAGATCACCGTCAATAACATTCCGGCAAGCTCGAAAAAAGTGCTCGGCGAGGTGGGTTGCATACTCGAAGGAGAGCGCAACGTCTATTATTACTTAACGGTTTACGACAACCTTTACTACTTTGGCAAGTTAAATAGGCTACCGCGCAAACGTCTCATTCCGATGATTGATACTGTTCTCGAGCAGTTAGGCTTACTACATAAAAAGCACACTTACGTGTCCGAGCTCTCACGAGGCATGCAACAAAAAGTGGCGCTAGCTGTGCTACTGATCAAGGATCCGCCCGTCTTTTTGCTCGATGAGCCGACCTTAGGATTAGATGTTCGCGCGACGCTAGAGCTCTGTGACTACTTAAAAGAGCTCAGCCATGAGCAGGGTAAAACCGTCCTCCTTACAACGCATCAGCTGGAGATAGCGGAGAAGATAGCCGATGAGATCATCTTTTTTGATAAAGGGGAAGTCATTCTGCATGAGAATAAAGAGACGATCTTTTCTCATTATCAAGGGGAAAATAGGTGGACGATCCAAACACAAACGCCGGTCGAGGCATCTGTCCGAGCGGAGATCCAAGGGTGGAGCGCAATCTCAGAAGACGGATTGCAGCTAGAGGTCGCGAACGAGCATGTGTTTAAAGTGATTGCGGTGCTTGAGCAACAAGGTGTGCAAATCATCTCATTAGAAAACAGCAAACGAAACCTACAGGACATCTTCCTGGAGATTACGAAGGTGATGACATGATCGACGTCTTACACGCAGAATTTCATAAATTTAAAGGCATGTTTAGACGTTATTACGTGGATTCCGCCGCAGAAATCGTGTCGTACCTCGTTCTCTTTATCGGACTTTTTTATACGATCTTTCAAACTGCAGCGAATATAGAAGCGATGCTGTTCCAGCTCTTGATCGGCATATTCATTTGGTACGTGGGGATCAACTCGATCGCTGTTTTCACCTTTATTCTCCAAGAGGAAATGCAGCTTGGCACACTCGAACAGATCTATTTAACAAAAACGTCCCTCACAAAGATGCTGTTTGGCCGTGCATTTTCCACGTTTATTTTTGATGCTATCGGCGGTATAGTTCTTGCACTACTTACGTTCACAGTGATCATCACCATTTCTACTGAACCGATTACAGTAGCGGGCCTATTCCAGTCCGTCGACTGGCTCTTCTTTGCTGTTGTCATTGCGCTAACGATGGTAGGAATCTACGGCTTTTCCTTCATGCTAGCGGGATTATCCATCGTATTTAAACGGATCTCCGCAATCACTGTACTTCTAAACTATGCGTTTTTATTCTTCACCGGCATTACGTTAGCAGAGGGTTCTTTGCCATTCGTGATTGATCTGATCGCAAAACAACTGCCTATCACATATGGCGTCATAAACTTAAACGCGATGTCCCAATCGCAAAGTTCGCTTGCGAATTTCGCGTCTACGGAGTTTGTCATTCTAGTCGCACATTCCATCAGCTACATGATCATCGGCTTGCTCCTCTTTCACCTCATGCTCAATGTGGCGCGGAAGAATGGGAATTTGGGGCATTATTAGGAGCTCCCAATTGCACCTTTAAGTGACTTATTGTGTGGACAGAAAATCGAGTTGGATGCATATCCAATGTTGTTTCATAAAAGGAGAGAGTGTAGATGAGCTGTTTAGGCTGTCGGTTAGCTAATAAAGAAGAGACTGTGTATGTTGTGTTTGAGGATAGCGATGTTAGTTGTATTCTAGACCATAACCCATACAGTGAAGGACATGTATTAATTGTCCCTAAAACCCATGCTCGTTACATGGATGAGTTGGATGAACATACGGCGAGCGCCGTTTTTCAAGCAGCAAGTAGGATGTCAAAAACGATTAAACACTTGTTTAAACCTGATGGGATTACGGTGTGCCAAAACGGTGGCGCTTTTGATGACTTGACCCACTTTCATATGCACGTTGTACCAAGGTACGAAGGACAAAACTTTGCCGATTTTTTCATAGAAGGTGAAGAAGAGCTTCCTATCGAAAAAGCGAGCATATTGGAGGAAACGAGAAAGAAGATTTCTAAGGCGGTAGAGGGGTTGCATGAATAGAAGCTGATAGGAGGAAGAGTTACTCCTATAAACCAGTAACTCCTTATTTTCTCAAAAAAATGTATAAGGGAGGGATACGATGCCTATTTACAACAAGCTAGTGCGTGACGGGATACCTGGGATTGTCGAAGCGACGGGGAAGAGGGCTGTGACACGAGTGCTTGATGAAGCGGAGTATGAGCATGCGCTTATTGAGAAGTTGCATGAAGAGGTCGAGGAGCTTAGAGGTGCTGGTTCGGATCATGATCGTATCGAAGAAATGGCGGATATATTGGAATTAATCCATACGTATGCAACGCGAGTAGGGGCGGATTTATCGGAAATCGAGGCCGTTCGAAAGAAGAAGACGGAAGAACGGGGAGGCTTTAGGGAGAGGGTGTTTTTGATAAGCGTTGAAGACTAAAGTTGATGCAAGGTGCTTACAGGAAAGGACTTTGACTACTGAATTGAGGGTGGATGTAGGGCTTGTAAAAATAATTACCTTCGTCTAAACAAAAATATAGAGGGCCGCGTCATTAATCGGCTTAATTAATTGTTCGCGGTCCAACTGCATATGGTATCTAGTTAACCTAGATTTAGTCGTTTGTATTGTTACTAATTTTTATTGTATTTTTCTTTCACGCTCTCAATTAGGTTTTGATATTGCTCGGATCTAAACTCAGTCTGCTCGTCATCTGATGCATCCTCCCCAAGCTTAATCTGGCCTTGTTCTAATGAGACAATCCAATACCCTTCAATGTTTTCAGCCCAGCTTAAAAATAGAATGTAATTGCCATCCTCTTCTAAAGGCATATAATCTCCGTAGGTAATAACATCATGCCCGATTATCCGATCCGAGACATAATAAGGCTCTGCAACTGCCATGTATGGCCCAATATCTTTGCCAGTATTGTTCTTAAACACCTCTAGGACTTCTACTTTTGTTAACGTGTGACCGTCGAATTCTCCTCTGGAAACGTGTGTGTTATCATTTGTAGCTACTACCTCAATTACTATATCCGCATACGCCTCCATTTCATCTGCATCTGAGAAAAGTACATTCGTCGTATCGCCACCCTGTACGATATTTTCTGTAGAACTGTCTAAAATGATAAATCCAATAATGATAGTTATAATTACTGCTACTAAAGGAACAGTATATCTAATTCTCATTTTTCTCCTCCATTCAAAAATGTTAACCTGTTACTAGTTGCCAGTATAAATCGTATATACATTAAGACAGCTATACTTAAAACGATGAAGATGTATCATCAAGAATGATACCTCTTTTTTAGTCGGTAATAATGGAGACTAGTTTCAAATTATTGGTGATTGCCTCTTCCGATCAAATGAATGTGAGAAATATTATTAACGGAGATCAAACATTTCTCAAAAAGAAGAGCAGTCTTAAAATGTTAAGGAAGAAGGAGTGATTATTTGTCTTACAAAAAAGCCTTGTTCACGTACTCGCTACCTTTGCTCATATGCACGAACATCGTGTTAGCTTTAATCGATTACTGGCGAGGACAAGAAGTAACGTGGCTCTACAATTTGGCGTTCTCTACGTTCGTAATTGGATTCCTTTCTTTGAGGTTTGTTAAATTCCCAAAGAAGCGGATTTGAACGCTCTATAAACTACGTAAAAAGCCCATTACCTCAATTGGTGATGGGCTAAAGTATACCTCCAGGCCTCTTTTACTCCCAGCGTTTGCATGCCTGCGTTGTACTGAAGGCACTTGGATAGCTCTCTGAATTGCTCCTCGTCAAAGCCTGGTGCAAAGTCCTTTAGCACCTGTTTGAGATCGAGTGGGTAAAGTGATAGACTTGTAGTAAATATAGATTAATTTCCCATTTTGTACGTGGTAGTATGAATAGTTTACATGAAGGAGGATAAGCGTCATGGGATCCATTTATTTTTTACCAATAGTTGCAGTACTACTAACATTCTTGTTTCTATACGGAAACCCGCAAATCCCTCCTGTCTTAATCACAAACGGACTGTTAGGATTAATAGCGGCAATTATGCTTAAAAATATGAATGTTTCTAAACAAAAGCAAGTAAGAAGTCAGGAACAAGATAACAAATAAGTGGGGGAATGGAGATGAACCGAGTAGGCGATTTTTTTAAAGACCTTTTTCTCGACGTTTTTGCTGTCATAAAGGGATTCTCGTACGGCTTTCTAGTCGTTGGTCTTGCTATTGTGCTAGTTGGAGCTCTCATCTTTGTAGGGGCATCGGTCTTTTAAAAAACAAAAGCATGGAAGGGATTATCCCTCTCCGTGCTTTTTTACGTAGTAGCTGATTTGCTAGACCGGACTTCTGACACGGCTAGGTACGTTAAAAACGCTGCCGCCAGTCCAATGAGTAGGTATGGTGGTTCATTAATGGTGATAATAGATGCCACAAAGAGAATAACAAGAACGATCATACCTGGAATAATCGTACTCCACCCTTTAGACAGGTTAAACACTCGATTGAGTAAAAAATAACCAAGTAAAAACGGGACGCCTCCAACTAGAAAGCTACTAAAGGCTACAGTGAAAACGTTCGTTGCTGCAAGCTCAAATAATGTATTCAATTCACTCATCCTTCACACCAGTTTTACCTGTATTTTACCAGGAATAAGGATCGAATTGAAGGTAGATCATGAGATTTGATTACACAAAGGGACTTTTACTCAAAGGAGGTATTAACGTGTCGGACTTCAAGCTATTTAGACAAGTCGCCACATATATTCGTCAAACACCGTTTTGGAAGCTCCTATTAATAATCATGGCAATCTCTGCGATCACTACTCTCATCACTCTATTTACGCTAGATCTATTAAATATGATAAATTGATTTCCATTGTAGAAACTACTTTAACCGCTAAACATAGTCATGTAACAAGATATGAGTATGTTTAGCGGTTTTTAATCTATTGTTTATTGAGTTTGACGAATGAAGTGAAGTGGATCACTGTCTAAAAAAATAGTTAAAAATTGTAACTTGAGACAGTCTTTAAACGTTTAAGAGATAGGTGACCATATTTTCGTCAAAAGGAAGAAGGGGATGAAATGAAAGGGTTCTTGTATATGGTAGGCTACGTGGCTGTTATGCTGCTCGTAGGCTGTCAGTCAGAGGGGAATGCACAGGGCGATGGCGTAAATGATGTATCTGAAGTGAATGCGCAGAATGAGAACGTCGATAACGATCCAGTCGCAGAAAATGATAGTCCTTTGTTAACGGGTGATGGACTAGCTGAAATCACGGTAGAGAGATTGCGTGATAGCGAACAGCTAACGTTTGACGAGGAGGAATCGGTGGAAGCATTTGAGGCAATCTTTGCACATGCTGTTCAAAGCATGGCTGATTACGACATAATAGAGCCAGAGTACCAAGTACACATTACGTATGACAACGGCGATGAACAAAGCTTAAATCTATGGATTACGAAAGAGGAGCAAGAAATTTTGCTTTCTAGAGCATCAACTACTCAAACGATTTATATTGTTGAAACAGAGTTTACCACGCAAGTGCGGGGGATGGTTAAGGAACTTTTAAATTAATTGTTACGTGCAGGTAAATTTATAATGCGTTTCCATTGATAGAAAAGATAGAGGAAGTAAGCAAGAAGTTCGATACTAATGCCACTACGGGGTAAAGGAGACAGCAAGTATGCTAGTAGTCGTTCCAATTTTAGTCGGTCTCCTTATAGGCGGAGCAGTCTATTATCTGACGAAGGAATTAGAGGAGAAGAAGCCGGATGCTAAATATGTTCCGTCAGTTTGGGCTATTGCGATATCAGTTTTTCTAATTCCTTTTAGTATGATTGTGATAAGAGGGCTTGAGGGAGCGGCATATCTCATTTTAGCGACTGTAATCTTGGGGGTCTCTCTATATACGCTGTATAAAACATAACAGCAAAACGCCTGAATGTAGGGCGTTTTTTTTGTGGCTGGAGAAGAGGCGAACTAGATCAGTTGATTTACATAGGAAAAATAGTTGTTTTGCGGTTTCCCCCAAAGACTCGTGACATTGCGCACGAGCCAGGTAGATTTACAGGAGAAAAATGATGAGGATAAGCGCAATTGTCGTGCCAAGGAAGGAGATTGTAATCGCGCGGCTACGATCGCGCTGGGTGGTAGCGCCGCGGATGATGATCGTGAAGGGAATAGCGACGATAAGAAGCAGAAAGTACATAATAAGCGAATAAAACAGTAGAGGAGATGGCGCTGCGAGGGCA
This sequence comes from Paenalkalicoccus suaedae, assembly GCF_006965545.2. NCBI lineage: Bacteria > Bacillati > Bacillota > Bacilli > Caryophanales > Bacillaceae > Paenalkalicoccus > Paenalkalicoccus suaedae. Next base: position 337,638 of record NZ_CP041372.2, read on the forward strand.
GCTGGTGTCCACACTGTAAATGCTAAGGCGAAGCAGATAAAGGAGAGCGAGAATAGGGTAATCGTGACGATTGTTGCCGCAGGTCCTTGCCAAAAGTTTTTTTGGAACAAGGAGCGTGGGTGGTGATTAGCAAAGGATGCAATTGTGTAGAGGGCTCCCATGATAAGTGTGATAAAAAGTACTACGGTCCACGGGCTATTAATGGGTGTCCATCCAGGTGTGGAAGCGAGGGAGTGAATCGAACCTGATGCTGATATATTACTACTAAGGAAAATCATTGTTAATACCGCCTTTCGCATAGTAAATAAGTGGGTAGTATGGTTTACGAAGTGAGAAGATAATTGGTTCCGTTTTGGTAATTAGAGCGGCTGGACATTATGATAAACTAGAAATAGGATACACCACGAGGAGGAGTAGCGATGGCGGAGAAAGAATTCACTGTGACGCGAGAGAAGCTTGAGGGTAAAGTTGTGCAGGATGTGAGCGTGAACGACAAGGCAGTTGTGATTCAGTTTACCGACGGAACGTACTTAGATGTATACATGGCGACAGAAACAGGATCACTAAAAGCGTCGACGAATCAATTAAAGCAGGATTAAAAAAAGCTTCGTTCTTCTTATTAGACAAGGAGAGCGGAGCTTTTTTCATATGTGATGATGTAAACAAACTACTAATTGAGTTCCTGGCGTATACAAACGAAAGAATCATCAATATTTTTTAAATCAAACGCAGAGCTGGCAGATCCGGAGGACATTCGGAGACAATCCATAGGAATAGGCAGGGGCTGAGACCACGCAGGAAGGCGGTCTCCCCTGACGAGTAGGCTCAGACGCTGACCCTATGGATGTCGTAGAGTGTCCGGAGGGCTGACAGCTCGTAGAGCAGATTTAAACAAATTAGCTCTTAAGTAAATAGCCCAAAGGGCTGCCCTTAAAATTAGCCAGCATTCGGTCACCGAAGATAGCTACCAGACTGCACATAAAACTGCGACTGCTCATAGTTATACGTAATCATCGAATAGTCAAACGGCTTCCCATTATTAAGATGAAAAATCGTCTCAGCAGATAGCTTCGGATCCCCAGACTTCAGCTGCAAGTAGCCGGCTTCCTCTTCCGTCAGCTTTCCAACCTGCAAATACATATCCGAAAAACCAATCTGCAACTTCAGACCTTCCGTAATGTAATGAAAAATAGACCCCGTCACAATCTCTTTATTCAAATAAGGAATAAGCTCCTTGGAGTAGTAAGAGTTCTCCACACAAAGCGTTTTCCCGTTAATATAGCGAATTCGCTTTACATAGTGAGCCTCAGCCCCTTCCGGTAAATCCAGTGCGTCTCTTACATATCGTTCAGGCTGAACGATTTTTAACTCCAACACCTCAGACGTAATATCAAATTCCTCTAAGCTATCCTTAAAGCCTTGATTCGAAATGAGACTCAAAAAACCCTTCCGCTTATGGCCGCGAACAAAAATCCCGCTACCTCTAACTTGATAAATAACTCCCTTTTTTTCTAAAAGATCAAGCGCTTTTGTAATCGTGCTTTTGCTTACCTCAAACTCCTTCATGAGAGCTTCAAGCACGGGTAGTTTGACACCGCGTTTTAGTTGCTCCGTCTCAATCATCCGTTCAATATCAAGCGCTATTTGTTGGTATTTTAGCATGGTGAATGGTCTCTCCAATCAGATTATTGGTTGATTAAGTGTACCATATTCTTGAATAAACCTCATTATTCTATATTAGCTATTGACAAAATAATTAATATGTTATTATATTATTATACCGGTACAATTAAAATAAAACGGTCAAATTGGAGAGTGAACATGTCTAAGAAGGTGAGAGATTATCCGAAGCTCGCTAGTGATATTTTGGAGGCTGTCGGCGGGAAAGAGAACATTGCAAATGCGACACGTTGCGCAACAAGACTTCGTCTCGTATTAAAGCGTTCTGATCCAAAGGCTAAGAAAAAAGTTTCCGAAATGCCTGGTGTTATTACAGTAGTAGAGAATAACGGACAGTTTCAGGTCGTTATTGGGCAGCATGTTGGAGAGGTTTACGACAATTTTGCAAGCTTAGTAGATTTAGAGACAGGAGATAACGAGGAGTCTGGACAGGCAAAAGGAACGATTTTAAATCGTGTTATTGCAACAATGTCGGCTGTTTTCGCTCCGTTCATTTATATTTTAGCTGCAGCGGGTATTTTACAGGGGATGTTGATCCTCGTAACACTGCTATTCCCAGCGTTCGAGCAAACGGGGACATATGAGGTATTTAGCTTTATCTCATGGGCGCCATTTACGTTTTTACCTATCTTCATTGCCATAACGGCAGCGAGACACTTTAAGAGTAATGTGTACATTGCCGTAGCAGCGAGTGCAGCTTTAGTCAGTCCAACTTGGACAGAAATCGCTGGCAGAATCGCGGATGGCGAAACAATCACGTTTCTTGGATTAGCACTTTCTGAAACAGTGTATACATCATCTGTATTACCACCATTATTCATGGTGTGGATGCTATCATACGTAGAAAAATTCTTAAATAAACGCATGCATGAAGTAGTGCGACCACTGTTTGTACCGCTAATCTCATTAGTGATTATGGTACCAGTAACGATTCTCTTAATCGGTCCATTATCCACAATTGGCGCTAATGGAATTGCAAACGGATACAACTTCCTTGCAGAGAATGTCCCTGCTTTAGCAGGTGCCTTGATCGGTGCCTTTTGGCAAGTGCTCGTTATCTTTGGCGTTCACTGGGGCATCACGCCGATGGTTCTCGCAAACTTTGATTTATACGGGCGAGACTCGTTCCAGGCCTACCAAACAATTGCCGTTGTCGCGCAAATCGGTGCCGTGCTTGGAGTTGTACTTCGAGCGCGTAATCAAGAGACGCGTAAGGTTGGTGTCTCAGCCGGTGTGACAGGTATTTTCGGTATCACCGAACCCGCGATTTACGGGGTAACGCTTCGCTTTAAAAAGCCGTTCCTATATGGCTGTATCGGCGGTGCATCAGGTGCGATTGTCGCAAGCTTCTTTAATCCTTATTACTTCGCTTACGCTGGTCTGCCAGGTCCACTCACGATCGTCAACGCGATTGGCGCAGAGTCTCCAAGCTCGATTTGGGGCGTCTTGATCGGCTGTGCGATTGCGATTGTGATCCCTGTCGTCCTCATTGGAATCTTTGGCTACGGCGAGGATACTGCTAAGGATGCTTCGGGGGAAACGTTAGAGAACACATCGTCCACATCGTCAACGAATCAAAATGAAGAATCTATTGAAGCACCATTAGCGGGCAATATCATCCCACTTTCTCAAGTACCAGACGAGGTATTTAGCTCTGGAGCTATGGGGCAAGGAGTTGGAATTGAGCCAGAATCAAACCGCGTAACGTCGCCATTTGATGGGACAGTCGTCATGATTGCACCAACAAAGCACGCAATCGGTCTACGTTCAGAAAGTGGCATTGAGCTACTCGTTCACGTGGGGTTAGACACAGTTAGTATGGACGGGGCACCGTTCACATTAAAAGTAAAAGAAGGCGACAAAATTACGAAAGGGCAGGAGCTTATCGAGTTTGATGATAGCCAAATTAAGGAGAAGGGCTTTGTCACAACCACGCCCGTTATCATCACAAACGCAGATGAGTTTGAAGCCGTCGTTATTCGCGACACGCAAAAGCCAACAGGAACAGAGCCGTTATTTACGGTAGTCAAATAGGAGGCGAATCACATGCAACAGTTACCGAAAGATTTCTTATGGGGTGGCGCATTAGCTGCTCACCAGTTTGAAGGTGGATGGAACGCAGGCGGAAAAGGACCAAGTGTTGTCGATGTAATGACAGCAGGTGCGCACGGTGTTCCTCGTAAAATTACAGCCGAGATCGAAGAAAATGAGTTTTACCCAAATCACGAGGCGATCGATTTCTACCATCGTTTTAAAGAAGATATCGTGATGTTTAGCGAGATGGGTCTAAAATGCTTACGTACATCCATTGGTTGGAGCCGTATCTTCCCAAAAGGAGATGAAGAGGAGCCGAACGAAGAAGGCCTACAGTTTTACGATGACGTATTTGATGAACTCATTAAGCACGGTATTGAGCCAGTTATCACGCTCTCTCACTTCGAGATGCCACTTCATTTAGCTCGTGAATACGGTGGATTCAGAAGTCGTAAAGTGGTCGATCACTTCGTCCGCTTTGCAGAGGTTGTCTTCAATCGTTATAAAGACAAGGTAACGTATTGGATGACGTTTAATGAGATCAATAACAAAATGGACGTCCACAACCCTCTTTTCCTCTGGACGAATTCAGGTGTGACGGTTGAGGAAGGCGAGAACGCGAAGGAGATCATGTATCAAACAGGTCACCATGAGCTAATCGCGAGTGCGCTTGCGGTCACGAAGGGGAGAGAGATTAATCCGGAGTTTGAGATTGGGGCGATGGTGTCGCACGTGCCGATCTATCCGTACTCCTCCAATCCAGAGGACGTGATGCTAGCGGAGGAGTATATGCGCCAGCGCTATTTCTTCCCAGATGTGCAGGTGCGTGGCTACTATCCACGCTATGCGCTGAAGGAATTTGAGCGCGAGGGCTACGATATCCCAATCCTTGATGGAGATGAGGAGATTTTGCTCAACGGCAAGGTTGATTATCTCGGCTTTAGCTACTACATGTCGACAACGGTTAAGAGCGACGTTCAAGCTGACAATAAAGGAGATATCGTGAACGGCGGATTGCCACACGGCGTGACGAACCCGTATATTCAGGCGAGTGACTGGGGCTGGTCGATTGATCCGACAGGCCTTCGCTATACGCTCAACCGCTTTTATGATCGCTACCAAATCCCTCTCTTTATTGTGGAAAATGGGTTTGGTGCTGTGGATACGATTGAGGACGATGGTTCTATTCATGATGACGCACGAATTGCGTATTTACAGTCTCACATTGAAGCATTAGGGAAGGCTGTGAACGAAGACGGCGTTGAACTCATCGGCTATACACCGTGGGGCATTATCGACATTGTCTCCTTTACAACAGGAGAAATGAAGAAACGCTACGGCATGATTTACGTCGATCGTGATAACGAAGGCAATGGATCGATGGAACGTAAGAAGAAGGACTCCTTCCATTGGTATAAAGACGTGATTGCATCTGGCAGAGTACTAGATTATCAGCAGCAGAAGTAGTGTGAGGAGAAGGACCGCCCGGGTTGGGCGGTCCTTTTTGGGTTGTTGTGGAGTGGTGCCAAAATGCCGAGCTGTGGTGCCAAAATTAGGGTGAGTTGTACTAAATCAAGGATGGCGCGTGCAAAAACGCCAGAGGTTTGTGCCAAAATGAGCGTATATTGTGCAAAAAAGTAAATGAAATGAAAGTTTAAGCCTTGTATCAACTAACTTAATCATAGAAACAAACATATGCTATTAAACATTCTCGACTATTTAAAACGTGATTGTTACGATTTGTGATATGCTTTCTATACAAACAGAAAGGTGGGAGCATAGATGATTTTATCTGATCAAACCATTCGAGACATGATGAAGTCTGGCGCGTTACATATTAGTGATGTAGCAGAAGAACAAATTCAGCCAGCAAGCGTGGATTTAACGCTAGGAACGTCGTTTAGGCAAATAAAAGCTAGAGATGGAGGCGCACTGTCGTTAGAGGATCCTGTGGAGACAGAGGAAATACATGGAGAGCTAATGATTGTTGCACCACATTCGTTCCTGCTAGCAACGACACAAGAAGTCATTCAGCTGCCAGATAATATTAGTGCATTTGTAGAAGGGCGAAGCAGTATAGGGCGAATGGGGTTATTTATCCAGAACGCAGGGTGGGTTGATCCGGGGTTTAAAGGAGAAATTACGCTTGAGCTTTACAATGCGAATCGTGTGCCTATTGAATTGCAGGCAGGACGACGTATTTGTCAGCTTGTATTAGCAAAGATGGATCGCCCAGCAACTGTACCTTATAGGGGGAAATACCAGAACCAGCGAGGTGCGATGGGTAGTCGTATTCATTTAGATCGTGATACAAAGCGAGGATCATAAGCATATAGTAAAGAATAAAGACGGTTTGACAAGGGCGAAAAAATCCTATAATATCTGTATTATTCAATGTAAATAGTAATAATTACGATTTACATAAATGAATGACCTAACTATGTATTCCTGGAGGTTATAGATGTGGAGGAGCACCAAAATCGCATTCCGGTTACTGTGCTGACAGGTTTTTTAGGTGCAGGTAAAACAACACTTTTAAATCATTTATTAAGCGAGCGCCATAAGGAACGAATTGCTGTCGTTGTAAATGAATTCGGAGACGCAGGAATTGATCAACAGCTTGTGATAGGAGCTGAAGAAAATATTTTAGAGCTTAATAATGGATGTATTTGCTGTAAAATTCGTACGGATTTACTTGATACGCTATATGGATTAGCAAGTGCTATTTATGAGAAGGGGCACGAACCAATTGATCGTGTCATCATTGAGACAACAGGGATTGCAGAGCCTCAGCCGGTCGCACAAACTTTTTTTGTGGAGCAGGACTTGGCAGAGCTATATCATCTGGATACATTTGTAACCGTCGTTGATAGCTACCACATTCAACAACAGCTTCATATGCACGAAGAAGTAAGAAAGCAAGTAGCGTTTGCAGATGTACTTATTTTAAATAAGTCAGAGCTTATTCCACAAAGTGAGCGAAAGCTTGTAGAAGAACTCGTTTGTGGAATCAATCCACATGCGCCTATGTATATGAAGGACTGTGACAGCGTAGACCCATCTATGTTAATCGGACAGTTTACATTTGACTTGCATGAGAAGCCGGTAGCCGACACACATTCGTTCACTCCTCATCATGGTACAACCTCCATTGTACTGCGTACAGATAAGCCAATAGCAATCGAGACCTTCGAAGGATGGTTTTCTCGTGTGCTAGAGGAGCAAGGAGAGAATATGTACCGTTTTAAAGGCATTCTTTCTGTAGCCAATTTGGATCATCGCCTTGTCTTTCAAGGTGTCCACATGCTTGTTGCAGCCAAAACGGGCACGATCTGGGAAGCGAATGAAGCTAGAAGAAGTGAGTTTGTCATTATAGGAAAGAATTTAAACAAGGAGAGCTTTCAGAGAGCATTTGATGCTTGCACGGTGAGTGTGCAGCCCTCATTAGATAGCATGTAACACTATTTTCGGACAAGAAGGAGTGGGGAAAGTGGAAAAAATACCTGTGACGGTGCTGAGTGGTTATCTTGGCGCTGGGAAGACGACAATGCTTAATCATTTATTGCAAAACAGGGAAGGGCTTCGCATTGCTGTCATTGTGAACGATATGAGCGAGATCAATGTGGACGCAGATTTGATTGATCAGGGAGGCTTTAAGCGAACGGAAGAAAAGCTTGTAGAGATGTCGAATGGATGTATTTGTTGTACCTTGCGTGAGGATCTACTCATCGAAGTAGAGAATCTCGTGAAGCAAGGGAATATTGATCATATTGTTATTGAGTCAACAGGTATCAGTGAGCCTGTGCCGGTTGCGCAAACCTTCTCTTATATTGATGAAGAGACGGGCATTGACCTTACTCGATTTTGCTACATCAACAACATGGTGACCGTAGTGGATGTTTATCGTTTTTGGCATGACTATGAGTCTGGAGATTCGCTTTTAGATCGCGAGCAATCCCTTGGAGAAGACGATACGAGAAAGGTTGCAGACTTGTTAATTGATCAAATCGAGTTTTGTAATGTCCTCGTGTTAAATAAAACAGATATGATTGAGCCACAACAACTAAGAAAGCTTGAAGGTGTTTTAAGAAAGTTACAGCCAGAAGCAGAGGTAATTCGAACTAACTACGGAAAAATTTCATCTCGAGATATATTATCGAACACGCGCTTTGATTTTGATCAGGCCAGTAGATCGGTAGGATGGATCAAAGAGTTAGATGCTCCAGAGCACACTCCTGAGACAGAAGAGTATGGTATCTCAAGCTTTGTATATCGAAGAAAAGTGCCTTTCCATACGGAGCGTTTCGGCGCTTGGCTCAGCCGTATTCCAACGGCGATTGTAAGAGCGAAAGGAGCTATTTGGACTGCGACACATAATGATTACGTCATGATGCTTTCTCAAGCAGGACCATCTATCTCGTTAAGTCCTGTCGCATATTGGATAGGTGCGCTTCCTAGAGTCGAACAGGAAAAATATCTGCAGGCAAATAAAAGTCTACAGGATGAATGGGATCCTCAATTTGGGGATCGGAAGACAGAGCTTGTGATCATTGGGGTTGACCTTCCTCGTCATTTAGTAGAAGAGGAGCTAGACCGTTGTCTATTAACACCTCATGAGCTTGACTCGGACTGGACGACAATTAAGAATCCTTTTGAAAAAGTAGAAGCTAATCAGCACTAAAAAAGAACGATGCCTCGATTATGTGGAGGCATCGTTTTTATTTGGATGGAAGTTCGGGGAGGGGGTTGTGCTGGGCTTGGAGGAGGTGGTGCTGAATTTGGGTGAGGCGGTGCAAAATCGGGGCGATTGCGTGCAAAAACGCCAGAGGTTTGTGCCAAATTCAGCGCATGTTGTGAAAAAAAGTAAATAAAATGGAAGGGCGAACTGCCATTCTGCGCGGAAAGTACTGCTTGTTATCGCGCTAGTTGTCATTAACAGAATCATATTATAGATACTTCATACAAATATGGAAAATGTTTAATCTGGCGTGCTATACTTCTCGTATAGACTTTCCGAGGAGGACATCATGGGGCGCACACTGGATTTTAAGCACGATTCCATCTTTCCACTATTACTTAAAACAAGTATTCCACTCCTGTTAGCATCTACTGTTACGATGATTGTGCAACTTGCAAGCATTGCCTTTATGGGTAACATTAGTGCAACAGATATATACATACGGGCGTTGTATACGCCATTCGCGTTTCTCACCATTGCTTTAACAGAGGGCTTTCAAATCAGCAATCAACTATTGATCGCTCGCTTGAAGGGAAGCGGAAAGCAGGAAGAATTGAAACGCACGATCGTCAATATGGCCGCGTTTAGTATAGGCATCTCCTTCATAGTGGCTGTGCTCATTTATCTGACAGCACCTGTTATTGCCGCCTACTATCAAGTTCCTGCAGATATTAGCGGAGCGTTTGTAAGCTTTTTAAGTGCCATGTTTTTTGTGAACATCCTCGTGATAGTTACGATGGTAGTCACATCGTCGTTGCGCGGAGCAGGATACGTGAACCTCTCTGTGCTCCTCAATATTCTATACGCCGGTAGTAATATCAGCCTCGTCTACCTGTTCGCTTTTCATGCGGAGCTTGGAATTTTTTCAATTGTGTACGCAAACCTAATTAGCTCAATCGTTTTTACAGCTATAGCGATCGTGAAGCTCCACCGATATAAGCTAATCGAGTGGAAGCGTCAGTACGCAGTATTTTACCAACCCGCCCTTATCTTTTTGAGAAACATTGGTCTACCTATCTCGTTATCGTATATCATCATCTTTATTAGTAATTTTCTGTTTAACCGCATCGTGACACCTTTTGGCATGGAGGCCGTGTCTGGGTTTGGTGTTGCGTATTCGATTCAAACGTTTGTTATCATTCCTGCAATAGCAATTGGAAGTAGCTTAGGCATTATAATGAATAGCAACATAGGAGCAGGCATTGCCTATTACTCACGAGTACTAGATGCGTATAAGGTAGCTGTTCTGTTTACAATGGCAGTCTACGCTGTGATTGGAGTTAGCCTCTTATTTTCATATGAAGCGGTAGTGGGAGTCATGTTAGAGGATACGGTATCGATCGGATTTGCTAGCGATTTTATACGGATTTTGGCGCCGTCCTATTTTATTATGGGACTAGTGCTGATGGCGCTCACGACGCTGGAGCAAATCAACAAAGGTGTGATTGCGCTCGTGCTTAACGCCGCATATTTTGCTGTCATAGCAGCGGTAGGCTGGTACTTAACACAGCAGTTTAACGACCTCACGTATTTTTACTGGACGTTTTTTACCGTCAATATGTTTGGCGGCCTGTGCGCCATCTATACTTGGCGTGTTGTTAAGAAGGAGTATGGCGACCCGGCAATTTTGCAGGACGATTATGCAGAGGCTAGTGGGTGAGAAAATAGTAGGTGAGCAGTAGGCACTCAGGTGTCTGCTGCTTTTTTCAGGTTGGGGAGGGGTAGCTTGATGAATTTAGAGGGATTGGTGCTGAATTTAGGGTGAGTTGTACTAAATCGAGGATGGCGCGTGCAAAAACGCCAGAAGTTTGTGCTAAATTCAGCACATGTTGTGCAAAAAAGTAAATTATATGGAATTTCATATACGCATTCTCATTTATTTTAAGTGTTTACTTCCTATATCAAGTTATCTATAAAGTCTAAGAGTAAATGTCTACAAATGTATACACAAATGATAACCTATAAATTACCAGAGGAGGGGTTGGTAATGACGAACTATCGTAAGCGAATGTTTAGAGGGGCCAAAATTGAAGATTGCATAGAGGACTTTATTCAAATGGAGCAATCTTCTAGAATAGACATGCACAAAGGTGAGGAGGAATTGGCCTTAGTATCAAAAGGAATGAATATAGCGTATCGCTATATTGTGAATAGGATGGTAAGGGATTTTGACTATCAAAGGGGAGAGTTAGAAATGGAAAAAAAGCTACTAGATTTAGAAAAGTTGTTTAGAAGACTCTCAGAAAGTAATCTAGAACAAAGCAAAAAAGACCTGTTGGAAACTGTTCAAGAAACCCACTTCAAAGAAGATATACTGGAGGAAGCATTAGACGATCTCAAAAATATTTCTCCAGATAATCAAAGAGGTATGTTTGAAGGGATGAGTGTCGCTTATGAGCAGGTGGCTAATTATATTTCGATTGTAATAAATAGTACTGATAAAATTTCACTTAAACATTTGAATCAGCTGATCCTTCTGATTGAAAATAATCATTCAGTGAAAGCAGAGTTACAGGAAGAAGATGAAGATACGGTAACTTATCAAAATGGCTTTGCAAATGGAATGAAAGCAGGTTTTAACCTTGCGAAAATGGAGATGAAACAGATGATCAATATGGAAAAATAGTTAGGAGGATAGGAAGTATGTGGGAGCTGTTTAACCAAGATGTTTTAATTATTATTTATTGTTTAGTCATGGGGTATATGAATATTTCTTATTTAAAGGATTATACATCTATTCGAGATGGTTTAAGAGATATGAGTTCAAAAGAGGTCGAGTTTAATACCGAGAGCTTGTTCTTAGTTCTTTTCACACTAAGTTTTTGGTTCGTTAGAAGCTGGCTCATTTACTTCCTTGCTTATCACTTAACGGGCTATGAAACCATTCTTGTAATAGCAGGATTATTTATTATTTTAGATGGTTATCATGCTATTTTTAACTATCGTATAGAAAAATTAAGGAAGTCTAATATTCCTTTAATCAGGTCAATATCAGATACTATATTTATTAGTGTGTTTATCGTCTACTATCTAATTAATTTTATCTAGACGACTTAGACGTTACATAAAACAATCGTTTATATTCTAATTCTTGTAGAGATTAACTAATAGTAGATATTAGCACTATATACATAAAAAACACCCACTCCTTTTTTCTCAAGAGGGTGGGCGCTATAGCAATTATCTACTGTCGAAGCCACTTTATCATGTATCCCATAGCGACCTTTATGGATATAAAGAAGCACTATAAAATCTTTTCATGATTAGGAACCATGCCGCTATTATGAATTTCGTTTAATCGAGAGAAGTCCACTTTACTTCCCCGTCACTTACGTTGACTATAAATATTTCTTCATCTTTTTTAGCTTTGAACACTCCTGATTGAAAGTCGGTTTTAGTACGTTGATAAAATACACCTTCAATAAAATAAGTGGAAGGCTCATCCAAGGATAGAGTGTAGTTATCGTCTTCTTTAACTATATATGCTGAGACACCAATATCAAATTCTGAGTCATGTGAAATCTTGTCTTTGCTAACCTCGACAATTGTTAAATCAACGTCTATTAATATGTTTAACAAGTCATTAACCAGAGATCCTTTAACTAGCATGTCCCATTTACTTCTTCTTGGCTGTCCAATTAGCACATGATCAATTTTCTTTTCAACTACAACCTCTGCAATAGTAGTAGCCACTTTCTCATTACTAATCGTTCTTTTAAGAAGTGGAATTTTATAATCAGAAGCTATTGATTCAATCTCATCCAAGGTCCTAGTATTCTCATAATAGTTAGTTTCATGGTCTCGGATAAGAGTTAATGCGTAACAGGTTTTATCTAAACCTAAAGAAAATTCAACCCCTTTATTTAACAGCATTTCGGTATTTCTATAATTTGCAATACATACTAATGTGCGTTTTGCCATAGGTTACACCACCTGTTATGATTTTAAATTATGCGTTGAAACGATGTGTATATCTATTTGGTCTAATTCTCTCATTATAGAGTTTACGATAGATCCTTTAAGAATTTCCTCCCTCCTTGTCCTGGCGGATTGTCCCAATATTATATTAGTTATTCCAAATTCTTTAGCTACATCTGCTATGATTTTTGCTATTTTACGGTCTTTTTCTTTTTGAATAAATATAGCGTCAAACTGCATAGCTAGTCGTTCCCAAGCTTCGACTTTATCAAGCTGTTTTTTAGTAGGAGACTGACCTGCAACATGAAGGACATACAAACCAGCTTTTAATCGATTAGCCATTCGCCAGCCTCTTCTCATTAATGCTTCAGCTGTAGGTTCGTATCCTATACAAACTAAGATCTTCTCGCTAGCCCATGTAGGTCCTGTTTCGCCTGACTTCTCCATCTCTTTCACAATTTTGTCATCAATGTTATTGGCTATCTCTCTTAATGAAAGTTCTCGAAGAGCAGCAAGCTTATTAAGAGTAAAGAAGTTTTTAATAGATTGCTCAATTTTGTCTGAAGAGTAAATCTTCCCGTCTATCATACGTTTTTGCAACGTTTCTGGTGAAATATCTATTAAAATTACTTCAGTAGCGAGTTGGAGAAAGGTGTCAGGAATTCGTTCCCTGACACCTATTCCAGAGATTTGTTGCACGTTCTCATGTAAACTTTCGAGATGTTGAATATTAACTGCTGAGTAGACCGAGATGCCGTTACTTAAAATCTCGGCAATGTCTTGATACCTTTTTTTATTTAAAGAACCAGGAATATTTGTATGGGCTAATTCATCTATTAATACAATATCAGGTCTACGTGCAACAATTGCTTCGAGGTCTAATTCATAAAACTTTCTTTCTTTATAAATAAGCTCTTTTAAAGGGACTTTCTCTAAGTCTCCTATTACACGTTCGGTATCTTGCCTACCGTGCGATTCTACAAAGCCGATGACAACATCTTTACCTTCGTGAGCTAGTTCATTTGCTTCTACAAGCATGCGATATGTTTTACCAACTCCAGGAGCTGATCCTATAAATAGCTTCAATTTACCATTATGTGAGCTTCTAATGATATCTAAAAAATAGTCAGGGCCTTTACCACTAAAGCTCATCCAATTTCCCATAACTACCACTTCCATCTACTAATTCAAGCAACGATAGATTTAATTGCAGGACATTTACTCTTTCTGCTCCAAAAACACCAAGGTCTCTTCCTTCTGTGTGACCTTCTACAAGTTCTATTAATTGCCATTCCTCTACTTGTATGGCTTCGCTTATTCTAGATACTTGAACGATTGCAGCCTCAGGTGTAATGTGTGGATCAAGTCCAGAAGCGGAGTTTGTTAAAAGATCTATAGGTACCTCATTAGCAGGGGTAGTTGGGTTGCTTGTTTCCCATTCTACTAATGCGGAGTCGATTCTTTCTAACAATTCTGAATTACTTAATGAATAATTTTCTGATCCAGAATTTCTTCCGTCAAATTCAATACTTGATATTCTTCCATGGAAGAATTGAGGATCAGTAAAAGATTGACCAATAAAAAGTGAACCTATCGGTTTTTTTTCTTCATCATAAAGAATACTTCCGTTAGCTTTTTCATACATGGTTACTTGAGCTATCCCAGTCATTGCAACAGGGTAGATGAACCCACATAAAATCATGATGATAAGGGATAGTCGAATTAGAGAAAGTAAGGGTACGCCTAGTTTAAACATGATTGTTTCCTCCAAGATTTTAGATTACATGATAAATTGAATCGCCATGTCGATTATTTTGATTCCGATGAACGGTGTAACAACACCGCCAAGTCCATAGATGAAAAGGTTTCGCTTTAATAAACGTGATGAACTCATTGGTTTGTAAGCTACCCCTCGCATTGCCAATGGAATAAGCAATGGAATAATTACGGCATTAAAGATTAGGGCAGATAAGATTGCTGAAGTGGGTGTACTCAAATTCATTATATTAAGTGCCTGTAGTTCTGGAATAGCTACCATAAATATAGCTGGTATAATCGCAAAATATTTAGCGATGTCATTAGCTATACTAAATGTTGTCAATGAACCTCTTGTCATCAATAACTGTTTTCCAATTGTGACGACTTGAATAATTTTACTTGGATCTGAATCTAGGTCGACCATGTTCCCAGCTTCTTTCGCAGCAGATGTGCCCGAGTTCATAACGAGCCCTACATCAGCTTGTGCCAAAGCAGGTGCGTCATTTGTACCATCGCCGGTCATAGCAACTAACTTACCCTCCGCTTGCTCTTTTTTTATCAGCTTTATCTTATCTTCAGGTTTACACTCTGCTACGTAATCATCTACTCCGGCCTCTTTTGCAATTGTCCTAGCTGTCACCGGGTTATCGCCAGTGCACATAATAGTTTTTATACCCATACTACGTAGCTCAGCAAATTTTTCTTTCATTCCAGGCTTTACGGTATCCTTTAAATGAATAATTCCGAGTATTTGACAGTCGATAGCTACAGCTAAAGGAGTTCCGCCTTGTTCGGATATGTTTAGAGCAATATCATGTACTTCCTGAGGAGTACTTCCGCCATGTTCAATTACAAATGCCTTTACAGCATCAACGGCTCCCTTCCTAACCTTCCTGTTATTTTGTAAATTTGCTCCACTCATTCTTGTTTCAGCAGTAAAAGGAATAAATTCACCTTTTTCGCTAGTTCTGAGCGTAATATCTGGAGTGCTCTTGATCAAATCAATGATTGATCGCCCCTCTGGTGTTTCGTCATCTATGGATGCTATTAATGTCCAATAATACATCTCTTCTTTAGAGGAGCCGTTCACTGGAATTAATTCGCACGCCATTCTATTCCCAAAAGTGATTGTTCCAGTTTTATCAAGAACCATTGTAGTTATGTCGCCAGCTGCTTCAACTGCTTTACCTGACATAGCTATTACGTTAAATTGCGTTACTCTATCCATTCCAGCTATTCCAATGGCAGAGAGTAAACCGCCAATGGTTGTAGGAATCAGACATACGAGCAAAGCGATAAGAATTGGGACACTAATCTCAATGCCTAGATAGGAAGAGAGAAATGGTAATGTTATAACTACAATCATAAAAATTAAAGTTAGACTGATTAACAGTGTGTTTAGAGCAATTTCGTTTGGGGTCTTTTGTCGCTTAGCTCCCTCAACCATGGATATCATTTGGTCCAAAAAGCTTTCGCCTGGATTACTTGTAATGCAAATTTTCAAGTAATCGCTTATAACTTTTGTTCCACCCGTAACAGAGCTAAAATCACCACCGGATTCTTTTAATACAGTGGCAGATTCCCCTGTAATTGCTGACTCATCCACACTAGCAATGCCTTCTATAATTTCGCCATCACTTGGAATTAATTCTCCTGCTCGAACGAGGACTATGTCTCCTTTACGCAGGTCTTGTGAAGGAACAATAGTTTCTGTGCCGTTTTTATCTATTTTAGTTGCCTTTCCTTCTTTTTTAGTTTTTTTCAATTCATTTGCTTGCGCTTTACCTCGTCCTTCGGCAAATGCCTCAGCAAAGTTAGCAAACAATACGGTTACAAATAAAATGATAGAAACTATTATATTAAACCATCGTAAAGAAGGGTCTGGTGCGACAAAGGAATAAAGTAAGGCAATGCTAAGTCCTATTTGGACAACAAACATAATTGGATTTTTAATCATTACTATAGGGTTTAGCTTTTTAAAACTGTCCTTTAAAGCTGGAGCAACTAATTTCATATCTATTAGTGATTTGTTCATTCCATTTTCCTCCAAGTTAGAGATAAAGTGTTACCCATTCCGCAATTGGTCCAATAACTAATGTTGGGAAGAAGGTTAAAGCTCCTACCACAACTGTGCTCATTATAAATAACCCACCAAAAATTGGTTCATCTGTCCGGAAGGTACCGGTAGATACTGGAACTTCTTTTTTGTTTAATAAGGCATTAGCGACTGCTAACATAGCAATGAGCGGTAGAAATCTTCCGATAAACATGACAATTGCCGTAGTTATGTTCCAAAAAAGAGTATCATCACCTAATCCTTCAAAGCCGGATCCGTTATTAGCAGCTGAAGAAGAATATTCATAAACGATTTGGCTAATACCATGAAACCCTTCGTTTGAAATAGCAGAGCTTCCAGCTTCCGTGCTTAAAGCTAAAGCAGAAAACCCTAGTATTAATAAAGGGTGAAGCAACATAACGATTGAGATAATCTTCATCTCGTTGCTTTCTATTTTTTTACCTAAGAATTCTGGTGTTCGCCCTATCATTAAACCTGTAATAAAGACAGCTATCATTGCGTACATAATTACATTCATAAACCCTGCGCCTATGCCACCAAAGATCGTATTTAACATCATGTTGCTTAAGGTTACCAACCCACTTAGCGGAGTTAATGAATCATGCATATTGTTTACAGCCCCAGTTTCTGTAGCTGTAGTTGTTACTGCATACATTGCTGATTCAGCAGGAGTAAAGCGTACTTCCTTCCCTTCCATATTAGGTTGAGACTCTGCTACTCCAAGTGGTTCCATGAGCGGATTACCACTGTATTCACCGCTAACTGCGACCAAGGATAAAACTGCAAACATAAGCCACATAGCTATATATAGCACCCAACCTTGCTTCGAGTTCCCTGCCATTTTCCCATAAGCTAAAGGTAGGGAAGCGGTGACTAAAAACATTAAAATGACTTGTAGCATATTACTAAATCCACTCGGGTTTTCGAATGGGTGGGCGGAGTTTACTCCAAAATAGCCACCACCGTTGTTACCGAGTTCTTTAATTGATAAAAAGGATCCCACTGGTCCTAAAGCAACCTCTTGAACGCTACCTTGAATAGTTTCTACTTCAACAGGACCACCTAATGTTTGAGGGACACCTAAAGCTACGAAAGCTAATCCAAACACGATCGAGATAGGTAATAAAATGCGAGTAATACCTCTGATTAAATCGACGAAATAGTTACCTAAAGACTTTCCTGTAATACCTCTGATAAAAGACATACAAATGGCTAAGGCAGAAGCAGGAGCCGCAAACATCATGAATAAAATTGCGATCATTTGAGATAGATAGCTTAAACTAGATTCGCCACTGTAATGCTGAAGGTTAGTATTCGTCATGAAGCTTATAGCAGTATTAAATGCTAAGGATGCTTCCATTGAACCTACCTCCTCTGGATTTAGAGGCATAATCCCTTGAAAGCGAAAGATGATGTAAATAACAACAATCATCAATGTATTTGTTGCGAGTAATGCTAATGCATATTCTCTCCATGTTTGTGAACGAGTATGAAGTCCACTTAGCCTATATACCATTCGCTCAAATGGTAAAAATAACTTGTCGCTTTTTGATGCTGTACCACTTTCATAGTCAAAAATACTTGCTAAATAATTCCCAAAAGGCTTTGCTACTAAAAAAAGAATCAGAATGGGAATTGCTATGGATAAAAAAGTTAGCATGGTAGTAATCCTCCTAAAGAGCTAAATGTTTTCTGCGTGAACGAGTGCATAAAAGAGATATGCAACTACGGAAATAGCGACGATAAAAATAAAAACGTTCATTTATTTATCCTCCTTCAAGATGCTAGAAAATCCAGAAATACAGCTACATATAGATATAAATAGCATCCCTAAAGTAATCATTAATACAGTATCAAGCATGATGTGGTCTCCTTTCTCAATTAAAACGGGCCCGTTACCAATTGAAAAAACAGAAAAAACGGATAAGGAAGGGTCCTCATCCGTTTTTTTGC
The DNA here is from genome assembly GCF_006965545.2 of Paenalkalicoccus suaedae. Classification (NCBI taxonomy): domain Bacteria; kingdom Bacillati; phylum Bacillota; class Bacilli; order Caryophanales; family Bacillaceae; genus Paenalkalicoccus; species Paenalkalicoccus suaedae. The sequence continues at coordinate 355,796 of NZ_CP041372.2, forward strand.
AAAGTTGATAAGCATGCTTAAGTCGGTTTTAAACCGAAATTAGCACGCATCACAAAAAAACAATTGTCCCTTCAACGCTTACGAGGTTAGCTGTCGGATTCGGGCGCAAGAGTCGCCCTACAGCTGGCAAATGCCTAGCTGATTCACCCCAAGGATTGCAAGCTTGTTAAACTGCAAGCCACTATATTGGGTCCCCCGCTTCATATGAATTAAGCGATATACGAATTGGTATATAAATGTTTAGATAAAAAACCTAATAGGCTCCTCCAGTCTGTAAGGAAATGGGTGGTTCGTTGATGTGATTAGACTACTCCTCGCTTCAAATCCTGTAAAGATGCATAAATGAACATATTCATCTAAATAATCGCGATTTCACAATATTATTGAATATTTACTTTAAATATCTTAACCGTACGTTCTTATACTTGTGATATCCATGGAAAAGATTCCTTTCTTCTTATTTAATAGATGACATTAAATATTAATTTATCTTTGGTAATGTTTCTATCAAATGAGCTCTCCACATTAAATTCATGTTGACAATATCTAAGTAGAGGAGTACGTTTATTCTTGTTAGCAGGAGATGATCTCCTACCGAAGATTAGAAGTACCTGAAGAGAATGAACCATCTATAACAATAAAAAAACACCCACCCTCTTTTCTCAAAAGGGTGGGCGTTAAAGCAATTAAATTAACTACTGGCGAAGCCACTTTATCATCTCTCCCATAGAGGCATTTTTGCCGTAGAGGAGGATGCCGACTTCGAAGATTTTGCCGGCGAGCTTCATGACGAGCCACACGACAACGGCTAGTAGGGCGATCGCGATTCCGATTTCGACCCATGGCCATTCCTCAAGCAGCGATAGACGTACGATGAGTACGGCTGGAGAGGTGAATGGGATGAAGGTGCCGATTTGAGCTACTAGTCCACTCGGATCGGATAAAATTGGTCCGATTAAAAGGAGTGGTGAAAATGGAAGCATCATAATTAATCCTTGGAAGTTGCTTGTTGAGCTCATGTCTTCGATCGTGGCGCCTAGTCCAACAAATAGCGCCGCAAAGAATAGGTAACCGAGTAATGCGATGACGATCAGTAAGGCTAATTCTGGGACAAATAGGTTTTCGAGTATTGGTAAATCGCTAAATCTCCATAGAACAAATGGGATGGCGATTAACATCCAGACGCCAACCTGGACCATACCAAGCCAAAAGTATCCGATGATTTTGCCCTGCATAAGATCCGAAGGTGATAGAGAGGATAGCACGATTTCGGATACCTTCTCTTTCTTTTCCTGCGAAGCGGATTGGAAGATCATCATGCCTGTCATGACGATGGAGAAAAGAATGAGTCCGGCAAATGCACCAGGAACGAGACGGGTAAACGGATCTGTCTCAGCAAGCCCTGGGTCAGCAACAGGCTCCGCCGCTTGCTCCTGCTCGCTTGATAATTCGGTGGCATTAAATTGTACGCCACTTGCAACGACGGCCATTTGCTCGTCGGATAGCCCAGCTTCCTGCAAGCTAACCTGCTGGAGCGGCTGCGCTAATAGTTGCACGTCAACAGCGAAGGAGTCAGGTGTTGCCTCTGTAGTGTAGTAGTTGACTTGCCCTTCGCTAATAGCTGATTCGTCTAGCTGGAGAAACACAGATGCGCGGTCTGTCTCTTCGACGACTTCCTGCCATTCCTCAGGAGAATCGGTTCCTACCGTGACATTCCAATCGAGTCCGGTACTGTTTACATAAGGGGCAAGCTGCTCTTCCCATACGTTTGCTGAGTCAGATACATACAGATCGATTGGTGTCTCGTCATCACCACCTAAATTAGAAAGAAGCGTTGGTAAAGTAGCAAAAACTATAAAGATGACTGGTGTTAAAAATAGAGATATTAAGAAAGACTTATTTTTGACGTTACGTTTAAATTCCCAGCGGGCAACCTTTAAACTATTCTTCATCGTTATTTTCCTCCTCGGACGCAAGCGTTCGGTCAGATGCAATGTCTATAAAGATCTCATGGAGAGAGATGCGGTCTAGACGAAATTCGTTGATTTGGATATCTTGTGGGAGCGTGCGAATCCACTCTGACGGTACGACATCTTGATCTAAAAATAGGACGGATACATCATTAGACTGCTCGACGCGTGTCACAGACGGGATAGCCGCAAGCTTATTCTGATCGTTTTGACCGTGAATCGTACACTTAAAGCTCGCATACTCACGTTTTACATCCTCCATCGTCCCTTTAATTACTTCGCGACCCTTATGCAGCATAATCAGCCTGTCAGCCATCTCTTCAACCAGATTCATTTGATGGGCAGAAAGCAAAATGGCCGTGCCGTTTTGAGCGAGGGAGCGAATCTCCTCTTTAAAGACTTCCTGACTCACTGGGTCTAGTCCAGAGAAGGGTTCATCTAAAATAAGTAGCTCTGGCTCGTGGATCATGGAGGCGATAAACTGTACTTTTTGCCCCATCCCCTTTGATAATTCCTCAATGGAAGACTTCTCTTTTCCTTCTAAACCAAGCTTTTTTAAATACATGAGCGCGCGTTTTTTTGCTTTGTCACGTGGATAATCCTTGAGCTCCGCAAAATAGAGGAGGATATCCATGATGCTCACGTTCTTATAAAGACCGCGTTCCTCTGGTAAGTAGCCGATTTTATGCTTCGGAATGGCCTTCGTTGTTTCCCCATTAAACTCGATCGTGCCTTCATCGGGATAAAAGATCCCCATAATACTGCGAATGGTCGTGGATTTACCGGCGCCGTTCGGTCCGAGCAGAGCAGTAATTTCCCCTTTATTCACGCTAAACGAGACGTCGTGCAGAACTTGCTGATCCTTAAAGGATTTTTGTAGGTGTGAAACGGTAAGAGCTGGCGTTGTCATCGATTATTCTCCTTTCGTAAGTAGCAGTGGGATAATGTCCTCGAGCTCCGGCACTTGTTCATCCATCACTTCGAGGTTGTTATGCGTAATATAATCAAGCGTCGCGTCTGGGTCATTTGAGAGGATGACCTTCTTATACGTACGCTGGATTTCACCAGGAATGCTCGTTTCCGGCTCATCCTTCAGCCAAAACTGACGGTAAGAGGACGTGAATGTATCCTTCTCAAAGAGCTCTGACGCTTTCCCGTCTTGGAGGAAAACAAGGTAATCGGCGAGTTTTTTGATATCATCTGCTTGGTGAGAAGCGAAGACAACCGTTTTATTACGCTCTTCGGTTACTTGCAATAACGTATCCAAAAAATAAGTCCGAGACGGAATGTCCATCGCAGCTGTTGGTTCATCGAGTAAAAGGAATGGGGTGTTTTTAGCAAGAGTTAATGCTATATTGAGTTTTGTTTTAACACCGGGGGACAGTTTTTTAACACGTTTATTTAATGGGACGTCGAGCTTTTGCGATAAGGATCGATACAGAGCCTCGTCCCAGTTTGGATAAATGTCGGACATTAGTGTACCTAGCATCTTACCTGTGAATGCATCATAGCCATGCAAGGTTTGAGCTTGATAGGCAATGTGCTGTTTCCAGCTATCTTCTTGGGCGTTAACGGACTCACCATAGACTTGGATACTACCACTTTCTTGTTTAACGAGATTCATAATCATTTTAAAAAGCGTACTTTTACCAGCGCCGTTTGCGCCGATAATGGCCGTGATCGTTCCTTCTTCGATATGGAGGTTATTAATATGAAGCTGGAAGTCATCAATAGTTTTTGTGACTTTATTAATGGCGAGTGGAGCAGTCATCAGGATTCCTCCTTTGTTAATAAGCTACGGACAAGGTCCAAAATGTCGTCATCTGAGAGCTCATGCTGTTTGGCAGTTGTGATCGCCTTCATGATCGCGTCTTCAACGGCCTTACTTGCCATCGTTGTCTTCATATCAGGATCAACCTCCGCTACGAACGTGCCTTTTCCTTGAGAAGTTTTGATAAATCCGCTGTATTCAAGGTTTTGATACGCTCGTCTTATTGTGATGGAGCTAATTTCAAGGTCTTTCGCTAAAAGTCTGATTGATGGCAATGGATCACCAGTCGTCAGCTGACCGCTTGCAATCAGCGCTTTTATCTGGTGTTCGATTTGATGATAAATCGGTTCTCTTGAGGACTTGGAAAGTCGAATCGGAAGAGTCATAGTGGTCCTCCTTAATCTAAATAATCGATCGTTTTTAATCGTTTTAAAGCAACACGGAACCATTGCCATGTACATAAACCTGCAAGGGTGAGAAAAGCAAAGATAGATATAATTGTGTGCTCATTTGCTAAATAAATAGTCCAGTTTAGTAGCCCTGTATCAAACCACAATGGAAAAATAATATAAAGAGCAACGAAAAAAATAATAATAGTCATGTATGACCAAAACATCGTGAATCGTTTAATTTTGTCCCCAGGATCACTTGCGGGGAAGAGTCCACCAATAGCCATACTAATACAAATCCAGATAAGCATCAGTGCTAGGAACTGCGGAATCGCAATTGTTTCTCGAAGTACAGAGGATGTCAGATAGGTCATCGTAAAAAGGAAAGTTGTTGAGACTATGATAGCTACATATAAAACGATAAATCGACTAGTGATGATCGCTGCACGCTTAATCGGAAGTTGATAAAGCATCGAAAAATATGGTGTTGCAAATAGCCCGTCATTAACCTTTTGATATTGGAGGGCCTTTGGCTTTGTAGAAAATGGGGTCGTAACAAGATAAAAAATTAGTAGCACATCGACTAAAAAGAACGAGCTCTCCAGATAGTCTGCAATTGTTACACGGAGAAAAAACGTATAAATTACGGCTAAAAGTATGATAGTTAAATAATTCTTTACAGAAAGCTTCAGCTCCATTTTTGAAAGCCACCAAGCTCTACGTAGTGTAGCCATTAAAATCAGTCCTTTCTCTATTTGAAGTGTTATAGTGTGTATGTCTATATACACACTATAATATGGATGATGGAGATGTGCAAGGGTTTTTTGGAGGTGGAGGTTCTGGTTTAGAGGATGGTGGTGCTAAATTGGATGAGGCGGTGCAAAAATGCCGAGAGTTCGTGCCAAATTCAGAGCGTGTTGTGCAAATAAGTAAATGATATGGAAGGAAATCAAGGTGGATAACAATATATTTACAATTTAAAATGGCTGAATGAGTAAGTTCGATGTATTTTGGAGGAACGTGAACACACTTACCTAAAGCGAGTACCGAAAACCGCCAGTTGCCTTGTGCTACCACCACGTGGGGATCTTTGTACAGTGGCAGTTGAGCAATGTTGACCACTTAAACAACAAACCTACCTGTATTTGTAGATATTACCATGGTAAAATTAGTGTAATCGATGAATTTACCATGAAGGGAACATGTCAGATGACGTTATTCTATATTATTATTTTGAGCATCCCTGGGCTCATTTTTCTCGGACCAGTAGGGGTTATATTAGGGATTGTTGGAGGCATCTTTTGGGGGAGCATGGAAGCCCAGCGAAAGGAAATCAAGGAGCTGAGAGAGAAGGTAGAAGCAGCTGAAAAGTGATGTAGGAAAGGGGCAATTATGAGACATATGTTATGGGGAATCGCAGTGATCCTCGTGCTCACAGCATGCGGTAGCACGACAGAGGACGCGCTACCAGAGGACATGCCGGACGACTTTGCGTTTGCGCTATCCTACGGGTTAGGCGGCGTGAGCGAGATCAACACGTATGACGACACCTACACAAAGGATCTGATCGTCGACGGCACAACTACCACCGATTTCGTGCTCAGCGACGAGGAGTTGCGCACGATCTATCAAGCCGTTTTAGAAAATGATGTGTTAGCGCTGCCCGACGAGGGCGATGGCTTGTCATGTATGGAACCACACCACAAGTACAACCTGCAAATGACCGCAAATGGAGAAGATTATTCACTAATTTGGGACTCCTCTTGTCCGACAACGGCTGTATCAAATTGGGACGATACGATGTTGGAGATCCATCAGAATATGATCCAACCAAGAGACGAATATCAGGAGCTACCTGCAGCAACTGGAGGGTATGACTGATTTAAGAGAGGTCCAATCACGTTTAGTGGTTGGGCTTTTTTATGGAGAGGTAGTATGGTACTGAAATTAAAGGAGATCGTGCTAAATTTAGCCGAGTCCGTGCAAAAAAGCGTACGGGTGGTGCTAAAATCAGCGCATGTTGTGCAAATAAGTAAATAAAATGGGAAAGATATGCTTGTTATACGTCCTAGGACAGGATAAAGAAGGCTCAGCGAAGCGAAGTGGAGAAGGTGAACACATTATGCGAGAACGTGAACGCACTCTTTTAATCTCTATAGGGAGGCAACGACCTATCGCCTCATGCCTTAATAAAAAAGAAGGAGGTTGTGCAACTAATATACCGTAACCGAAGGCAACCCGAAGCGGCGTTTGCGTGACTACTAGTGGTAGCCCTTTCGCGCAGCGAAAATCCTTTCTGTCGGCCATTGGTTTGGCCGACAGAAATAGTTGAGCAAGCCCCCACAAGTAGTAGCAAACGCCGCGTAGGGGCGCCGAAGGTGGCCGCCTTTGATCTTAGTCTTTTGACCTACAGCGTTTCACCAACTCCAATTCCGCAATCCTCCCAACAGCCTCCCGCAGCCTTTCCTCATCTGCCAAAAGCCCAATCCGTACATAGCCCTCGCCATACTCGCCAAAGCCATTACCAGGAGCCACGACAATGTGCGCTTCTTTTAATAAGAAGTCCGCAAACGATTCGGAGCTGAATCCTTCTGGCACAGGAAGCCACACAAAGAAGGACCCTTTAGGAGCAACGGCTGAAAGTCCTGCCGCACGCAAACCTTCTATAAATACGTTGCGTCGGCTTTCATAGCGCGCAACAAGCTCTGTCACGTCACGCTGATCGGACAACAAAGCAGCGGCAGCTGCGTGTTGGATGGCGCCAAACAAGCTCACATACATGTGATCCTGCAACAAATTAATGCTCTCAATAACCGAGGCGTTACCTACGGCGAAGCCGACGCGCCAGCCTGCCATATTGTACGTTTTGGAGAGTGTGTACATCTCCACGCCAACATCTTTCGCACCTTCTGACTGTAAAAAGCTCGGTGGCTTCACGCCGTCAAAGCCGATCGCTCCATACGCGAGGTCGTGTACGACACAGATATTATTGTCAGCGGCAAAGGCTACTGTTTCGTCAAAAAAGGCATTGGTCGCCACACCAGCCGTTGGATTGTTTGGGTAGTTTAAAAACAACAGCTTCGCCTTATCGACCTCTTGTTGAGAAAACGAGTCGTAGTCAGGCAAAAAGTGATTCTCCGCTAATAGAGGGAACAGCGACGCGCGTGCCTCCGCTAGCGCAATTCCAGACGTGTAGTCTGGATAACCAGGATCGGGCAATAGCGCCACGTCGCCTGGATTTAAGAGACACTGGCTGATCTCGACAAGACCTGTTTTAGCGCCAAAAAGCACCGCAACTTCAGTCTCGGGATCGAGCGTCACATCGTACTCACGCTTATAAAACGTGGCGACAGCCTCTTTTAAAAACGTATGCCCACTAAATGGGGAGTACTGATGAAAGCTTGGATTTGTTGCAGCCTGCTGCAGCTCTTTGACGATAAAGGCAGGCGTTGGCAAATCAGGATTGCCTTGTCCGAGATTGATCACGTCGTGGCCTTCTGCAACGAGGTTTCTCACCTTGGCCGTGAGGCGCGCAAAGAATTGGTCTGGGAGACGCTTTAAGAGTGCGGATTGCTCAAAGTGTGTCATGGTTTTACCTCCAAAAAAGGGGCTTAGGACAAGAATGTCGTAAGCCCAACTCTCATTATTGAATTACTTAGATGCAACAAACGCTGGATCATCAAACTTGTGTGCGACCCAACCCTCTGGATCGATGAAGAGGCGAACAGCCACAACTTGGCGCTCGTCAGATAGCGTAAAGAAGTGAGGCGTATCAACGGGTACGCTGATTACGTCGCCTGGCTCTAGCTGGACATCAAAGTAGCCAGTGTCAGCGCCTTTGATCACGAAGCTACCAGATCCTGCAGTAATCGCGCGAACTTCGTCCTCGGTGTGCGTGTGGACCTGCTCAAATTTCTTCAAAAGTGTCTCCAGATCAGGCGTGTCTTCATTTAGCGCAATCACATCCCACTTTTTATAGCCACGACGGTCCGCTAAAGAGCGAATGTCCTCGTCAAATGTCTCTAAAATCTGAGCCTTTTCTTCGTCTCCAATCTTGCAGTTGCCTTGGAGCTCGGTTGGGAGCTTTGTTGGATCCCAATGCTCGTAAAGCACCTCCTGGCTTTCTAAAAACGCACGTACCTCATCCGTTCCTTTAATCGTTTCCTGCGTGTCGCGAATTACAATTGTCGCCATTGTGAATAGCCTCCTTTAAAATAGTTAGGTAAAGTCTCTCGCCTTAGCGGCGTAACAGCTCTCTTTTTACTTGATACGAAAATAAAAATTCGAATGCTTCTAAATGTTTTTTAGCTTCAAACGCATCCCGTCCCCATGCGGTAATACCGTGGTTGCGGATGAGGACGCCGTGGACGCCTGGTTCAATTCGCTCTGCGACTGCGTCTGCGAGCTTATCCAAATCGGCATGGTTCTCCACGATGGGCACCTTAAGCTCGCCGTCTTCCTCCCAAATCTGGAACGCCTTGATCAGCTCTTGATGTTTAAATGTAATCTCTCCTTCTTCAAAATAGAGGTCGGAGATTAGGTTGTTGTCTACGGTATGCACGTGAAGTGAGCAGCCTGCCTGTGTTTTTTCATAAATCTTTTGGTGGAGCACCGTCTCAGCCGACGGCTTTAGCGCGCCGGGCTCTACTGGTCTACTGTCTTTATCGACGAGTAAAAAGTCCTCCGGCGTTCGCTTGCGTTTATCCTTGCCACTTGCTGTGACGAGGAACGTGAGCGGGACCGCTGTCACTTTAATCGAGAGGTTTCCGCTTGTGCCGGGGAACCAGTCTCGTTCGGCGAGCTCATCCTTAACTGCCGCGAGCTCATCCCATCTTTGTGAAACATCAACAGCTGTTGTCATGACGTCACTCCTAACGTATTTAGTGCGTGAATAACCGTGCGAAAGTCAGCAAAACGTGTATAGGGTAGCCGAAGCTCCTTACATTTTTCTTCTAAAAAATCTCCGCATACAAAGACGTGATCCGCGAGCTTTGCCGCTTCAAGGTCCGTAATCGAATCTCCAATAACAATGCGGTAATAGTCGTTCTTTGGGTACGTGCGTAAGATAGACGGTTTGCAACAACCACAGTCGTTATCACACTGATCGTCGCAGGCGTGCGGCCACGTAATACGGATGGTATCTCCACTAAAATCGCTACCGTTACAGTAGATGTTGCCGTTCAACTCGTACGATTCAAGCATTGGCTGGACGAAAAAATCAATACCACCACTGACAATATGGAGCGGAATGTCTTCCTTGTTCGTGTGTGCCACGAAGTCTGCAAAGCCGTCTCGAATAGTTGATTGTTGAACAAACGAGATGATCTCCTGCTTTTTAGACGTATCAAGTAAATCAAACATACGACCAACGCCCTCTTTTATGGAGACACGCTGCGCTAAAATATCGTCCTTGATCGGCTCCCATTTTGGTGGAGCAAACTCCTTCATGATGGCAATAATGTTGTCCTTTGTTGTAATCGTGCCATCAAAGTCGCAAAAGATAATCGGTGTGCGTTCCGTCATAGTGGATGCCCCCACAGCTTAATGGCAGCTGCGAGCTCTGCCTTTTGAAGGGCTGCATCCTCAAGTGATGTATCATCTAACACCGCGTCGACCGCTTGGCGGAAGGCTGTTGCACCTGCGGCTGATCCGTCTGGGTGTCCGTGAATCCCACCGCCTGCGTTAATAACGGAAATTTCACCGAAGTCTCGGACTAGGTGAGGTACAAGTCCAGGATGGATGCCGGCTGACGGTACTGGATATGCGGCACGGTGGACGGTCGGTTCTGTTAGTGCGAGCGCGATCGCATCTGTTTCCTCCTTAGGCAGTGCGACGCTCCCATACGGTGATGGGAATAAGACGAGATCGGCGCCTGCGATGCGCAGGAGCTTGCCTAGTAGGACGCTGTTGGCGATGCCGTAGTCCGGCGACGCCGTGAGCGCTCCGGATACGGCTGGGTGCGCCATGATCGGAACGTTGATCTCAGGATCCTCGGCGAGTGCCTGAAGCGTATCCAGTCCATAAGCGAATACGTTAAACAGGAGGGCGGATGCGCCAAGCTTCACTGCCTTACGCGCTTTGTCTCGTAGCTCAAAGGTGCGTCCGCTCAGGTTAACGGCGTAAAGGACGCGTCGTCCCGTTTCTTGTTCGACTTTATCTAAGATGTGCTTCCCGCGTTTTACTCGTTCTTCGAAAGGCGTGAGGGGGTTATCAAATAGAATTTCATCGTCTTTTACTAAGTCCACGCCACCACGAGCCTGGGCGTCTAGTTGCGTTTCGAATTCATCAAGTCCTTTGCCGATCATGCCTTTAAAAATACTCATGACGAGCGGGCGATCGTGCACGCCGATCAGCTCGCGTATGCCATCAACGCCAAACTGTGGGCCTGGGAACTGCTTTGCTAGTGCGTCGTCAAAGGCAATGTCAACAAGCTTGATTTCTCCGTCTAGCGATAGTTTCCCAAAAATCGTTGTTAAAATCGCTGGGATGTCAGGCGTGAAATTGACCGCCGGATAGCGAATCGTGATGGTCGCTTTTGGCGTGCCGTCGTTTGTCGCGATCACCTCGCCCTTGTGTTTTTTGAGCTGCGCCTGCTCGAGCGCCGGCAAATCCGTCCACGATCCAACTGTGAGCCCGAGCGCGATGCCCTCCGCTTTTTTATGTAAGTCAAGCCCGCCTGGTACGAGATACGTTGCTGTCACAAAGCTCATGTCACATGCCCCACTTTCTTTTTGAGAAAATAAAAAACGTCCACTTCGCAAATGGAAGAGGACGTGTCGGTTTGTACTGACAGGTATCATGTCCTCTTATCTGCCACGCATCCTGCGCGAGAGAATTAGCACCTTGAATCAGTCAACGTCTGACCGAAACAGGTTGCCGGGTATCATAGGGATCGTCCCTCCACCTGCTCTACATAAGAGTTTGAAATTATTATGCAATTTTGAATCGTTGAAACAGATTATGACAGGGAAAGGAGGAGCTGTCAAATAGTTTTTTCAGATTGGGGAGGAGAGGGGACGTAGAGCCACGTTTAGTGGTTTCAGCTTTAGGTAGGCAGCTGCGTGTTTGGTAAGTCCGTATTTTTGGCATTCTGTGTTTGGTATCTTCGTTTTTGTGTTTGGTAACTCGCCGTTTTTGCGATTCCGTGTTTGGTAACTCCTATTTTGTGTTTGGTTTCTAAAATGATGTCTTCACTTCATAGACATTCCACCACTCAAGGACCTTACATTGCCCAACTGCCACTTTACGAAGACCCCACGAGGCGGGAGCACAGGGCAACTGGCGGTTTTGCACGCACTTATGGTAAGTGTGTTCATCTTCTCAGTGAATTTTGGCAAAGTGTGTTTATGTTCTCCAATAATGTGTTCAGCTTCTCCTCAAAATCAGCAATGTGCGTTCACGTTCTCCTAAAATGCGTCCAACTTCACTTCTACAATATGGAAAGTCATCCCCAACCAATTGACAAACTCTCCTTCAAATTTTCTTGCATTCAAGGTATTGACAAATGATCTACTCAGGATTTATGATTACTCCCAACGCAACACACAAAAAAATATTGCTCTTATCGAGAGTTGGCTGAGGGATTTGGCCCTATGACGCCCGGCAACCGGCCTTCCGCACATTTGCGGAAACCTCCTAGAAGGTGTGAGGTACGGTGCTACATCCAACAGGCTTATTTAAGTCTGAGAGATAAGAGACGGACCATGCATGCTTCCGCCTCTTTCTTATACAAGAAGGAGGCTTTTTTACGTGGACGTTCTCGGGGGAGCAGATGGAGGAGAAGAAAATATGTCAGCGAAAAACAAATGGTTACTAACGTCAGGATTAGCACTAGCCGCTCTACTAGCAGGGTGTGGGGAAAATGAACCAGCAACAGACGCTCAGGAAGGCGCAACGTCAAACGAGGCTTCGCTCGAAGGAGTGCCAGACCGATTCGCATCAGACGAAGACGTCACTGTCCGCGTGATTCGAAAGATTGGTGGGGATGATCACACCGCACAGTTTTTAGCGGGTGTACAGGAAGAAGGAGAGTCGCTTGGCTTTGATGTCGACGTATTTACCGCAAACGGGGATACAGCACGATTTCACGATGCAATCGATCAGGCAATTACAAGTCAGGTCGACGGCTTAATTCTTTCTCACGGAGACGATGCAGCAACGGTGGAGGCGGTTGAGCGAGCGCGAGAAGCAGGCATTGAGGTCGTCACGTTTGACTCGATCCCGGATCTTGCTGAAATCGATGGCGTCACACTGACATCACAGGACGATGAGGCGTTGGCGCAGCTGGCACTCGATCAGCTTGTTGAGGACTTTGACGGGGAAGCAAGCATTGCCTACCTATGGGTCGACGGCTTCCCGCCGATGGTGCGACGTAACGCTGTTTATGAAACTATTTTAGAAGAAAACCCAGAACTTGTTGAGGTAAGTCGCTTCGGTGTTGCAGCAGAGGACACGAGCGTGCAAACGCAAAACGCTGTAGCAGCGCTACTTAACCAATATCCAGAGGGTGAACTAGATGCGATCTTTGCGACGTGGGATGCGTTTGCGATTGGAGCCGCTCGCGCGATTGAGGAAGCGGGACGCTCCGACGTGAAGATCTATGGAATCGATGTTTCGAACGCAGACTTAGAGCTGATCCAGCAGGAAAATAGCGCGTGGGAGTATACCGCTGCGGTTGATCCAAAGCTAGTTGGAGCCGTGAATCTACGCTTACTTGCGAAAAAGCTTGCAGGAGAAGAAACGCCTGAGACGTACGATTTAGAAGCAACGCTCATCTCTCGAGAAGACTTAGCTGCATCAGACGAGCCAGTTAACATGGTGACACTTGCCGATGTTGTGGACGGCTGGGGAGAAACAGATGCGTTTCATGAAGACTGGATGACGACATTAAAAGACTATCATAAGTAATAGGGTGATGACGTGGAACTGTTGATGAAGGACATATCGCTCTCGTTTCCTGGCGTAAAGGCGTTGCAGGAGGCGACGTTTAAGGCGAAGGCAGGCGAGATACATGCATTAATCGGTGCAAATGGGGCGGGGAAGTCGACGATGATGAACGTGCTTGCCGGGGTGCATCAAAAGGACTCTGGCACGATCACGATTGCTGGTGAAAAGGTGGACACGGGCTCTCCCAAAAAGGCGCAACGCCAAGGGATTCAGCTCGTGCACCAAGAGGTCGATACGGCCTTATTCCCGGCGCTCACCGTAGCGGAAAACGTCTTATCCGGACAGCTCATTGCGCAAAAGCGATTGACTGTAGGATGGGGCTCTCTACACAAAAAGGCAAAGGAAGTACTGAGCGAGTTAAACGTCGCTATCCCAACCAAAAAGCTTGTACAGGATTTAACGCTTGCGGAGAAGCAAATGGTGCTGTTAGCGCGAGCAATTGCAACAGACTGTCGTATTCTCATTCTCGACGAGCCGACGGCGCCACTAAGTAATACAGAGACAGAAGCGCTGTTTCGCGTCGTAAAGGATCTTAAACAACGTGGTATGCTCATCATCTTCATTTCTCACCGACTCAAGGAATTACTCGATCACTGTGATGCTATTACGGTGATGCGTGACGGCAAGGATGTGCTTGAGCGCACGACCGTTGGCCTAACGACGGATGTGATCGTGGAAGCGATGCTTGGCAAAAAGCTGGAGGCGCAGTTTGCGGGCGCCTCTGCAAAGCGCCGTATCGGGCAAGAGCTACTCCGTACGCAGGATCTATCCGACGGCGGGCTTATAAAAAACGTTAGCATCACGCTCTCAGGAGGAGAGATCGTGGGTCTAGCAGGACTCGTTGGCGCAGGGAAAACGGAGCTATGTAAGGTGCTATTTGGCGCCAGCCGAGCAACCTCTGGCACGCTAACGATTCAAGGCAAGAAAGCGACACTAAACAGCCCGTATGATGCCGTTAAAAGAGGGCTTGCGCTTGTTCCAGAGGAGCGACGCAAGGAGGGCATTTTTGTAGATGAGACGGTGGCCTGTAACATCACCGCAACCAGTCTCTCAAGCTTTACGAGGCTAGCAAGCTTTTTAGCGCCAGCTCGTGAAAACAAAAAAGCAGGGGAAATCGTGCAGCAGCTCGGCATAAAAACAGCGAATATTCACACAAAAGTACGTACGTTAAGTGGTGGTAACCAGCAGAAAATCGCGATCGGAAAGTGGATGGTCGACGATGCGGATGTGTATATCTTTGACGAACCGACGAAGGGTGTCGACGTTGGAGCGAAGCAAGACATTTATGAGCTCATCACAGGCCTTGCGGAGAGGGGCAAAGCCGTTCTGTTTGCCTCCTGCGAGCTCCCAGAAGTGATTGGAATCGCTGATCGCATTTACGTCATGTACGACGGCACGATCACAAGGGAAGTCACATCAACAACAACGGAAGAAGAGCTTTTACAGCTCGCAACAGGAGGAGCCTAACATGTCTACAAAGGAAGCATCGGCTAAAGCCGGAGCAACAACATTCGATTTTGTCTCGTTTTTATATCGCTACGGCACCATCATTCTTATCGTCCTACTAGTCGCTCTATTCGCTAGTTTAAATCCCGCCTTTCTACAGCCGGCAAATCTGCTGTCGATCCTACGCTCGATTTCGATTGTGACACTGATCGCGGTCGGGATTACGATCAGCCTATCCGTCGGTGGCTTTGACCTTTCTGTAGGTTCAGTCGCGTCACTTGCGAACGCCGTCGTCATCAGTATGTTCGTCTGGTATTCCCAACCAACGCTGATCGCACTCGCAGTAGGTTTTGCTGTTGCGCTATGTGTTGGACTGTTTAACGCGTGGATGATTGTAAAGATTAGAATCCCAGACCTATTACTCACACTCGCTGTTATGTTTATTATTCAAGGAGTCGCGCTTACGTACACAAGGGGCGCCACGATTTCTCAAAATATGATTATGAGCGATGGGAGCTACGCAACAGGGCAAATTCCGGCATTCTTTAGCCAACTCGGACGACTGCCGTACATCATTATCATCATGGTCGTTGCGGTGATTGTCGTCCACATCTTTTTGACGTATACCAAGCACGGGCGCTACATGTATATGATCGGCGGGAATGAGGAGGCAGCGCGCCTTTCTGGTATCCCAGTCAATCGTTACAAAGTGCTTGCCTATAGTCTCAGCGCACTATTCGCGGCGCTCGGTGGGATTGTCCTTGCGTCACGCGTCATGACAGCAGAAATTAACGCAGGCGGTCCCTATTTAATGGACGCCGTCGCAGCCGCTTTTATCGGATTTGCTGTCCTTGGGGCAGGCAAGCCAAACGCCTTCGGAACCTTTGTAGGCGCCGTCTTAATCGGCATTTTAGCCAATGGACTGATTATGATGAATGTCCCGTATTACGCGATGGACATCGTCAAAGGCTCTGTATTAGCACTAGCCTTAGCAGTGACGTACTATAAACAAACGAATTAGGAGGAGAGAAACATGACGAATCACGTAACGTCCACCATCATGACAGAACAGGAAGCTATCGACTATGCGCGCGAAAAGCTCCATTACTTCGACGAAGCAGCGTCGCTTAGCTGTAAAGAAATCGGAGACGGCAACTTAAACTACGTCTTCCGTGTGATCGACGATAAAACGGGTCAATCCCTCATCATCAAGCAGGCAGGACCAGTTGCACGTATTTCAGACGAGTTCATCGTTTCTCCCGATCGCAATCGCATTGAAACGGATATCCTACGTTTGCAAGGGACGCTCGCGCCAGGCTACGTGCCAGAGGTCTATCACTATGATGCCGAAAAGAATTGCGTGGTCATGGAGGATTTATCCGACTATACGATTCTGCGTGCAGCGTTTTTAAAGCACGAAACGTACCCAAAGCTTGCCGAGCACCTGTCTACGTTTCTCGTCGAAACGCTCGTCTCCACATCAGATCTTGTGCTCAATCACAAGGAGAAAAAGGAGCTCGTTAAGTCGTTCACAAACCCCGAGCTATGCGAAATTACCGAAGATCTCGTATACACAGAGCCCTTCTACGCGCATCCACGTAACGATGTCTTTCTCGGCACGCGACATTTCGTCGAACGCGAAATTTGGGGAGATAAAATCCTTGCGCTTGAGACCGCGAAGCTCAAGTTCCAATTCTTAACGAATGCGCAGGCACTGTTGCACGGCGATCTACATACCGGATCGATCTTTGTCACACAAGACGCAACGAAAATCATCGACCCTGAGTTTGCCTTTTATGGACCAGCTGGCTACGACGTCGGCACCATTATCGCCAATCTGATTTTTGCCTACGTCAACGCCGAGCACACGAGTGAGGGACCGAGCGAACGCGAATCGTTCCAGGCGTATATTACGACTACCATCGAAACGCTCATCGACAGCTTTAAAACAAAGTTTATCCAAGCGTTCGAAGCAAAAGCAACCGAGCATGTCGCTCGTTACGACGGCTTCCTCGAGCACTATTTACAGAGCGTCCTAGAGGATGCGACAGCAGTAGCCGGACTTGAGCTGTGTCGCCGAATCATCGGCATCGCCAAAGTAGCCGACATCACAAGCATCGCCAACACCGAAGCGCGCACAAAGGCCGAAATCACCTGCCTCACGCTAGGCAAAGCCTTCATCCTAGATCGCGCCAAGTATCAAACCGGCACAGACATCACAAATGCCTTAAAAGGAGCCACCCATGTCACACATTGAATCCGTCCGACTCACGGATGAGCAGACGCTCGTCATTCTCGACCAAACACTGCTTCCGGGAGAAACCACATATAACACGCTACGCACAAAAGAAGATGTCTTTAACGCCATCGTCGCGTTGCAGGTACGAGGAGCACCCGCCATCGGGATCGCCGCCGCGTACGGAGCCTATGTGGAGCTCGCGCGCCACAGCTATGCATCAGTAGATGACTTAACACGCTATTTTTACGAGGTAAAAGCCTACCTCGCAGCCTCTCGTCCAACGGCCGTTAATCTTGTATGGGCATTAGAGAGACTGGAGCAAGTCGTCGTGCAGTCTTGGAGTTCCGTAGAGGAGCTTTTGCTCGCGCTTCGCGAAGAAGCAGAGGAAATCCGCCGCGAGGACGCCCGCGTTTGTGAAGCGATCGGTCGTCATGCGTTAGCGCTTTTGCCACATGATGCGGGGATCTTAACCCACTGTAACGCTGGCGGCATTGCCACGGCTAAATACGGGACGGCGCTTGCGCCGTTGTTCCTCGGAAAGGAAGCGGGCTATTCGTTCCGCGTTTATGCCGACGAAACACGTCCGCTTTTACAGGGCGCACGTTTGACGGCGTGGGAGTTGCAGCAAGCAGACATTGATGTCACGCTTATTTGCGACAACATGTCGTCGATCGTCATGCAACAAGGGAAAGTAGACGCTATTTTAGTCGGCTGCGATCGTGTTGCGGCAAACGGAGATACCGCTAATAAAATCGGTACATCAGGCCTCGCCATTATTGCGAAGCACTACGGCATCCCATTTTACGTGTGCGCGCCAACGTCCACGATCGACGTTGCTTGCTTAACAGGAGCGGAAATTGAAATCGAAGAGCGCAACGGCGCTGAAATTACGGACACGTGGTACGAGAAGCCAATGGCACCAGCAGGTGTAAAGACGTATAACCCCGCCTTTGATGTTACGGACCACAGCTTGATTACAGCGATCATCACGGAGAATGGCGTGCTGTATCCAGACGAGAACGGACAGTTTGAAGTAAGGCAGCATGTAGAGGTATAGGGTAGGGTAAGGAAGCTCGGACTAAGTCCGAGCTTCTTTTTGTGGTGCTGTTTTACTTAGTTTATGGTGCTGGTTTATGGGGTGGTGCCAAAATGGAGGAGGGTTGTGCTGAATGGAGGTGGCGTGGTGACAAAATGAGCAGAGTCCGTGCCGAAAAGCGGACAGTTTGTGCTAAATTCAGAGGTAGTTGTGCAAATAAGTAAATAATATGGAAAAAATCAGTATTGAGAATGGTTACATACAATGTGAACCAAGACCAGCGGAGCGGAGAAGTTGAACACATTATATGAGAACGTGAACGCACTTTCCTGAATTCGATGAGAAGTTGAGCACATTATATGAGAACGTGAACACACTTTGTCAAAATCAACGAGAAGTTAAACACACTTACCGAAAGTCACTGCTAAAAACCGAAAACCGCCAGTTGCCCTGTGCTACCACCACGTGGGGTCTTGGTAGAATGGCAGTTGGGCATCTATAGCGTCCTTATGTCGTGCACTGTCTATGTGAGCAACACTTAATAATAGAAGTTGAACGCACTATAGCAAAACCACCGATAAAGGTAAATAGCTCCGTTAAAAGTAGCCGTTTTGAAGAGTAAGGTTATGAACATCTATGTCCCCGCATACATTCAATTAAGTAGACGAGCTCACGAAACGACCAGAGAAGTAGCTGCTTACTCACGGTAGTGTGTAGAACGGAGGGGACATGATGTTTCGTAGTAGGAATATGCCGATCAAAATCATAACGATTATCCTATCATCTCTCATTTTTAGCCTGTCACTTGCGTTACTCGGGCGATCAGGGACAGCATCACCTGCTGATATCTCCCTAATTACTTCGTTTTCTTATGCACTTGTTCCAAGCTTTCTTCTATACACTATTTTTGGTGGAATGCTCACACCAGTAGTAGATAGGTTTATTTATAAACGATTTCGCCACAGCCTTAAATATATCATCATCAGCTCCATCCTTTTATATTTGGCACTTGGACTTTTGACGAACATCTTTTTGTCGATACTTTCTGCAAGCATGTTCTTCTTCGCGTCAGGGATCTTTATATGCATAGCTGCCGCACTCTTATTTTTAATCGTGCAAACGGTGATCGGCTGGATCTTCCTAAACATGCGCACGAATCGCAAAGCTCCTAGCTAAGGGGCTTTTTTTCATGGACAGAAAATCTAGTCTACACTAAAAAGAACTCTGTATTCCCAAAGGAATTAGGAGGAGATACTAGTAGACTAGTGGAATAGAATATAAAGACTTTTAAAGAGAAGGGGTATAAATATGACGGACTTTACATCGTTTCTAGAAAAAATAGATAACGAAGATCACCGAGAAAAAACGGCGGAGGTTCTAGATTGGGTAAAAAGTACTTACCCGCAGTTGGAGACGGAAATTAAGTGGAACCAACCAATGTTTACGGACCATGGTACGTTTATTATCGGATTTAGTGTGTCGAAAAAACACTTGGCCGTGGCACCTGAGAGCGTGACAATGACTCACGTCGAGGAGGATATTGTGAAGGCAGGTTATGACTATACGAAAGAGTTAGTAAGAATTCCATGGAAAGGCGAGGTAGACTATGAGCTATTGGCAAAAATGATCGACTTTAATATATGGGATAAGGCTAACTGCGAGACGTTTTGGAGGAAGTAAGACAGAAGTCATAATTGCGAATTTGAAGAGAAGGCAGACGTGTTATACGAAGCTGCATACGTGTCTTGCCAACAATCACGAGAAGCTAAACAAACTTAGAATGAAGCGGTAGTCTTTTCTACCAGTTGGGTTGCTACGATAGCTGACGAAAGAGGTGTCCCCCTTGTTTGTATCAAGAAGCATACCAGTTAAACTTATTACGATAATCCTCTCGTCTATCCTACTGATTGTAATTGCAGTCTCGGTTGGCAACTGGATGTCGCCAACGCCTAACACGAGTGTATATTCGGTCTTCGCATTCGCCTTCCCGATCATTTTCTTTCTCTATGTTATCTTCGGAGGTGCTATCACACCATTTCTTGACCGATTTATCTATGTTAAATGTCGGCACAATAGCAAGCTAGTCATTGTAAGCTCCATGATCCTTTACCTTGGTCTAGGGATTTTCGCAAGTATCCTATATACGCTCATTCTCGAGCCGGGATTCAGATTGCCAGGGTTAGGTTTATTGATCATCAGCCTAGCTGCCGCGACTGTATTTTTAGTAATCCAAACGCTGATCGGCGCTCTCTATCTTTCGTTCCGCTCTAAGCGTAAAGCTCCTGCCTAATTGTAGCACCATAAATCAACCATGCAGTCACCTTTAAGGAGTGATCCCTATCAACCTATCACAACAAATTGACGTCTATTTAGAGCAAGGAATAGACAGAATTCAACCGAACGAAGTAGAGACGCTCTTAAGAGACATGCTTATGCATATTGGAGATGCGGATCCAACATTACGAGATGAGCGCATCTACCCAATGTTTTGTCACATCATTGCAAGCGACTTATTATCGCCCGACCAATTTATGCACCTTTTACATACATGCTTAGGTGACAACCATCTTTTCTATCGAATAGGGGAGTCAGGCACAGACGCTGTTTTTACGCGATCCTTTACAGCGCTAGTTTTGGCGCAACTAGTAGAACGAGATAGGGAGCGTAGGCTTTTAAGTGAGGTAGACTTTCAACGTCTCGTCCGATTGAGCACAGATTACCTCCACCAGGAGCAGGACACGAGAGGCTTTGTCGAGCGCAAAGGCTGGGCGCACAGCATGGCCCACGGCGCCGACTTACTAGCGGCGATTTGCCGACATTCACTTACTCTGGAAGAAAATCATGCGACGATGTTAAATGCAGTTGCTGCCTGTTTAGGTAAAAAAGCTACCTACATAGACGACGAGGAAGAGCGACTGGTTTTTGTCATAGAGGCATTGATGAATCGAGGGCTGCCGGAGGACTCGGTAATTGTGTGGATCAAGCAAATGGAATGTAGTTTAAACGCCCTCCACGATAACGAAGGCTTTTCACGAAACTACTTCTACACGAAAAGAACGCTCACTGTATTTTTGCAGACGCTATATTTTAGACTTGCGTATCGAGACTTCGCGTTACAAACCCGCCAAGAAATAACAGACGTGTTGAAGGGATTCCATAAGGCAATATATGAACCTAATTAATAAGGCTTTTGCGCGTCTTAATTAGTAAGTTGGAATAGGAAGGATGTAGCTCGTTTAATGATACATATTATTACAGGTTTCATTGTGTTTGGAATTAGCTTCTTTTATTTAGCTGGACTATTAATCTTTGGACCTCAACCGCAGCTTGTTCCTATCGTAATCCCTTTTAGTATAATAATCTGGATCATTTTTTACGTAGGAGGATTGAAATGGAGCAGGTATGAAACAATTTTTAAAGCTGCGAATATAGTACTTGCTGGCGCCTTATTCATTTATTTTTTAATGGGTCAGGAAGGCTTGTAAAACAGGTTATTATGATTACAACATATGATAATGTCAGATTTAAAAATGGGAAATGAAGTTTCTAAAAAGGAGTGAATAACATGTCTGCTGAAGGATTCCTAAAAGCATTAGGGGCACCTGTAAGAAGAGCATTTGCTACTGAGGGAATTGATAAACTAATGAATGGATGTATTTTCTGTCAGGTAGAATTAGTCCCCGATCAAAACGTTGTATTAAGCAACGAGCACTGTATGTTTTTACAAGTAGATGAGGCGCAAATACGGGGAGTGCAGCTTGAGGGGGCTGGATTGATCGTACCTAAAGTACATAGAGAAACGACGTTTGATTTAACAGCCGAAGAATGGCAAGGGACATATAGTCTCTTGCATGAGGTCAAAAAGTATATAGATGAAGTGCATCAACCAGATGGATACAATCTCGGCTGGAACTGCGGAGAAGAAGCGGGACAGCATGTGTTCCATGCACATTTCCACGTAATACCAAGATATGCGGACGAACCACTCGCAGGGAAAGGGATTAGATATTTGTTTAAGAGTAAGGAGAATAATAGGGGCTAGATGAATGAGGGAATTCACTTAACCAACGTAGGTTTGTTTAAGAAGTATGCTGGAATTTTATGAAGGAAAGGGGAATTGGAATGGAACAGCACCTAAAACTTAAAGAACATTTATATTCTTTAGAAACCACTTTACTTAAAGGTGAAGTTCGTAAATCCGTTGAAATATTAAACGAGTTAATAGCAGATGATTTTGTTGAATATTCAAGCACAGGAGAGATTTACGATAAAGAAAATGTGTTAAGTCGCCTACCTAACGAAGAAGACCCACAAATTACATTGAGTAACTTTGAAATAAAGTACCTTTCACCAACTTCTGCACTAACTACATTTAAGGTATTTATAAAAAGAAACATGAAATACTCTTTACGAAGTTCTGTCTGGAAATTGAATGATGGGAAATGGCAAATGACTTTTCATCAAGGAACTGTAACTAAGCAATAAATTGAGGTTCGCCTATTAAACAAACAGAAGCGTTAGTTTAATAAGGCACTACTAACACTAATCTCTAAAAAGCAAAGGCAAAAATGATTTAAGCGGAGGAATAGAGATGGATCTAATAGTCGGAATATCTATTGTACTAATTGTGTTTTTCTCTTCAAGCATCATTGAGAAAAGATTAAAGTCTATTGAAAAACAAAACAATCGTGTAATAGAAATATTAGAACAAATACGAGATAAGAATTGAAAACTATTTTCCTATTAAAGGTGAAAGTGAAACATCATCAAGCTCTAAAACCCTAAACTAAAAGGAGCCATTCTTCATGACAAAAGGACTTATTCACCACGTTGAAATCTTTGTTTCAGACTTAGCTAAAACCGTTGATTTTTGGGACTGGTTTTTAAAGCGGCTAGGGTATGAATCTTACCAAGAATGGGAGCAGGGGCGCAGCTGGATCTTAGGAGATTCCTACCTTGTTTTCGTCCAAACGGAAGAGAGGTTTTTGGATGTGCCGTATCATCGCAGTCGCGTCGGATTGAATCATTTAGCGTTCCATGCGAGCTCGCGTGCGGAGGTCGATGAGGTGACGGAGGAGTTGCGAGCTAGGGGAGTGGCAATCCTGTATCAGGACAAGCATCCATTTGCTGGTGGGAAAGACTATTATGCCGTTTATTTTGAGGATCCGGATCGGATTAAGGTGGAGCTAGTGGCGCCTAATTGATAGAAGCAACATTTGCAAACAGATCGATTAAAACGTAGAGGGGAGAACCGATATGATCCGTATTGAAGATACTCATTTAACCGTCTTTCAAAGCTCTCTCTTTCAGACAAACGCGGCGATCATACATACAGATGACGTGATGATTGTAGCGGATCCCACTTGGTTACCGCATGAAATAGAGGCGATCAAGGCCTATGTTAACGAACGGCTGGGCCATAGGGAGCTGTATGTCATTTACACGCACAGCGATTTCGATCACATCATCGGATCAGGTGTATTTCCAAAAGCGACGGTTATTGCGACAGAGGAGCTCGCGAAAAATCCCGATAAAGAAGAAGCTATGAAGCAAATTCGGAGCTTTGATCAACAGTATTATGTAGAAAGGCTCTATGAGCCTGCGTATCCGTCGGTTGATATTCCGATCACACATGACGGACAGAGCGTGCAGCTAGGAGATATTAAAGCAACTTTTTACAAGGCGCCGGGCCATACTCATGATGGATTATTTACGGTGATAGAGACTTTAGGAATTTTCCTTTCCGGCGATTACTTGTCTGATGTCGAATTCCCGTTTATCTACAGTAGCTACAAGGATTATAAAGATACGGTGAGAAAAGCGAGTCAGATCGTGAAGAATCATGACATAAGCTACCATGTACCTGGGCATGGCACTGTGACAGCGGTCAAGCAAGAAATAGAGGAGAGAATCACCTTTTCTCACTATTATTTAGAGCATTTACTAGATGACAATGATGAGTTGGAGAAGCTTTGTAGGGAGAAGTTTCGCTTTTATGAAGGAATGCATGAGAGTCATTTACATAATAAAAAGATGGCGGAAATGAAATAAGATAAAAATAGGAGCACAGACCCGATGTCTGCGCTCCTTCGCTTTATTTTCTCAACAAAAGATACTACTCCTGAATCTCACTTACCTTCACGACTGCTTTACCTGTGTTCGCGCCTTTGAAGAGGTCGAGGAACGCATCAATCGTGTGGTCGAAGCCTTCGGTGATTGTTTCCTCATAGGTTAGCTTGCCCTCGCTTAACCAACCGGCCAATGCCTCGGCGCCCTCTTTGAAGCGGGAGGAGTAGTTGCCGACAGTAAAGCCTTGCATGAGGGAGCTCGTTTTGATGAGGTACCCTTGGACGCGTGGTCCGAGGTCCGGCTCCGTGTTGTTGTAGGAAGAGATCGCGCCACAAACTGGGATGCGAGCAAAGTTGTTAAGGAGCGGGAATACCGCGTCGCCAACCTCACCGCCGACGTTCTCAAAGTAGACGTCGATACCGTCTGGACATGCGTCTTTGAGTGCTTGCGCGATGTCTTCTGTCTTATAATTAATCGTTGCGTCAAAGCCGAGTGTATCCTTGAGATAGCTCGTTTTCTCGTCAGATCCTGCAATTCCAACGACTCGAGCACCTTTTAACTTGGCGATCTGTCCAACCACCGAGCCAACTGCGCCAGCCGCGCCTGAGACGACTACCGTCTCGCCTTCCTTCGGCTTGCCGATATCGAGCAGCCCGAAGTACGCCGTGAGCCCGGTCATACCAAGCACACTTAAATAGGCTGATGCTGGCGCCTGATGATGATCGACTTTGCGGACTTCGTTATCCTTCACGACCGAATATTCCTGCCAGCCGAGTGAGCCAATCACGACATCTCCTTCAGAAAATCGGTCGGAGTTTGACTTCTCTACCTGTGCAATCACAGCACTTGAGATAACCTCGCCTACTTCAAACGGAGGAATATACGACTTCCCTTCGTTCATACGACCACGTAAATACGGGTCGACGGATATGTATACCGTCCGAACGAGCACCTCGCCTTTATCAGGTGAACCGATCGGTGCCTCTACAAAATTAAAGTCCTCATAGGTCGGCGTCCCTTTTGGACGACGTCCGAGTTGAATTGTTTGTTGTGTCATGCCAATCCCTCCAATCAAGATACTTTCTATCTTACCCGAATTGGGTGGAGATGGAACGCGAGAGGGCTTGGAGAAATGTAAAAGCTTGTGGGATTGGGGAGAGGGTAAGTGGAATGGAGCTGATTTAGAGTTGATGCAGGGTGGGGGCGAAGTCCATAACTTAGAAATGCGGCACATAAATCTTGAATGGGGAACATAAAACTTAGATCGGGCACATAACTCGTCGTGCCCTGAGCACGAAGTCCATAACATTGAGATGAGGAACATAAAAGCCAGATGAGGCACATAACTAGTCTTGCCCTGAGCACGAAGTCCATAACATAGAAATGCGGAACATAAATCTTGAATGGGGAACATAAAACTTAGATCGGGCACATAACTCGTCGTGCCCTGAGCACGAAGTCCATAACATTGAGATGAGGAACATAAAAGCCAGATGAGGCACATAACTAGTCTTGCCCTGAGCACGAAGTCCATAACATAGAAATGCGGAACATAAATCTTGAATGGGGAACATAAAAGCGAGATGAGGCACATAACTAGTCTTGCCTTGAGCACGAAGTCCATAAAATTGAAATGCGGCACATTAATTTTGAATGGGGAACATAAAACTTAGATCGGGCACATAACTCGTCGTGCCCTGAGCACGAAGTCCATAAATTTGAAATGCGGCACATAAATCATGAATAGGGAACATAAAAGCCAGATGAGGCACATAATTCGGAAATGCGGAACATAACTCTCCTCCCCAAACCTAGTTTCATAACCATCCATAGGTTAATCCAAGTGAAAGTTACCTCAACTATCGCGAGAAAGGCAGTTAGATCTAAGAAAAGTGGCACTTCGCGCATTAAATGAGCGAAGCTCCAAGTCCTTAACGTTAAAAAATGGGAACAAAACTACGGTAACTTCTACACCTTCACTACAAGTAACTGAACCAATGCCAACCCAATTCCGCCTCCTAACACTCCCAGATACGTCAGCTGCGTTGCTTTAGGGGTACTTAATAGCCGTTCAAACGGATTACTCGCTGGTTGTCCGAGCCAAATAGCTATACGCATCAAGCGGTTTGGTCGTTTGATTGGAAATTCAGGTGGATATACGCGATACGTTTGTAGCCTTTGGTTCAGCTTCGGATCTTTATCTTTTGTCATCTAAAGTCCTCCTTTAACGCCTCTTTTAGGGTTGCTGTTGCCTTATGAAGTCGAGACTTAACCGTGCCTACGGGAATCTCTAATATAGAACCAATCTCTACTTGGGTTAGGTCGTGATAGTACGTAAGGATAATAACAGCTCTTTGTTTATCTGGAAGAGCGAGAACGGCATCTCGGACGGTCATTTGATCAGCAGTATCAAGTGTTTTTTCCTGCGAGGTATATAAAAAAGGCAGTATTCTTCGAAATGTCTTACGTCTGTTTAGCTTTGTAATCAGCAGCCGGTATGCTACTTGAAACAAATAATTTTTCATGCTGCCCTTTTCTTGGTTGTAGTTCCCTTCATATTTCTTCACGCGTTCAAATGTTTCCTGCACGAGATCAATGCTGAATTGCTCCTCATGCGTATAGCGAAACAAAAAAGAGTACAACGGACCTTTCATATCCTCATAAAGAGCATGTAACTCTTCCTCGGATAACACCTCACGCATCGCCTTCTCTGCCATCTGCGTCAAGCGACTCACCCCAATGCGCACGAATTGTTTTTAACGTGTTTGTAATACGGAAGAATAAGTAGGCAAGCAAGACAATAACCCATGCTTGGCTTTGATTGGTGAAAAATTGGACAAAAGGATTCTCAATTGTGACGCCGAAGGACAGTAGCATATTGAGAGTCTGCACACAAAGAATTAAGTAGATGGCCAAAATGACATTTAGCGTATCTAAACGATTCCATCTCAAGTAGATGGTCGCTTTTTTGTAATCGGTCTTTCCATTCACTTTAACTTTATGTGCGCGTTGGAATGGAATAGCGATACTTAAAATAACGGTAATCCAAATGAATGTGACAATGAGCGAAATAATGAATCCAATTCCCATAGTATCCCTCCAAATTTTTGTTTCTTACTGACTATACTGATGGGAGAGGGAGAAGGTTCATTTAAATAAGAAAATCTTTTTATATCTTCGACGCCCATACACAAAATAAACCGACACTACTAGCAAACTAATCGCCACGACATCAATGATTCGGACGACATAGGCACCGATTGCTGCAAGCGGCACGGGATCGATCGCATACCAGAATCCAACTAACAAAACGCTTAGCCCAGCAATCTGACTCCAGTAGACGAGCTTTTGACGCGTCGGAGCGTTTGCCCTTCTGTGTGAGCTGTATTTGGCTGTGCGAAACATCATATACGCTACGATCACCGTCAATCCCAACAGCGTGCTCCCATGCTGAAGGAGACTGTAAATAGGAATGGTGTAGTCAAAGACGTGCACACTGTTCCGCAAAAACGAGAGCTGTAGCACCATGAATCCTTCCTGGTGGGTAAAGGAATCCCACGTAACGTGGGTGAGCATGCCGAGTAAGGCGCTGTAGAGGAGGACGACGATTTTGAGTAACCCTTTCGGCTCGATTTTCTGTGAATAAGTATCCTGCAAAAATGTTGGGAGGTGTTGGAACAGGGTTTTATGGATGAACGTTTTGTATAGGATGTAGAGAATAATAACCATCGGCAGATTCAGCACAAAGAAGCCAGTCCAAGTGTGGCCGATGACACCGGCTGGCTGGCCGCGGAGGAAGTACTCGAAGTCTGGCGCCATGCTACCTAAAACGAGCGCGGTGAAGTCGATATATTTACTATTGCGGGAAAATGGTAGAACGGCGGCTGGATGTGCAAGTGTTAAGGGCATTGGGCTTCACTCCTGGGGAATTGCTTATGTAAGACTTAGAAAGAACTCTATTGCATACCCAACAAACATAAAGACAAAAAAGCTTGCAGCCATGATGGCGTTAAGGATCATCAAGAGATTATGGTTAGCTTTGTAGCCTAACAGGATTCCGACTGGATTGATGAGAAAAGTGAGTAAGAACAGGCTATTGGATTCGTTGAGTGCAATGTTTGGTATCCATGTTGCAGCTCCAATTAAAAAACATAAAAGTGATAGAGTGATGTACGATTTTTTAGACATGGTAGGTTTGATTCCTCTCTTTCCGTTTTATTCCATATTAGGATTGTAGCATATTTTGGGAAAATGTAGCTCTGTTTGAATCAATTTAGTAACGAGATTTAGATAATTTACTCTAGACGTACCCTTCTCCCAGAAGTAGCATAAAAGAGACGAGTGTTTCCTGTATTTTCAAAAAATAAAGGAGGTAGTTGAGATGATTCGTGAAGAGCTTTTAGAGGAGTTGGATCTTGGTAGGCGTTCGATGGCGGGGCTATTGCGTAAGTTGCGTGAGGAGGATTGGGCGTGGCGTCCGGCGGAGAATATGCGAAGTGTGAGGGAGCTTGCTGAGCATACGGCGGCTATTTTTGAGGTGGATTTGCACATTTGGCAGGAGCATGATCACGCGACGATTCAGAAGATTGAAAAGCGATATGCGGAGCTTGCGACTGCGGATGAGTTGATTGACGCGATGAACGAGGGGTTTGAGACGTACGAGAGCTACATGCTCGGTCTAACCGATGAGGAGTTTTTGACTAAAAAGACGACGCCATTCTATGCCGAGGAAGGCCAAACGCAGCTGCACTGGTTGGTAGAAGAGGTGTCACATTTCTTTCATCACCGCGGGCAATTTTTTACGTATTTAAAGCAGCGCGGCTATGATATATCGATGTTTGATTTATACGTGTAGGGGGGAGTGTTCATGCGATTTTCGACAGAGAGATTAGAGATTAGGCCGTTTATGGAGGCTGATCTGGCCGATGTGAGCCGGATATATATGGACGCGGCGACGTGCGAGTTTTTGCTACACGACGCGTGGACGGAGGAGACAATGCGCGAGAATTTTGCCAAAAAGCTTGAGCATACAACCCTTGCTCCGGGAGGAAACGTGAGCCTTGCCGTTGTACATAATGGCGAGGTGATTGGAGATTTGTCCGCGTGGTATACCGAGATGAAAGACACGGTAGAGATCGGATACAGCTTTTATCATGGAGCGGCTGGGCATGGATTTGCGCAAGAAGCGGTAAGGGGACTACTAGAAGCATTAGTCCGAGAGCGAGGCGTGCACCGCATCCAGGCAACGCTTGATGCAAGAAACGTAGGATCGAAAAAACTATGTGAACGCGTTGGGATGAGGCAGGAAGCGCACTTTATCAAAGACTACTGGAACAAAGGCGAATGGACAGACAGCTATGTGTTTGGTGTGTTGGGGGATGAAATAATAGTAGGGACAAATGAATGAGCAATATATATCAAAACCACTTTAGGTAGAAGTTATATCCTTTCGTTAGGGAGGTGAGATGGTGAGTGAGCAAAACGTCTTAAAGCGATCTATTAATTATATTGAAGAAAACTTACAAGAAGATTTGTCTTTGGAAGGGTTAGCGAAGTATGCTGGCTACTCTAAATATCATTATCATCGTAAATTTATGAAGCATATCGGTGTATCAGTGATGGAGTACGTGAGGTATCGAAGGCTTGCGATTGCATCACAGTTGCTCCTTTATACAGACGAGCGAATCTTGGACATTGCACTAGCGCTTCGCTTTGAAACGCAGGAATCGTTCTCGCGAGCCTTTAAAAAACGTTATCAATTGGCACCTGGTCAATATCGCCGGTTGTTGTCTCACCTTACAAAACAAAAGGAGGAAACAGGAATGGTAGCAGACCAACAAATTAAAGGGTGGGTGTTAAGCGGCAGTCACCCTTATAACTATGGAATCGGTGTAGATCGAGCCGTTGTTCATAAAGGACGTGCATCAGGTTATTTAAAGCATACGTCAACAGAGGAACATGGTGGATTCGGCACAATGATGCAGGAATTTCAGGCAAAGCACTATAGAGAGAAACGTATAAGGCTATCCGCATTTATTAAGTCGGAGGGTGTCGGTGTAAGTGCTGGTCTTTGGATGAGAATTGATAATACTCTAGGAGAAGTCCTGCAATTTGATAATATGAGCGACCGACCTATTACGGGATCTAACGAATGGACATACTGCTCCATTGTATTAGATGTACCAGACAATGCATCTATTATTGCATTTGGTATCTTGCTAAACGGACCGGGGAGCCTGTGGATTGATAGTATCTCCTTTGATGAAGTTGATACAAGCATAGCGACTACGAATTTGGACTTTCAGGCCATGACACCTGAAGAACCTGTTAATTTGTCGTTTGAGGAGGAGTGACATGCAACTTGTTAGTAGGAAAACTCTTTCGGATGAAACAGTCCGCAAATTTTTCGTGACTCATTGGGGAAGTTCCGAAATGGTTATCTCGAGTGGTGTATATCGCTGCGACGAGTTGGATGGTTTTGCCATGCAGGATACACAAGGTGACCTGCTCGGGCTTGTCACCTTTATTACATATGATAAAACGCTTGAGATAATCTCTCTTAATAGTGTGAGAGAGGGTGAGGGTGTCGGAGGCAGGCTTATGAAAGCGGTGGAAGAGTTCGCTCAGAGTATGAGCTTTAGTCGGATCTCCCTAATCACAACAAACGATAATTTACACGCGCTTCGATTCTATCAAAAGCGTGGCTATGTGCTGTGCGGCATCCATCTGGACGCAGTAGCTATGGCGAGAAAATATAAGCCAACGATTCCTCTAGTAAGTGAAGATGGTATTCCGATAAGGGATGAATTGGAGCTTGAGAAGGTGTTGGGAGAAGGAGTGTAGGGTTTCTATAGGCACATAACTGGGCCGAGCCAGAGCACGAAGTCCATAAAGATAAAACGTGGAACATAAAAGCAGGATGGGGAACATAACTTTGGAATGAGGCACATAACTGGATCGAGCCAGAGCAAGAAGTCCATAAAGGTAAATTGCGGAACATAAAAGCAGGATAAGGAACATAACTATAAAATAAAGCACATAAACTTACGATCAGGCACATATATTTACATTACCAACTTGATCAACGCATTTTTTATAAGAATTAGAGCAGTTACTCAACAAATGTATAAAGAGTAGCTCTCTTTTTCTCAAAAAAAGATTAAAAAATCTCAATGAACCAAAAGCCAGCTGCTAAAAGAGTAACAAGGCGGAAGCACATAGCAAATAAAAGTTCTTTTCATTTGTAAATGAATAGCATATAATGTACGAACGGGAGTTCCGATATTTATAGGAGGTGTTGGGTTAGTGATTCAAGATAGCACGCATGCACCAGTTCGATTTCATCAATTTGAAGCACTTCGGCGGAGGTTGTCACAAGAAAAATTTGCGATGTACGAGAGGGATTTTGCGTCGTACAAATCAGGGGTGACCGGAGAAAACAAATTTAAGGATTTTATGAATGGCATGCTACCAAAAGAAATGACCATGCTTTATGACTTACGGTTAGAATTACATGGGAAACACGTTCAAATTGATGCGTTGGTTCTTGCACCATCCTTTATGCAATTAATCGAACTCAAAAATTTTGCAGGTGAACTGACCATTTATCCAGCTTCGCAACAGCTCCAGCGAAATTTTAAGGGAGAGATCGAAACCTTTACTGATCCACTTGACCAGGCACAAACTAATGCTCGTAAATTACTCGAATGGTGCTCGAAAAACAAACTCGTGCACGCTAAAAACCTTCCAATTTACCCTCAAGTTATTTTCACCAACGAAAAAACACCTTACACCATCGAACCATTAAACTCACAGATTCAGCAATATTACATACGACCTCCAGCCTTATTGAAGAAACTCACGCAGTTGTCGGCTCAAAAAAATGAAGCGATTTTAGATGCGGCTCAAATTAATCAGCTTGCAAAAAAACTCAGGAAATCGAGCGAAGCCTATAGACCGAAGTATGAACAATTTTCTCACATAGATAGGGAGCTTATTGACGGGGTTCGCTGTCCAATTTGTGTAAATAAGCGAATGAATTACAAGCCAAGGAAAATTGTTTGGCATTGTGAAAGTTGCGGATTAGTGGATAAACATGCACATAAACAAGCGATTGCAGATTATGTATTTTTGATTGGAGATAAGGCTTCGAACAGAGATATGCGCGAATTTTTGCGTATCGAATCGCGCAAAACGATGTATCGAATGTTTAAAGAGCTTGATATTCCAGTTAAGGGCGAAAAACGGGGTGCGCATTACTGCTTAGAGAAGGTTTTTGATAAGGGTTGGTTAGCTAAATAGGTGATTGATAGAGGAGCAGGGACGGTTGCTCCTCTTTTTGCTATGATAGTGGGTAGTATAACTAGGGAGAGCTACAGCACGAAGTCCATAACTTTGAAACGCGGAACATAACGCAACCAAACCCAACCACTAATCCTATAAATTAACATTAAATCGTATTTAACCACCCACTCATCCTACCTCTGTAACCCTTAGAACAATAAAAATCTACTTGGAGGAGGGCTTCCGAATGCACGACAGCCATACCACATACTATTCTATCGGTGAAGTCGCTAAAAAGAAGCACGTTACCATCAAGGCGCTACGTTATTATCACAAAGTCGGGATCTTAGTGCCAGAGCACATTGATCCTGAGAATGGATACCGGTACTATACGCCTCACCAGCTTTTACACGTTGATATTATTAAAGTCGCGCGATTTTGTCAGGCCTCTATTAAAGAGCTTCAACTCTTATTTTCGACCGGGGATACGAAAGAGCTGTATGGATATTTAACGAGCAAGAAGCAAGAGCTCACTGAGCAGATGCAACAGTTGCAGGATGTATCTGATGTGCTGGATTCACTCAAGGATTACGCAGAGGAATCGGAGCGAGCAAAGGTGCTAAACAAGTTGGAGCAACAGGAGTATGAGGATCGGCTACTTGTCGTCAGTCCGATAGATCCGAAGCTCGGACTAGAGGATTTTGCCGAGCATGATGACTTGGAGGCGATCATAGAATCCTTGAATGTCCTGCCGACATACCGGACTGGCTATATTCTCACGGATCTGCACACCTCTCACGTTTTTCATGTTATCCGCACTAAGCATCGCATGCCAAAGGATGAGCGCATTCATCGTCTTCCAGCCGGCAGTTACCTAACGATTTCCTACCGCTATGGACAGAAACAAGAGGCGATCCGCTCGATCCAAGCTTATGCAGATAAAGAGGGGATAGAGGTAACTGTCATGTATGAATTTGAACTGTTATCGGAGCTGTTTGAGCCAGGCGGATTTATTCATCAAATCCAGGTACGTTTATCTGGACCTAAATAAAAAAAGGATGTCAGAGCAACGTCGCTCGACATCCTTTTTTCGGTTAATGAAGGGTGTAGTCGTACAAAAAGTTAGTCATCTTGGCTGGTTGATGATCAATAGTAAATGGCAAGGTGAGCTCTTCTTTTTCCCGACGAGTAAATCCATTATGATCGTAGAACCCATACGTACAGTTGGTATCTGTAAAGAGATAGTATGTTTCTACACGGTGCTTGTAGAAATAGGTAGTTAATTCTTGAAGAAGTCGTTTGCCTACTTGATTTCCACGTGCTTTCGTATCGACGACAAAGAGCTCTAAGCATCCCTGATAATTTTCCTTGTGCGGACTAAGTAGCTTCTCGTAGGACGTGAAAATCGTGCTTAGATAGCCTTGAATACGTGTAACGTCTGCTTCCTCTAAGCCTAACGCTCCTGCTATCAGTTCGATGGGTTCCTCTGTCAGCATACGTAAACGCGGTGCGTCGCCACGCGCGCTCCCAATGATCAGGCCAACAATTTCTTCGTTTAATACAGCTACTCTACCAAATGTACCGTTGTGCAGGAATGTATTCACAAATAGGCTTGCCGCAACCTCTAGCGAAGTGCGATCATCAAATACTCCGTCAATCCCCCACGTTCTAGCAACTAAGCGTTTCACTTCCGAGATATCCTCTTGCCTTACCTCACGAATTTCTACAGTCATATTATCCATTCTCCTCTCTCAAATCAGCCTTACATCTGTAGAATAAAGTCTCCCCTAAGAGGAGGGTCAAGAGAGTTTTTTGTCGGGGAGAAAATTTTTTTGGTGTTTATATTTAGTCAGCAAAATGTCTTTATTGTTGATGGGAATGACAACATTTGAAATGCTTGATGAATGCTAAAACTAGCGCGATAAGAGCTGTGAAAGGGCGCCCCTTCGCGTATAAAGGAGAGGATGCTACTAGCTTGAAAGGAAGGGATATTATTTGGCCGAGCTTCAGCACAAAGTCCATAAGTCTGAAATGTGGCACATAAAATCTAGATAAGGCACATAACTCTGAGATGAGGAACATAACCAGGTCGAGCTTCAGCACAAAGTCCATAAGTCTGAAATGCGGCACATAAAAAGCAACTAAGGAACATAACTTCCAAACAAGGCACATAAACTAAAAATCCGGCACATAACACCCTCTCCAAACCCCAAACCGACTCCTCCGCATCTAAAAAAAGCACAGAGTCGCCATCTACTCTGTGCTTTACCTATCAAACCGTCACTAAATAGCTCTTCAGCTTATATTTCACCTTAAATCCAACTGCTTGATACAAAGAAATAGCAGCTTTATTATCAGTTCCTACACAAATGGAGGTCTCAGAAACTCCCTCATGTGAAAAAAGTGCTTGGCAACCTTTTGCTAGTAGTTGCTTTCCTATACCTTGTTTGCGAGAATCTGGCGAAACAGCAATATATTCAATCGTTCCTTCACCGTGCTCCGGATTTGCTTCTGCGTACACGTATCCTGCAAGTGCATCGTCTCGAACCAGCATGTGCAATTGGTTCGTTTCATTCAACCTTGACAATATAGTTTCCGCATTATAATAGGTGTCGGGAAATGCGTCCGTATGTACCGATGTAAAATCCTCTGCAAACGCCGTGTTAAATGCCGCGACCTCATCGGCTTCAGCGCGAATGTCGTCCTCTTTGTGCAACAGGAGCACGTAGTCCATTCCTTTATATGCCCCGCCAACTTCTTCTGCAAAGCGCTGCGCGAAGGCATTTTCTTCATTTACAAAGAAGCTATACTTCTTTACTTTATCCAATCCTGAGGTGAGTTCCTCCCAGATTTTTTTGGAGAGCGTCATATCCTTTGTTTCTGTAAACGGACCCCAAACATCTGCGTAGCCTCGCTCTAAATCGACATCTAGCCCAATTGCAGCGACAATGCGGTCGTCCTCATAAGCGACGACAAAGGATGTTTGCCACGGCAAATCAGAGAAGTCATTGGTTAGTTGGTCGTAGATTTCGTCTGGATTTTCTCCGCAAAAGCCGATATGCATCTGTAAGTCATTATTCATGCGTGCCAAAAATTGCGCCAGCTCGTCTGCACGCTGTGGCGCTTGGATGTGTGCGATCATTCCGATACCCCTCTCGTGTCATTTTACTAATTATACCATACGTTTTGGAGAAAAATGGGTAAGGGAGCGCCTTTTTTGTAGAGATATTGCATGGTAAGATGAAAGAAAAATGGAGGTATTTGTGATGACGAAGCATCGTATATACACAATGAGTTTTAATAGCGTCTATCCGCACTATGTGGCAAAGGCGGAGCGTAAAGGTCGCACGAAACAAGAAGTGGACGAGATTATTCGCTGGCTGACGGGATATACGGACGAGGAGCTCGCAACTATCTTGGAAGATGGCACGGATTTTGAGACGTTTTTTGCAGATGCGCCAGCGCTAAACCCTGATCGAACGCTCATTAAAGGAGTAATTTGTGGCGTGAGAGTCGAGGATATTGAAGAGCCGACGATGCAAAACATTCGCTACCTCGATAAGCAGGTGGACGAGCTTGCGAAGGGCAAGAAGATGGAGAAGATTTTGCGGCAGGGAGTTAAATAGAACGGCCGTTGTACAGCATCCATGAGCTACATGGTGCTGTGTCTTTTTTGTTAAAGAAGATTAGTTGATGATCTTGATAGCAAGGCTTTTTAGCAACTTAGAGGTTTTTTAAAGGAGAGAAGTCCATAACTCTGAAACGCGGAACATAAAATCAGAACAGGGAACATAACTTTGGGATGAGGCACATAACTCAGTGGAGGAAAAGCGGGAAGTCCATAACTCTGAAATGCGGAACATAAAATCAGAATGGGGAACATAACTTTGGGATGAGGCACATAACTCAGTGGAGGAAAAGCGGGAAGTCCATAACTCTGGAACGCGGAACATAAAACCAGAATGGGGAACATAACTTTGGGGTGAGGCACATAACTTAGTGGAGGAAAAGCACGAAGTCCATAACTCTGGAATGCGGAACATAAAACCAGAATAGGGAACATAACTCTGGAATAAAGCACATAACTCAATGGAGGAAGAGGATAAAGTCCATAACTCATAATCAAAGCACATCCCCCTCCCTAAAACCTACACAATCAAGCCCTTCAAGTTGCTAAGCCCCTTCAGCTCTGACAAACCCCCTACCTATCCTTTCTGATATTCAACAATCCTTTCCAAAATCAGATCTAAAACAATCGGTGGCGTATCATTTACATCGGACGATGCCGCTGGTTCCCCTATGGACCACTCTAACTCCTCCTTTTCCCCAAAAACAAGGCCGATCGAATGACCGGTTGGCTCAAAGTTAGTCGAGTAGGCGACGGATGCGTCGGTGAATGCTTGAATCGGAGAGTTTGAATTGATGAAAAAAGTCGGTACGGTGAGCGATGTGATGACGGGCTGCCACTCAGCCGAAGCGAGCTCCTCAAAATAGTCGTCTGTGACAAAGTAGCCGTCATACTGCTGATCTCGCAGTGCATCTGGATCTACTTGAACAAAGTCGATAATGGTATTGTCGTATTCCGGAATCTCGCCAACAACACCGATCGTGAGCGGCTCTAAGATCTCTATACGCTCCTCATACGTGAAATCAGAAAAGGACCTCACGGATCCATCCTCGCCAGTTGACGAGACAATAAAGCGCGTCGCCTCGCGCGTATTGACCGATATTGAGCATCCTGCTAACAGAACGCTTACGCAGATGACTCCAACAATCCTTCTCATACTTACCACCCTTAACGTCATTATTACCTTTATTTTACCATAATTAAAAACTTTGGACCTTCATGGACAGAAAATCTAGATGGACCGCTCACAACAAAAAAGCCGTCCCTCTTAGAGGGACGGCTGATTATCGTAAGTAAAGCGAATTCTTTTTTTACGATGGACGTTTAGAGCTAAAGCTAATAGTGATGTGTAAAAAATCATTGCTGTTCCTCCGTAGCTGATGAAGGGAAGAGTTGCTGACGTGATTGGTAAAAGCTGAAGCGTCATCAGCAACGTCCAAACAATAGGGACCGCAAATAAACACGTAATACCAATAACGAGTAAACGTCCGAAGGAATCCTTTGTCTGCGATGCAATCCGCCAAATTTTCCATACGAATGAAAGAAGAATGACGCAAAGCACGGCGCCAAACAGCCATCCGAATGAGTGGACGAGGTAGATGAATGGGAAGTCGGTGTGGAGACCGAACAAGTTAACTTCAGCAAGCAAACCGTTGCCAAACCAACCGGCTTGGTTGAAAAGATTTTCTAACTGAATGTACATGTATCCCGCTCCAGATGCGGAGTCTCGAAAAGCAAAAAAACCTTGTAATCGCATCATCTGATGGGGCGAAGAAAAGAAGAGTATAGCTGGATAGATAACTAATAAACCATTAATCGAAAGAGCGGTTAATGACACTTTTCTTGGAATGCGACTAAATAGAATAAGCATGATGATTGTAACTAAGTAAATAAAGCCTGTCATGTGATCAGGAATGATGCTAAAGATTATGAAAGGCGGCCAAAATAAC
Organism: Paenalkalicoccus suaedae; assembly: GCF_006965545.2. NCBI lineage: Bacteria > Bacillati > Bacillota > Bacilli > Caryophanales > Bacillaceae > Paenalkalicoccus > Paenalkalicoccus suaedae. The sequence goes on from NZ_CP041372.2 coordinate 393,522, forward strand.
AGCGAGATTGTTAGGAACTGCTTTACTTTAGTATAGTTCTCGATTCGGTGCAACAAACCAGTCGCTGCAAGGAAAAATAGGAAAAGCATAAGTGGAGAAATGTTTATGTGTAAGGTGCCTACTGCTGCATACCGGATTGTACCGTTAATTGGATACGGCAGAAGAGTAATATACATAAACACACTAAGTGCTAACCCATAAAAGACGTACCAATAACGAGTAAGCTTATGAAACGATATAAATAAGAAGAATATAAATACAGGCACAGCAAGTACATACCACGTTAATTGTGATACTAGAAAGTGTAGAGGGTGACCAATAAACTGAATTCCAGCCCCATAAAGCTGCACCAAACTCACCGCTAGTAATATCCCAACTAGCCCTAGTAAGACCCAATCCATCTTCGGCTTGTGTAGCTCGTGCATGTGCTTGCCAAGGGTGTGTGGGTTACCCATTTCCTCGACTGCTTTACGTTCTGCTTCCTCCCTAGAGTAGCCGCTTTTTTCATACGAAATGGTGAGCTGTTCAACGTGAGTGGAAAGCTCCATTTCGACAGATTGTTTAGCCTCTTTGGAGGACATGTGCGCGGTGACCTTCTTTAAAAAATCGGTAGTTGGGTTACTCACATGGATGCCTCCTCAATGAGCTGTTTTAAGGAGGAGCGTTCTTTTGATGACAAGTGCTGCTTTGCTAAAAGCTTTTTACCTCGTTTACTGAGCTGATACATCTTTACCTCGTTGCTCCAGGTGGAGAGGAGGATCTCTTTATTTTCTAACACATGTAGGAGCATGTAGAGCTCGCCCTCCTTGTGCCTGAAGGTTTGTTCGTCGCGCGTGAAGAGCTGGTGGAGGATATCAAAGCCTTGCTTGGGCTCGTGCTGAACGGCTTCGAGCACGCGCATGATCGTCGTGACGTCCCAGTCGGAGCGTTTTTTGCCATGCGCGATCTCGGATTTGATGGCTTGTTTACGATCGTCTAAGAGCTTCATGTCCGAAAAAACGGTGCGAGTGAGCGATTTTTTGAGTGCGGATAGCGGATCCTTCATATCGTTATACCTCCTCGTTCGTCATGTGTTGTTTGAGTAAATCCTTCGCGCGCTTGAGGCGCGTTTTGAGCGTGTTGATGTTGACGGACGTGACGTCGTGTATTTCCGCGAGCGACATGTCCTCGTAATAGTGCATGTGAATGACCTCGCGATATTTAAGCGGAAGGTGCATGACGGCGTTTGCCAACGTGTGCTCCTCGCTCGTTTGGATGACGGTCTCCTCCACCTGTTTTGTGGCAGACGGCAGCGCGTCAAACAGTTTGTCGTGTACGATCATTTTGCGGTGGTGAAAGCTTTTAACATAGTCCTTGCAGTGGTTGCTGGCAATGCGATAAAGCCACGTTTTAAGGCTCGATTGCTGTTTAAATTGATGAAGCTTTTGATAGCTCTTCACAAAAATCTCCTGCGTTAAATCCTCGGCTGTCGCCTCGTTTTTGACGTATGTATATGCAAGGTGCAAAATGCCATCGCCGTATTGGTGCATCATATGATCGAGCAAAACATCCTTGTCGTGCTCAATCGTTTTATCATCGTAAGAAAATGCGTGTTGCGTCGTGTCATGCATGCGTCTGCTACCTCCTTCCCACCTATTAGACGAGGTGAGGGGCCTTTCGGTTTGGAAAATCATGATACATTTATTATAAGGGAAATTGTGGGTGTTGGGTTGTAGCAAAATGGAGGGAAGTGGTGTTGAATTCGGAGGGTGTTGTATTAAAAGGAAGGCGCTTGGTGCCGAAACGAGAGGATTTTGTGCCAAAACGAGAAGACTTTGTGCAAAAAAGGAAATGAAAAGGAAGTTCTAAACAGCAACTACCGCGATGAGTACAGACTTTGTCGCGCAGAGTGATGATTCACTAATGACCGAACTGACTAAATTTTTACATCCATGTCGAAAAAGGATATTTTTTGCTAGATGGAGAATATATAAAGACCGAAAGTTTAAAGGAGCTCTCACCATGATCGTAAGAAAAGCAGAACTGCGTGACGCGCTCGAACTGGAGCAACTCTTTCATAACACGATGGAGGATGTTGTTACACGAGAAGAATTACAAAATCATGTATTTATAGAGGACGAAGTAACGCGCCTCATGAGCGTCTTCGAAGCTTCGCTAGCGAGGACATCAACAACAACAACGCTACTCGTGGCAATCAAAAACAACAGCGTAGTAGGAACAATTAGCCTAACCAACCCTGGTCAAATTATCACCAACCATGTCCCTGAAGGGAGTAAAGCCCGAATGGTCGGCACCGCCTATGTGCATGTCGACTACCAGCGGCAGGGCGTTGGCAAAGTGCTGTTCACAAACATTCTTAAAGTAGCACGCACTCAAAACGCGGAGCACGTCTACTTAGACGCGGGCTTTCGCTCCTCACGAGCGTATTGGCAACGCATGCTTGGACAACCAACCATCATCTTACCTAATTTTTGGTCGAAAGGCGCCGACCACCATATTTGGAGCCTCGACCCTTTACTTAAAACCACTGACCTGGAGGTACACCGTGATAAAAGCAATCCTATTTGACTTGGACAATACTCTTTTGGACCGCGACGCTTCTGTTTTGGCATTCATTAGTAATCAGTATGACCGGCTGCAAAGCAGTCTGAACGGTGTTAATAAACAAACGTACGTAAAAAGGTTTGTCGAGCTCGATAATCACGGCTATGTCTGGAAGGATGAGGTGTATCGACAGCTGATTGAGGAGTTTGAGCTTGGGATGACGTGGGAGGCGATGCTCGACGATTACGTCCGAGAGTTTCGCCACAGCTGCGTGCCCTATCCAAACCTTCATGCGATGTTAGAAAATGTGAGAAAACGCTCGATCCAGCTTGGGATGATCACGAATGGCTATGGACAATTTCAGCTGAATAATATTAAAGCGCTGCAAATTGATCATTTGTTTGAGGCGATTTTGATCTCCGAATGGGAGGGCGTAAAAAAGCCAAATGCGTCGATTTTTGAGAAGGCGTTGAATCGGATGGGGGTAGAACCTCACGAGAGTGTCTTTGTTGGGGATCACCCAGTGAATGATGTGGCGGCGGCTAAGTCCGTTGGAATGACGGCAGTTTGGAAGCGGAATGCTACTTTTAGTGAAAGTGCGGAGGCAGACTATACAATTGATGGTTTGGACGAGATAGGAAGTGTGTTAGAAAATTGTAGACAAATCTACGTATAAGGTCCTACAATAGAATGAAGCCTTAGTTAAACAAACGTTTAATTAAGGCTTTTTTGCTATGCATTACAGGCTTTTCCCACTAGAAAACACGTTTAAATGGCACTTTGTTCGGGTAAAGTAAACCTAACTATTCTTTACGATTGGAGTACCATCATGAATCTTATAAACATCTTGCAGGATCAGTATGTGTCATCACGCGGTCCAGCTCCTAATTTAATCACTCATATTCATTATGATTCACGAAAAGTGTCTCAGAATGGATGCTTTGTTTGTATTAGTGGTGATAATACAGACGGACATCTATTTATTGATACAGCTGTTCAAAAGGGAGCTATTCAAATAATTGGTGATAATGAACACGTCATAAATGAACAAGCGGCGAAATATCCGTTTGTGCAGTTCGTTTTGGTTAAAAACCCAAAAAAGTCGCTCGCCCTGTATTCTTCTCATTTACACGATCACGCGCATAAAGACATGTCGCTTATTGGCGTGACAGGAACGCAGGGAAAAACCACAATTACGGCATACACACGCTATTTGTTAAACGGATCTGGTATAAAGACCGGATCGATTGGAACGGCTGGTATATGGGATAATACAAAGTCGCTTTCCCTTCATAAGAGTACCCCGACGACACCGGAGTCATCGGATCTCCATAGCTATTTAGCTACGATGTTAACACAAGATATCTCCACGTGTGTGATGGAGGCAACCTCCATAGGTCTTGATCAGGAGAGACTTCACGGTCTGCATTTTGATATAGCCGTGCACTCTAATTTGTATCCAGAGCACCTCGACTATCACGGCACGTTTGAGGAATATAAGCGCGCAAAGCTTCGTCTATTTGACGGGGCAGATGTCGCAATCGTAAATAAAGACGATGATGGCATGGCACGCGATATCATTACGTCTTTCGATGGTCGCATTTGGACATACGCGATCGAGAATCACGCCAAGGTTCGTGCAACGGACATCGAAGTAACAACCGAAGGCACGTATTTTACGTTGCACATTCAAAAGGATACGCATCCAGTATTTATACCGGTTCTTGGCATTCATAATGTGTACAATTTCCTCGCGAGCCTGTGCACCTGCCTAGCAAAGGGGATTTCCCTTCACACCCTCTTGCCTCTTTTTGAAACATTGGAAGGGCCTCCTGGGCGTTTACAGGTTGTAAGTGAGCTTGACGATCGTCATATGATCTTCGATTTTTCACACACACCAGCGGCATTAGAGAATTTGCTGGAGACGGTAAAGCCACTTCCACGTAATCGATTGATTTTAATGGTTACCGGAATAGGCATTCGCGAAAAAGAACTTCGCGCGCCAATCGCCGCAGCTGTTGAAGGAAAAGCAGACGAAATTGTCGTAACTTCCGATCATCCAGGTGATGAAGAGCCAGAAGATGTCGTAAGGGATGTCCTTGACGGATTTACAGAAGTGAGTCCTCACATTCATCCTGTGCCTCAACGCGGTGACGCTATAAAAAAAGCAATGGAACTAGCGGAAGCAGGAGACCTGATCCTTATAACAGGAATTTGTATGGAGGACTTCCAAATCGTGAAGGGCGAAAAGGTCCCATACCACGATTACGATCACGTAAAGGATTTTTTGGCATCTAGAATGTCCTCAGTGACACTATCACAAATAGGCTGCACACCATCTAAAGATATGTGCGTGTAACAAAAAAGTCGATCCCAGTGGGGTCGACTTTTTTGGTGGGAGAGGGGGAATGCGCGAGTTAAAGGGTGAATCGCGCGAGTTGAAGAGTAGACTGCGTAAGAAGAGCAGTCAATCGCGCGAAAACCAGGGTAAACTGCGCAGGCAGAAAAAAACTGCGCAAGTTGAGGGGCGAATCGCGTAAGTTGAAGGGTGAACTGCGTAAAAAGAGCTACGAATCGCGCGAAAATCAGGGTAAACTGCGTAAGTAGAAAATAACTGCGCAAGTGGAGGGGCGAATCGAGCGAGTTGAAGGGTGAACTGCGTAAAAAGAGCTACGAATCGCGCGAAAATCAGGGTAAACTGCGTAAGTAGAAAATAACTGCGCAAGTGGAGGGGCGAATCGAGCGAGTTGAAGGGTGAACTGCGTGAAAAGAGCCACCAATCGTGCGAAAATCAGGGTAAACTGCGTAAGTAGAAAAAAACCGCGCAAGTGGAGGGGCGAATCGCGTAAGTTGAAGGGTGAACTGCGTAAGTAGAAAAAAACCGCGCAAGTGGAGGGGCGAATCGCGTAAGTTGAAGGACGAACTGCGTAAAAAGAGCCACCAACCGCGCGAAAATCAGGGTAAACTGCGTAAGTAGAAAAAAACCGCGCAATCACCCACCCCGATCTAACCCCACGCGCTCACTTATACACTCGCACTTTTCACACTACGTTTTTTCATGTAGGCACCAATGCCGACGACGATAAACGTAAGCATGACAAGCGTCCAGATAAATTCACGGTATGTAGCAAGTGAAACTGGCTGAATGAATCGGTGAAAGAGCTCTATACATAACCAACCGATAGGCAAAATAGGAATTGCAAAACTATAGGTTGATTGAAGTGCGTGCTCAGATTCCTTTTTATCACTACTCTTTTTCGTCGATAGCACAAGGAAGCTCAGTACCCCGAGCACAAATAGTGGCAACAATAGTAAGTTTACAGCAACCATCCTCGCACCTCCTTTACATTAATCTGGTACTAGTTTAACATAGATGTACAATTATTCCTTGGGTTGATTTATCCAGTTCGATTGTTGTGGGAGGAGTGTGACGTGATATGAGCACGACTAAAAAAGCATGGCTATTTACCGCAGGCTTTACGCTACTCGGCGCATTAGGCTACTTCGGTTTTTTTACCTTTCTCCGTTACTTCCCAATGAATTAACGACGCCGATAAGAAAAATGAATCGAAACTCGCTCAAAATTGTTATTCGTAAAAGGAATGATCTACACCTTATAATGAGAAGTAGAGGTCTAGTTGACTGAATTTTCTTATAGGTGGAGGGGTTCGTATGTTTGTTACACGACTTGATCACGTTCAGCTTGCAGCACCAAAGGATACAGAGGAGATTGCTCGGAAGTTTTATCAAATAGTACTACAATTTGATGAAGTGGAAAAGCCACCAGCACTTAAGGAAAACGGAGGAGTCTGGTTCCAATCAGGTGATGTACACCTTCATATTGGGACAGAAGAAAGCTTCACAGCTGCGAAAAAAGCTCATCCTGGTTTTGAAGTAGAAGATCTCGTAGCATTAAAAAATCACCTCAGCAAAAAGAACATCCCTTATATCGAAGACGATAAACTACCTGGAGCAAACCGAATCTATGTTGCCGATCCCTTCGGCAATCGGCTAGAATTTTTACAATGGCTATAATCATTTGAATCAAGTGCCGAGCTGTTACAAGCACGTTCCGCGGCACTTGGGCAATTAGTGGATTGATACTATACAGATAATGGTCAATAAGAGGTCAGTGGCGTTTAATAGCAGAGTGTGACCGATCAATAACGGCCAGTTTGCGGTCAATAACGACGTAAAACCGATCAATAAGAAGCTCCTACATCACCATACGAGTCACCAATATTGCATCTATTACTACTTTGACTTACTATATGTAAGTAGAAACGATAATGTTAACAATAGAAAGTGGAGGCGATCGTGATGACGATTCTTATAACTGGAGCGACTGGTAAGCTTGGATCAAAAATTGTGGAGAACGTGCTTGCCCGTGTTTCTCCCGAAGAGGTTGCGGTTAGTGTGCGCGATACATCGAAGGCGGAGGGATTGAAGGTGCTCGGTGTCGATGTGCGGCGCGGCGATTTTGACGATCCAGAGTCGTTAGATGAAGCGTTTGAGGGTGTCGATAAACTTCTTATTATCTCGACGGACGGCGACAACGAGACGCGGATCAAGCAACACGCGAATGCAGTCGATGCGGCAAAACGCTCGGGCGTAGCATTCGTGGCGTACACGAGCATCGCGCAGGCGCCGGAGAGCACGAATATCATGGCGCCGCCACACGTTGCGACGGAGAAGGCGATCAAGGAATCTGGCCTTACTTACGCGCTCTTGCGCAACAATTGGTATATCGAGAACGAAGCAAGCACGATCCAGCAGGTGATGACTGGTGCACCTTGGGTAACATCAGCGGGCGACGGCAAAGTTGGGTGGGCAACGCAGGACGATTACGCCGAAGCAGCGGCGATTGTGCTCACGGAGGGCGGCCATGAGAACAAGATCTACGAGCTATCTGGACCGCTATACTCGCAGCAGGAGTTTGTGGATACGCTTAGCGACGTGCTCGGTAACGACGTTGTGCTGCAGGATGTTACGGACGAAGAATATGCAGCGGGCATGCGCCAAGCAGGTTTAACGGAGCCTGTCGTGGATATCGTTGTCGGCATCCAACAGAGCATTCGCTCAGGATCCCTAGACGTACCAGACAGCGATTTTGAGGAACTACTAGGACGCCCTGTCACACCGCTTCGCGATGCGGTCAAGCAGGTAGTAGACGGGTTATCTGCTGGTAAATAACGGTTGAATAAAGGGGAGGACCTAGCTGATTAATTAGCTATGGTTCTCTTTTTGATTGCGAAATTGCTTGACTATTCTATTAATTCCTTTTTATGTATGCTATAATTGGACGAAATTACTGTGTAAGGAGGAACGATGCTATGACTACTCCGCAAGAAAAGCGTGAAAAGCTTCGGCGTGACGAGCAACAAAAAAATACGTTAGGCAACGCTAAGGATGCTTTCGACCGATCTCAAACAGGTAGTGCACCGGAGTTCACCAACGGCTTCAGCTGGCTCGGACTCCTCATCACCATCGTAAGCCTGATCGGATTTTACTTGCTGTATGTGACGTTTTTTGGATAGTAAATAGGGTTGTGACGTTAAAAGTGCTTAAGAGAATGACATGTGCGAGTAACAGTAAAGCCCCTTTACCTATCACTCGGTAAAGGGGCTAAAAGTCTAGCTGCTTTTTCATGCTACATGGTTGTTTGTTTTGAAAGCATGGAGATAGTCATGGTAATTAATTTTATCGCAATAAAAGAGATTGCTGTTAGAATGAACAATTCTATTCCGAAGTACAAAAACCCTCGCCCATCTGAATGAGGGACAGCATTACCTAAACTAACAACCAATGCGACAACAAATGAAACCACCAACATAAACCATGAGTTAAATAGAATAGTCATTTTGTTCACCTGCCTCCTGAGATTTGACTATACCCTCGTAAATAGTGATTGTTGAAGATTCAAGGACACCATAAGCGATGCTACTATTTCCCTTTAAATCATCTATTACCTTACAATTACCAATAATGTATATGGATTAAACATCAAAATATTGTACTATTCCATGTTTTACAACCATTTTTATGGATAATTTTCATGGGGTGTCGCTAAATTTAGCACAAACTGCTCTCGTTTTTGCACCACCCCCTTTCGTTTTGGTACAAATCCATCGCAATTTAGCACCAACCCACCTCATTTCATCACCACCTTCAAACTAAAAACCCCCTCCATCACCTAAGAGGAGGGGGCACTGCCTTATTTCCTTATTCCGTCTCTACCTTCTGTCCGAACGCTTCCGGCAACATGCGGAAGCCGTCCAGTTCTGCGTCTTCGTCAATATCGATCATGAGGCAACGTTTGCCATCGTAGTTTACTTGGCGCACATACTGCAGATCCTGTGGGCTGATCGAGATGTCAGCTACCTTCGTCTTAATTTTAATCGACTTCGACGTATAGCGAGGCACAATGTTCGCGGCCTTTAGTTCATACGTTTCCTCTGTGGTCACGTTTTGGAACGCGGCTTTAACCTGCTCTTCGCTCACTTCTTGACCGCTACTTCGGAGTACGCGATCGACGTCTTTGTAATCTAAAATGGGTGTGCTTTCCGTTTCGTTTTCCTCCACTAAGCGATTAATCTCCCCATAAACCGTTGCGAGTGTTGTGGGTGAAACTTGGGGACCAACGATTTCCTTTACGACTTCTTCAAAAATCGTTTTATCCTCGATAGCAGTCGTAATATCTTCTCCTTCAAGGACTTCCTCAATAAATGCGTAGTCAGGCTCATTATTTTTTCCCGCCGCATAAAGCACGCGATTTACATCGGACGATCCGTCTGTAATAGCAGGGAATAAAAAGCCACCGAGAGGATGCTTCAAATCGATAACGGGATCTACGTTGATCGTGTAGGTAAACTCTTTCTTCACGTAATCAAACTGCATTTCACGGTCAGGCTCTTCGGTTTTATTGATCGTTGATAGTAAGAAGGCATTTGTATACATCGCATCCTGGCCGCTGTCAGGACCGCGCTGGCCTGCTGAGATGTAATAATCGCCGCGCACAAACGTAATAACAATATCGGTATCGTACGTGCGATCCTTTAACATGCGCTCGGTCATTGCAACCATTTGAGACTGCCATTCGTGGGCATCTTTACTTAAGAGACCTTTATGTAAGACAAGCTGGCTAGTTGTATCCTGCTTAAACTTAAGCTCAAACAGTTTCTCATCTAAGCGGCCACCGAGTACTTTTTTAAAGTTTTGCAGGTAAAGCTCCTGCTGCTCGCGTTCAAGCATCTCAAACTGCGTGTTTTGCGCATGGTAAATGTCTGTGGAATCCTTCATTACATAGAGCGTAAAAATATCGTGAAGCCTAAGTCGCTGGTTATCAGACTTAAACTGGCGACGTATCGCGGCAATGTCCTTTTTATCCATAGGTAAATCCCTCCTGTCCTTATTCTATCACGGGAGAGGTAGGAGCTACATCCAGTGTTTTAGCCTATAGGAGGCAACGGCATAACATAAACCTGCAACAGCAAGCGTCACTGGAACGGCTGTGTAAAGGGCAGCACTTTCATAAAGGAACTTCTCGTGGACATTGACATATGCAAAAGGATTGACGACATTCATGGAAAGAAGCTGAGTAGAACCATATCCTGCAAGAAGAACTGTAAGTAGCGTAAGTGTTGCCGGCAATGTATGGCGCAAGAGTACACTAAATAAGAGATGTAGCCCTATAAAGAAAACGACAAACACGGCAAGTAGCAAAAGCCCTTGAAATATGTAGGAGCCAACTGTCATGAGCGCATAGGAATCACCATATTCTACGACGAGCGGATACGCGAAGCTACCCGAGTTTCCGAAGAAAAGGGCAAGAAGGCTAGCAGTTATTCCCACACAAAGCGTGATCGCGATAAATGCTACATAGGCGTGGATCGCTTTAATAGGCACGATAAGCGATCGATTAATTGGCTGTGAAAAAAGAAAGTAGATGGATCGATTCTCAAATTCATGTGTCATATAAGGTGCAACTAATACTAGTAGAAGCGCGGGCCCACCGACAGAGAAGTAGAGCATGAGCACATCGGCTAAGAAATTCGGTAAACTTAAACCGTAGCCACTAACTTCACGAGCGAGGTCTGCGTCTAACAGCGCTTCATTTTGAAGAGATTGACGCGCTATTTGCGTCTCGCTTAAGTTGAATTCTCCACCCGCGTCACGAAAGGCTTGAACGTTGCTAAAAAACAGGAGCTCACTTTCAAGCTCAGCGCGCGAATCCTCGTTAAATCGAGCTGTTTGGAGAGCTTGAAGACTGCTACGGATGGCTTGGTTACGCTCCTGTAAAAGAAGGGTCTCCTCATCAGTTGGATTTGTATCTAGAGCTGCCACGTACATGCGCTCATTCATGCGTGATTCCGATAAAAATGACTCTACTTCTTGAATGGCTTGGTCGTGTAAATAGTCAGTGAGCATCACGTTACGAATAAACAGAATACTAATAGCTACAACGACGATCCCAAGCACGAGAAGAAAAGCAGGGGAGCGAAACAGCTTTTTGCCTTCGAATAAAAAGACGTTCATGTTTCAAACAACTCCCGATACCGTTTTTCGGCGCCGATTCGCTCATTCTCAATACGCGTTATCGTAAGGCCTTGTTGGCTCACCGTATCAAGCACGCGCGCTAACGCAACAGTGGATTCATCAAAATGAATCACGCCATCCTTCACTCGTACGTGTTCCATCTCTTCTAACGCACTCTTCGCAGCATGCGGCTGGTCCACATAAATGGCATATTCATTAATGGCAAATTGGTCAGCAGATTCTTTTAACAATACGCCATCCTTCATAAAGTAAATCGTATCTGTTAGACGGTCAATTTCCCCTAATATGTGAGATGACAGAACGACTGTTGTACCGGCTTCAGCAATTTCCTGTAAAATGTGCCGAACTCGAAGCGCGCTAGTAGGATCTAATCCATTAAGAGGCTCATCCATCAGTAATAGCTTCGGCTTATTAATTAGTGCCATGGCGAGCAACAAATGCTGCTTCATTCCAAGTGAATATGCACGCACACGCTTTTTCACATAGGAGGACATACCAACCTGCTCCGTCACCTCATGAATCCGAGCTGCATCCATCTTTTGGACCTGAGTGATAAAGCGCAGGTGATCATACCCGGTGAGGTGATCGTACAAAACGCGATTATCCTGCATATAAGCAGTCTCATAAAAAATCTCCGGATTCGCATGATTTTTACCAAGCAAATGAATCGAGCCTTGATCAATGGGCAGCAGATTGGTCATGCAGTGGAGCAACGTCGTTTTGCCGGCACCGTTTGGACCGACGAGCGCGAGTATGGCTGGCTCCTCAATTTGCATATCAACACCCTTTAATACAGGCTGTTTTTTATATGTTTTATGAACGTTCTTTACATCGATAATCATGCGGCTCCTCCTCTATTGCGGATAACAGCAGTGATCATAGATACAACTGCCGACCATACAACCAACACCACTACGCCCGTTATGGGGGAAAAGAGGGGTTGGCTGTGCAATGCTGCGTAAGTTCCTGTGACAATATCGGATACGTGAAAATAGTGAAATGGTAAAAACGGTGCGATGCTCCAAGTCGGCTCTATTAGGAAATAGAGGCCGATCGTTGTTAATAATGTCAGGCTGATCGCGATAATACCTATCTCCGTAAACGACGAGATGAGCTGGACGAGTACGAATAAGAAAAGTAGGTAGAGTAAAAATAGAGTTAGTGATTGTGCGAGAAAGGACGCCATGCTTATCAAGGTGAAGGCATAATCGCTTCCGTAAACGAGAATAGGATACGAAAAGTCTCCCGGTTGATCGATGATAGCGCCGACTACGTAAAAAATAGCTGATAAACCAAGCAAGATGAAGAGACTAAGCCCAAGCATCGTCAGGACTTTCGCTGTCGTGACTGCTCGATGCGTCACTGGCTGTGTGCGCATAAGAGACATCTGACCTTGGCTTTTCGCGCGTTCTTTTGTAAACATATCACCAAACATAAAGAGAAATAATCCAGCACCAAAAATACTAAAGGATATTTCATAGAGATGGTACAACGTATGAACACCGCTTGAGGAATATTTCGTACTCATGGAACGAACAGTGTCCTCGATTAGAGGATCAGAGAATACTTGATCATAGATGGTCATCGGTGAAAAGTTATTAATTGGAAGTACAGGGTAAGCACCTGTTTCGATAAGCTGATTTAAGTATGCGACATGGGTGTCTTCTGTAAAAGCACTCATATATGTACGGGATTGATAGTTACGCTCTTGTTGCATGTCGATCATCTGTTGCATAGAGGCGGCCTCTTGTTCTAAAAGCGGTATCCATTCCTCTTCTTCAAAAGCACGTAATTCCACTTCTGCTTGCTTTTTTAATCTAGTGTACTGAGCGAGCTCCGTTTCATATGCAAAGCTATTCACTTCGATTTCCCCATCATCTACTTGACGGTTTAACTCGGTGATTGTTTCTTCATGCTGAAAGAGAATGGCTTCCGTGAAGACGGCAAGCTCTTCTGGTCTGTCTGTCTGTATGTATAAAAACGTATAAAAGCCCATCACAAATAGACAAATAAGGGCAAGTAAGCTTAAGAAAAAGCGCGAAGATACTACTTTTTTACACTCAAACCGTATAAGTGACAGCATGGCAGTTCCTTTCGTATGAGGAGGTAGGTAGTGCATATATATGACCTCTTACGAAGAGGAAGGTGAGGTCATATGGTAATGTGTTATTGACTACTGGTTGAGCTTACGATCGGACAAGTACCTGAACAAGAAATATTACCGCCATACCTTGCTAGAGTTCGAGATCCGTCAAATTGGAAGCTTTGAAGCGTCAGAGTGCCTCTCCAACCATTGCGACTGTAAGAATATGTGCTGGGAGGAGATATTCGTCCATTATATATAACTAATTCAGTCACATAACGAGTATTCGTTTGTAACTCCGCATCGCCCTCTGCAGTTGCAGAAGTAGCAGATGCGCTACTGCCCATTAGTAGCATTGCAAATAGAAGTGTGGTGAAAAAGGTAACTATGTAGCGCTTATTCATAAATAAAGCCTCCATTGTAAGTAATTTACTTTCCTCTTCGTTACCAATATGATATACTAATTCCTAAATTAAGTAAATATTAAAAGTAATTTGATTTTTTAATGATAGCTTGCATTAATGATAGAAAAGGGGCGATTTACAATGAAGTGGGTCTTTGTTGTTCTTCTATTTTTTATAGTTGGTTGTTCACAAAACGCAGAGGAAGAAGAGGTTGCGGAGGCGGCGCGAGTCATGCCACCTAATATATTGGTTGACAATTATACAACCTATCGAACTAGCAGTTGTTGGGATGGGGAAAACAAGCCGTGCATAGAGACAAAAGACATTCAAGAAGGATTGGAACAGAGAAGGGCAGATCCATTTGATATAGCTTCTAACGCCTCGCTTGCAATTAATATAAGTCCGACTGAGTACGATATCGAATTTCCCGCGCCAAATCAAACAACCATTTTGTTAGACGGTACAGAAGAAGTTTTAACGTTTACTGGTTATACGGGAAGTATGAATGCTCCAAGTGAGCCTGGTACGTACTATTACGAAGCAGAAGCCACTTGGGATAATGAAGAAATTAGAGGAAAATCGATCTATCTGTTTGCCTTGCGAGTGAGGTAAAGCGAGAGGGATGCACTAGCCTACGATAATGTGGGCTGGTGCTTTTTTGGGTTGTTCTTGATAGAGACTGGGTTAATTAAGGGGGCTCGTACTATATGGAGAGAGGGTCGTGCTAAATATAGACGATGTTGTGCAAAAAGGAGAGCAGTTGGTGCAAAAATTAGAGGAGTCTGTGCAAAAACAAGGACAAGTTGTACTAAATAAGAATCCTAGCTCGCTTATTATCCATTATATAGAAAATAAAAACAATTATTTTACCAATAATATGAGACATATGATCATTCTCGATCGTAACTAATAGAAAGCATCTCAGTAGTCTACTCACTAAGAAGGGGGTACTAATGATAATGGAGATAATTATCGCGATTGTAGGGATCATTTTAATTGGTTTATTATTGAACTATTTAATGGGATATGGAAAAGGACGAATTGTCCTCGAATTAGAGGAATGGTACACAGATATAAATAAGCATAGTCAAGCAGTTGTTACGGCGCTTCGAGATGAAGGGCGAGATGTGCAGTATCAAGGTAATCGAGAATTCCTCATTGATGGCAAAACCTATCATTTAACAGAGCGTGCTGTTAGTACACCAGGACCTCCTATGCAACGGACGATCTTAGTTCCCGATAAAAAAGCATAAATCGATATGGAGAAGTGTCAAAACGTAACGACTGCGGATTGGCGCTTTTTTGTTTTTTGCGACGTGAAAGAAGATGGGATACACCCTAATAATAAAGAGCCTCTATCGCCAAAAGGCGATAGAGGCTCTAAGCAAGTGTCTTACTTGTTTTCTAAATCGAAACGGTCCGCGTTCATGATCTTCACCCAAGCAGCAACGAAGTCATTTACGAACTTCTCTTTGCTGTCGTCTTGTGCATACACTTCAGCAAGGCTACGTAGGATAGAGTTAGATCCGAATACAAGGTCCACACGAGTTGCTGTGCGAACTACTTCGCCAGTCTTACGGTCGCGACCTTCGTATAGGTTGAACTCGTCAGCTGGCTTCCACTCGATACCCATGTCTAATAGGTTTACGAAGAAGTCATTTGTTAATGTGCCAACTTTATCTGTAAATACTCCGTGATGTGTATTGCTGTGGTTTGCACCTAGTGCACGCATACCACCAACAAGTACCGTCATTTCAGGAGCAGATAAACCTAATAATTGCGCTTTATCAACTAGCTGCTCTTCAGGGCTAATCGCATACTCTTTCTTTTGATAGTTGCGGAACCCGTCAGATACAGGCTCAAGTACGTCAAAGTTTTCTACATCTGTTTGTTCTTCTGTTGCGTCACCGCGTCCAGGAGCAAACGGAACTGTTACATCAAAGCCAGCGTCTTTCGCTGCTTTTTCGACAGCTGCAGAACCACCAAGAACGATTAGGTCAGCAAGGCTAACCTTCTTGTCTAGGCCACTCTGAATGTCTTCGAAAACAGAAAGAACTTTTTGAAGTTGCTCAGGCTCATTCGCTTCCCAATCTTTTTGTGGAGCAAGACGGATGCGAGCGCCGTTTGCACCTCCGCGGAAGTCAGATCCACGGTATGTGCTTGCAGAAGCCCAAGCTGTTTTAACTAGCTCAGTGACTGTTAGGCCAGAATCAAGGATTTTCGCCTTTAGATCTGCTACTTCTGCGTCAGATAGCGTGTAGTCAACCTTTGGAATTGGGTCCTGCCAGATTAGATCTTCTGCAGGAATTTCTGGTCCAAGATAACGATCTTTTGGTCCCATATCACGGTGAAGAAGTTTGAACCAAGCGCGAGTAAATGCATCTGCAAACTCTTCTGGATTCTCGTGGAATCGACGAGAAATCTTTTCATATGCTGGGTCCATGCGCATAGCCATATCAGCAGTAGTCATCATCGTTTTGACTTTTTTAGATGAATCCTGTGCATCTGGAGCCATATGCTCTTCTCTTTGATCAACTGCCGTCCACTGATACGCGCCAGCTGGGCTCTTTGTTAATTCCCACTCATAGCCGAATAGTAGATCGAAGTATCCGTTATCCCACTGAGTTGGGTTTGCTGTCCAAGCACCCTCGATACCTGATGTAATCGTATCTGTACCTTTACCAGTCTTATACGAGTTCTTCCAACCGAAGCCTTGCTCTTCTACGTCAGCAGCTTCTGGATTATCTCCAATGTTATCTTCTTCAGGTGCAGCGCCGTGAGACTTACCGAATGTGTGTCCACCAGCAGTTAGTGCTACTGTTTCTTCATCATTCATACCCATGCGTGCAAATGTCTCACGAATGTCGCGACCACTTGCTACTGGATCAGGTTTGCCATTAGGTCCTTCTGGGTTAACGTAGATAAGACCCATTTGCACAGCTGCAAGAGGCTTTTCTAGTTCACGATCTCCAGAATAACGGTTGTCTCCTAACCACTCTTTTTCGTTACCCCAATAGATATCTTCTTCTGGGTGATACACGTCTGCACGTCCACCTGCGAAACCGAATGTCTTCAGTCCCATAGACTCGATTGCAACGTTACCTGCTAGTACAAGTAAGTCAGCCCAAGAAATTTTATTTCCGTACTTTTGCTTAATTGGCCATAGTAGACGACGAGCCTTATCAAGGTTCGCGTTATCCGGCCAGCTGTTTAATGGTGCGAAACGCTGCGCGCCAGTTCCGCCGCCCCCACGACCGTCTCCAGTACGGTACGTACCAGCTGCGTGCCAGCTCATGCGGATGAATAGTCCACCGTAGTGACCGTAGTCCGCTGGCCACCAATCTACACTTGTTGTCATAAGATCATGAAGATCCTTTTTAAGAGCGTCGTAGTCTAATTTCTTAAACTCCTCTGCATAGTCAAAGTCATCACCGAATGGCGTAGACTTACGATCGTGTTGGCGTAAAATTCCTAAATCTAGCTGATTAGGCCACCAATGTTTATTTGTTGTTTTAGCTTTACCAGTCGTAATTGCCGTTCCCTCAGACGCTTGTCCTTGTCCGTGAGATACTGGGCATTTTCCTTCGTTGTTTGGATTGCTTGTCATGTTCATTCCCCTTTCAAATGTTGAGTAAATGAATTCCATTATTACTACCAACTTCACTTTAGAAACAAAGTGAAATCTGTTGATAATAATTATTACTTTATAATTATACTAAATAAGATAAAAAAAGAAAAGCCAAACGCACAAAGTTTTCTGCATAAAAATAATTAGAAATCCTTCGTTACTCAAATGAATATCGAAAGCAGAAAGGTATTTGTTCATCGCTTTTCTAATCAACACGTTCATAACCACATACACCACTATTATACGCGTTTCCCTATAAAATGCGAGTAATAAGGCTTCTATAAATTATTGATTACAATCATGTAAATGAGAACTAAGGGAGGGTAGTCGACTCACATAACCATTCATGTGATAATGGAAAAAAGAGGAGGTATTACCATGGAACAAACATCGTACGGTGGATTTTGGATAAGGCTTATAGCTTTTTTAATAGATGGGTTTATCCTTGCGGTACCCTTTATTATCTACACGTATATTCAATTTGGAACGTATGAATATCGAAGTATAACTTCGGTTAACTTCTTATATGGGATTACTGGGCTTCTTTACTATGTGATTCTTCCAACTACACCACTCCAAGCAACTTTTGGCAAGGCGATACTAGGCATGAAAATTACCTCTACTGATGGAGAACGTATTAGTGTATTGCGATCTTTAGGGCGATACATTTCACAATTTATAAGTGGCTTAATTTTTCTATTTGGCTTTATCATGATTGCGTTCATGAAGCGAAAAGAAGGACTACATGACCTACTAGCTAAGACGTATGTGGTAAAGAAATAGTGAAGACTCATTATATAGAAGGAACTTGATTCTTAAAGAAATAGATCAACTAGTTATATGAACTTTCGTTAATAAAAGCCTCAGTTTAACGACAGATAACATCTCCATAAAACATAATAAGGCGCCGACTCAAAAGTCGACGCCTTGTATTAATTATCTACTATATATTTTATCGACGCGCTACGGCGTTGTTTCTCGCAGTAGTAGCACCAATAATACCTGCGAATGATGTGAAGACAAGTGTTAAGATCATAGCCACGAATGCCCAGATCGATACTTGAGCGGCAGTGTCCGTTGCCTCTTCCGTCGATTCGCGTAGGTCTTGAATAGCAACCTCTAGCTCAGCGGCAGTTTGCTCAATGTTCACTTGAGCTGTTTCGATTTGCTCGGATGTTGCTGTTGTAGCTTCATTTAATCCATCTACGATATTTTGTGTAGCTTCCTCCGCTTCTTGCTCAGAAAGATCTGTGTTCTCAGATACAGCATTAGCAATTGCTTCTTCATCTACAGCATTATTAATTTCTTCAGCACGTGTCGCTAAAGAATCACCTAACTGTTCTATTTGTTGATCGAAGTTATCAGGGTTAACGGCAATCTCCTGCGCTGCAGCAAGGATTTCGTCCTGTACTTCGCTTAGTTCGTTTTGAAGGTACTCAGGCTGAAGCTCCGGGATGTCCGTGTCAGCTAAGATTTCCTCTACGTTTTGCTCTAATTCGCCAGTATCAACTTCACCAATGTTATCAACGACAGAATCAAAGCCTGATCCAATCGCATCACCAGCTGTGCCAGCAACAGTCGCAACACCAGATCCAGCTGCGCCACCTACTGTACCAACGACGGATCCAACTGCTTGGAACGTGTTAATTGTCGTAAAAGTAAGTAGTGCAAATAGTAAAACGATACCTGTTGCCCACGTTAGGAAACCGTGGATTAAACCAGCGCGTGAGGCACTGACACCTGCTACAAATCCCGCTAAAAACAGCGAAATAAGTAATGATAAGATCGCCCAAATAATTAAACCTACACCTACACCGTCAAATGGGTCGTTTGACGTCACATCTGTTACTCCTAAACCAATTGCTGATCCAATCAAGCTGAATGTGATTAACATCGCAAAAAATGTCACGATACCAGCGATGATTGCCCCCCAAGATATATTTCTTCCTGCAGCATCAGCCTCTGGGCTGAAGTGCGACATAAAACGTCTTCTCTCTCTCATACATCATCATCTCCAAAATCAAAATCAATCTGGGCAAAACTTTTCCATGGAATATTGCTTGTTATTGCCAACTAGTTCGTTATATTTCCGCATCCGAGATACTTTAAACTATGCACTCATAACTTTTTTTACACGTACCCCTATGTGTTTATAACGTGCTTGTTAAATTTTTCTTACAGACACAAGGGATTCTGATACACTTGTCATAGAGAGGGGAACGACCATTTTGAAGAAAAAAATATTTATTTTTATACTCGGAATCGGGCTACTCAGCGCGTTTATTTACATTTCTAACAACGCTATTCAGACTACGTATGTGACGGTAGAATCAGACTCGTTAGCACCTGAATTCGATGACTATAAAATTGTGCATATCACCGATTTACATAATAAGCGATTCGGTCGTGAGCAACAGCGCCTCACGCGCCGTATTATCCGTGAAGAGCCTGATATCATCGTCTTTACAGGTGATTTGTTCGACCACAGGAAGGACGACCTAGAGGCTGGATTTGTACTGATGGAGCAGCTGGTCGCGATAGCGCCAACTTATTTTGTCACAGGTAATCACGAGTGGTCTGGCGGAATAATGGACGATCTCGAGGAGGAGCTTGCAGCCCTTAACGTCACTTTTTTAAGAAACGAGAGTCACACTCTTGAGCATGATGGAGCTACGCTGTCACTGCTCGGGATAGATGATCCGCGTGGACTTACAGCAAGCCCAATAGACGTCCTCACAGATATGATGATAGACGTTGATACAGGAAGCTTCTCGATGTTATTGTCCCATCGTCCAGAGCTAATGGATGACTATGTGGATGCAGAAGTAAATCTTGTTTTTACTGGTCACGCGCATGGCGGACAGTTCCGACTGCCGTTCATAGGTGGATTAGTTGCACCTAATCAAGGATTATTCCCAGCATATACATCAGGTATTCACGAAGAAGCAGATACGTCCATGATTGTAAGTAGAGGACTCGGCAATAGTATTATTCCATTACGATTGTTTAACCGACCGGAGATCGTGTCGGTCACGCTTCGTTCGAAGTGATTATTATATCGATATAATATAGGGGGTTTTACGAAATGAAAGCGTTTCAATCAAAGCTAGGACTTTCTTATATTGTTCGTGAAGCAAAAGTGTCAGATTCAGAAGCGATACTTCCTATCACGGAACACGTGTTGAAAGAGGGCTTCGGGGTTTCGACACCTGAAGAATTCCATGGAGATGTTGAAGTAGAGCGAGAGTGGATCAAAGGATATATCGAAGGAGAGCATCACAATCGCTTGTTTGTAGCAGAGCATGAAGGCGAGCTAATGGGACTCATTAACTTTGACTGTCCAAACAAGGCTAAGCTGCGTCACCAAGGCTCGTTTGGGATGAGCGTGGCAACGAAGTGGCGCGGCCAAGGTGTTGGAGAAGCGCTCTTAGTCACCCTGTTAGAGTTTGCATCCGAGCATGCTTCCATCGACACTGTGCGACTGGATGTGCTTGCTACAAATGAACGTGCGATTCGCCTTTACGAAAAACTAGGCTTCGTGCATGAAGGGAGAAGAGTGCGTTTTGTCAAAACGGAGGCTGGATACGAGGATTTACTGCTGATGGCAAAGCATGTATGAGACGATTTAAAAGACTAATTGCCATGTGCTACCGCCACGTGGGGGCTTTGAAAGTGGCAGTTGAGCAATTGAGGGTCCTTGTGTGGTGGACTGTGTATGTGGGGAGGACGTGTTTGGAGAAGTCAAACACAGAAACGGAGTTACCAAACACACCACTCCAAAAAACACTTGCAATCATTTTACAGGTGTCGTATGATCATACATAATTTAGAAATGGCAATGAGAAGGACATGAGCTACGATGCCGGTTATCAGAGAGGGAAGTGTTGCTGAGAGCTTCCTAACGCAGAATCGTTGTTTACCACCTTTAAGCCGTGCTTGGGAATACCCTAGTATCAAGCACCGTCGACGCAACGTTACCGCGCCAAAGCCACGTTTATTTTACGTGGGAATTTGGGTGGAACCACGAATGACTAGCATTCGTCCCTTTCATTAGGGACGGGTGTTTTTTTATTTTTAAAAGAAAAAAAGCAATGACAAGGACACCTTTATTGGTTACGGCTTTACAGAGAAGGAGGCACTGCTGAGACCCTCCTAGCTTAGGACTGATATGGACCACCTTTAAGCTATGTTGGGGAAACAATTGGAGTATCTGACATCGTCTATGCTACGTTACAGCACCAGAGTCGCAGCGCAACACGTGCGAGAACTTGGGTGGAACCACGAATCAAAGACATTCGTCCCTATTTAGGGATGCGTGTCTTTTTTTATTTTAAAAAGGAGGAATTTGACATGATTCACGTACGACTTCCAGACAATAACGTAAAAGAGGTACCAGTAAACACAACAGTAAAGGAGATCGTTGCAACCCTTCCAAGTAGCGTCCGTAAATCCGCTGTCGTTGCAGAGGTTAATGGACAACTAGTGGACCTGTCCACTAGTCTTCATAATCAAGACGATCTGCAGATCTTCTCTTCGGCTTCTGAAAATGGGGTGAATGTCCTGAGGCATACGGCTGCGCACGTTCTTGCGCAGGCAGTCCGCCGGTTGTACAAGGGTGTAAAGCTTGGGATAGGACCAGTTATCAACAATGGGTTTTACTATGACGTGCAGCTTGAGCAAGGGTTGACGGAGTCGGACCTTCGTCATATTGAGAAGGAATTGAAACGGATTATGGCCTCTAATATGCCAATAGAGCGTCTTGAGGTTAGCAAAGAAGAGGCTATGGAGCGGTTTAAGGAGGAGCCGTTTAAGCTGAAGATTTTGGAGGGGATTGATGATGGTGTGTCTCTCTACGAGCAGGGGGAGTTTGTGGATGTGTGTAGAGGGCCCCATGCTCCGTCGACAGGAGCGGTAAAGCATGTGCAATTGACGCATGTGGCTGGTGCGTATTGGCGCGGGGATAAAGACCAGGCTGTGCTGCAGCGGATATATGGTGTGGCGTTTGCTACGAAGCAGGAGCTCGATGACTATTTGTTTTTGCGAGAGGAAGCAAAGAAGCGAGATCATCGGAAGCTTGGGAAGGAGCTTGAGTTGTTTATGTTTTCGGAGGAGGCGCCGGGGATGCCGTTTTATTTGCCGAATGGGCAGGTGATTAGACAGGAGTTGATTGCGTTCTCGCGCGAGGAGCAGTCGCGAGCGTTTTATGACGAGGTGGCGACTCCGTCTCTGATGAATCAACGGCTTTGGGAGCAGTCGGGTCACTTTGATCACTATAAGGAGAATATGTATTTCTCCGAGGTGGATAAGGCGGCGTTTGCGTTAAAGCCGATGAACTGTCCGGGGCACATGCTTGTGTTTAAGCACGGGTTTTACTCGTATCGGGATTTGCCGGTGCGAATGGCGGAGTATGGGCATGTGCATCGGCATGAGTTTAGTGGGGCGTTGAATGGGCTGTTGCGTGTCCGGTCGTTTTGTCAGGATGATGCGCACATTTTTGTGAGGGAGGATCAAATAGAGTCGGAGATTCGAGCGGTCATGGAGCTCATTGACCGGGTGTATACAACGCTTGGATTTCGTTATTCGGTCGAGCTTTCGACTCGTCCAGAGGATTCTCTCGGTGATGATTCCTTGTGGGAGGCGTCCGAAGCGGCACTGGAACGTGTGTTGACGAATTCTGGTGTGGCGTATCAGCTTAATGAGGGTGATGGAGCGTTTTACGGGCCTAAAATCGACTTTCATATTAAGGATGCGCTGCGGCGGGAGCACCAGTGCGCAACGATTCAGCTCGACTTTCAAATGCCAGAAAAATTTGATTTAAGCTATATAGATGAGCGCGGCGAACGCGTTCGTCCAGTGGTGATTCATCGTGCGATTTTTGGTTCATTAGACCGGTTTTTTGGGATTTTGATAGAGCACTTTGCAGGTGCATTTCCACTGTGGCTTGCTCCGAAGCAGGTGAAGCTGATTCCAGTTGCATCGGTGCATCAGGAGTACTGTGAAGAGCTAGCTCACG
This sequence comes from Paenalkalicoccus suaedae, assembly GCF_006965545.2. Classification (NCBI taxonomy): domain Bacteria; kingdom Bacillati; phylum Bacillota; class Bacilli; order Caryophanales; family Bacillaceae; genus Paenalkalicoccus; species Paenalkalicoccus suaedae. The sequence continues at coordinate 416,750 of NZ_CP041372.2, forward strand.
AGCTACGTGATGCAGGTGTTCGAGTTTCGGTTGACGGCCGAGAGGAAAAGCTAGGTTATCGGATGCGCGAATCGCAGCTTGCGAAGGTGCCGTATATACTTGTTGTAGGAGATGCAGAAGTAGCTGGTCGCTCTGTGCAGGTGAGGCGCTTTGGCGAGAAGAGCAGTGCGGCGATGGCGTTTGAGGAGTTTAAGCAGGGTGTTTCGGTTGAAATTCGGGAGCGGAGACTTCGGGGGAAGTGACTCACTGTGAGGAGTTTCACGCTGCATGATGTGACATGCAATTTGGAAGAAGTGACACGCAATAGAATGGATTTTGCAAGAAGTGACGAGCAATACGCGAGAAGCGACGCGCAATTCGGCAAGACCTATAAGAAGTGACGCGCAATTTACTCGGAAGTGCTAGTTGCCCTGTGCTACCGCCACGTGGGGGCTTTGAAAAGTGGCAGTTGAGCAATTGAGGGTCCTTGTGTGGTGGACTGGGTATGTGGGGAGGACGTGTTTGGAGAAGTCAAACACAGAAACGGAGTTACCAAACACAGAATGCCAAAAATGCCGAGAAACCAAACACGTAATCCGAGTTACCAAACACGCACCTCCTAAAATAAACGTACCAACGTAACAAAACGCCACAAAAAAGACCGCGCTAGACGCGGTCTTTACTCATTTAACTGTGCTCCGCCAATACTTTCAACTTCGGTGGTTCCGTTTATCATTTCTTCGGTTATGAAGTAGGCGTGTGCGTAGTCTGGTTCATCATCAAAGACGACAAAGATGGCAGTTGATCTCGCAGTTCGCAGGTCATCGCGAATGTGCCAATCTCTATCTGGATGCTCGGCTTCTAGATGTGCTACGAGCGTTTCCTGACGAGTTTCCTCCAACACATAAATGTCATAAGCGGGGCTTGCGACAAAAAAGTAGACGGATGTGATAAATCCGACAGTGAACACCGCGATGCTCGCTACTTGTAGTGGCTTTTTATCAGCGGGAAGCATGAAGTAACCGAGTACAAGTAGTCCCAGCAGGCCTAGGGAGATCGTAAAATATCCAGCCGTCACACTGCTGATCTGATCTCGGACAACTAGGAAAAAGATAAGTGACGTAATAATTAATAAACTAGCCATAATGGCTCCGATAATAGTGCGCTTGGACATAAGCTGTCCCCTTTCCACAAAAATCACAGAGCTAGTATAGCATAAGTAGCCCTTTTAAAACATGTATGTGGGGTTTGGGGACGAGTAACCTATCCCTTCTGCACATTCACCATCCAATGGATGCCAAATTGATCGACTAGCATGCCGTTAATATCTCCCCAAAACTGCTCTTCAAGTGGCATAGTAATCTCGCCGCCCTCAGCAAGCTGTTCGAAATAGCGCGTGAGCGTCTCGCGATCCGTTCCATTAATGGAGAGACTAACATTGTTGCCAAGCTTATGGGGTGGGCTGTACTGTGGGTGCGTGTCGCTCGCCATGAATGTGAGCGAATCGTTGCGTAAATTTGCATGGATAATTCGATCCTTGACCTCTTCTGGAGAGTCAGCAAACGCCTCCTCAAATGTCTGAAGATATAGCTCACCGCCAAAAACCTGGCGATAAAACTCCATTGCTTGCTTCGTCGTGCCATCAAAATTCAAATAAGCATTGATAATAGTCATGCAAAATCCCTTCTTAAACTATTGTCTACTAACCAATTCAACAATCTACCCATTATTCCTTTAAGAAAATATAGGGAGTAATTCACGTAATTTGGTAAAAGTCTCATTCTTTTTTCTTCCAGAAAACGTTTAGAGGTGCTTTTGGGAGGGAAGTAGCCGACAAAAGAGGGCATTTTGACGCAAATCTTCAAAAATAAAAAGATTGTTGAGACTTTTTGCCAGTTTAATTCGTCTATATACATAGGGAGACAAACATCAGGAGGAGGTTCGATTCGAGTGAAGCAGGTAGTGAGTTTAATTGTATTAGTTTTATTCGTTGCTGGATGCGCAGGATCGACCGGGAATCCTGTTGCCGCGCACGTGCTTGAGAATAACGAGGGTGCGGATATTTTGACCTACGGAGATCACGTTTTTTATAACGCTAGTAATCTGGCATATTTAGATGTAGATTCGTTTGAAAAGGTGACGCACTTAGGCGAAATTGTTTCTCAACCTAAAAACTTTAATGAGTACCTTGATCTTTGCGCGAGTGTATTGGATATTGGTACGCCCATTTATGCAACTGGTGACACGTCGGATGACATGTATCACCTGATCGCGGAGATAGACGGCGAGGACATATTATACATTGCGCTTGGCGAAAATCGGTAAGGTAATGGAAAGGGGATAAGTACAAGTGAACGTTACCATACGACAAGCTCAACTTGACGATGCAAAAGAGCTAAAGCCACTGATGTTACAGTACATAGTGGACTTTTATGAGCAACAGGATCCAAACGAGGAGGAGCTGGAGAAATTAATCAAGCGCCTTGCGACGGAGCCTGAATTTGGTGTGCAATTTGTGGCGGAATTCGACGGAAGTCTCGTCGGATTTAGCACCCTGTACTTCGGTTTTAGTACATTACGCGTGCAAAAAACGGCGACGATGAACGATTTGTTTGTAACGAGCCGCGTTCGCGGCGAGAAAATCGGAGAGCGACTATTTACAGCGACGCTCGACTACGTGCGTGACAACGGCTACGCCTACATGGCTTGGGAGACGGCTACAGACAATATCGTTGCTCAAACGCTTTACGAAAAGATGGGTGGAAAGAAAGCAGACTGGCTGTTTTATGAAATAGAATAATAACCTTTATTCATTATTAAATGAGGAGGCTGAAACATGAATAAAGTTACAGTAGTACCCCTTTATATGGAGCATATATTTACAGCGGATCCCGAGAGAATTTTTGATGCTTGGATAACACCTGCAACGATGAAAAAATGGTTGTTTACAGACGAGAAGACGAATAAAATCACAAAAAATGAAGCACGATCTGGTGGGGGATGGGAAATCGTCGATCATCGAGAAGGTCAGACCTACCGGGCGATTGGTCAATATAAGGTAGTTGATCGCCCTTCAAGGTTGGTAATGACATTTAAAATGCCACAATTCAGTGACTTGGAAGACACGATTACCGTCCAACTTGAGCCACATGATGATGGAGGAACTCATATGTCATTTAAACAGGACATCCATGTTGAGCATGAAGATGGATGGACTCAAGAAGATATTGATCGTGTGACACGCGAGCATTTGGACGGAACAAAACAAGGATTTGAACAGATGTTTGCGAATTTGGAAATAGTTTTAGAAAAAGGCTCCCTCTATTAAAAAGATAAAAGCTGCGTACCTAATAGGTATGCGGCTTTTTTTGATAGATACAAAGTGTAACCTCGTTGTAAAATTTGGCGGTGAATGAAGTCAGAAGAGAAGTAGGTTGTATTTTGCGAGAGGTAAACCGAAAAAGAAGTATATCGCAAATGTGGAAAATTAGCATGGAAGTGGATCAAACTAACGCGGAACGAAATAGAAACAGTTCGAAAGTCGGTTCAAGTAAGTCAGAAAAAAGAAGTAAAGCGGAAATCGAGAGAAACAGGACGGAAAGTGAGAGAAGTAGAGCGGAAATTATAGAAAGTATTTCACAAATGCGGAGAAGTAATTCGCAATTGTATCAACCATCACTAATCCGCAACAATCAGGTGGAAAGAAAATAGATAAAATGGATGCTATTGACATACTATGTCACGGTGCGATATAGTGAAGGCAATCAAACTATGTCGCACCTCGACATAGTTTTCTCAAAAAAAGAGGTTGGTGCTATGACGAATGAGAAGGTAGTGAAGAAATACGTGCCGGCATCGGAGACGGCGTATTATATTATGCTTGTTTTATACGAATCGCCAAGGCATGGATACGGGATCTCGAAGCGTGTAGAGGTCCTGACGGACGGACGCATTCAGCTCGGCTCGGGGACGATTTACGGTACGATCACGAAAATGCTAAAGGATGGATTAATCGTGATGTATGCAAACGAAGAGCGTAAAAAAGTATATGAGCTGACAGAAATAGGGGAGGCCATATTACGCATGGAGATAGATAGAATTGCAGAATTACATCGTCATGCATCGGAGATAGGGGGAGAGGCGGCATGCAAAAAAACAGCGGAACAGTAAGCGTGAGACGATGGCTGTGGAGTTTTCATGTGCAGCTTACAGAGCAATGGTTAAAGGATATGTCGACAAAAGGGTATCAGTTAAGTGGACTTGATCGACTCGGGCGTCGATTTTACTTCGAGGAACGTGAGGAAAGTGAAGCAGCTTATCGAATCATGTACAAGCAAGGTTCGCTTCCGATGTCGATGCGTGAGGATGGATGGCGATCTGCCTGTGAATCAGGTAAATGGAGCATCATTCGCTCCGAGAAATCCCGCGATGAACGAAAAACCGATGTTGTACGAGACGAATTAGTAAAGCGCAACGAACGAATCTTAAGCGCATGGTCCATCTTTTTTATGTTGATAATTTTCAATATTACTATGCAAATAAGTTTAGTTGTGTCCAGTCTATCGAGCGGAGGGACTGTAAACGTCCATCCTAGTCCGCTATGGATATTAACCTTTGTTGGCTTTTTGGTGCAAATTACTATACTCGTTTTTGGCATTTATTCCTTCTTTATTTTAAGGCGAGAAAATCGTGACTTACAGCTGTCTTACACAGGAGAGGAGCCAGTGGCGTTACAAAAAACCTCAGATAGTATAACGACGAAATGGCGTATTCAGTCGTGGCTGAGTCCAATAGCGCCAGAAAAAATGTCTCGTTGGTTAGAAATGCAGGAAGAACGTGGTTTTAAGCTGAAGTGGGTGGATAGACAAGGCATGCGTTTCGTTTTCTCTCAAGCAGAGCATGCAAGTGTCAGCTATTACATGGAAAAAAATAAAGACATCGGGGCAATGCATAAGGATATGGGGTGGGAGCGTATTTATTTAGGCAATGCCTCAGCAAACGGATGGAAGCTGTACCGCGCCTACTATGATCCTCATGAGGAGAAAAAGCCAGTGTTTCATACAGATCCGGAATCGGAGCTACAGGCTGTAAAAAAGCAGGTGCGTTTTCAAATGTTTATAAGCGTAATGGTACTACTCGTTCAGCTTATGAATATGCCATTACAGATCGGTCGTGTAGTGGAAGAAAGAACAGCGTCCGTGTTTCAACTCATTTTTTTAACCGTATCGATGACTTTTATCGTACTATTTACATGGACGATTATTAGTCTATTCATACACTACCGGAACAAAAAGCAAGAGCTATATCGAGTGTAAATCTTTAAAAACCTAGGGGGAAGCATCTTCTTAGGTTTTTTTGATGGAAAAAAATAGCTATAAATGAAGTATGCCGCAAAAAATAAGCGACAACTCTACAAAATAGCACGCAACAATCAGGTGGAAGTAAACTATATAAAATGGGTGTGATTGACATACTGTGCGGAGGTACGATATAGTAAGACGAACCAAATTATGTCACGACTCGACGTAGTTTCCTAAAGAAAATTGAGGTAATGCTTGCATGAAAGAGCGACTTATCAAGAAATATGTACCGGCTTCAGAAACAGCTTATTATATTATGCTCGTTTTGCACGAATCTCCTAAGCATGGATATGGGATCTCGAAGCGAGTGGAAGTGCTGACGGGAGGGCGGATTCGCCTTGGATCAGGGACGATTTACGGGACGATCACGAAAATGTTGAAGGATGGATTGATCGTGATGTACGCGAATGAGGAGCGAAAAAAGATATATGAGCTCACGGAAATAGGAGAGGCAATTTTGCAAACCGAGATAGTGAGAATTACGGAACTGCATAGGCATGCTGCCGAGATAGGAGGAGATAAAGATGAAAGAGGGTAATCGAGCGGGGAGCGTCACGAAATGGCTGTGGAGCTTCCATGTGCAACAAACGGAGCGCTGGCTCGAAGATATGTCGAACAAAGGCTATCGGCTTCGGGCATTTGATCGGAGGCGTCGGCGCTTTTACTTTGATGAACAGCCTAGTGAGCGTGCCACGTATCGCGTCGTGTACGGAAATCAATTTGCACTCGCAACCTCGATGCGCGAGAACGGATGGCGTACGGCGGCTGAATCTGGCAAGTGGCATATTGTACGATCGACAAAACCGCGCGAAGAGCGTCTAACGGAGGTTGTGCGTGACCCCTTAATTACGCGTAACGAACGAATTCTAAACATTTGGGCATTCTATTTTACGATGGTATTTATATTGACTCTCATGCAAATTAGTTTATTTTTGATTGGCCTATCAGGAGATAGCACGATCCAAGTGATCACAAGTCCGATGTGGAGTGTAACGTTCCTCTTTTTCTTTGCACAAGTAGCTTTATTCCTGTTCGGTCTTTATTCCTTTTTCATTCTCCGGCGAGAAAATAGGGAGCTGAAGCTATTTGATCAAGAAAGTGATCCGTCCATGCTTGTAGAGGACCCGTCACTGACAGTGAAGAAATGGCGCTTTCAGTTTTGGCTTCACCCTAAAGCTGGTGAGAAGATGTGCATATGGCTCGAGGAACAGGAGCGCGCTGGACTGAAGCTAAGGTGGGTTGACCGCCAAGGCATGCGGTTTGTCTTTAAGAGAAGTGAGCCGAAAGAGGCGAGCTATTATATGGATAAAGGCTCTAACTACGGAGCGGCCCATCATGAGATGGGGTGGGAGCTTATCTATTTCACCGGTAATTCGTCCCCATATCTGTGGAAGCTTTATCGTACTTACTATAATCCTACTACAGAAGAAAAGCCGATTTTCTATTCGGATAAAGCATCGGAATTGTACGCAGTGAAGAGGAAGGTTCGCTACCAGATCATGATAAGTGCAATGATCATTGGCATTCAGTTAATAAACATTCCGCCTCAGGTTAGTAGGGCTATACGAGATGGGGAAATAACCGGATATCACCTTTTCTTCTTCCCGTTGGTCGGATTCGCCATTTTACTTTGTAGCTGGTTTATCATTAGTGGATTGTTCTACTACTTTAGTCAAAAGCGAGCGCTTGGAGGAAGGTAACAGTCTCAATATTTAATATAAAGAAGCCCTCCATCCTCGGATGAAGGGCTTCACACGTTATTCTTCTAAGTAACGCGCATAAAAGTTCGTTCGCATGTCGACGTGGTTTGCCAAAAGTGCTGCCAGTCCAATAAATACTACTATGCCACTAATTAATCCAACTGGAGAGGCGATGGAGTAGGTAAGAGACATGGCTAAGGTGCCGGAGACCCCAGCAAGAGTAATGAGGCTAAATAGAATAAAGAAGACACCATAGGCACCGATCCAGAAGCTAGACTTATGTTCATTTTTTCTAATTTTATCTCGACCTCGTCTTACTGGATAGTCAATTAACATGACAACGAAAAAGAATAAAAGAAATGGAAAATAGAAAAAGAACGTCTCTATAAACAAAGTCATCACCGTCCCCATAAGAGTGAAGTACCATCAATTTTACCATATTTTAGATCCTGAAACTATCTTTCCTTCACTCTTTCCATAAGTGAGCTGTCACAGCCTCATCAAACGAAGCCTTATGTGGTTTTCTCCGCCAGGAAAAAGGTCCGGATCGAGATCACTAGAGCTGTGGCGGCGATGGTGGCCATGATCAGGAAGGTGATGATCGTTCCTGTGTGCGCGGCTTCCTGGTAGGGCGCGTTGCTCTGGCTTGTGGCGATACTAATGACGGTTGTGAGTAGGATGACACCTACGGCCATGCTGAGCTGGCGCAACGTGTTGGTAATGGCGGATCCGTGGGAGATGTCCTTTTGGTCGAGCGCATTCATGCTTGTTGTCACAAGGGTTGTCATCGTCAGGCCACAGCCGAGCATGAAGAGGCTGAAGTAGACCATAATTAAGTAAGGTGAGCTATCTATGCCGATTGTGCTAAACAGGAGCATCGCGACTAGTAAACACACGAATCCTGCGTTCGTGACAATTTTTCCGCCAAAGCGATCGAATAGTGTTCCAGCGACGATTGCGGTCACGGACAGCAGGATGGTGCCGGGCAGGAGTAGGAATCCGGATAAGAATGCTGTCGTTCCAAGCACGTCCTGCGCAAACATCGGCAGGATGCTCTCCGCTGATAAGAGGAGGAGCATCGTCATCGACATGAGCACCGCCGAGAGCGTGAATAGCCGCACCTTAAAGAGGCGGATGTTTAGCACCGGCACAGGCAGCTTGAGCTGTCGTCTGGCGTAAGCTGCAATAAGCGCGATGCCGAGCACCATAGGCCCAACCGCTTCGGGCGAAAATCCAGTCACGCTGATCATACTAAGGCCAAGTATAAAACTGACGAATCCCGTCGCTGATAGAAGAACCGAGGGAATATCCAGCTTCGCCTCTTGTCTATCAAGAATGTTTTTCATGACGACTGTTGCAAGGATTAAAACGATGACTGCAGGTACAAACAGCACAATATGTAAGGCGCGCCAGCCCAATGTGTCGATGACCATCCCCGAGATGGACGGCGCTGACGCTGGCGCAACGTTAATCACAGCACTCAATAGTCCCATAGCAAGCCCTCTTTTTTCTCGAGGAAACACGGTAAGAAGAATGGTTTGCACGAGTGGCACCATCACACCAGCGCCTACGGCTTGAATAACGCGCGAGAGAATCAGCGTACTAAACTGAGTAGCAGTTGCTCCAACTAGCGTTCCGATGACAAGCATCACCATGGCAAATACGACTAACGTTTTTGTTTGGAAGGTGTTCATTAAATAGCCGCTGAGTGGGATAAAGGTGATCGTACCAAGTAGAAAAGCGGTCGTCAGCCACTGAACTTGCGTAGCATTAACGTTAAACTCCTCCATAATCGTTGGATAAGCCGTAATCATAAGAAATTGACTAAATAAGAAAAGAAAGGACGCAGCAAGTGCAACGATCACGATTGGTTTATGTGGGATAGGTTGCTTAGTTTGTTCGGGCATCTAGCTGCTCCTCTCTATGATGTGTAGACGATCTACTCGTCGGCCATTTGCCAATCTCGTGATTCATCGTTTACGAGTGCTTCAATGGTCCGCATATGAGCAAATGGTGTATCTACTTCGTAGTTATTGATATAAGTATCATCAATAACAAGCTGTATGTCGCGATGATCCATATCCCCGTCTTCAGTAGACTCCGAGATTCGAAGGGTTAATCTATATTCCTCACTTGCCAAGATATTACCACCATCTTGTCTGATATCAAGTCCAATAAAGTCGTCCGCTATCGCTTGTAATGTCTCTTCATCATCAATATTTAGGTGCATAATACGTTCAGGTATTGGATCTGATACATCACTAACAAATAGTGTCGCTTCATTAATAGTAACATCCTCGACCGGAACGTCAAAAAAGGCATCTTCGAACGTTGTTTGTTGCGAGTTAACAACGAGTAATACAATTCCAGATACAACTCCAACGGTTGCTAATACAAGATAAAGTCGATTTTTAAAGACAAAGCTTAAGAGAAGCATAATGCCTCCCAAGCCAATAAGGACCGTAACAATAGCAAAAAGTAGCGATCCAGTCGCTTCAAACAGTTGCATGGAATCATCCTTTCGATAGTCTGCTTTTTTTACCGTGAAAATCTAGTGAGTGATGGTTTCTTTTAATAGCGAGGACACTCGGTCCTGCTATTCTTTCGGGTGAAACATTTTTGAAGGGGCGTAGTCTAGCATGTTGAGCTCTCATTACCTACGTGCGAGCAATTTCCTTTAAACGTTTGTTAACCGTCTTCTTCCATTACCCAATCTAATGACTCATCATTTATGAGTGCTTCGATCGTTCGGAGATGTGCAAACGGCGGGCTGACTACATCGCTGTTAATGTGTGTATCGTCTACGAACAGGTGCATGTCATGACGTTCTCGAAGACCTTCCCTTACAGTGTAAGACACACGGAAGGTGAGCCTATATTCCTCACTTGCGCGATTCCTTAAGTTATCTTCACGCAATTCTATCCCCATAAAGTCATTGGAGAGAGCCTCCAACGTTTCTTCATCTTCAATATTAAGATACATGATACGCTCAGGCACGAGATCGGAGACGTCATTAACTGTCAGTCTTGCCTCGTGAAGAATAACGTCCTCGTCCGTCACATCAAAATAAGCTTCCTCAAACGTCGATTGTTGCGAGTTAATAACAAGTAATGCAATTCCTGATACGATACCGAGTGTGACTAAAACTAATACGAGTCGGTTTTTTAAGAAAAAGCTCAAAATCAACATAATGCCGCCGAGGCCAACAATAACAGTGAAGGCGGCAAAAAGAAGCGAGCCCGTTGCACCAAGCAATTGCATAGAATCATCCTTTCTATAGATTTATTTCACGCTACTGAAAAGTAGTTTAATGTGTAATCACACATCGCTCTAGTATTAGAATCATTGGTCTTCCTATGGCTTTGCCTAACCCTTTTCTGATGAGCTGTAGTCTATCATTCCGATCTTTCATTACCTAATTTTAAAGAGACAGAAGGATATTCCTCTATAAGTTTTGTTAATCGTCTTCTTCCATTATCCAATCCAATGACTCATCATTTACAAGTGCTTCGATCGTTTGTAAATGTGCAAACGGGGGACGTACTTCGAAGCTATTAATGTGTGTGTCGCTAACATTTATAAATTCATTCCGTCGCCCATCGCCTTCAGGTTCAGTGACCCTTAAAGAGAGACTATACGCCTCTGCACGGTTTCGAAGATCGTCATCATATAACTCTAGTCCTGCAAAGTCATTCGCGAGCGCCTTGAGAGTTTCTTCATCCTCGATAGAAAGGGACATAATAGCTTCTGGAGGACTAGCTGAGACATCATTAACAATCAGTGTCGCTCGCTCAAGAATGAAGCCTTCGCTAGCAGGATCAAAATAGAATTCCTCAAAGGTCGTACGTTGGGAGTCTATGAAAAGAAATACCATTCCTGATACGATCACTAATGTTGTTAAAACTAACACCAGTCGATTTTTTAAAAAGAAGCTTAACAGGAGCATAATTCCACCAACAATAACAAAGATGCTGAAGGCGGTAAAAAGTAGCGATCCAGTAGCGTCGAAGAGTTGCATAAAACCATCCTTTCGACATGTTTACTCCATTTTACCAAATAAGTAAGGTGGTGGGCGAATGATCAGTCCTCCTACGGTATCGGCTTGCGCTTACCTAGCAGTAAATGAGAAGAGGAGTCAGCTCTGAAAACGCCCTAGACATTAGTAGGGTCTGAAGATGATCCTACTCGTCAGCTAAAGTTGAATAACGTCTCTTCTATATAAACGAACACCCTTTTTTACTACTAAACGAAAGGTTGTTGCCTAGCTCTTAAAGATGAAACAGTTCTGTTAAGAACTTCAACGTTCATATATTTTGCGTACGGTACATAAATTTTTTATACGGTTCATTCTTTCTCCATACCGTACATATATCTTCTACACGGTACATAAAACCTAAATTGCCAAAGATCAACTGATCAAAAGCCTCAAAAATTACGAAACTAAGCCTCTTTCATAAAGAAAAAGGCTCTTTTCCAATTCCCTTTTAAATCAAACGCAGAGGTGGCAGACTCGGAGGACATTCGGAGACAATCCATAGGGGAAAGAGGTTTTTGAGATCCCACAGGAGGCGTTTAGGGTAAGGCGGCAGCCGCACCCTGCCGACGAGGAAGCTCAAAGACCGGCCCTATGGATGTCGTAGAGTGTCCGTAGGGCTGACAGCTCGAAGAGCAGATTTAAACTAGTTAGCACTTGGTCATTCTAGCCCGAAGGGCTAGGCACTAAGCTAGTTAGCACTTAAGCAATCTAGCTCAAAGAGCTAGGTTTTAGATAAATGGAATTTGATTAACCTAGAATTTAAGAAGCAATTCTACCGACTTCACACACTTTTCACAGACTCCCCCTCTTTCTGCGGTAAACTAGACATAGAACAAGGAGGGACCGCACCATGAAGTGGCTACTACTAGGAATGCTCCTGCTCCTGACCACAGGCTGTCAGTCAGAGCATTCGCTTCATATAGATAACGACATACAAGGGAACACCCTGCTCGTTGCCCATACAAAAGAGCCAGCTTTAAGCATCATTAACCCCGATATACACGAGCTTATTGAGGAAGTTTCCCTCCCATTTTCTGTCCATAGTATGGTGCAGGGAGAGGGGCGGATCTTTGCTACGAGCCAGCAGGAGGAAATGCTGTACGAGCTGTCGCTAACGGACGGGAGCTTGCGTCCGATCATAGACATTGGCGATGGCGTGGCGGAGATGCTGTACGATGATGGCACGCTCTATGCGACGCGACCGTTCCATCAGGAGATCGTCAAAATGGATGTAGAGAATGAGTCCATCGAGACGCTCGCTGCGTCTGGAGAGCATCCGCATTCGATGGCGCTCGACGATGGAGAGCTTTACGTCGCTAATGTGTATGGCAATACCGTCGATGTGATCGATAAGGAGCGCTTTGAGATTGCGCGGACAATCGACGTGATCGGTCGACCGACTGGCATGATTGCCTATGACGAGGGGATTTTAGTCGGAGGGCATGGTCCGTTTGGTGAGCTCAATACGGAGATGCACACGTATGAGACGAGCGAGGAGACTCAGATTGAGGTGGGCTTAATGCCTGTCGCTTTTTTAGAAACAACGGAAGGGATCGTAGGCGTTAGTCACGGCTCGCACGAAGTATTTCTCTATGATACGGAATCGAAGCAGGTGACCGACCGACTTGAGGTCGCGCATAATCCTTACTATCTAGTACAAGCAAATGACGAAGTCGCCGTCAGCAGTCTGGACGGAGATGAAATAAGCTTTATTGATCCACAAACATGGGAGCTCATTCAGGCTGTTGAGGTGGCGGCTGGTCCACACGTGATGCTCTACTTAGAGGAGTCATAATTATGAACCTGTTACTAGTTGATGACGAGAGACAGATGCATCATTTACTTGAGTATATTTTAAAGCAGGAAGGCTATCACTGTACCTCTGCATTCTCAGGTGAGGAAGCGCTCGAGCTCGTACAAAAGCTGCCGATCGACTTTATCTTGCTCGATATTATGATGGAGGGCATTGATGGGCTTGAGACGTGTCGTAGAATCAGACAATTTTCCAATGTCCCTATTATCCTGCTGACGGCCGTTGCGCTGGAGGAAAACGATAAGGTGAAGGGGCTTCGAGCCGGAGCGGACGATTATATCACGAAGCCGTTCCATCGAGAGGAACTCGTTGCTAGGATTGAAGCTGTATACAGAAGAAGCGAAGGACAGACGTCTTCATCTGCGCAAAAGAAAACCCTGTATCAGCTCGGAAGCCTAAAACTGGACGCAGTTGCAGTAAGAGTTGAGGTGCACGGAGTGCCTATCACGCTAACTAAAAAAGAGTATGGCATGCTTCTTTTATTTATGAAGCATCCATCTCGCGTGTTTTCACGAGAGGAATTGCTTGAGCTGATCTGGGGAGAAGAGCAGTATGAAGTGACGTCTAGAACGGTTGATACACATATAAAAACACTCCGAATGAAGCTAAAAGAAGCAGGGGACATGATTAAAACGGTGTGGGGTCATGGTTACAGGCTAGAGGATCAGAATGAGTAAGCCATACATCTCCATTACAAAAAAGATGTGGCTTATCTTCTTTTCGATGAGCATTGTGGGTATTGCGTTCTCATTTTTTACGGTGTATTTACTTTACGATGGGCTGTATTTGCAGTCCGAGCGCGATCAGCTGCGTGCGCATGCGGATTCCTTGCGTCAGGAGCTTGCGGCGAATGGAGAGGAGCAGGTGGAGTCGCTTGTGAACGCCTATGAGCAGGCGTTTTTAGAGGTATCCATCGTGACGGATCCAATGGTACTAGGAGCCGCGCTACCATTACTTGAGCCGGAATCGGCGATTGCGATTAATGATGCCGAGCGAGAGCAACTACTAACTGGCGAAACGATCGTATTAGAGCGAGATCACGTCTATTTTGCGACGGATCTTGTTGGAGCAGCGGCTCCATATGTCGTTGATGGAGAGCTTACGGCAGTAGTCTTTGTGTATCGACCCGTTTCCGAATTGCAGGATCAGCTTGTTGGTCTTTTGCCGTACGTGATCTCCTTACTTGTGGCGCTTATTCTGCTATTGTTTGTGATTCTTCGACGAATTCGGGCGACCTATGTGCATCCGCTACTAGAAATGAAGGATGGTGCTAGTCAAATCTCTCATGGGACGTATCCAACGCGGTTTCCACCAGAGCTAAATAATGAGGTTGGTGAGGTGAATCGCGCGTTTAGGCGGCTTGCCGAGTCGCTGCAGGAGGAGGATGTGAAGAAGCGGGAGTTTTTGCAGAATTTGTCGCATGAGTTGCGTACGCCTTTGAGCTATGTGAAGGGCTATAGTGAGTTGTTGCTCAAGGAGGAGAACGAGTCGACTCGTCAGATTGCGTCGGTGATTGCAGAGGAGTCGAATCGGATGCATCGGCTGGTGGAGGAGATTATTGATCTGACGAAGCTTGAGGGGATGACGCAGGATAACGTTGCGCTTGAGCCGCTTGTGATGAGCGAGGTGGTGCGGCAGGTGATGGCGCATGTGCGTGTGAAGAGTGAGGCGAAGGGTCAGACGCTGTCCTACTCGGCGGAGGAGGATCTCGTGATTATGGGGCTTCCGGATCGCTTGTTTCAGGCGTGCCTGAATGTGATTGATAATGCGATTGCCTATACGCAGGACGGTGGGACGATTGATGTTATACTGGGGAGAAAAGATGGAGAAGCTGCGCTACAGGTGACCGATAATGGTCCTGGCATGGACGAGGCAGACGTAGAGCGTTTAACAGATCGTTTTTATCGTGGGGAGAAGGGTCGTACGCGCGATAAAGGTGGGATTGGTTTAGGGCTTGCGATTGTGAAGCAGCTCGTTGATTTGCATCACGGTCGATTGGAGATTACGTCGATGCCAGGGGTAGGTACAACGGTTTCGATTTATATTCCGGAAGTGTTGGAATAATGGGATGATTTCACAGACATTTCACGATTCATAGATACTATAGATACCGGTAGATTGATTAGAGAAGGGAATGGATTGTGTGCAAAAGTCTTTATTAATGGGGGCACTACTTGCTACGTCAGCACTTGTCGTGGCATGTGGGACAAACGAAGAAAATGCGAATAATAATACTAGCGGAAATATGGTGAGCATTGAGGATGTTAATTTGGATCCGGTTGATGTTGAAGTGATGGCGCCTGATACGGCAGATGTGGCCGAAGAGGTGGAGCTGTCAGCACTGGTGACGCAAGGGGATGAATTAGTCGATGATGCAGATGAAGTGACGTTTGAGATCTGGATGGAAGGTGCGAAGTCTGAC
This sequence comes from Paenalkalicoccus suaedae, assembly GCF_006965545.2. NCBI lineage: Bacteria > Bacillati > Bacillota > Bacilli > Caryophanales > Bacillaceae > Paenalkalicoccus > Paenalkalicoccus suaedae. The sequence continues at coordinate 432,060 of NZ_CP041372.2, forward strand.
AGCGAGATGATCGACGCGGAGCTTCCTGGCGAAGAGGGTGTCTATGCGATTCTACATACGTTCGATGAGGACGGACTTTATCACGTCCAGCCTCACACAACTGCGCGTGGCATGCATGTGATGCCGGTGCACAGTATCGAAGTCGGTGATGTAGAGGTAGCGAGCAACGAGGCTGAGAATCATGACCACAACCATGAGGGCGAACACAATCATGATCACGAGGGCGAAGGAAACGAGGATCACGACCACGCCGGAGAGCATAGCCATGATCACGGTCCGTTGCACGAATCACTAGCACTTGACTGGCGGGTGGAAGAGACAGCTACGTCTAGTACTCCAGTAACACTTTCCATCGCAGTTGATTGGGAGGATGCTGCTTGGGAAAATGGTCGTGTACGCTATGAGGTATGGCGTAACGGTGACGACATGCGCCAGTGGCTTGATGTAGAAGAAGTAGAAGCCGGTGTTTATGAGGTCGATCATGAGTTTGAAGAAGCGGGCACTTACACGGTCATGGTCCACCTAGAAGACGAGGAAATCCACGAGCATGTGGCTTATGAAGTAGGGGTAACAGACGAGTAAAATAGGTCTTACGGTACGTTTCCAACCTTTTGGAACGGGAATATTAGTCATGTACACACTCTTATAAAGAAAAGGGGAATCACACATGGCAGAGAACAAAGGTTTAGGAGACAAAATTAAAGGCGCAGTAAATAAAGTAAAGGGCGAAGCCAAGGATCAGTTCGGTAACGCTACTGATAATAAAAAGCTACAAGCTGAAGGTAAGAAAGATAAGGCGAAAGGCAACGTTCAAGACAAAGTCGGCGACGTGAAGAATAAATAATGTTTACTGCAGAGGTCAGTCCATTGGGGCTGGCCTTTTTTAATTGGAAAGTAATAAACGTTACATTTATTAAAGATGTATCTTGTGAAAAGTGTAGGTGTTAGTTTTAGCGAGGGCGTTTATGAATGGATGATACGGTGAATAGTAGAATCTAACATTTATTTGGAAGGGAGTATCGAATGTGATTTCTAAAACAAGTGTTAATCTATGCGGTTATGGACTAGGATTTTCTTTATTTATCACGTAAAAGGGGAGAGATAGGTATGATCTTTGAATTTACAGCACCAACGGTTGCAAAATCTGATAAACCATTCGATGTACATGAAAATGGAGAATATATAGGTTCCATTAGTAGATTCTTTACAAATCCACAGACAAGAACGCCACATTACGATGTTAATTTACATATACATGATGCAGAGGACAATCACTATCGTATTATCCAGAATTCGTTCACTATGCTAAAAGGTGGAGAATGGGAAGTGAAAAAAGGCGAGCAAACTATTGGAAGTATAAGAAATAGTGATAATTTGTTTCAAGCTCACGAAATCGAAATTGATATAGAAGGTTGCCCAACATTCTCTATAAAAGGTACTTTCTCTAGGAAAGGTAAGATCTTGAATTCAGAAAGGGAAGAAGTAGGGGAAACCTATCGAACAACCTACGTGAAGAGAACTTATGAAGGAGAAATAAACGACTCGTTTTTAGGGGAAAGCATGCCTATTTTGTTTTATGGAATCATTCATTTCTTTTGGTGTGGGTTTCCTGGAGATGCAAAGCATAGTAGTAAAAAATCGTAATTAATATGTGGAGATACACCTACAAATGCGCCAGGAAATTTGGTTTGCATCAAGTGAGGATCCGTATGCATCAGTTTGAAAGGCATTTGCATCAAATTGAAGGTGACGTGCATCAGCTGTGTCCTCGTATGCATCTGGCAAATTTGGTATGCATCACATGAAGGGGCGTCTGCTTCACTTTAATGGCTGTTTGCATCAAATCAAAAAGAAGGTGCGTCACTTCAGCACTCGTTTGCGTCAGGTCAAACTGCCTTGCTTCAAACTAGGGTCCGCATGCATCAAACCGCATCTTGTTTGAATCAAACTAAGGATTCATTGCGTCAATCTGGCAGACGTATGCGTCAAACACCTTGGTATGCATCAAGTGAGGTTGTGTTTGCATCACTTTGGCAGAGGTGTTCCTCAAATCGTTCTTCATTTGCGTCAGCAACTTGATATAGGTCTATAAACCAAGGAAAACGACTCCAGATGCCACACAGTTCTACCCAGAGCTTCAACATATCAGCACTCCAAGCCTATTTTCTGTCCAAGAGATTAGTAAAAACTCCACACGAATGCCATGAATGGGATGGTTACAAGGCATAGCGCGGTCGTGAAGCAGATGGTCATGACAGCTTTGTCCTCGGCGTCGGTGTACCTTGCGTAAAGGATAGATGCGAGCATGAAGGTTGGCATGCTGATCGAAAGGGCGACGATGTTTTTGACGAGATTATCTGCCGGAATCAAGGCGATAATCGGCATTGCTAGAAGCGGGAACACGAACAACCGAAGTATCGTCGGAAACCAGATTTGCTTATAGAGTCCGAAGCCATTTTTAGCAATGAGCTGTTGCATCAAAATGCCAATGTAGAGCATCGCCATCGGGGCTGCGAGTCCAGCTAATAGCTGAGACAGTTGCTGAAGTGCTGCTGGTGCTTGGAAGCCAAGAAACGCGGAGCTGATACCGACTACTACTGCAATGAGCGGAAGATTGATTAATGTTTTCAGTTGAGATACATGAAATTTCCTCCCCGATTGAAGCAAAAATAGGCCGACGGAAAACATCACAAAATCGAGTCCAGCATCAAAAACAGCCGCGAGTAGCCCACCGATTGGACCGAAGATCGTTGCTGCGAGTGGAATACCGATGAAGCCGGTATTACCGATGGCTGCAAGGAGGCTTAATTGCTTGGCTAATGTCGAGTTAAATCCTGCGAGCCTACCGAGTATGAGAGCGATAAAAATAAAGCCACTATGTAAAACAATCGATAATACAAAAACGATGCCGACTTGACGTAACAGGTCATCGGTCACATCACTATTAAAAACACCGTTTAAAATCACAAACGGCACGGCAATATTTAGTACAATAAAAACAAGTACTTGCTTAGAATCTTTACTCACGGGGACCTTCCACGAAAAGAACACACCGATCGCGACAATCATCCCCATTACGCCGACAGCGGTTAAAACCGTTAACACGTCCATTGCGCTCACCTCTTGCTACTAGCTTAGCATGAGTAAGGCTGGCGCGTGTATGGCGATAGGCAAAAATATCACTAAACAAAGGAGCTAATTATTGTGAGAATGACGAAAGTGGACCGCGACGACCGAGAGCGCCTGGTTCCTCTCTTAGTAGAAGCGGACGAGAGCGAATTGATTGTGCGAGAGTACCTTCATGAAGGGGATCTGTTTGAAGTAGTGAATCCGAATGAACAGGTGATCGGAGTGGCACTCGTTGTACCGACGGAGAACCCCGATACAAAAGAGATCAAAAATATTGCACTTACGCCAGATGCGCGCGGCCACGGCTACGGTCGCAGGATGATCGACTATTTGTGTGAGCACTATGCACCTGCGGGAGTAGCGCAGATGCTCGTCGGAACCGCGAATTCGAGCATCGACAACTTGATTTTTTATCAAAAAGTGGGCTTTAGAATGCACGCAATCAAGCACGGATTTTTTGACGCATACCCCGAGCCGATCGTGGAGCATGGCATCCAGGCGCGGGATATGGTGATGCTGGTGAGGGATATTTAAACCTTTTTGATGGTAGAAAAAAGTGTGGAGACGTGAGGCACTTTGGTGATTGGCACTTGAGCAATTTGGTGTCCATTTAAAGTGGATTGTCTGCTCCTGGTGGACGTTGGAGAGGAAGTTAAACGCACTTCTCGAGAACGTGAACACACTTTGCTGAATTTGAGAAGAAGTTGAACACATTTCACGAGAAGTTGAACACACTTTGCCAAATACACGAAGAAGTTGAACACATGTACAAAAAGTAAGCGCCGAACTCGGCTCACCCTCCAACACAAAAAACGGTCGCCCCTCATTCGGTGCGACCGTTCCTCTTACAAGGGCTTCCTTAAAGCCTGGTTCCTCAACCATCGGAAGTAGACAAAGTAGAGAAAACAAGCGATAGATAGGAGCATATAAAAGAGCGTATAGACTTGCGCGTTTTCCATAAACACGGCTCGAACGATATACGTCACTGTACCAACTCCGAAAAGAGCGAGGAACGTAATCGGGAAGTAACGTAGCTCACGGACTCGAATAGGAGTCATATGATGACGATAGCGGAAGGTTAAAAATGCAAATCCGATGACGGCAGCCACCGCCGACATGATCATCGTATCTCGAAAGCCTTGAAAGATACCGATGAATAGTTGCGCTAGGAAATACACAGTCACAAAGCTAGAGATCCGAAATCCAAATCCAGAAGCTCGATCGTCAGCTTCCGCATTCTGCTCCTCCGTCAGCTTACGCGCTAGTTGCTTTGGTGGCGTGTAGCTTTGTACCGCTCGTTCCTCGCTATCTTCTTCCTCTGCAATATCCTGAAGCTCTTCTTCTACGTCTCGTAAAATACCCTCCTTCTTTTTAGCGTCGATAAAGCGCAGCTCGCGCCGGAGCTCCTCCATGTATCCTTTAATTGTCTGAAACTGCATCATCTGCTCCTTCCTCATCTAATCGTGTCAGCATGTGCATAAGCTCCTTTGTATACGTGAGCCTTGCCGTTAGCTGTGTTTGTCCGTCTTTTGTTAGTTGATAATACTTACGCGTACGACCGGCGTGCTCCTCCTCATAGGCCGAAATCCATTCCTGCTCCACTAGCCTGCGAAGGATGGGATAAATGGATCCGTTCCCAACGTGGAGAACCCCATCCTGCCTAATACTTTGCGTGATCTCATAGCCATACATCGGACGTTTTTTGAGGATAACAAGAATCGTAAGCTCTAATATGCCTTTCGAAAACTGCGTGTGCCACGTCGAATTATTTTCCATATAATTAGTATATAGTAATGCGATATATAAGGCAACAATCTCTCGTTATTTTTGTAAGGAAACAGGGAAAAAGATGGATAACGAATACAATTAAGCTATAATTATGTAGGAGGAGATACGATGGAACTCATCTTTTTGTTTGGAACGACTGTTGCTGTTAGTATTGTCATTATGCAAATTTTTGTGGATCGCCAGCTCATCGCTCAAGAGAAACGGATTCAGGGAGATTATCAACGAGAAATAGATAAGCTTGAGGAGCGGATTAGGCAGATCGAACGTTCTGATGAGTAGGAGGGGAATGAGATGCTAACAAACTTTAGTTTAGTTGGAGTAGGAGTAATGGTGCTTGGACTACTTTTAATCATGGGACTTATTTTAGGATTCATCGCGCTTGCTAAGAGGGTATAGATACTACTAGTACATCATAGATAGAGAAAGCAGGTGCGTAGATGAAAGGATTTTTGCTTAATATGAAAGAAAGAGTGTGGTTTTTCCCAGCCCTATATTGTTTAGTGGCAGCGGTCTTATCCATCACTCTTTTTTTAGTGGATTATTATCAACCAGGTGATATTTATGCCTCAGTGCCAGAGGTACTCCTTAATGAATACGATCTGGCAAAGGATATTTTAGGCGTAATCGCAGGTGCGCTTCTTACAATGACGACGATCACGTTTTCGACAATCATGATAGTCTTATCTACATACTCGTCGCAATACAGTCCTAGAGTCCTTAAAAACTTCATGACAGACAAGCGAACATTACATGTGTTAGGGGTATTTATGGGGGCATTTTTCTATGCCATTATTAGCTTACTACTTTTACAGGTGGAGCTCGTAAACGAGCGCGTCTTCTCGCCAGCGTTCGGTGTGTTGCTGTCCGTGATTGCGATTGGTGTGTTTGCGTTCTTCATTCATCACGTAGCTACGTATTTACAGGTATCTAGTCTAATAGAAGATTTAACAAAAGATCTAATAAAACAGATCAATAAATTTGAAAACATGATAGAGACAGATGAACGTCTTGTTGCACAAAAAGCGGTACCGGAGCCAACTTATCAAACAACAAGCATGCAATATTGCAGCTCTTTTGGCTATATTCGACTCGTTGATTACGATGCGATGTTTAAGCTTGCCTGTGAAAAGGATATATTGATTGAGCTTCATCAGCATCCTGGTGATTTTGTTAGTCAGAATCGTCCGATTGCAACTATTTATGCAAACGAAGAGACTGACGAGGAATTCAAGCTTGAACGATTTTTTTTAATCGGAAAAGATCGTAGCAGTGAACAAGATCTAGTTTTCGGAACGACGCTCTTAGTCGAGATCGCACTTCGAGCTATCTCACCAAGCCTAAACGACCCTAATACGGCCATTAACTGCTTTAATCATCTTGGCACCGCCATGTCCCGTTTAACAACGACGTACGTGGAGGATTATTACTATCAGGAACCCAAAACGAATCAGCCGCGTATTATGATCAGTCAGCTACCTTTTAAGGACTTCTTATACAAAACATATTATCAGTTGACGACTTACGGGCATGAAGACATCTCTGTCGTACTAGGACTTTATGATTCCCTGATTGCGGTTGCAGAGACGAGTGAAGCAGAGCGTCTTCAGCATGTGTTTGGGATCAAAGAGTACTTGGAGTCCTTTTTGAAGGACCGAGACTTTCACAGCTTTGATAAACAGCGCATCATTTCCAAGCAGGAAGAGCTTCTTTCCTTCAATAAATAATACTAGCCAACGTCCTCCCACAAACGTTCCAACAGACTTATTTCAATCATAGCAGAGGCGCGATCCTCTGCTGCGATTGCTCCTTGCACTCTCGCAATTGTTTCGGTAATAGTCGCAAGGTCGTCGCGTTCGACGCTATATTGAATGCGAGCTAACACCTCGTGCCAGGCTGAGTCAAGTTGCTCGGCGTTGCGAACAGCCTCTGACCACTCCTCGCTCACAACAAAGGATGATGTAGCAGAGAGGTAGCCTGACACATCATCGCTGTCGGTGAAGGAGTGCTTGAGCCAGCTGCCGCTCGTCATGATCACAAGACTTATGATCACAAATGCTGTGGGAATAAGATAAAGTAGGATTTTACGCGTGTTCATACAGATACCTCCTGGTTAATACGGTCCTTCGTAGTCGCTGATGTTGACATCGTCGACTCCCTTATCGTCAAACACATCGACATACAGGGAATCGTTGGGCAAGATTGCCGCATAGGCTACCTGCTTCATATCCGTAATACCTTTCTCACGAAGCTTTTTTTGTAACCACTTCTCCGTTTTATTCCGCTGCTCGAGGTTTTGCTTGATGACATTCCCATCCATAATCAGCTCAGTCGTGATCATCACTCGCTTCGGCTTTGCTTTTACATCTCCTTTTTCTGCAGGTTGAAAAGCGAATTTTTGTAGCACCGACACCGAGCCGTCTGGCTCTAATATAGCTGTTTGGACCTCGTCGGGAGAAAAGATGCTTTTACTCCGAAGCTGCTGCATGAATTCATCCTTCGTAATACGCACCTTTTCCAAATTTGATTCAAGAATTTGCCCCTTATCCATTAGGACGACAGGCTCCGAATCTAATACTTTTGATAAATATCTATTTTTAAGGCCGATCACTTGGAGCAAAATCGTGAGGACGAGGAAGACGGTTAACGCGATCCAATGAACGAATGCTTTAGACGAAATGTCTGTCGCAAGCGTTGCCGCAATAGATCCAATCGTGATGCCGTTAATGTAATCAAACATCGTAAAATTACGAATCAGTTGTTTACCGATGAGGCGAGCATACAAAAGAATCGTAAAAAAGGTGATAATTGCACGAACTAACGTTACCAGTGCCTCCTGCATCACCATACCTCCTCCGTCAGATATAGCTTACTATTTGCAACGAAGCGTTCTTATATACGCGTGGGTACCATCCTAACCTAGAAGCTGAGGTTTAGATGTGCTAGGATTAAGATGGAAAATTGTAGGGGGAGAGTGAGCATGGAGCAAATACGATCATTACAGCTATTAAAAACGATCGCAGAATCGGGAAATGCTGGGACGGACATTCAAGAGATGCTGCATGACATGCTAAACAGCTTGCTACAGCTAATTGACGGTGATGCAGGGTGGATCTTTCTGTTTGATGAGCTAGGTAGGCATCAATTGGTCGCGGATCAGGGCTTACCTGAAGCGCTGTTATCCAATCACAAAGAGCGAATGTGCGGGGGAGACTGCCATTGCTTGTCGAAGGAGCGTAAAGGCTTTCTAACGGATGCAGTCAATGTGATGGAATGTAAACGGTTAGAGGATGCAAAGGCGTCTTTGGAGGAGACGAACGGGTTGACGTATCATGCCTCTGTCCCTCTAAAAGCAGGTCCAGATACGATCGGACTCTTAAATATTGCGTCACGTGAACGGGATTCTTTTTCACAAGAAGAGCTAGAGGTCCTGCAGGCCGTTTGCTATCAAATGGGGACTGCCGTTAGGCGAATTCAGCTTACTGAGCAGCAGGTAGCAAAGGCACTGCAGGACCAAAAGCGACATTTGGCTGCTGACTTGCATGACTCTGTGCAACAGCTATTATTTTCGCTGTCCCTAACGGCAAAAGGTGCCTTATCTCATGTGAAGGATGAGAAGGCTAAAGAGATTGTCGAACACTTGCAGACAATTGCTAAACAGGCTTCTGTAGAAATGAAGCAGCTCGTTTATGGCTGGCATTCGCAGAACGAAGCAGAGCATAATTTACGTCATCAGTTAGCTCACTATGCGGAGCGAATTGGGCTACAGGTGGACGTGGAGATAGAAGAGGGCGTATTATCCAAGCGAGAGGAATCTGTTCTTCTTCGTATCGGTCAAGAGGCGTTAAATAATGTGAAAAAACATGCGCGTGTAGAAGAAGCCTGTATACGTGTAGTACAGCTTGGCGACAAGGTTCACGTTATGATTCAAGATGAAGGACAAGGCTTTGATGTATCTAAGGCTACAACGTCCTCCATCGGACTTATAAGTATGAAGGAGAGAGCCCTCTCCATTGGAGGAGACTTTACCATTGTTTCCTCACGAGAAGGGACGCGCATAGAGGTTGTGCTAGCAAAACGGAAGGGGGAGACGACAGGTGATTCGAGTCGTATTAGCAGATGATCACAAGATGGTGCGAGATGGCTTGAAATTTTTTCTCGCAGGCTATGGAGATATTGAAATCGTTGGCGAGGCAGTAGATGGGGAAGAGGCAGTAGCAGTTGTTGCTGAAGCAAAGCCTGATATCGTCCTCATGGATCTTCGGATGCCGCGTCTATCAGGAATTGAAGCGGCAAAGAGGATAAGGAGTGAAGCGCCACACACGCAGGTCATCATGCTCACAAGCTTTGAGGACCAGCTCCAGGTTTTAGAGGCTATTGAGGCAGGTGTCGCGGGCTATCAGCTCAAGGATGTGGAGCCAGAAGAGCTTGTCGATACGATTTACCGAGTACATAGAGGGGAGCGCGTCATTCACCCAAGGGTAACGAGTCATGTGTTGAAGCGGTTAACCCGCCCGAGTCAGGAGAGCCCATTAAAAGAGCTCACCAAAAGAGAGCGTGACGTACTTGCTGAGATTTCCTGCGGGAGATCGAATCGAGAGATTGCTCTCACCCTCTCTATTTCAGAAAAGACGGTGAAAACGCATGTCTCTCATATCTTATCTAAATTAGAAGTAAAGGATAGGACGCAAGCGGCACTGCTAGCAATTGAGCATAAGGAGGAGCTACATCAAAAGTCGTAGACCACTCGTTTAAAAGGTGTAGGTGGAATTCATCCTCCTGCCTGTTTAGTCACGCCAGTCTCTCTTGTACGATTAATGTACGACATAAGAGAGGCTGTGAAAGAGATGAATCAACTATTTAAGGACCGAAAGCTACCAATTATTTTATTAAGTAATATATGTGCATCTATTGGCTCAGGCATGATTATGATCGCCATTCCCTTTATGTTTCTTCAAAAGGAGGGCGGGGCAGTTTCATTTGGCTATATGACGATCGCGGTGACGATTGGGTTATTCATAACGACTCCGCTCGTTGGATCCTTAATCGATAAGCATTCCCGTAAGCGTATCTTACTTGTCAGTATGACGGGAGCTTGTATCATCACGGCATTTTTTGCGCTAGGCGGAGGTAATGCTGGCGGCGGTTCGACAGCAGTGTGGCAACTATCCGTCTTATTTATTGTCGCCTCCTTTTACTACCATCTGTTTTATCCGACGATGTTCGCTCTTAACCAAGAGCTATTTGAGCCGGAGCAATATAAAACAGTCAATGGACTCATGGAAATTCAAGGTCAAACAGCAGCGGTTTTGGCTGGGGTATTAGCGGCGATACTTATGCCTATCTTGCCGTTTACCTATTTATTAAGCATCAATGCGATCGCTTATTTACTCAGCATCGGCATCCTTCTCTTTTTACCTTACACGCATTCCCTCAAGCAGCGCCCTCCTGGACCGAATGGAGTAAGTCTGCGGTTTCGCAATGAAGGACTGGAATTCTTGAAGCAACGCCCCATCTTATTTGTCTTTTTACTCTGTTCCTTTATGCCCTTCATTGGCGTCATGGTAACAAACTACCTCTTCCCAATCTACATAGATGACATTCTAGCGCTTGGTGCAGCGGCTCATGGGATAAAGTCGTTTACGTACGGAATAGGTGCCGTTTTAGCCGGGATTTTATTGCCTATTTGCTTAAGAAAATGGGAGCATCACTCTCTCATTATGATATTAACCTGGATGTACACAGGAGTTGTTTGTATGTTTGTCTTCGTGATCCATCCGATTGTCTTTTTTGTAGGGATTGTTTTTTATGCCATAGGTAACGCTGGTATTCGCGTTGCGCGTAACTCCTTTATGATGCATCACGTGCCAAACGATCGAATTGGTCGTGTAGACAGTGTATTTCGAACGTGCGGATTGGCAATTCGGATTATGTTATTAACATTCTTTACGCAGCTCGTTGCTGGAGAACAGGTATTGGTTAGTTTTTATTTGTTAGTCGCACTACTAGTTGTGTCATCGGGTACTATCACTTTTATATACGGAAAACTCCAAACGAAACGGACCACACCATTTATCGCTTTAAAGAAAGCGTAGTAAAAAGAACCAATATAAATAGATTATGTGGGCATCGATCCTGTACTTCTATTTCTTTTATTGATAGATATAGCTTGTGTTTAGGAAAATGTAGGAATAGAATGAGGAAAAAAGGATGGTGTGCCATGCTGACTTCCAGATTTCTTGAAGTGTGTTCAGATCCGGTCATTATTGTTCGTGCAACTGGTGAGCTTGTTCAACGTAATCGTCACTGGAAGGAATTGGATGGTGCGTTTTTCCATTTCGGTGAAGTACTATATTTTAATAAAGAAAATCATATGTGGCTAGTAGAAAGTGTGCATCGGTATGGCTATGTCGATCGGGAATTAGAGCTTTATGACGAACATGAGCAATCATTCAGACTTACTATTACATTTCTCGAAGAGGATCTCTTTATCTGTATGCTAAAAGCGGATTCAACAAGCTCTATACTAGCAGAAACGACACATAGCATCATTGAAAGTATGGTCGGAGCATTCTATTCGCTAGATAATGAATACCGATTTGCCTATATGAATACGAAAGCAGGAAAAATGCTTGAGAGAGAGCCGCAGCAGTTAATTGGGAAAGTCGTGTGGGAGGAGTTCCCCTCCTCCAGGGAGACGAATGTATACGATCATTTTAAATTCGCTATAGAGAATATGGAGCCTGTCACGTTTGAAGATTATTATGAACCACTCGACACATGGTTTGACGTACAGGTTATTCCTAATCGAACTGGAGGACTATCGGTATATTTCCACAATATTAATGAGAAAAAAGAGCTCGAAGTATCCTTATGGAACGCCGCTCATACGGACTTTTTAACAGGGCTCCCAAACAGACGCCGACTCTATCAGTTTATGGATATATCGATTGCTGATAAGGAACCGTTTGTCATCTACTACATTAATTTAATCCAGTTCCGTTCTATCAACGACCTCTATGGACATGAGGTAGGCGATCTGCTCATTAAAGAAATTGGCCGTCGTTTAAAAGTTGAGATTCACTCAGGTACTGTTTGTCATTTAAGTGGCGACGATTTCGCAGTCATTTATCAGGGTATTCACGGAGAACCAACTTTATCCTCTTTTGGCGAAACGTTAATTGAGCTTTTTAGTAAGCCTTTTGTAATTGAAGGATTACCTGCTATTTATGTCGATCCAAGTATTGGAGCGAGCATCTTTCCTATAGATGGGAAAGAGCCGGATACGCTTTTAGATAAAGCAGCGGTCGCGATGGAAGAGGCGAAGAAAAAGGATGCCTCGTATGTCATGTGTTATGACCGTGACATGCACGAGGCAATTAATAGAGAGATCATGCTAGCGCAAGAGCTGCGCAATGCCATCTTAAATGAGGAGCTCTCCTACCATTATCAGCCACAGGTTGATAGTCGCACGCATGAAATTATCGGGATGGAAGTCCTTACAAGATGGAATCATCCTGTACTAGGACCAATTCCACCGAATACGTTTATTCCAATAGCGGAAGCAAACGGGGTTATAGAAGGCGTCACACGTAATCAAATCACCGTTTGTCTTGCCGAATTCAAGCGGTTAAGAAATAATCACAGGTACAATGGCACAATTAGTTTTAACATCTCATCTCGGCTACTGACTAGTAGAAGTTTTATTGATTTTCTTGTGGGGTCTATAAGAGAGGCAGAGGTCCCTTTTGAAAAAATCGAGCTTGAACTAACCGAAAGTGTCCAGCTCTTCTCAGACAAGGATATTTTAAAGCACTTATCTATTTTACGAGAGCGAGGTCTGCGTTTTGCTATCGACGATTTTGGGACTGGCTACTCCATGCTGTCCTACTTAAATAGATTTCCAATAGATAAATTGAAAATTGATAAGAGCTTTATTGATCCTCTTGGCGTGGACCTCGGAGTAGAGTCTGTGTTGATCTCGATTATTGGTCTTGCGCGCAACCTCCATTTAGAAGTGATAGCAGAAGGCGTTGAGACAGAAGAGCAATGTTTACGTCTTCAAGAGCACGGCTGCTATGATGTCCAAGGGTATTATTACTATAAACCTTTAACATGTAATGATCTTTCACTTGTTTTGATGGAGCTCCATCATCAATAATTCAGCTGTATGTAGCCACCCGCGAGAGTTAGTGCGGGTGGCTTGTTTTTATGGGAAAGGGGTGAACCTTTTAGGAGGGGATTGAACTTTGTTCGAGAAGAATGAACCGTATGGGGAAAGAATGAACCTTACGCAAAAAAACCAGGCGCATCTATCTTCTGCGCCTGGCCAGTCCAATCTGCACCTATCTATCAACTTAACCTAGATAAGCGTTTTTAATAGACTCATACCGCTTCTTATTAACCCCGAAGTCGGACTGTCCTACTCTCGAAGCGAAGCGCAAATCAATGTGCTGCTTTTCTTCGTGGAAAAAGAACTCTAAGTCATCCTTAAACTTCATCGTCTTCGACTTGTCGATCGCATGGATATAGTCAGGCTGATTGCGTTCCACTAAGACCGTACCCATGTCATCTAAAATACGCTCAATTCGCGCCTTCGATTCCGCAAGGTCCCCTTTAAACGGAAGTGGTTCTACTCGCTTCTTCTCATCGTCCGTTTGTGTAGAAACTGCGTTCGGAGTCTTCGGTACTGGAGACAGCTTACCGTCCCTCACACCTAAACCACCAGGCTTACTGTTATTCTGCTTGGCCATCGTAGCCCCACCAAAACCGGCGAGAGCAGCTAAAGCAACTAAAATAATAATGTACATACTTATTCCCCCTTTTTCCTAAATGAAAGAGCAAATTTAACAATCGGATTAGCAAAGATCCCGTCAACATACGCCTTCTTCGCCATTTTAACCAAGATCTCGCTGTAGGTTGGGTAAGGATGGATCACCTTTGACAGTGCTCCAAACTTGATCTTGAGCGTCTTCGCCGTCTGGATCTGAGCAATAATCTCGCCAGCGCGATCCCCTAAAACCGATGCACCTAAGATATACCCTTTTTTGTCTAAAATAATCTTTACGCGACCAAACGAACCTTTTTTCGTTAACGCACGATCCAAATGATCGTAGTCATGGCGGTACACGCGAATCGAATCGCCGTGCTTCTCGCGCGCCTCCTCCTCGGACATCCCCGAGCGTGCAATCTCTGGATCCGTGTACGTCGCCCATGTCACATGCTTGTACGACATCTTACGCTTAAACGGCAACAGCGCATTTTGCACCGCCCGAATACCCTGCGCATTCGCCATGTGAGACAGCTGGTACGGTCCAACTACATCGCCAATCGCGTACACGTTTTTTAGCGTCGTCTCTAAATAATCATTCACGACAATTCCTTTTTTATTAACCTCAACGCCGCTCTCTGCAAGGCCGAGACCGCTCACTGTTGGCTTGCGACCAAGAGCTAAAAGCAGTTTATCGCCTTTTAGGACAAAGCTCTCGTTATCCTCTTCGCATGTGAGGTGAACCTGTCCGTCCGCGTAATCAGCTTTGACAGCCTTTGTGCCAACCAGAATACGGATACCTTCACTGTGGAGATGATCACAAAGCTTCGCAGTAAGCTCTTCTTCATCGCGACCTAAAATACGAGGACCCATTTCGACTAACGTGACTTTTACGCCGAGGCGATTTAACGCCTGCGCCATCTCGACACCGATATTACCGCCACCTAGAATGAGCATGCTTTTAGGAAGGTCTTCTTCTTGGAATAACGTTTCGTTTGTTAAATAAGGCACGTTATCTAATCCATCAATCGGTGGAACAAGTGGCTTTGATCCAGTCGCTAGGAAAATGAACTTAGCTTCAATTGGCTCGCCGTCGACTTCTAGACGACCGGAACCCTTTACTATTGCATGACCCTGTAAATAATCAATGCCAGCGTCCTCTAAGACTTCGGGCGTTTCTCCTTCGTAGACAGTCTCCATAACGTCACGAATTTCCTCCATAACAGAAGCAGTATCAATAGAAAGCTCTTGAATAAAACGTCGTGCGTGATGCGCTTCCTTCGCCTGATTAATCATGCCTTTACTTGGAATACAGCCTGACCACGTACATTCGCCGCCGGGCTTCGATTTATCTATAAGGACAACCTTTTTACCGAATCCATTTGCCGTATACGCAGCGGTGAGTCCGCCTGCACCAGCTCCAATTACAGCTACATCATACTTTTTTGTCATGTATGTCTCCTCCTTCTGAATGAGCAAGCATCGCATCAAGTAGCTGCTTTAGTGCTACGAGATCTTCTTTGTTGCCGTCAAACTGATCAAGAATCTGAATAGGCACGTGTTGTAGCCTGTCTTTTAATGCATACCCTTTTTCGGATAATTCTACCGTGACTGTACGATCATCTTCCGGATTACGATATTTGTGCACAAGCTCCGACTTTTCTAAATTACGAATCAGGGGTGTGAGCGTGCCTGAATCAAGATGAAGCCTTTTA
This sequence comes from Paenalkalicoccus suaedae, assembly GCF_006965545.2. Lineage (NCBI taxonomy): Bacteria > Bacillati > Bacillota > Bacilli > Caryophanales > Bacillaceae > Paenalkalicoccus > Paenalkalicoccus suaedae. Next base: position 447,459 of record NZ_CP041372.2, read on the forward strand.
CCTAAGTCTTTGAAGCGAATCGTCTCTTCCTCCCACAGGACTAACATGGCAATATATTGGGTATACGTGAGTCCATGAGGCTCTAAAAGTGGCTTATACGCCTTGATCACCTCTCGCGATAGCGCATAGAGAGGGAAGCACATTTGATTCTCCAGCTTCATGTGCTCTAGATGAGCCATTACGATCACCTCTTTCGATTGTATTAAATTTAATTGAGTTCAATTAATTTAAGCTTACTGGATAGAAAATAGAAAGTCAACGAATACACTGGAGGGATGTTTCATGCAAGATAGAGAGGCTTTAGCAAAAGAGGCAAAAAGACGGGCGGCTAGCTTTGATTTAGAAGGCTTCGTTTTTGGCGAAGGTCCTGACAAACCAGCGTTTATGTTAATAGGAGAAGCGCCAGGCGAAACGGAAATCCATGAGGGGAAGCCATTTACTGGTCGCGCCGGGAAGGAATTAATGATGTTTCTAAAGAAGATAGGAGTAACTAGAGAGGATGTGTACATAACGGCGGCGGTGCGTAGCAGACCATTCCGTGTGCGTGATAAGAAGGGACGGGACGGAGTATGGATAAAGAAGCGCTACAACCGCACACCGACAAAGCGCGAAGTACTGGCTCATGCCGCTCTATTAGACGAGGAGCTTGCGCGTGTAGATGCACCATTTATCGTAACGTTAGGGAATGTTGGATTGGCTCGACTTTTAGGTCCGGGATATAAGATAACAGATTGTCATGGGGAGCTTTTGACAGGGCCGGTGCAACGGTTAAATGCGGCGAGAGACGGCTACGAGTGGACGGAGCGATCTTACCGCGTGCTACCGACCTTCCACCCAGCGAGCATCTTTTACAATCGTAAGTTAGAAGGGAGGATTGCGGAGGACGCAGAGGTGATTCGGGAGCTTGTTAAGGGGGTCTTTTAAGGTAAGGTCATGTAGGGCGGATTAGAATTTACTTATATAAATGAAGAAGGAGACGATTAAACTGAATTACCCGCAAGAAACAACTCGAGAAGCTAAGTTGCAGCGAGCACAAGAACTAGCTCAACGCGTGCAAGATACATATGGCGATGCTATCGTAGCTATTGGGCTCTACGGATCACTTGCTACCGGACGTGATGGAGGCTACTCTGATATCGAGATGCATGTAGTAGCGAGAGATGAGGTAGAAATCCCGGCAGTAGAAGGAGTTTATCCACCCTATAAAATAGAGCTATCCATGAGACAGGAAACGTCCTTTTTAAAAGAAGCGAGTATTATCTCAGATGCTTGGTCGGTGAAGGCAGGGTCTTATGTTGATGTGCGTCCATTGTATGATCCTACTGATTATTTTAAGAACCTAAAGAAGATGCCGTTTAAGAGACTGTCAGAGCAAAAACTGGCTGTCATGCGAGAATTTTTTATCTGGGAACCGTGCGAGACAATTGCTAAGCTTTATACAAATTGGGATCTTGGAAATCAGGATTATGTCATTATGGCAGCACACGATTTACTCTGGCAAACGGCAAAGCTAATTGGTCTAGCCAATGAAACATACTATCCTTCAAGAGCTACAATGCTAAGAGATGCTACTAGTATGTCGAACGTACCAAAAGGATTTGATGAACTTGTAACGAGCTATTTAAGTGGCGATATGGCAGATAAACAAGCTGTTTACTTAGCTTGTAAAAACTTGTGGGAAGGCCTGCAAAAATGGATAAGTGAGCAAGGTATTACGTATACGGAGGACGTACTAACGCTCCCTTCAATACAAACAAAAGGAGAAAGCTAGAATGAAAACGACATTAATTGAACTGACTGTACATAAGAAAGAGTTTGAAGAAGCGCTTCGCAATTTTGAGCTTTTAGAAGAGCAAAAAGAATTTTCGGCCATGCCAATGGATAAAATCAATAGTCCGAAGGTGGAAGCGGATGCTGTACATGTGGTAATTTTAAAGGATGAGGTGCCGGTTGGCTATTTTACGCTGGAGACAGGAGATAAACGAGCGCTTTACACTAGTAACAAGCAGGCGAGAGTGCTGACATCGTTCTCCGTTACCTTGCCGTATCAGGGGAAAGGAATTGCGAAGACAGCGCTACAGATGCTACCTATGTTCATCAGAAGTACGCTCCCCGAGGTCAATGAAGTTGTACTCGGAGTAAACAAGCGGAATGTGGCAGCGCACGGATTATATGTGGCGTGTGGGTTCCAGGATCATCTGGAGGAATTTGTGGGTCCTAAGGGACCGCAAAATGTGTTGCATTTAGATGTTTGATGGATTAACGAATCCACCTTTCATTTGACGCATACGGAGCTTCAACTGATGCAAACCTAGCTACTTGACGTAAACGAAGGACGAAGTGATGCAACAGACCTTGAGTTTGGTGCAAACGAGGGGCAGATTGACGCATGCACCTAGCCATTTGATGCAAAGCTATTTGAACTGACGCATACGAAAGCCTAAGTGACGCACTTTCTCTTTGATTTGGTGCAAACGGTCTTCGAACTTATGCAAACGCCTCTTCAACTGACGCAAATCAAGATTGCTATATCCATAAAAGATCACGTCTCTCATCTTATGTTACAGCATAGACGGCTACCATTCATTTCTTCTGATAAATATGTCAGAACTTTCTTGACTTACGAAAAGGAAGCAGATATGATGGAGTGAGAATGATTATCACTATCATATTGGAATGGAAATGAAGGAGGCACCAACATGATTTCGCTTCAGACTAAGCTGTTAGAGGAGACGTTTATTACTCGTGTGGAGGACCATCCACGCTGTCTATATGCCGTGACGCTTGCTGATTTACTTGATAAAAGCCGACTAGCTGATCTTATTGCTTTTTATCAGGAGAAACTGAAGTCTTGTCATCCCGCTGTTACAGGTACATATTTCAGTGGCTATTTTGGGAATTTCCTTGGTGGCGTACATTATATGCTAGCAGAGAATGCAGCGTATGATTGGTCACTAACAAACATAGAGCTTCAGCTTGTTCACCATGCGGAGCATAATTACTTTGGATTCTTATTCAAAATAAAGGACGACACGATGGTAGAGCTTGATGCAGCTACTCGAGATGAACAGGTGAGAGAGCGTTTAACGGCGCTTTATCGAGATTCGGTCACACCTCTTTTAGAGACGTTTGCCGAAGTTGCGGACATTCGCATCCGTGAATTATGGGGCCAGTTAAACTTGGGCATTCACTACGGATTTGACCGTGTCGTTGATTTAGGAAATCCGCGTGCAGAGGGTGACATGAGGTTTCTCACCGAAGAATTGGATGGGTCGATTTTTAACGCGAAAAAGAATCCTTTGGCGATTACATTCCGCCTTGTCGACAGCTATACGGGCGACGGCGAGCAGCTGCGCATGAAGCCATCGTGCTGCTTGTACTATCAGCTCGAGGGAGCAGCAGCGAAGTGCTTTACGTGTCCGCGTCTGAAGGAATCAGATCGGGAGCTTCGTCGCGAGGCATTCCGGGAGAAGCAGGCGTGAGCGCCGAGGTGAAGCGCTCGGGCACGGCTTTTATCGTCGAGGCAGCTCCGGACAATTCGGTTGCGCTCCCGTTTGAGGATGGCGAGCGTCTGTCGGTGCACGTGGTTGGGGATGCGGTGGTATTGCGTCCAATCAAGCGTGTGGCTGATGCAGCAGAACCGGATGGGTTTGCGGACCGCCCTCATGATAAATAGGTGCCTTAAACAGCTGGCTGTGCCGGCTGTTTTTCGTCTTTAGGGAGCACAAAAAAGCCCGGACAGCTTTGGGAAGCGTTCGTCCGAGCTAGGTGATTGGTTAGTTGTCGATGCGTTGGACAAATAGAGCGTCTCCTTGCATTGGATAAGATTCTAGATAGGGTGGCGGTGCCCAAACGTGAACCGTGTCTCCAAGCTTTAGGTCACTATGCGTAATTTCGCCAGTGCTATCAACGATTGTTGCATCCGGCGTGTCTGCGAAAATGTCTGATCCGACTAAAATTCCTTCGTCGTATATGCTTTTAATCGTCCCAATAAAGTCTGGCTCGGAAGTTGGGATTGGGACATCATCATCAGTCATGCTACCCAACGCACTCTCCTCGAAGTCGATGAAGTCCGTATGACCAAACGCTGCGTTAAATGCCTCCATGTCGACATCTTCTAGCGTACGTACAGAAACGTGGACACGGTTGTCTTGCGCCATGAACCCTGACCCTCTGAATCCCTCTACATCTGTAAAGAGCTCTTCGTAGTTGTTGACAATATACTCGTAGGCACTATTTAGATAGTGGTACGGGTACTCGACACGCTCGATCTGGACGGTTTGCATGAAGATTCCTTCCCCTTCTGTTATTTCTTTTGCAAAATCGGTGAGGGAGTCTGCCACTTCGTTAACGTCACTTGTGACAAGTAAGACAGTCTGATCATAGCGATCATCGCTCTCATAATCGAAGTAAAATAGTCCGTACTCATCAAGGCTCAGCCTTTCTTTGGAGAACTGGCGAATGAGCTCGATTGTTGGGTCCGTATTTTTAACAGGGACTTCTAAGCTAATGGATTGTGGTGTGAAATCTGGATCTGGTTTATAAATTGGGAGAGCTGGTGTTGATGGTTCATTGTTAATGTCTGCGCTGTTGGCGGTCGTATTGGTGCTCGCAGCAAGTGAGGCTGGTTCTTCGTTTGATGCGTCGTTCTGGCTACAGGCTGCGAGTAGGAAAACTACTATAATAGCAAGCGATCGTTTCATTTAAAGTACCCCCTCTTAAACGAAGTTCTACGGATGTCAGTACATTGTTGATTATTCGTCGATACGTTGGATGAAAACGGCTGATCCCCCAGCAGGTAAAGACGCATCTATGTTACCTGTTGTCCACGTGTGAACATAGTCGCCAAGCTGAAGGTCATCTACTGTAATTTCGCCTAAGCTATCGACAATTATCGCTTCTGAGGTGCCTAAATAAATGAGTTCATCTATCAGTATAACGGTGTCATCTATTTCTTCGATGTTGCCACTGTACTCAGGTTCTTCGACTGGAATAGGAATCTCACCCTCAGACATATCGCCTAATGGAGTTTCGCTAAATGTAAGAAAATCGGTTTGACCGAATGCTTCTTCTAAGGCGTCCATGTTCACTTCTTCTACGGTGCGAGCGTAAATATCGAGGCTATTCGCAACGACATTTACGGAAATGCCTAAGAAGGCACTCTCATTTTCGAAGAAAGCTGGGTAGTTATCGACAATACGATCTCTAGCGTTATTTAAATAGCTGACCGAGTAAGCGACTTGATCAACGTGAACGGTTTGAGTAGAGGTGCTGTCACTGTTGCTCTCTGCGAAGTCTGCTAAAGCAGTAGCAACGTCGTTCACGTCACTTGTAACGAGTAGAACCGGTTCTCCCATTCGTTCTGGCTTCGTGAATTCAAAGTAAAAGTCACCGTATTCGTCTGAGGTAATTTCCTCAGCGACGAACTCATCAATGAGATCGGCAGCGGTATCGCGGTTGTCAGCTGGGATCTCAAGACTGGTGGTAGCAAGTGCGTTATCTGGGACGTCGGTTGGTTCTTCGTTTGCTGGTACATTTTCTTCGTCTTCGATTGAGTTTTCGGGATTGTTAGTAGAATTAGCAGCTAGTGAGGCTGCCTCTTGGTTATCTTCGGATTCCCCTTGCCCGCAGGCGACTAAAAATACGAGTAGGGCGGTTCCGATATATTTTTTCATCTTGAATATCCTCCTTTTTTGGGTGTATTGATCGTTATTCATTTACTCGCTGAATAAATAATGCGGAGCCTCTAGTAGGCTTTACTGCATCGTGGGCGCCGGTTGTCCAGACATTGACTTGGTCACCTAGCTTTAGGTCATCGGGTGCAATGACTCCAGATGGGTCAATAATAGTTGCGTTCGATGTACTGACATAAATCTCGTCATTAATTAGAACGAATGTTCCATCGATTTCTTCAATTATCCCCTTGAAGCTAGGTTCTTCGGAGGGGATGGAGATTTCATCATTCTTGATGTCGCCAACTATGCTTTCGTTAAATGTGAGAAAATCTGTTTGACCGAATTCCTCCTTAAGGGCGTCCATATTGACTTCTTCTAATGTACGCACTTGTAAAACGACTGTATTATTAATCACATCTAAGTCTGAGCCAAAAAAGGAGAATTCGTTTTCTAAGAATTCTGCTCGATTTTCATAAAGACGAGCTTGAGCATTCTCTAAGAAAGTAGATGAAAACTCCACTTTATCGATATGAATAGTTTGCGTCTTCTGTGCGTTTGTGTCGGTTTCTATAAAAGCTTGAAGTCGATCAGCAACAGCTTCGACGTCACTTGTGACCAGTAAGACAAAATTGCCTTCACGACCTGGCTCCTCATGCTCTAAATAGAAATCAGCATTCTCATCCGGCGACAGTTCAGTAGTGGTGAATTCGCGGATAAGTGTTGCTATAGTATCGTGATCTGTAGCGGGTATGTCGAAAGAAATTGTTTCTTGAACGGAGTTAGATTCGCTGTCTTGGTCCTCATTCTCCGTTGACTCCGTATTTGGCGGTTCGGCTGCGGATGAGGATGGAGCATCGGTATTTGAAGACTCCCCTTGGCCACAGGCAACTAAAAATATGAGTAGGGCGGTTCCAATATATCTCTTCATAGGTAACGCCTCCTTTTGATGTTTGTCGCTGTTAACGAGTGATGGTTACAAATTTTTGGAATTAAGTGAGTGGGATCTTTTCACTATGTGCTATAGTAAATGTAGAATTTAGTTGGAAGAGCAAACGAGGACGACGGAGGAGCAAATCAAGAGCCAGCATGTGCAAACTCCTTGGTCAGAGGCGCATACGAGGTCTGCCGAGGCGCAAACCAAAGCCAAAACGAACAAAACAAGGTGGAAAACCCCATCAACTACCCACCTTACATAAACAGAAAGGACAACATCCTATGTACAAACACTTCTTTTCTTACTACAAACCATATAAAAAGCTCTTCGCAATTGATTTTGGAGGGGCCATTCTTGTCGGGATTCTGAGCCTGATTTATCCGCTGATTTTGGCGTGGTACCTCGATACGCTACTCCCGTCACAGGACTGGAATATCATTGTCACAGCAGGAGTCGGGCTACTGCTCCTTTATGCAGCAATCGGTTCGTTGCAATACGTCGTCAACTATTGGGGCCACATGCTTGGGATCAACATTGAGACCGACCTCCGCTACGAGCTGTTTTCTCACATTCAAAAACAGCAGTATCAGTTCTTTGATGACAATAAAACAGGCTCACTTATGAGCCGAATTACGAATGACCTCATGGAGATTGGGGAGCTTGCCCACCACGGACCGGAGGATATCTTTATTGCCATTATGACCTTCATCGGAGCCTTCGTGATCATGCTCACCATCAACGTGCAGCTCGCGCTCGTGAGCATCGTTACCTTCCCGATCATTGTCGCGATCATCATCTTTTCTAACATAAACATGAATAAGTCGTGGAATCGCATGTTTGAGAGCCTCTCGCGCATCAATAGTCGCATCGAGGACAGCATCTCTGGGTCGCGCGTCGTTAAATCTTATACGAATGAGAAACATGAGTCGAAGCATTTTAAGAAAAACAATGTCTCGTTCCGTGCCTCAAAGCTCAAGGCATACAAAACAATGAGTGTAAACTTTGCCTCCACATATCTTGTGACTCGTTTGACGGGCCTTGCGGTGCTCCTTTATGGTGCATGGCTGACGATACAAGGACAGCTGTCGATCGGAGAGCTAGTGGCGTTTGTGCTTTATATGACGATCCTTTTTGAGCCAATCGATAAGATCAGTAACCTGCTTGAGCTCTACCCTCGAGGTATGGCGGGCTTTAAACGATTTATGGAAATGAAGTCTATTAAGCCAACTATTGTCGACGCGCCTGACGCAAAGGCTTTACCTATTAAAGATGGTAGCATCGAGTTTAAAGGTGTCACGTTTGCCTATGATTCGCATCAAACGGTGCTAAACGATCTTTCCTTTAAGGTGGAGCCAGGGAAGACAGTTGCGTTAGTAGGGACTTCAGGCGCTGGTAAGTCAACGCTTTGCGCGTTGATCCCACGATTTTATGAGCAACAGGCCGGTGAGATATTAGTCGATGGCGTCAACACGAAAGACATGACGCTTGAGTCACTCCGCTCACAAATCGGCGTTGTGCAACAGGACACCTTCCTTTTTGCAGGCACGATTTTTGAAAACATCTTGTATGGTCGCCTCGACGCAACAGAGGAAGAGGTTTACGAAGCCGCTCGTAGCGCTCATTTGATGGATTTTATCGAAGCCTTACCAGACGGCTTTAACACGGAAATCGGGGAGCGAGGCTTGAAGCTTTCTGGTGGTCAAAAGCAACGTCTGTCCATTGCACGTGTTTTCTTAAAGAATCCAGCTATTCTCATCTTAGACGAAGCAACTTCCGCTTTAGACACAGAAACCGAGCAGGCGGTCCAGCACTCGCTTCGCGAGCTACAGGCCGGTCGTACAACGATGGTGATTGCTCACCGTCTTAACACGATTCGAGATGCAGATGTCATCTTTGTCATGACAAAAGATGGCATCGTAGACGAAGGAGCCTACGACGAGCTCATCGCGAAGGGCGGCCTCTTCGCCCGCCTCGCAGGCCAGCGCACGGTCTCCGAAGACCCCGTGCTGTTAGGAAACTAGCTAGTAGAAAAGCCATCGTAGCGAGCTACGATGGCTTTTTGGATAGTAGATAACATTCAAGTATAATAAAGTGAGAAAACGAGACTGAGCAGTATTACTAATCACATGAAGAATAGGTGCTTCCTAAGGTGTCTTATCCCTTAATTAACCCTTGAGGCGACTTTTTTGATAAGAGGGCATAATTAGTCCAACCACAATGCCAAGTGTGAGTAAAATAGCAATTGGATAAACAAAAATCTCAGCTGTATGAATGTCAGAATAGTAAAAAATATCATCTAAGACGTATGCAAAAACACCTATAAAGACAATCAATATGACTCCGACTTTAACACCTGTTGCTTTCATATAACTTCCTCCTCATCGTTTTTTACAAAGCATAACAAGCATAACAAGCATCTGCTTCGCAATAATAAGTTGTTCGTCCCAGTTACTCTTTTCTGTTGAAGAATTAGCTTATATCTGTAGTATATAATGCCTACATGAAAAAAGTATGAGAAAAAAATGAGAATATAATGAGAATGAAATGTCTGCTGTAAAGTTTTTAAACGGAAGGCTATTTAACATTAGATAGAAGGTCACTATACTTGTTTTATCGATCATGTCTGTTGTAAAAAATGTGAAAATCCGTGTGCTATAGTAACGATATACATAAATAAAGTGGGTGGTTACAAAATGAGGATCATTATAGCGGTCGCGCTAGGTGGCGCGCTTGGATCGGTGCTACGCTATGCGGTGCTAGTGGCATTGGGTCCAGTTGACATCGCACTGGCCACGCTTACTGTTAATGTGGTGGGTAGCCTCCTTCTCGGCTACCTTACCGGAATGTGGATGAGCCGCGAGCCGTCACCGTGGCTTCGTGCTGGGCTTGGCACCGGCTTATGCGGCGGCTTTACCACGATGTCTACCTTTGCCCTTGATACCATTGCCTTGGTCGAAACAAACGTAACACTCGCAGCGGCTTATATTGGTGGCACGTTTATTCTAAGCATCGGCAGCTGTTTTATTGGACTAGCACTAGGTTTGTGGCAATCGGGAAAGGGGGAATCTAAATGACATTTTTACTAGTAGCACTAGGTGGCGCTATCGGAGCTGTTGCTAGATATCTACTTGGGCTTAGATTTGCCAAAGTATATCTCTTCTCCACCATTCCGCTCGCGATATTTATCGTGAACTGTATCGGCTCGTTTTTACTAGGTTTAATGACTGTCCTCTTTTTAGAAAGTCCAAGTCTGTTCCTTCTCCTAGGTGTTGGACTTTGTGGTGCATTTACGACCTTCTCGACGTTTAGCGTCGAAGTTGTCCAGTTACTGCGTGCAAGTAAGTGGAGTGCGGCTGTGGTACATGTGCTTATCACGATGGTAGGGGTGTTACTCTCGTTTCTCACCGGCGTATGGTTAGTGGGAATTTAGCACATTCTAGCCTTAACGGGAGGTTGAGGCATGGAGATTTTGGTGATTTTGCTGCGGTCGGTGCTGGCGTTTGGGTTGTTGCTTGTTGGCGCGCGTTTGCTGGGCAAGCAGACGATATCGGGCATGACGATGTTTGACTTTATCGCGACGATTACGATTGGTGCGATTGCGGCGAATTTGGCGTTTGACTCGGACATTGCGCCGGAGGAGATCACGACGGCTTTTGCGGTGTTTGTGGGTGTGCTGATGCTGATTGGCTATGGCTCGTTGAAGCATCACGGTATGCGGAAGTGGTTTGCGGGTGATCCGACTGTCGTAATTGAGGATGGGCATTTGCTGGAGAAAAATATGCGGAAGATGCGCTACTCGATTGACTATTTGAATCATCAGCTGCGGGAGAAGCAGGTGTTCAACATCGAGGAAGTGGCGTTTGCGCTCGTGGAGCCGAATGGCACGCTGTCGGTGCAGCTGAAGCCTGCTTTTAGGCCGGTAACGCGGCATGATATCGGGATTTTTCCCGCGCGCGAGCGACTGCCGGTCGAGCTGATTATGGATGGCCAGCTGATTGAGCAAAATTTGCGTGAAAATAATGTGGCGTTGCAGCAGGTGGAGCGAGCGCTTTTGGATCGCGGGATTTCGCGAGTGGAAGACGTTGCGTATGCAGTCCTTGGGCAAAGTGGTCGTGTATATGTGGATACATATAAGGATGATTTGGAGCAGGTAACGGATGAGGAGTAAGGGAGGTAAGGTTGATTGCTTTTTTGAGGTTTTTTGATAAGTGGCAGTCAGGGTCTTGGCAACTTTGGGTTGGTTTTTGTTATGGAGGGTGTTTCTATTAGGTGCGGTGAAAGGGGAATGTACCGTATACGGAATTTATTTATGTACCGTATGGAGAAAGAATGTACCATATGCGAGATTTATGTACCGTAAGCAACGCACAAGCCAAAAACAAACCACATACAAAACGAAAACCCCCAAGCTCCTATCAGAATCAGAGCTTGGGGGTTTCCTTGCATCCATTAATCAGTCTTACCCTTTTTTCTCACAATCGTACGTGTGATTAGCTTCTCGATCTCAATTAGCACGAATACGGCAAAGCCGAGTGCAATTGGGAGGATCCACTGGTCAAGGCTTAGTGCCGTTGTACCAAAGAGTGTGTGCATGAATGGTGCGTATGTGATTAAAAGCTGTAGCGCGATCAAGATCGCGGATACGATAAAGACAGCTTTGTTCTTGAAGAAGTTTGAATCGAATGCAAAGTCGATCTCACTGCGACAGTTGAATAAGTGGAACAGTTGCGCAAATACGAGCATATTCAACGTCACCGTGTGCACGATTGCCGTGTCTACCTCTTGGTTAAGCATCGAAATGTTCACCGCGAGTATCGCCATACTAATGATCACCGATACAAGGATGATTCGGAAGATATAGTAGCCACTCAAGAGAGGTGCATTCGGATCTCGAGGCGGCCTGTCCATAGCGCCTTCCTCTAAGCGCTCAAAAGCGAGAGCCAAGGAAATCGTCACGGCCGTCACCATGTTTACCCACAGAATCTGCACGGGAGTAAGTGGCATAGCTAGACCTAGTAAAATCGCTGCGACAATAAGCAGTGCCTGGGCACCGTTTGTCGGCAGGATAAACAAAATTGTCTTCTTCAGGTTGTCGTATACGCGACGACCTTCTTCTACTGCATTTACAATTGTACGGAAGTTGTCATCGACAAGGACCATTTCAGATGCATCCTTTGCAACCTCGGTACCTTTGATACCCATGGCAACGCCAATGTCAGCACGCTTCAGCGCAGCGGCGTCGTTCACGCCATCGCCAGTCATTGCGCTAATTTTACCCTGGCGCTGGAATGCTTCTACTAAACGAAGCTTGTTTTCAGGACTTGTACGAGCAAATACATCATATTCAAGTGCTGCGTCGTCCAGCTCTTCGTCAGACATCTTATCAATCTCACGACCTGTTAATGCGTGCTCTCCATCACCAATTCCTAGCTGATGACCGATTGCCTTCGCTGTATCCGCGTGGTCACCTGTTATCATCTTGACCTGGATACCAGCGCGTGTACATTCTTTGACTGCCTCAATCGCTTCCTCACGAGGAGGATCGACGATGCCGGCAAGGCCAATAATCTGCATGCCACTCTCAATGTCTTCATGGTCGATTTCGCTCGTGCTAGAATCAACCTTCTTTAATGCAACTCCGATAACACGCTCGCCTTGCTTCGCGCGCTCGGTCATTTTTTCTTCCCACTCAGACTCGTTAAAGTCGCGACCTTCGCCACCGTCAAACACGGAATCAGCGCGTTCAAAAATGCGGTCAGGCGCACCTTTCATATAAATGTAGCGCTCATCGTCAACATCGACTAGCACAGCCATATATTTATAGTCAGAGTCAAACGGAATCTTCGAGATAACCTCTAAATCTTTAATATCCTCTTCGGCCTTTTCGGCTAACGTGAGGAAACAACCGTCCGTAGGATCGCCATCAATGGTCCAGTTATCGTCATCATCCTTTGTAAGACTAGCATCGTTCGTATTTTTGACTGCGTGTAAAAAGTGGTAAAGTGTTTTGTCCTCTGAAGGAGTAGCAGTTTCGCCATCCTTCTCAATAGAACCCTCAGGCGCATAGCCAGTACCCTTTACTTCGTAGTCGTGCTCATCCGTCATGACGGCAGTAACCGTCATTTCGTTTTTCGTCAGCGTACCAGTTTTATCCGACGCAATGATCGAAACCGATCCAAGTGTTTCTACAGATGGAAGGTTACGAATGATCGAATTCCGCTTCGCCATGTTCTGCACGCCTATCGCAAGGATGATCGAGAGAATCGCTGGAAGACCCTCAGGAATTGCCGCAACGGCAAGTGCAATCACGTTAAGTAGCATTTCTCCAGCCTCATAGCCACGGAAGAAATAGCCGATCACAAACATAATTGCTGCAACGACCACGATTGTCATCGCAATAATGCGACCAAATCGCGCCGTCTGTTTAAGTAATGGCGTCTGAATATCATCGACCTCAGAGATCGACGCATTAATCTTCCCAATCTCCGTCTGCTCCGCAACCTCTACAACAATTCCCATCCCACTACCGGAGGAAACAGAGGTACCAGAAAACAGCATATTGTCACGATCGTTTAAAATCGTGTCCTCGTCAAGAGGCTCTGTGCCCTTTTCAACGGCCGTCGACTCACCAGTTAACGCCGATTCCTCGACGTTTAAATTAGATGCCTCAATAACACGTAAGTCCGCAGGGATTTTATCTCCTGCTCGCAGTTGCACAAGGTCACCGACAACGAGCTCACTCGCGTCAATCTCCTGTGAATCGCCGCCACGAATCACCGTAGCTTCCAAACTCAACATGTCCTTAATACCTTCGAGCGCCTTCTCAGCTCGACTTTCCTGGAAATAGCCGATCGTCGCGTTAATGACCGCAACAGCTAAAATAACAATCGTATCGACCGTGTGCCCTAAAATGGCCGTTACGACAGCGGCCGCTAAAAGCACATAAATAAGTACATCATGGAAATGCTTTAAAAATTTCTTCCAAGTAGGCTCTTTCTCCGCCTCTGGAAGCTCATTTTTACCATTCTTCTCAAGCCGAGATGAAGCCTCATCCTGCGATAAACCGCTACTAGCATCTGTTTCGAGTGCTTGTGCAACGTCATCTGTATCTTTTGCAAACCATTTTTGTTGTTCGTTTTCTGCCAAAAGGCTCCCTCCTTAACATGCTATCGTCTGGATACTCTTCCCCCTCTTCGGTCAAGATAATCATAAAAATACCGCGATTTAACAGCTTTTTTTCACAAAATTATTTAATAGCGCTTTCTTGAGAAAATGTGGTAAGATTTGTTCATTATTTGGTTAATCAAAAGAGAAGAGGGATCGTCGTGTCGTATGTACTATTACTTATCGGGTTCGCACTACTGATTAAAGGAGCCGATTATTTTGTCCAAGGAGCTTCCAACGTTGCAACCAACCTACGTGTGTCACCATTACTGATTGGTTTAACAATCGTCGCTTTTGGAACGAGTGCGCCAGAGGCGACAGTCAGTATCGTCGCTGCCTTTCAAGGTAACGCTGGCGTAGCGATTGGGAACGTGATCGGAAGTAACATTTTTAATATCACGTTAGTAGTGGGCTTAACCGCCTTTATTTTTCCGTTATTAGTAGAAAGTGAAACGGTGCGAAAAGAGATCCCGTTTGCCCTACTTGGATCCATTGTGTTACTTGTTGTCATTGCTGATAGTACGCTTCAAGGCGTAAACGCTAGCTTGATTACGCGCGGAGACGGACTGATCTTACTTCTGTTCTTTGTGGTGTTTTTATATTATATCTTTGAGGTTGCTCGCAAAAATCGTGCGGCTATTCCTGCACTTGATGCAAGCCACAATCCAGCGTGGACAAAAAATACGCTACTTACGGTCGGTGGTCTTGTCGGAATAATTCTCGGTGGAGAATTCGTTGTACGAGGCGCAACGTCGATTGCACTGTCTCTTGGAATGAGCGAAACGCTTGTCGGACTTACGATTGTCGCGATCGGTACATCCTTACCTGAGCTTATTACATCTGTTACTGCAGCGCTTAAAAAGAAGGCGGAGATTGCGCTTGGTAATATCGTCGGTAGTAACATCTTTAATATCTTTTTTGTATTAGGTGCTGCTGCAACTGTTGCACCACTGCCTGTTGATCCACGAATTTATATTGATGCGATACTTACGATTGGACTGACAGTCCTACTCTTTATTTTCTCCCGCACGAACTATCGTATCGGCAAGCGTGAGGGTGTGACTCTGGCGGTTGCGTACGTCATTTACATGATCTATATCTTGTTACGAAACTAAGGGGAAGTCCTGGGACATGTTAGTTTTTGTGACGTATGTGGTAATAGATAGGTAGAGACAAAAAGGAGGAGACTATGGATATTCAGCTAATACGAAATGCCACATTGGTGGTGAAGTATGGCGGTAAAACATTTTTAGTTGATCCGTTCTTTAGTGACAAAGGAGCCTTTCCAGCCTTTCAGCACACGGCTAATCAGCTCCCAAATCCTTTAGTAAATCTGCCTGTGCCAGTAAGCGAATTACTGCATGTCGATGCGGTACTCGTCACGCACCTTCATCCTGATCATTTTGATGATGTTGCAATTCGAGAGCTTCCTAAGGATATGCCCATATTTGCGCAATCCGAGCAGGATGCTGAGCAAATCCGCTCTAACGGATTTACAGATGTTATCGCAATTGAATCAGATGCACACATTGGAAGTGTTAAAATCACGCGTACGAATGGCGAACACGGAACTGGCGATATTAAAGCACGTATGGGTAATGTGTCAGGCTTCGTTTTTGAGCATGAAGAGGAAGAAACTCTCTATATCGCAGGGGATACGATCTGGTGTGAGGCAGTAAGAGAAACGCTCGCAACATTTCACCCACATACGGTCATTGTAAATAGTGGAGCCGCACAGTTTTTAGACGGAGATCCTATTACGATGACGGAAGACGATGTACTAGCCGTTTATGAGCACGGCCAACCAGAACGATTAGTCGCGGTTCATATGGATGCGCTCAATCACTGTTCATTATCTAGGGACGACTTGCGAGAGTTTATCCATGAACGAGGAATAGGCCGATCCATCTTCATTCCAGAGGATGGCGAGCATATATAAGCAAAAGGAAGGGAACAAGGTCCGATTTCATGTCGGATTTTGTTCCCTTTTTGTTACAATTCACCTATGTACGTTTTTGGTTGATTTGGTATAATTATGGTACATATAATCGTTTACGTAAGGAGTTGCTTGTGATTTTTTGTACATGTCACTTATTTTCATAATAGAGAGGAGATTGATCCATGCCTTCCTTATTACAGCGCGTCAGTACGACCTATTTACCTGTAGCAAACCCAACGAAATCGTCGGATTGGTATCAACGAGTGCTCGGAGCGGAGGAATCCTTTGCGGACGAAAATAAGGCGACGATCCATCTAGCTAACCAGCGATTCTCTCTTGTGCGAGCAAAACTCGAGGAGCGAGCAAACTTTTTAGACTATCGAGGGAAAGAACGCTTTTCCTTATCATTTGAAGTAAACAACGAAGAGGAGCTTGTGACGCTACGCAACAACCTGTCAAAAAAGCGTGTCCCAGTAGGAGAAATCAAGCACCTAAGTACAAGCGAATGCACCTTTGTATTTTATGATTTGGACGGAAACGCATTTAACGTGAGGAGTCAAACGTGATGAATAAAGAGGAACCGATGGTGCTAAGCATCGGTTTCTCTTTTTTATTGCGAATGAGAGCACGTTCACGGATAATCGAAGTGCAAAAACGGATAATGAAGCTACATTTTCGGATAATCGAAGTACAAAAACGGATAATGAAGTCACATATTCGGATAATGAAAGTGCAAAAACGGATAATGAAGCCACACTTTCGGATAATCGAAGTGCAAAAACGGATAATGAAGCTACACTTCCGGTTAACCGAAGGCAAAAAGCGGTTAATCGAATCGTACACCCGGTTAACCCAACACCAAAAACAGTTAACCAACCCCCAACCCCAAGTTAACCAAGAGCCACAAATGAAAAACCGAACCCTCGTTTCTTCACATCAAAAAGACTGAGACAGTCCAATCCCCTTTGTCTCAGCCTCATCTTTATTATAAAAGTTGAATTGTCGTAATACATGTAGGATCGTTATCAAATGTGGAAATAGTTGACTCTGCTTGACCCTCATCAGATTTGATTGAAATCGTGAAGGTGTCGTCTCGAGGCAACCAAAGGTCCATAAAGCCATTCTCAAACGTCGTCACGGTTTCTTCTAAAACAATCGTACCCTTTGTATCCGTTACTACTACATCAAACTCTTCTTCTACCAACTCTCCTTGACAACCTGTCAAGACATGATCCGTTCAAGGATGGGTTGTACTAAAAAATGGAGCGATAGATACGTAAAATTCATCTTCAGGTAGTTCGTGAGACACCTGATTATTACTTTCATCCGTTATAAGCAGCTCGGTAGCATTTACAACGGCAGTACCCTCTGTATTTTCTCCCGTGCTATAAGAATAAATTAGATCTTTTACATTCTCATTGGAAGTGGCAGTAGAGTCAGCTGAATCCGTTGACCCGCAACCAGCAAGAAAGATACTAAAGCTCACCAATAGTAAAATAATGATCCTCACCAACATCACCTCGCTGTTTTTATTAATCATAGCATGACGGTAAAAGCAGTCGAGATCAAAATTACGTCCAATTAATGAACAAAAACTATCTACAAATAAATCCCCTATTGATTACATCGTAATTTACGATATAATCAATACATACGATATAAAGAGGTGGTATCATGAAAGAAATAAATACGCTGTGGACGGACTTATACTACGTCCTACGCCACGAGAATCAAGAGGCGATGTCGCACCAAGCGGTTCGGATTCTGCAGATGATTGAAAAAGAGGCAGAGGTGGGCGTAAAAAATGTTGCGGAGGCTTTAAAAATTTCTCCAAACACCGCGTCAGAGCACGTTAAGCGACTCGTCGCAGACGGGCTAGTAGCAAAAGCGCGGAGCATCCAGGACGAGCGTCGCGTTACTCTTGAGCTCACCGCAAAGGGAGGGGACACCCTTTACCGACACTCGAGCTTAGATGAGGAGAAGCTCCAGCGCGTTTTTAATGAATTAACCGAGAGCGAACGAGCCGAGACGCTCCACACATTAAACCGACTGCGAGACAAAGCCAATGCTCTTTACCGTCACTAAAATACTCGTGTCGGCAGTAGTTATCGGACTCGTCACAGAGCTTGCCAGACGCTTCCCGACGCACGGAGGCATTCTCGCCGCACTTCCCCTCGTCAGCGTGCTCAGTATTTTTTGGCTCTATGTGCAGGGAGAAAACGCGGCAACACTCAGCAAATTTGCTGTCGGTGTTTTAACAGGAATCCCCGCAACAGTCGTAATGCTAGCCGTTATCGGCATCGGACTGTATTACTCCTACTCCATGTGGCTCACAATCGGAGGAGGTCTAGCCGCGTGGTTAGCGGTATTAACCGTACAAAACTATGTGTTGAAACTGATTAGTGCGGTCGTAGCTTCGACAACATAGTCGAAACGCAACACGCATTTACCATATTCATCTAAGGAGGCACACCACAATCATGCAACAGCTTAAAGCGATCCTATTCTTTCTTCTCACAGCATTTATGGGCGCAGCCGTGATTTTACTTATCTTCGAACTAGGACCAGATTTAGATGTCTTAAGCGGAGCCCCAATCATACTCACGGTGTTATTCGTGTTTCTGTCCATGCTGATTCATATCGCGATCCATGAAGCGGGGCACTACGTCGCGGGGAGGATTGCAAAATTCCGCCTGCTCGCCTTTAGACTTTGGTTTTTAGTGTGGGAGGATCAGAACGGGCGTATGCAGTTTAGAATGGAGCGCGCGCGAGGATTCCTCGGCATGTGCGCCATGACACCGACGCAGGAGCCGGTCAAAAAAAGCGCCTTTCTCCTCTACATATCAGGTGGAATACTCGTCAACCTAACTACTGCAATCGTCGCATTTAGCGCACTCCCATACGCACCGTCACCAATACTCGCGTCGGCGCTCTATATGTTTGGCGTCATCGGCATCTTCACCGGCATCATCAATTTGCTCCCGATCAGCGCGCAGGGCGTTATGTCCGACGGCCTCATCATTTGGAGCATTCTCTTTCGCCGTCCGATCGCAGAGAGACTCATGCAGGCTCAGCTCGTCAGCGCCAAGTCCGTCGCAGGCGTTCGCCCACGCGACTTTGACCTACCAGCCTTTGACCCGAACGAAACTCGCTCGGACGCCGAAAAAGCCTTCGTCATCTATCATTATTACCAAGCCATCGATGCGCGCGAGTGGGACGAAGCCGAGCGCATCCTGCACTATCTCGAGGCCCACCTGCTTCAAACTGCCTCACCAGCGCATCTGCCGATTTACTACGAGCTATGCTTTATGGCTTGTTTAAGAAACCACATCGACACTGCCCAAAGCCACTACCAGAAGGCGGAACCCCTTCTGAAAAAAGATAACGACGTAAACGGACTGCGTGTGAAGGCATACTATGCCTACTATGTAGAGAACGACGCGACCTTCGCCGCGGAGCTTTGCCGAAAAGCGGAGGACGTCGCTCCCCTTTTCGCCGTAAAAGGCAACGCCATGATGGAAGAAGACTTAGTCCGCGAGCTTATGAGGAAGCTGTAGGTAGAAGAGCCAGGGGAGGGAAGGCATTTGGGAACCGCGGTGTGCAATTCGAGTTCCGCGGCGCGCATTTCCACCGTGCTGATGTGCATTTATAGTCGCGCAGTCTGCAAATTATCATCGTTCGTCTGCAATAAAAACGACTACATCCATCCACAAAAAAAGAAGAGCCCAATTCGGGCTCTTCTCTGCGTTTAACGTAACTCTTAGTGGCGAGTCACGATCGTATCTACAGCGTGACGGTGGTGTGGGAAGCCGTCTTCGTCGGCTACACCAAATGGTACGATTGCTGCGATGTTCGCGTGCTCTGGAATTTCAAGTAAAGATTTTACCTTCTCTGCTTCGAAGCCAAGCATCGGTACGCTTGAGTAGCCCATGCCTTGAATCGTAAGTAGAAGGAATCCGAGTGCAATGTTTGTTTGCGTTAATCCCCACTGACCTCGGTCAGCAATGCTCATGTTATTGAAGATACCGGAAAGGTTTTGCACCTCTTGATCCTTGCGCTCTTCAGGCATGCCAGGGTGTAACACGTCGCGAAGGTTATTTAACGTATCCTCCATATCACTCGTTACAACGATAACGGCCGGTGCCGATGTGATTTGCTTTTGACCATAGGCTGCGTCCTGTAGCTTTTGCTTCACGTCCTCGCTTGTCACGAGGTGATAGCGCCACGGTTGCACGTTCCATGCACTTGGAGCTAGGCGAACTAGCTCAAATAGCTTCGTGATATCGTTTTCTGAGATTGCCTCAGATTTGAATTTGCGGATACTGCGACGGGATTCAATCGCTTCTTTTACGGTTAACAACGCTTGCGTAGATTCGTTAGACAATGTCAATCTCTCCTTTTATGGTAAACATATTACTAGACTGAATTATACGTACTATTAAAAAGTAAGTCCACTAATAGGATCTCCAACTACCTATTATCTATGTGAAAAATATTTTCTGAAGAAAAAGAGAACAAATGTTCTTATTTATGATATACTGCTCCTATATAAGTTGTAAAGGAGAGCGAGCGCGATGCAGGAGACAGGTAAAAAGCTACATGCGGTCATTAGAGGATGGAAGCAAGAGGGACGGACACCAGAGCAAATTCTACGAGCGGCAGACATCCTGAAAGAAAAGTCGCAGCGAGCTATTGACGGATTAGGGAATAAAAGGTAAAGTGAAAGAAAAGCTATCTTGTGATACAAGGTAGCTTTTCTTGTAACTGCATATAAGAGGCGGATATCCGGTGAGTAAATTAATCAGGTCTTCTAATGAGAAAGTTTTGTACGGTGTTTGTAGCGGGATAGCAGATTATTTTTCTATTTCTACTTTCTTAGTCAGGCTTGTATTTCTCTTAACGATCTCGGTATCCATTTGGGTGTACATTGTGTTAAGTATGTATCTAGATGAAGGTCCAACCTACTCTTTATAGCGTACGAGACCACTTTTGTAAGGGGTCTTTGCATGTCTTTTTTTATGCGTCGCTACCTTGTTATGCAAGGTAGCGACAAAAGGTTAATCATGAAAGTTGGTGTAGAGGAGTGACCATACAATCACAGTTACTAAAGGGTGTGCTTGAAGGGAGTATTCTAGCTATTGTAAAGCAGGAGCCGACCTATGGCTATGAGCTCGCTTTAAAGCTACATAAGCATGGGCTAGATGTAAGCGAAGGTTCCATTTATCCTATTTTATTGCGTTTACAAAAAGAGAAGCTTATTACGAGCGAAAGGCGACCTTCGCCGTCAGGACCTAGTCGGAAATATTATATGCTTACGGATCTTGGTGAAGAGTCGCTAGCAACGTTTAAAGTCTCGTGGCAACAGCTAGAGCATTCAGTGGATTCTATTTTAAAAGGAGGAGATGCGTAGTGGGAGAGTTGGCAAAGGAAATAGATGAGGGTCAAAAAGAGCTGACGAAGGAGAATAAAGCGTACTTTAGTGATATGGTGATCTATTTTAGATTGTCTTTTACCAAATCAGAGGAAGAGATTAACGAGGTACTTCGTGACTTGCTCGATCATTTATTGGATGCTCAGGCGGAGGGACGATCTGCTCGAGATGTCTTTGGAGACAACCCAAAACAGTATGCCAATGAAGTGATGGGAGAAATTCCGAAAAGCCTAACGCGCTATCAGGTGATGTTAACAGGGAATGTAGTAGCTGGCTTCCTAGGCGTCATAATGCTTTTCCATGCAACGTTTTATAGCATTGCTGGAGCATTGGTAGAAGGCGTCTCTACTATGAGAACCTACTATACCGGAACGCTTCTCACTCAGACGATTGTCGGGTTAACTGTTTTGGCAGTGGCGTTAGTTGGAATCATGGGCTACTTGAGGTGGGGGTGTTTTAAGAACGTCTCGAAAAAGAAAGAGTTTTTAGTAGGTGGGTTGGTTGCTGTTATCCCGATGGTCATATTTGGACTACTCTTTTATTTCCTACCACCGTTCGGTAGAGAGTTTTCGATAGAGGCCTATTATCTGTTCCCGATCGGCGCAGCGTTGCTAGGCTTACAACTATTTTTTGTGAAAAAAGGCTAAAGCACCTCCACTTTATTTTCTCACCAAAAAGGCAATTAAGATAATGATCATAAGAATGGCTGTGATACTAAAGATTGTCATGGTGACCCTCCTCCCCAGAAAAGTATAGCATATGGGTGTGAGCTTACTTTTTGTAAGTTAGGAGATTCTATGTTATAAATAGGATAGAAATAAAGGAGGGGTTTGATGTTACAGCGTAAAACGATTGATTCATGGCAGGTAGAATATGAGCAATTACCATACCCAAACGTACAAAAAGGCATGGTGCTGTCACCTGAAAAAATGCAGCAACATGATCCGTTTTTATTAATGGCGGAGGACTGGTTCAAGCGCGGCGCGTTTTCTGACCATCCGCATAGAGGATTCCAGACGATTACGTACGTGGTCGATGGGAGATTAGAGCATTTTGATAACGCCGGTGGGCATTCAATTTTAGATGCTGGCGATATGCAATATATGAACGCTGGTGGAGCGGCACGACACGCGGAGGAAGCGGTGGATGATGACTTGATTCACACGCTACAGCTCTGGCTCAATCTACCGAAGGATCAGAAGTTTACGGACACGTACTATGAGAATGTACGCGTGGATGAGGCGCCAACGTTTGATATCGATAATGGCCAAGTGCGCGTATACAGCGGGGATGTAGCCGGTACAAAGGGACCGACGAAGAGCGTCTACCCATTTACAATGGTCGAGGTTTATTTAAAGGAAGGTGCTGAGTATGAGTTACCGCTTGATGCGGCAGATACAGCGTTTTGTTATGTACTTGCGGGCGAAGCGTCTGTTGGGACAGATGATGTTGCGCTCAGTCGTGCAGGTGTCGCGGTATTTGAGCGTGGCGAAGAGGGTGAGAGCACCGTTCTTCTAAAAGCGAAGACGCGCACGCGTATCCTTGTGTATGCAGGCACGCCGATCGGTGAGCCGGTCGCAGCTGGCGGACCATTCGTGATGAATACGGAGGACGAGATTCAGCAGGCCTTCCGTGATTATCATGCAGGAAAATTCGGTCCAACCTCTCAACCGCAGGGAAGATAGAGAGTTTTAGAGGAGTAGGACAGACTAGCGGTGTAAGGTGCATCGCAGTCTGTTCTTTTTTGTTGGTTAACGCAAAAATCGACCCTCGAATATGATTTTTTTAGAGAGGTAAGACAGGTGGAGGAATAGTAAGGATGCTCCGATACCTAGTATTACCATACCTCTCGCAAGACCCCACTCGATCCCATAACCATTCGGATCGAAAAAAGCTGTCCAGAACCAGTAGTTTACGAGAACCCCACCAATACTATAAAAAACTAAATTGGTGATATATGTGTATTTAATTTTTGTTTTACTCACGATAAAGTCAATTAGTAAGGAATATGGAACGCCTCCCACTAGAAATACGGGTAATGAAAAGAGCGTGTACAAAATGAAGTATTCAAAGAAGGAGAAGTCAGCCACATTAGGTATACGTTGAGACGGAGGAGTGTAGGAAAGGACTGCTATAATTATACCTAAACTAATAGCCGCTAAGACAGCGGTTAATCCCTTTTGAAGAAGTTTAATCTCTAATTTCATAATAACATCACCAGCTTTGCTTGTGGAATAAAGGAATCGTATATAAGAAGGAACCTGGTACTTACTCTTAATAAGAGTGGGATAAAGAGGGTGTTAGATCCTGTTTTGAGTAAAATTTCCTCTTAGTAAAGTATATCGTATCAGAGGACTTGATCATAGGGGTGTTTAGAAGGTGGTGTCAGAACAGCTGGGCAAGCGAGCTTAGCTGGTTTTCATAAAGGGACTTCACTAAAGAGTCATCTACCCGTCAGCACGATTTTAACAACATCATACATAAAAGCCGAAACTCCTCCTCAAAGGAATTTCGGCTCTGCTTTATCCTTCCTGCTTCATACGTGCAACGATCTCGTTAATTGTTTTATTGCTTTCCTCATGAGCAACTTGGCACGTGCCAGCTGCTTGGTGGCCTCCACCTCCGTACTCGCGCATGAGGTGACCGACGTGCGTATTTGACGTTTTATTGATAATGCTATGGCCACAGGCAATCGCGCAATTTTGCTTTTGATACCCGTCCACGATCCAAAGAGAGATGTTTTGTTCAGGGAATAGTGCATAAACAAGGAATCGTTTACCTGGGTAAATGGTTTCCACATCACGAAGGTCGGTCACAATCACGTTACCGTCTGTTTTCGTATGCTTCTCAAGCATTTGTTTAAAGTCGTCATGTAGCTCATGATAACGTTTCACGCGCTCTTGTACATCTGGGTCATTCATAACCTCTTCCATCGAAGCGACAGCGCAAAGATCAACGAGCTTTTCCATAAGCTGATAATTGCTGATACGATAATCACGGAATCGCCCGAGCCCTGTGCGCGCATCCATAATAAAGGAGAGGAGATCCCAGCCGGTTGGGTCTAAAATGTCTTCGCGAGAAAATTTTGCAGCATCTGCTTTATCTACGCCGTCCATAATATCATCTAGTTCAGGACCGAATGTATCGCGTCCACCGAAGTAATCGTACACAACGCGAGCAGCACTATCTGCAAGACGTACCTCTCCTTCAAATTCATAACCATTCTCTTCTACGCGTTTCATTTCGCTTGCATGATGGTCAAACCACATGCCACAGCCTTCTACATACGGAACGTTTGTTAAAATATCATTCGTTGTAATTTCTACTTTGCCGTCTTGCATGTCTTTAGGGTGAACAAATGTCATCTCATCTATTTTATTTAATTTTTTAAGTAAAACAGCGGTAACAAGTCCATCAAAGTCAGATCGGGTAACGAGTCTCATAAGCAGATTCCTCCATCATTAGTCAATAGGTATACTATTATATAATACCTATAACTTTAGTCTTATTCAAGCGTTTTATTCTACTGTTTATACAGAGTTAGGACCTACTAATCAATGTTTTATCAAGTATAATTCGTAAGTTATCTACTTATAAAGACTTACCCTTTCCGCTTTACAATAAACCCGTTCTCTATTCTTTCGAAGCCAACCTTAGGGTAGTAGTCCATCGCTTCAGGTGCAGACAAAAGAATGAGAGCTACCTGTTCGCCGATGCGAGACTGTGTCTCTTTGATGAGCGCTTTGCCGATACCTTGATGCTGATAATCAAGATGGACGGCTAAATCAGACAAATAACACGCATAATGGAAATCTGTTAAGGAGCGCGCTACTCCAACTAATTTTTCCTCATCCCAGGCAGTGATAAGTAGGTTGGCATGATGTAGCATTCCCTCGAGTCTAGCTAGATCCTCATAAGGACGAGTAATCGTCGAAGCTTGGAACAGGGCGGAAAGTTGCTCTGCGGTGATCGTTCGGATGGTCGAGTATGTAATTGCTGACATAGTAGTCGCCTCCTAGTTAGGTAAAAAGCCCTCGCATAGGAGGGCTCTCGTATCAATCTATTCGTTTATCCATTCGTAAAAATCAATTCCTAATTCAGACTCTGCAATCTCAACGGCTGAAACCCCAAATGATGTCATAAACTCTGGGTCCGCTCCATACTCAATCAGAAGCCTTGCAACCTCGGGATCGTAGTAATCAAGAGCATTGATAAGTGGAGTAGAATAATCGTCCTCGACGTTAGGATTTGCACCATGATCAAGCAGGACGCCTATCATATCTATATCGTTTGCGTATGATGCATAAAGTAATGCAGTTGATCCTTCCACATCCCTTTCTTCTAAATCTGCTCCTTGTGAAACGAGGTTAGTAACTTCAACAGCATCACTCATGGATACTGCGTCCATCAGCTCGGTACTACCGTAATCAATCACCTCGGGATCGGCGTCTTCATCTAAGAAACTTTCCTCATCAGTAAGCGTATTATTTTCGCCTAAAGCTTCGTAAGTTGAAAAAGAGTCATTTGCTAAAAAGTCCTCTTCAGCGAAATCAACATTGTCTGCTAGAAATGCAATTCCAAAAGGAATAGCTAGAGCAGTTGCGACAATGGAAACGACAAAACCAGCAGTTAAAACCACTCCAGTAAGGGCAATCTTACCGTAACGTGGCCTATAGGAGTAAGACGTTTCTGGGTTGAAAAACTGTTCTACAGATAAAATTCGCTTCGGTAAAATGGGATGCGTGGAGAGTACTTCGCTTAACCAAACGGCTCCGTTTGATTCCGAATGGATTTGCTCTAAGAAGGCATCTTCGTTCACTTCTCTATACATCACTTTACCAACGCTTAACATCGTAAGCGCACTTTTTGCAGCTGTGGCGTCTTGGATGAGCGAAGCGGCATGACGATCGCACGTATATTCGCAGGATCTGCTATAGGCTTGTGAGAGGAATGGTACAAATCTTGCGGGGAAGGTAAGAATATTTTTCCACACATGATTACGTTTAATATGAGCAAGTTCATGCGCAATAATGAAATCAAGCTCTTTTTCGCCCTGCTCTCTAGCGAGGTCAAATACTTCAGAGTACATCACGATCATACTGCGACCGAAAAATCGGGTAGCGAAAGCATTCAATGATCCTTCTGATTGGACAACAAAGAAATCTGGTGTTTTTGTTAAACCGATTTCAGCAGAAAGTTGCTCTGCACGTTGATAAATATCAGGAAACTGGTTCTGACTTACGCGCATCCCATTTCCTCGAATGGAACCTAACTGAATTGCGTTAAGTAAAAGCATAATAAGAAAAGCAAAAAGTACAATCACGACTCCAATAATAGAAATGATAGCAAATAAGTAAGTAATTAAACTAAAAATAAGGGCTATAGCAAAATAAGGTGTTTCGCGGTTAGATTGAATATCTGCATAGTTCAAAACTTCTTCCTCCTGTGGTGTGTTTTTTAGTGGTGTATTGAATCTTTATATACAATACCTATTATTGTAATAAGTGACAAGGGACTTCTTAGCTGTAAAAAAGTAGTCCCAGTGACGTAATTTTTGTTTTGGAGAAGTTTGTAAGGGTTTAAATCTAGAAAATAGGGCTTATGTTTAATCAGACCAGGTATAAAGTCTTATATTGGAGGCAGGTTGCGTACGTAGAAAACAAAAAGCGTACGCAGGGACCGAAAAGCGTACGCAACAACAAATTAATACGCAAAAATACCGCCCCCACTCAAATGTGGCGGACGGTTCCTGTCCAACGAAAAGCAACCTTTAGTCGCGCGCTTCCCGTACTTTTAAGTTTTTCCCTTTTACCGTGCGCTCCTGCATTTCTTGAAGCGCAATCGAGCCTTTTCCATTCAAGATGTCTACATATGTTGCAAGCTGCTCAATATTGATAACCCCAATATCTTCTGCCTCAATCTCCGGAATAGATGTCAACGTACCAACAAAGTCAACGGCGCGTAACTTCTTACGCTTTCCACCATTAAAATACAGCTTCATGATGTTTTTATCAAGCGGAGCGCGCTTGCTTTTCTTTAACTGAGGCGCTTCGCTAATCATACGCATGAATTTATCAGAATCAGACTTTGTTGCCATAGGGACTGGCTCAAGCGTCACCTTTTCCTTAATCATTCGCTTAATCGCACCCATGCTACGTCCGTCGCGAAGAGCTACAAGCGTGATCGCCTTGCCGCTCTCACCGGCACGAGCAGTTCGACCTGTACGATGTACGAAGTTTGCTGGTTCCTCAGGTACATCGACATTGATAACGAGTGGAAGTGACGCAACATCAATTCCGCGCGCAGCAACGTCGGTTGCTAATAGGTAACGAAGTGTTCCGCGCTTAAAGTCCTGCATTACCTTCGTACGATCCTTTTGCTCTAAGCCACCGTGGATTTTACCGCACGGAATACCGGCCTTCTCAAGGTCCGCTGCAAACTGATCTACCGATTCACGTAGCGCAAAAAAGAGGATCGCCGACTCCGGCTTTTCTACCATCAAAATATTTTTCACCGCATCAAATTTATCGTCCGGATGTGTCTCAAACCAACGATACTCAATATCTTTCTTAGCAATCGACGTCTCCACGATGATTTGCTCAGGGTCTTGCATATGTGACTTCGCAAGCGCCATAATCTTCTCTGGGAGTGTGGCAGAAAATAGGGAGGTCGTGCGGGCACGTGGCGTCGCACGAATGATGGACTCAACTTGATCTAAGAAGCCCATGTTTAGCATTTCATCAGCTTCATCTAAAACAACATGCTTAATCTCATCTAGCTGAAGCGTTCCTTTTTGAATGTGATCAAGTACACGACCAGGAGTACCAACTACTACGTGCACTTTTTGCTTCAGCTGAAGTCGCTGAGGAGCAGCTGGCTGTTGACCAACTAAAAGTGCCGCTGTAATACGCTTGAAGCGTCCGATAAGCTGAACATCCTGCTGTACCTGCATTGCAAGCTCACGTGTCGGCGTTAAAATAAGAGCCTGCGGCTTATTTTCTTCCCAATCAATGTCCTCACAGATCGGTGCTGCAAATGCAGCTGTCTTCCCACTACCAGTCTGAGCGCGAACGACAAGGTCTTGCCCCTCTAAAGCAAGAGGAATCACGCGCGCCTGTACTTCCGTTGGCTCGCTGTAGTGAAGCCCAGCAAAGGCCTCCTGTATTTCTTGTCCTAATTGAAAATCTTTAAACGATTTAGTCATTATCTATCCTCGATTTCTACCTGTTCAGGTGTTTACATATCTACCTATCATACTACGTATTAGCATAGGATGATAGGGGGCCTTAGGTCGTGGATTGGTTGTGGTGAGTTAAATTAGTGGGGGTCTGTGACAAACTGATGAGTGCGTGTAACAAATTACAGACCACCTGTGAAAAGTGTAGCCAATTTTGTGCCAAAACAAACAGACTATGTGCAAAAAAGGGAATAAATTAGGATGATGTAAGTGCCATTCAGCGCGGCAAGTGCTGGCCGTATCGCGCAGGTTGTCGTGTTCACTAAGGGTGTACCAAATTGCTGGACGGTGGTGCTGAATATAGCGGGCGTGGTGCAAAAACGCCGTCATTTGGTGCCAAAACAAACGCATCTTGTGCAAAAAAGTAAAATAATTGGATGTAATTCATAAACAAAAGTCACTTTTCATCCAAAAAACCGACTCCATAAATGTAAAATTTATCAATTCGCTATATAATAAAACTCACAACCAAAAGGAGGCATATTTATTGACCAAACACATTGCTCGCTATGTACCACCGCTTCGGCTCCACATCGCCGAAGCCTTACACGTACGATTACCTCAGGAGTTCCAGCCGGAGCTCAAAAAATCCTTACTCTCCGCAAGAGCCGGCGTGAGGGGAGAACGCTCGATCGAGTATTATCTCGAAGATTACACAGTAAACGAGCACATCTACCTGCGCGACGTACGACTACCCTATGGCACCCACCACTTTCAACTCGACGGCCTCATCCTAACGACCAACTTTATACTCGTTACCGAAGTAAAGCAATATGCTGGGACCGTCACTTATGATCCCGATCTGCAACAGATCACTCGACTCTACGACAACGAATTAGCTACCTACGAAGACCCACTTCAGCAAGTTAAACGTGCCGTTCGTAAATTGACCACCTGGCTCAACCTTCACGGATTCCCGCCCATTCATATCGAGCCATGCGTAATTTTCTCCAACAACAGCACACCCATTGAGCTCGCGAATAGCCGCGCCAGCACACTTCCCTACATTTGCCGACCAGGAGGGCTTCACGACCGACTTCACGATTTGTTTGCTCAACATCGTAACCCTTGGGGGACAATGGCTGACGTCCGTGCGCTTTACGAGCACCTCGTGCAGCATCACGTCTACGAGCTTCCGTCTTACTCTGACAATACTGCTTACGCACCTTACATTAAAAGCGGCGTACGTTGTCCCGCGTGTAAAAAGCTCATGAGCTACAGTCGCCCTCATTGGGTGTGTAGGTGTGGTAGAAGGGACCGCTCTGCATATCGGCAAGCGCTCTATGATTATGCGTTATTAAAGCAATCAACGATTTCCACTCGGGAATTTTTAGAGTTTGCACACCTTTCATCGCGCTACTTGTCACAATTGATGTTAAATGAAGTTAACCTTCCACATCTTGGCGACCGTTATCATAGAAGATATGACCTGTCTCCATTTTTTAGAGGAGAGATCATTCCATAAAAGTGAGAGGAGCGGCGGTGACGTCGTTCCCTTTTTAAATGAACACAGACACGTTAAAATCTGTTAATATATGTATGTTGATGATTGTATTACATACATTAAATGTATATCAAAGAGAGAAGCCTATTCTGTATTACCATTCTTCTTACTTTTTTACACAACATGCTTTAAATTTGGCACAAAGCACCATCATTTTGGCACGACACCGTCTAAGTTAAGCACCACTCACCGGTAATTTGGCACACCCTCAATGCACACGACAATATGCGCGTTAATACCAGCTTCACCCGCGTAGAGTGGCAGTTTGAGTATCCTAATTAATTCCCTTTTTTGCACAAAGTCCGTTTGTTTTGGCACAAACTGCCGGCATTTTTGCACGACCCAAGCTGAATTTAGCACTCCAATCCGTCAATTTAGCACCACCCCGCCTAAATTCAGCACAACCAGAAAGCGGTGCAGAACCACCTCTAAAAAATCTAAAATAATCCAAACTATTTCCCCCACCACTTCGAATATAGTCTGTGAAAGCGATGTGAGAGTGATGAACGAGCAAAGGTGGATTCGCCGAATTCAAAAGAAGGCGGATCAAAAGAGCGCAGACAAGTTAATAGAGAAATACTACGAAGAGATGTATCGCTTTGCGTATCGGCAAATGATTGATAAGCACCTGGCGCTCGACATGACGCAGGAGATCTTTATCAAAATGCTGCAGGGGATTGAGCACTACGATCCGGAGCGGGCTAGCTTTCGCACATGGCTGTATCGCGTAGCACAAAACGCCTGCGTCGATTATTTCCGCTCTAAGCAATACGCTCAAGTGAGTCGAGCGAATTTAACCGACGAGATCGATGACCCAGCTACGACCACAGCCGCAGCTGCAACCATACATAACGATATCGAGCTCGCACTCGTGTCCAAAGAACAGTACGCCGTCGTGCAGGCATGTATCGCTGAATATTCCACGCAAATTCAGTACATCATGCGCTATAAACTGTTCCAAGACTATACGTTTGCCGAGATCTCAACCGAGCTCGATCTACCAGAATCAACCGTTAAAACGAACTACTACAAGGTGATCAAACGCCTGCGTAGCAAACTGGAGGGATACTATCATGAAGAAGCATGAGCCGCTCGTCATCCCATCACGTGATAAACAAAAACAGCAGCGTGCCCTTATCTTAACGAAAGGCATGCCGCAGCCAACAAGCTTTCTCGGTCTACTCAAAGCGATGCTACGAGAGCTACCAATGCGCGCGATCATGGGCAAGGAGGAAGCCCTTATTGCGATCATTCTAAGCGTCTTTTTTCTATTCTCATCATCCTTAATTAGCGAGACATTTGTGAGAGGTAGCCTCACGCCACTTTTAGGCATGATCGTCGCCGCGAGTCCGCTCCTATTTTGCTCGCTACTCGTCATCTCCATCGTCATCAAAATGCAGGCGCGCACCATCGAACTCGAAATGACCATGAAATACACAATCTATCACATCTTTACGCTCAAAATGATTCTCATCGGCCTCTGGACAATCGTCCTAAACAGCGCAACGGGCCTCATCTATGCAACGACATTACCTATCGATATCTGGCGCATCTTTACCCTGTCCGGACTATCACTCACCGTCTTCGCCATCGGCTTCCTTTTCGCCGTCAGACGCAGGTACACCATGCTCGCAGCCGCAAGCTACATCGTCCTCTGGACCATCGGCCACCTGAGCTTATTAATCTTTGAGCCAACCATCTACACCTATTTGTTAGAAACCACACCAACGCTTCTATTAGCCGGTCTTTTACTCGCTAGTGGGATCGTGATGAGTGACCAGTTAATCCGATTTTCTCAAAAAAAGCAGGGGGGAATGCACGAATGCTTCGAGTGGAACAGGTAACAAAAAAATATGGGGACTTTTTAGCATTAGATAACGTTAGTTTAGAGTTGAAAAACGGGGTATACGGTCTTTTAGCACCAAACGGAGCGGGGAAGACAACGCTCATGAAGATGCTTGTCACACTCATGAAGCCGACGTCCGGGCGCGTGTTGTTTAAAGGGGAGGAAATTCTGAAGTTAGACGAGCAGTACCGCAGTCGCATCGGCTATTTGCCACAGCATTTTGGCTACTACAAGCACTACACGCCGACGCAGTATCTGCTCTATTTAGCGGCGCTGAAAGGGATGCCAAAAGAAGCGGCGAAAGCGCGGATCGAGGAAGTGTTGGACCAGGTCGCGCTCTTACACGTGAAGAAAAAGAAGATGAAAAAGTTCTCGGGAGGAATGATCCAGCGCGTCGGAATCGCGCAGGCGCTGTTGAATGATCCGACAGTATTAGTGCTAGACGAACCAACAGCAGGTCTTGATCCAAAGGAACGTGCACGATTTAGACACCTTCTATCAGAGCTTGGACGCACGCGTATCGTCCTACTCTCGACGCACATCGTCTCTGACGTCGAATCCATCGCAAACGAAATTATCATGATTAAAAACCAACGTCTTCTATATAAAGAATCAGTGGGTGAACTGTGCGAGCGCCTAAACGGTCGCGTTTACGAAGGGAAAGTCGACTTCGAACGACTACCAATTATTCGCCGTGACCACGTCGTCTTAGCAGAAAAGCAAGAGCAAAACGGGATGCTCGTTCGCCTAATTGCGGAGGAAGCGATGCAAGGCTGGGAGCAAAAGGAGCCGCAACTAGAGGATGTCTTTTTATACGAGTACCGCGAAGAAGAGGTGAGCTAAATGGTTTGGTATGAGCTCACAAAGCTCCTTCGCACGCGAGCGCTCTTTGTTATGCTTACGGTGTTTTTAGGGTTTAATGCGTATTTTATTATAAGTCATTCGTATTTGCAGGAAGAGGTTCAAGCAGCGAACGACATGGTTGATTGGTACGGACCAACGTTTACCGACGAGTCTCTAGAGCAAATGGAGACCGATTTAATGGAAGAGGTGCAATCTATTTCTCCAGGAGAAGAAGCATTGGCAGATTTCTTTGAGGATGGACGCGATCGCTCCATTTACGATGCTGAACAAGATAGGCGCTTAAACATTACTTATACGTATCTACTATTTGCAAAGCATGGAGTGGAAGCCTTTAAGGGGTA
This sequence comes from Paenalkalicoccus suaedae, assembly GCF_006965545.2. Taxonomy (NCBI): domain Bacteria; kingdom Bacillati; phylum Bacillota; class Bacilli; order Caryophanales; family Bacillaceae; genus Paenalkalicoccus; species Paenalkalicoccus suaedae. Next base: position 480,394 of record NZ_CP041372.2, read on the forward strand.
TGATCCTGAGGTACTCAAGGGGCAGGTTTCAGAAAACTATCAGCTAGGAAGTATGGGTAGTTCTATCGAGCAGGTCAACATTAATCGTGCTACCGAACGCTATCATGAAATTATGGCAACGGAGGAACATAAAGCATGGTATTTTCTAGAAGGTTCCTCTATAAATACACTCCTGTTTAAGGATTTATTCACTTTCGTATGTATGCAACTAATTATTTTATCCGTCTATACTGTAGCTCTCATCGTAGGATACGAGCGAGATGCAAAAACAGAACTTACTATTTTAGCAACGAAGCAAGGACGTCCACTTCTTTATAAAAAATTACTTGCGGCATTTATCGGGGTATCCGCATTGATCTTTACTATTTTAGGAATGACGTTACTCGTCTATTTTACCGTTTTTAATTACGCAAATGTATGGCAGGCTCCACTCACAAATGTATTCACGCTTCGCATGGATGGTCCAGCTATCCATTGGTTTAGTATGAGCTTTTTAGAGTATTTACTATACGTGATTGTACTAGTTTTCCTAAGTAGTTACGTTATTGCAGGTGCAACGTTTGCGGCTACCATTTGGATTCCACAAACGTATGTAGCAGCAGTTGCTGTCCTTGTACTATTTTTGAACTTAATTGCACTGCCATTTATAGGAGTCTTCCCTGGTGAGGTCATGTTTCTCTCTATGTTTAATCCTATGTATGTATTATTTAATCTTGGTGCAATTACCGAAGTTTCTTCTAGTCCTATGGGATTACGCGAATTTGTTTTTATTACTTTAGGAATTTGGCTCACAATCAGCATGCTAGTAGTATGGCGCAGCTCAAGATTTTACATGATAAAGGACGTGAAAGCGTGATGAGAGTGTTTTGGAATGAATGCAAAAAAATGATGAGCTGGCCGATTATACTTCTGATCGTGCTTGTGAATGTAGCATTTTACGTACTATTTATCGAATTTTATTTCGAATACTTTCCGAATGGTTCAGAGGCAATTACATTTGAGCTAGAGTCAGAGTGGATCCAAGAGTTCGGACCTCACCCAATCGCAGGGAAAATGATAGACGACCTTTGGATTCAATTAGAGGAGGAAAAGTTAGCTCTTACTCCAGACTTGTTCACTCTTCCCCAAGTCCAAGCAATGGGGGTAGATAACATTGATGATATTGTTGCATTAAGTGGAGGCAGTAAGGAATATTGGGACATGTATAATGCAATTAACCAGAGTGATTTAGCGGATGATTATCAACGAATAACGCAACTTAACTATCGATTGCATGTGTATGAAGAGAGTACAGAGTATCCGCTTCGAAGTGAGCACCCATCTTATACAGAAGCACAACAGCAGCGATACGCAGAACTTGAAAACCGCTACGAATATGGAACGTACCAAACACGGATCGTAGATAATATTCAACGAATCTCTTACTTCTCAGGTGTTAGTATGCTCACCACACTATCACTTTTACTAGCACCGGCAGTTTTACGAGACACTAATCGCAACACGACATCTCTACTATACACATCAAAGGTGGGACGAAGGCTTGCGTGGACAAAATGGCGTACAGGACTTCTGCTTTCGTTCCTTTTTATTACTCTATTCATTAGTTTCTTAGGGTATATGTATGTGAATCAGGGTCTGCAATTAACTTGGGGGATGGACGTCGCTCATTTTGGATATGACCCCAAATGGATCGACATGACCGTGCAACAGTACATTCTCTTATCGGTCGGATTGCTCTATGCAATGGGCATGCTGTACGCCGTGCTTGCGCTAGCGCTTTCTCACATTCAATCTGGCGTCATCGCTCAGCTTAGTATACAAACGATACTAGTCAGCCTCTTTATTTGGGGCATCTCTTCTCGCATCGTTGAGTATCCTTTCAGTCTATATAGAAACCCTTGGACGATGCCAGTCTTAATAGCAACACTTGTCACACTAGCAATAGCAACATTTACGTGGACGTATCTACGTGAACAGAAAAAAGATTTGTAGGGAGCATTGCGATTAAGGAAGCTTTGTTCGGGAGATTAGTCGTCAGAATGTCAAAATAATACTTAAACCCCCGCGCTAGATTAAAACTCGCGGGGGATAATGTCGTTAATCACAATGCTCTAACTTATAATTGTTCCTACCAGATTTTTTTACATGATACAAGGCGTCATCCGCCTGTTTAAGTACCTTTAATAATTCTTGCTTTTCAAAACTTACTGCACCAATACTAGCAGATAATTGACATTCCTTTATGTCGACGTCCCATGATTTGAAATCTTGTAACACATTAGATAAGTGTTGGTTGATCGTCTCTGCTGATTCTTGAGGCCAGTACATAACGAATTCATCACCGCCTAATCTTACAACAAATGATGACCTGCCAATCGTATGTTTTCTAAGTTTCTCTGCGACCTCCATTAATACCTCATCACCAACCTGATGACCAAGGCGATCATTTACTAGTTTAAAGCCGTCCAAATCGAGAAGAGCAATGATACCTTTGTCGTTAGACACGGAAGGATACACGGCTTCAAGAAATGACCGATTATACACCTTCGTCAAGTGATCGCGATAGGCTTCATATTGTATCTCAATATAGAACGAAAATAATCGTGCAATTCTTTGAATTAGTTGAACGCTTTCAGATTTAAATGTAGTCGGCTCGTCATTTGCCACACATAAGGTACCAAATCGTTCTCCTGAATTTAACACGATCGGAATCCCTAAATAAGCTTTTATATTCACATCATTTAACAATTTTCGGGCGTCTCCTAAATCTTTTGCTTGGTCAATATTTTCATAAATTAAAGGCTTTTGATTCTCAAAATCTACACGATGGCAAAGTGCACCTGACAAATCAGAGATGTCGCCCTCTTTTAGTTTTACTGATGTGTGGTGTTCTGCTACTTTAATGGTGATTTGTTCATAATCTGTCAGTGCATTGATGTATAAGGTCAAATCGGGAAATACGCCCTTTGTGATTTCTAAGACGTCTGTCGTTAATTGGTCTAAGTGGCGATAAATAGCGATCTCAAAATGGGATAAACTCATATGCTATCTCACCTCCGGGTTTAATTTAAGTTTACATCATTTGTAACAATAATGAAATCGTTTTCATTTTACGTCACTTAAACGTTTGGGTAGTATTTGTTACTTGAATCCATCCTTTATGGTTTAAAAGTCAGATGAAAGCGTTATTCTATGAAGTCAACTTAATTAACCACTTAAAAGAATGAACAGTAGACAAAATAAATGAACGACACACCAAAAAGTAGACCAGCATGTTCTTAAGCTAGGCAACGAACTTACGCCTAGAAGATCTATAATAATAAGTAGTCAAGGTGTGTTGAATCACCTTCGGTCCTCCGAAGCGTCTGGTAGCGACTCAGGCAGAGGGGGGTTACGCGTATCCGAAAATCCTTTCAGGCGGCCGCTGGACGACTGAAATAGTTGAGGTAGCTCTGCCGAACGCGTCCGCCAGTAAGCGTAGGAGGACCGAAGGTCCGCTCTAAACCTCCCTATTACCAGAACGCCTATGCTACAATAGCCTCGGAGGGATCACCGATGAAACGATTTAACATTGCCATTACTATCGCTATACTTCTTATGCTCGTCGCCTTTTCGCTCGAAAATATAGCCGTCACAATAACGGCACTTGCTATCGCTACAGCCGCATGTGGCTACCTTGGCTATAAAGAATTTCAAGCTAGCAAAAAGAGCGTATGGGCCTATACGACGTTTATTGTTACCTTTATTATTGCAGCCGTATTAATCCAAAATATTTTAGCAGTCATGTAAAAAACCGCAGCAACCGCTGCGGTTTTGTTTTACACTTCTTTTACAGAAGCGATATATGGAAGGTTACGATAACGTTGCGCATAGTCAATCCCGTAGCCAACGATAAAACGATCTGGAATCTCAAAGCCAACGTAGTCAATCTGCAGCTCTACTTGACGGCGCTCGGGCTTATCTAAGAGTGTACATACTTTAAGCTCCTTTGGCTTGTGCATGTGCAGATGATCAACGAGGAAATCAAGCGTTAACCCGCTGTCCACGATATCTTCGACAACTACCACATTCTCACCCGTGATATTGCTATCAAGATCCTTTAAAAGACGTACTTTACCCGTTGTCTCTGTTGCGTCGCCGTAGCTTGAGACGGAGATAAAATCGATTTGCACGTTTTGCGAAATCTCACGCATCAAGTCAGCCGCAAATACGAAAGATCCCTTTAACACAGCGATTAATACGACAGGCTCGCCGCGAAAATCCTTCTCGATTTGCTCTGCTAGCTCCTTCACGCGCGTCTTAATTTGCTCCTCTGAAATCATCGTTCCATCAAGCTCATATGCCATCTTAATTCCACCTTTTTGTCCGTTTTTCATCGTCTCTATCCTACCATGATTTCACTCATAGTAAAATAATTATTTTTGTCAATTTCCGAATGATAAGACCACTACTATTTTAGAAAATTAAGCTATATCCTTATTAATTAAGGGTTTTACACTATAAATATATGATTGATTAGCTATCGCCTAACAGGAATGTTCGTGTTTTAGTGTATAGCGCGAGGGTCCTTCTTAGCTACCAACAAGGGTATTGGCAGGCTAATGTCGAAAAAAGGGTAATGTGGTTAAGCCAAAGAAAATAGGATAAAAAGGGGTGCTGGCTTGTGGATAAGAAGCAGTCTCTCATTATGATGATTAGCGGTGTGCTGTCGATTGTAGCGGTGCTCTATTTACTTTTTGCGTTTTAAGAGGATTTTTGCGTGTGAAGGTTGTGTTTTTAGGGAAGCGGAATAATGCAGGATATGGTAAAGATTGGAGACGGATGCAGTGAAATTACGATTAGCGGAAATGAAGGATGCAATGGGTATTGCAAAGGTCCACGTTGATTCGTGGAGACAAACGTATGAAGGTATCATACCGGATGATTATTTAGCGAGTTTATCATATGAGAGTCGTAAGGAGCTCTGGGAATACCTGATTCCGAAGGTGCATGCAAATGTGATCATTGCCGAAGTGGATGGGGAGATCGTGGGCTTTGCGTCTGGTCGGATTGATCCGAAGACGTGTGAGGGCGAGATCGGCGCTATTTATATACTGCAGGGATTTCAAGGGCGTGGTATCGGGCGTGAAATGATGCAGCAACTATTTGCCTTTTTTGAAAAGGAAAATGCGGAGCGAGTGAAAGTGGAGGTGCTTTCAGCTAATAAATCTGCTAGCTTTTATGGTAGCTTTGGTGGACGCGAATATTGCACGAAGGATATTGAGATTGCCGATGGCTTCCATGAGGCAACTTATTACGAATGGACGGATTATAAAGCAGTTCTAGAAAAATAAGAAATGCCTCCTCTATGTTTGATGGTGCTCTGAATGCGGGAATGAGACTCTTGTGAAAGAGTTTTTCGGAACATCACACATATGGATGGAGGTTTTTTTGTGAGTCAAACAGTTAAAGCAAGAGGAGTACGTGGAGCGAAAGAATCGTTTGAGAAGGTAGAAATTACGCGTCGTGATTTAGATGAATACGATGTGCAGATTGAAATAAAGTATGCGGGTATTTGCCACTCGGATATTCATACCGCTCATGGAGAATGGGGCGAAGTGACGGATCCGCTTGTACCAGGTCATGAAATCGCAGGATATGTGACGGATATTGGATCGAAGGTATCTGCTTATAAAGTCGGAGACCGCGTCGGTGTTGGCTGTATGGTCGACTCTTGCGGGAAATGTAGTAGCTGTGAAAAGGGTGAGGAGCAATATTGCCTAGAAGGTAATGTACCTACTTACGCTGGTGTGGATAAATACGGAGAACCGACGCAAGGTGGCTATTCGACGCATATCGTTGTGACAGAAGGTTTTGTCGTCCGCATCCCTGACGAGCTACCTTTAGATAAAGCGGCACCTTTATTGTGCGCTGGTATCACCACATTTTCCCCATTAAACCATTGGGATATTGGGAAAGGGTCGAAGGTTGCGGTCGTTGGTATGGGCGGTCTCGGTCACGTTGCCGTGAAGATTGCGAATGCCATGGGCGCTGAAGTGACGGTGCTGTCTCGTACGCTTGCGAAGGAAGAGGACGGCTTAAAGTTTGGTGCGAAGCATTACTATGCTACAGAAGATGAGGAAACGTTTGAGAAGCTTGCTGGTTCATTCGATTTCATCTTAAATACGGTCAGCGCGAAGCTGGATATTAATAAATTCTTAGGGCTCTTAGCATTAGATGGAACGCTTGTTAACGTTGGCGCTCCAGCTGAGCCACTCGATTTACACGTGTTCTCGCTAATCCCGCAGCGTCGTTCGTTTGCAGGCTCGTTGATTGGCGGTATTCGTGAAACGCAGGAGATGCTCGATTTCTGCGCAAAGCACGGCATTGAGCCGGAAATTGAAGTCATTTCAGCCGATGACATTGACGAAGCCTACGATCGCGTGTTGGACTCCGATGTGAAGTATCGATTTGTGATTGATACGGCGACGATTTAAGGTTGGGCGTTAATAGATAGATCGTGTGTAAAGGGAAGGAGACTAGGCATGAGTTCGTGCCTAGTCTTTTTGCTGTTTGTGGGTGGTTTGCGGGAGCGTTTTAGGGGAAGAGACACGCAATCTAAGAGAAGTGACACGGAAATCGGCAAAAAGAAGGAGAAGAGACACGCAATCTCCGAGAAGTGACGCGCAATCCACCAAAACGAGCAAGAAGTGACACGCTATACCGAACCTTCATCAACTAAAACCAAAGCCCTGACACCGCGACACAAGAAAAGCCCCACCGCATGGGGGGCTTTTCACATCGCGTTATTTAAACTGTCGCCTTCTGACGGTTGCGGACAAACTCATGAATTTCGTTTTGGAATCGTTTAATGTCGACTTCCGCACCAGTTTGCAGAGCGGCGCCACGAGCAATTTGCTGCACTTTTTCGGAGGTCTTCACAACCTCTTCCCACGTCGTTGCCCGAATAAAGAAGCGGGCTGCGGCATAGTCTGGAATGATATTAGGAGCATCGCCACCGTGTGTGATAATCCCATGAATGCGAATCGTGCTTGCTAGCTGCTGACGCAGGGCATTGATGCCTGAGAATAGCTGAAGCACGCCGTCTAGCGCGTTTATCCCTTCTTCTGGTGAACCAGCCGCGTGGGCTGCACGACCGGTAAAGTGAAATTCTAAAGGATCTACTGCAAGTGTTGCGCCTGTTGTCCCTGTTTCTCTTGATGGATGAATCATTAAGGCTGCATCAATCTCATCGAAGAGTCCGGCTTTGACGAAGCTTGCTTTTGCGCTACCATTTGGTCCGCCTTCTTCGGCGGGAGTCCCGTAAACATAGACGGTGCCACCGGTTTGTTCCAGATCATCGGCTAGGGCAATTGCGGCTGCGACGGATGTTGTGCCGATAATATTATGACCGCACGCATGCCCAAGGCCTGGCAAGGCGTCATATTCTGCTAGAAACACGATGTTACGTCCTGGCTTTGAGCTTGATTTCTTCCCAATAAACCCTGTTTCATGACCGGCAATCGATGTTTCTACGTCGAAGCTCGCGTCTTTTAATAGTGTTACTAGTTCAGCAGCTGATTGTACCTCCTCATTTCCGATTTCGGAGTAACCATGAATCCGCTTAGCAGCCTCAATATACGTGTCCTTTTTCTGGTCAATTCTTGCTTTCAATTCGTCTCGGATCGCCATTATTATTGTCCCTCCTTTAAGTTTTGTACAAGCTCATCAAGTGTTTGCTGCAAATCCTCCTGTGGAATATCGACCACAATATTTCCTCCGTTAGAATCGTCGACAACAGCTTGGGCAATGTCTTCCTCTTGATAAATTTGAGCAATAGTATGGTAGGCTTCGTTGTCTTTCTCCTCTGCGCGTGTCGCAAAAACGTTAATATAAGGCGCTGCTTCGTCACTGTATGGATCATCGTGTACGAGTGCTTCGTCTAAGAAAATATCTGCCTGTGTGGCAATTCCACTATTGATAATAGAGCCGGCAACGTCAGGTAACACTCGTGGTGTTTGTTGCGCAACGACTAATACAAATTCTAGATTCTTTGGATTTTCCTCAATATCATCGACGGTCGGATAAAGCCCTACATCCTCACGAAGGGTGATTAAGCCTGCGCTCTCAAGCACTTTGAGGCCTCGTCCCGTATTAGCGGGGTCGTTTGGTAGCGCGATTTCGCCGCCATCAGGAATATCCTCGATTGACTCATGGTTGGTTGAGTATAGTCCAAGAGGTGCAATAACGGTAGAGCCGATTGGCGTGATCGTTTCATCGTACTCCGCGTTGTATTGGCTTAGGAAAGCTAAGTGCTGGAACGAGTTGAGATCAATCTCTCCATTCACAAGAGCCGTGTTAGGTAATGCGTAGTCTGCAAATTCGATTAGCTCGATATCGATACCTTCCTCTGCAGCACGGTCTGAAATTAAATTCCAGAACTGACCGTCTGCACCTGTTACGCCGATCGAGACTTCTATGCGGTCCTCCGATGCTTGTGATTCTCCACATGCTACTAGTAAAAGTGTAAGTGCCCCTGTTAAAAATGCTGCTTTTCTCATGATTAATCTCTCCCTATCTTCTTAAGAATTTTCGTGATAATTTGTTTCCGGCAAACTGTGCGATTTGTACTAAAATAATGAGTATAGCGACGGTGACAAACATGACAGACGCGTCAAAGCGATGGTAGCCGTAAGTCATGGCGAGGTCTCCTAAACCGCCACCCCCAACAATCCCTGCCATAGCAGAAAAGTCGATTAAGGCAACTGTCACAAAGGTTAGTCCCAAAATAAGTGGACCGAGTGTCTCTGGAATGAGGACACCATAAATAATTTGAAAAGGGGATGCACCCATTGCTTTTGCGGCTTCAATTAAGCCTGGATCAATCGCAACAAGGTTATTTTCCACAATGCGGGCGATCCCGAACGAAGCAGCAATTGTCATAGGAAAGATGGCTGCTGTCGTTCCAATCGTTGTACCCATTACCAATCTCGTTAAAGGTGTAATAGCGACGAGAAAGATAATAAACGGAATTGGGCGAATGATGTTGATTAACACATTGATGAAAAAGAATACGACTTTATTTTCTAAAATATTGTCCTCACGCGTGACATATAAGGTGAGACCGATCGCGACGCCGAAGATACTGGCGAAGGCGAGTGTGAAGAGGACCATCGTAATCGTCTCACCGGTCGCCTCCACAACCCTGAGCCAAAACGTACTCCAATCAACTCCCATGATTGATCACCTCCCGAATCTCGACGGTTGTTGCGAGCTCTTCTATGGCTCGCTGAACCGCGATTGGATCACCGATAAACTCGACAATTAAGTTGCCGTAAAGCTGATCCTGTAACTCATTGACACTGCCATAAGCAATATTAAAATCTAGATCGTACTTACGTGTAACCTTTGATAATAATGGTTGATTGGTTGATTCGCCTTTAAAAATGACCCGATAAAGAGGGTTAGTATGGCTATTGCGTAAATGCGTTAATAGCTTAATAGATAGTCGATCATTTAATACAGAGCTAATAAAATTCTTTGTCGTGGCTGTTTGTGGATTCGAAAAAACGTTGAATACATTTCCACTCTCAATCACGCGACCATTCTCCATGACTGCAACACGATCGCAAATCGTTTTAATCACGTGCATCTCGTGCGTGATGAGAAGAATTGTGATGCCGTATTCTTCATTCACCTTTTTTAATAAGCGAAGAATATCATCGGTTGTATCAGGATCAAGTGCAGACGTTGCTTCGTCACAGATAAGGAATTCCGGTGACGTGGCTAGCGCACGAGCAATGCCAACGCGTTGCTTTTGACCGCCAGACAGTTGCTCAGGATAATGATCGGCTTTGTCCTTTAATCCGACAAAGTCGAGCATGTCGTTGACGATGCGCGTCACTTCTCGTTTTGGTTTTCGTGCAAGTCGTAGTGGATAAGCAACATTGCCAAAAACCGTCCGTGACGAAAATAGGTTAAAGTTTTGAAAGATCATGCCGATTTGCTGACGTTGGCGACGAAGATCCCGTGGTTTTAATGACTGAATGTCTTGATCGCCAATGAGGATGCGACCTTTTGTTGGGCTTTCGAGTAAGTTAACGAGTCTAAGTAGCGTGCTTTTACCCGCTCCACTGAAGCCGATAATGCCAAATATTTCTCCTTTATTCACGGTCAAGGACACGTCATCGACGGCAAGGATGTCCTTTCCATTTGTGGTAAAGCTTTTTGTGACTTCATCGAATGTAATCAATGCATGTGCTCCTTTTTACTAAAAGTCTGCTGGGACGCAAAAAGGCACCTCCCCCTATGTGTTGGGGGTAGGTGCCTTCTGTCGTCAGATCAGCAGCTAGTTTGTTTTTTTCTGATTCGGAAATCGTTTTTTCTCGGTTACGTCTACCTGGGTGATTTCCCCATTGTGCACAGTTACTGTTACTGTGCCAAACTCAATTTGTTTTAAGACGGACTGGACATACGATTCTTTTGTGGTGCTCTCACTCATCGTAGGCGAACCTCCTCTGTTTGGTTTAGTGCTTGGCGTAATTCCTCCACCGTTAGCTCATATAGTTGTTGGTTACCGATCTTAAAGTGACCTGCTTCGAGCAACCGTGTAATGAGCTGTTGCTTTGTGCTTTCCTGTGAGGCATTCATGTTCTTTTCCTCCCTAGGTACGCAAAAAAGCCACTTCTTCGTCCGATAAGAAGCGGCAAACATGCGTCTTATCTGTCAGGCTTTCGCCTGCTGGATTTGGCACAGTGCTACAAGTAGCCTGCTGCCGAGGGTTCATTGGGCCAGTCCCTTCCCCTCTCTGGATAAGGTATTCAGTTTTCGATTCGAGCATATAAAAAAGCCCACTTCACAAGAAGAGGGTAGTTGACTACTATCTCTTCTTATCTTTGTAGCACAAACGCTACTGGACTTGGCACAGTACCGCATGCGGCCTGTTGCCGAGGCTTCGTAGGGCCAATCCCTCCGCCTCTCTGGATAAGAGTGTATGTGTTCGATTCGATAATCAGTACTCTATCTTAGTATCCTTAAAATGTCAACTGCTTATTGAGGAAAATCTTGAGAGAGTCGCACGAATGGAGAATCAAAACCCATATTCATGCTATTATGAGAGTACCAGCCAATTATACTTCCCATTTAAGGAGTGGTTACTATGGATTCGTTTCTCTTCAATAAGTCAAATACGCGAATAAAAGATATGATAAATTACAGAGAACATGCGGTTGCGCTTGAGGGTGTGAGTGAACACTTGTTTACTGAATTTGGACATACTTTCTATCAATTTTCTCTCCAAGAGGAACTTGTGGATATTTGGAAAGTGCTCCAAGATGATATTAAGCATAACGCGAACGTAGAATTTGTTACATATGTTTTTGAGTCAGTTGAAGCATTTAAGGTTACAACGGAGATAGAGGAAGATCGTCTGCGGGTAAACTCTAACCTGAATATTGATAATTCGGTTTACTACTATCCTGATTTTGAGGTTGCTCTAGTTAGAATTCCGATTTTTCGTGAGCATATGAACTATGAGCAAAGCTTCGTTTTTTCCACGTCACAAACAGCCGTCAAACGCTTCCTTCATTATGTATACAAACAAAATCGTATATATAGTAAGGCGCACATGTCTATGCTCATTGATACATTAAATGGAGTAGAGGAACGACGAGAACAAATTACAACAGCTGTATTAAGAGAAGATGTTTTATTAGAAGCAGGACTAAAAGAGGAAATTTATCGTTCTATCGATCAATTCTTTCTAGAGGATGGTTCCTTTTTTAAGACGTATGATATTCCTTATAAAAGAGGCATTTTACTATACGGGCACCCTGGAAACGGGAAGACTACGCTTGTTAAATCAATAGCAGGAAGTGTAGAGGCTCCTGTCGTGTACTGGCAGATTACAGAACACACATCGAGCTACACCGTAATGGAAGTATTCCAGAAGGTGGCGAAGTTAACGCCGATGGTACTTGTTATTGAAGACTTGGACTCGATGCCACTAGACGTACGTTCTGTATTTCTTAATACACTAGACGGATCAACATCTAAAGAAGGGGTCTTTTTAGTTGGTACAACAAACTATCCGGAGAAAATTGATCCTGCCTTAGTAAACCGTGCTGGTCGCTTCGATCGCTCGTATGAGCTGAAGCTTCCCGGCAAAGAGCTTCGAAGTCAGTACGCAAAAGTTAAACGTTTCGATCGTTTCTTAACCGAAGATCAAGTGGAGCTTTTAGTAGAAAAGACAGACGGGCTCTCATTTGCGCAATTAAATGAACTGTATACGTCAGCTGCACTCCAATGGCACTATGAAGAAAAGGTTGATATTGATGAATTGTGTAGTCAGTTACAAAATGATAATCGAAAAAAGAAGCGTGATGAGTGGAACGAGTCAAACCATGATCCGGTGGGGTTTTATTAAGAGGGTAAGGGTGAATGAGAGGAGTAGCGGTGCGTTTGATGCGTACTGTGAAACTCTTATTTTTGTTGGTTGAAAGCGCGCATGGGAACATGCAGAAATGGTGTTTAATCATGTAACGTACCGCGACCTCTTAACGACAAACAAGGCTAAGAGAAAGTAGAAGGAGGACGAAATGAATGAATTTTTTCAAAGGGGACAATAAATCAAAGCACCACGACCAAGTACAGGAATTCCTATTTGAAGGAGAAGAGCTCCACAGCACGTATGGGCTGATGGTTGATTTTGTGGCGTTGACGTCGCATCGCGTCTTATTTGTAGACCGTTCGATTATGTCGAAGTCGCGCTCTGTCGTAGTGACAATTCCATTTTCTAAAATAGAGGAAATTGCGATAGAGAAGACTGGGTTCCTATCCTTTTCAAACACAATCGAAATTGCAACAAAGTCTGGGAATCATCAGCTACAGTTCACGAAGGGGAGCGATGTGATGGGCTTTTATAAGGAGCTGTCGCAGCGGATCTGCGCATAACTTGCGTAAAATAATGGAATAATGAAAAAGTGGCTTTACAAAATGTGACAACATCACTATGATTAAGCTACTTTATCAAGAGGGAGGTGGCAGGAGGATGCTACGATTTATTGCGTTTATCATGATTATGAGCACACTACTCGTAGACCCGTTGAACGCACAAACGGCCACTGCCATCTCCTCGTCGGACGATAGCATCAGCGCATGGCTTATTGATGACGATCAAGAGGGTACGACCACCTCGAGATCGGACGATGCCAAATTATTTTCGCCACTAGAGGAGCAGGTAAGAGGGGAAGTCGTGGATGACGCTCACAAACTCCGCGAGCACCTCACTGCTGAGTGGAATGAAGCGTACAAAAAGGCAATTCGCATGTCCTACCTCGCGGAGAGCGCGCTCTAACTCACTCTTATCAAATTCGTTTTATATCCGACTTTGGTGAGAAAAGAGGGATGAGCGATGAGCCAGAAAAAAGACGATAAACCGTTTGACGACGGGTTCTCCGAAGCACTACGAGGACTTGGTATCGGGATGGTTATGATGATCGTATTCTTTTTACTGCTACACTTCGTGTTTGGCGTACAAGCTTTTGCGTAATAGAAATAGAGAAGGTTCTTAGAGGGGAAACAGGACATGAGCATGACGGAATTTTTGCAGGCAGCAGCGACGTTCGGGAGCGTGGAGCTCACAGTGATCGTCTCTGTTGTATTATCAGGCGTACTCGTTTTGATGAAGCGAGTACGTGAAGTTATTTGGCTGAACATCACGATTTACGGTGGTGTGGCAACGAATTTTATGTTGAAGCTGATCGTCGGACGTGAGCGCCCAGGCGAGGAGCGGATGATCGAGGCGTTTGGTTTCTCGTTTGAAATGGAATCCTACAGCTTTCCGAGTGGACATACGATGCGTGCGACGATTTTAGCGCTGGTCGTTGGATATGTGCTGTTTAGGTTCGTGCTTAAAACAGGAGCGATGAGACTCGTAGCAGGAGCGGCACTTTTGTTCGTTGTCGCGTCCGTTGCGACAAGTCGCGTGTACTTCGACTACCATTTCGTGTCTGACGCGATCGTGGCGGTCCTGGCGGCTGTAGTGTTTTTTGCGGCGATGCTTTGGACCAAGCGTTTTGCAGAAAATCGGGTGAAGATGGCATAGGGTGGTTCGGGTTTTATAGAGGAGTTCTTAGGGCTTGTTGCTTAAGGGCTAACTAGTTTTAAGAACAGTCCTTTGGACTAAAATGACCAAGTACTAACTAGTTTAAATCAGCTCTTCGAGCTGTCAGCCCTCCAGACATTCTACGACATCCATAGGGCCGGTCTTTGAGCTTCCTCGTCGGCAGGGTGCGGCTGCCGCCTTACCCTTAGCGCCTCCTGCGGGATCTCAAAGACCTCTTTCCCCTATGGATTGTCTCCGAATGTCCTTCGGGTCTGCCAGCTCTGCGTTTGATTTAAAAAATTCGAAAGGGAAGGGCCTTCTTTTTGTAGAAGGGTGGCTACCCCTAAAAGTTAGAGTTTTTATTATGCAGCTAATTGGCTGGTTTGTGTTCGGTATTCGACTGGACTAAAACCAGCCAATTTTTCTTTTGATCGTATATGGTTGTACCAGTAAATATATTCTTCAATCTGCCTTTTTAATTCTTCGTAGCTCACTAATTTTTCTCCATAATACATTTCTTGTTTTAATATACCAAAGAAATTCTCTATTGAAGCATTGTCTGCGCAGGTTGCTTTACGTGACATGCTTTGAAATACTTTATTTTCTTTTAATGTCCTCACCCATTGGTTGTGCTGATAATGCCAGCCTTGATCGGAGTGGATAGTCGTACGATAGGTTGCCTGAGCTCCTAGTACTTCTATTGTTTCTTTTAAAGGTTCCATGACAAGATCTAATGTTGGACGTTTCTTGATACCAAACGCGATAATTTCCCCATTGTAAAGATCAAGGAGTGGATTTAAGTACAATTTCTCTTCTCCTAGACATTTGAATTCTGTAATGTCGGTTACTAATTTCTGAAAAGGAATAGGCGTGCTAAATCGGCGGGACAGTCGATTCTTCGCTACCTTTCCAACCTTACCCTTATAAGAATTGTATCTACGAGACTTCCTCATAAACTTTACGCATTTTAACCCTAATTCCCTCATAAGTCGATACACTTTTTTGTGATTAATACACCAGGCTGATTTCTTTAATTCCTTGGTAATGCGTTTATAACCATAACGTTCATGAAACGCCTTAAACAGCTCAGTAATGACTTCTTTTAGTTCTCTATCCGGATCTTCTTTCCCAAAGTTTTTCACATGATAGTGGTAGGTTGATTCTGGAATACCTACAATAACTAGAATATCTTTTAATCGGTATCCTTCTTCTTTGAGTTCGAACGCCACTGTTGCTTGTGCTTTTCGTGGAAGGCATTCGGATTCTCTCGAAAAGCTCTCAACTTTTTAGGTAGGCATTTTCTAGCCGCAACAGTTCATTCTCGCGTTCTAGTTCGTCTTCACGTGTTAACTTCTTCTCTTCTTTTCCCTTTGATTTATTACTGTTTTTAGACATAGAAGGTCGCTCCTTTGATCTTGGTTTCAGGCCTCCTAATCCTTGTTCATTAAATGTTTTCATCCAACTGTAAATTAAAGCAGGATTATTCAATCTAAATTGTTCAGCAGTTTCCTGAAAAGAAGCACCTGTCTCAAGCATAAATTGTATCGTATCCACTTTAAATTGAACAGAGTACGCCTCATTCGTTCTTCTTCGTTTTAATCCTTCAACCCCTTGCGTTTTATAGGATCTTACCCAATTTTGTAGTGGAGTTCGAGAGGGCATATTATACTTTTTAGCTAATAATTTATACCCGAGATTTCCATTCAAATATTCGCTAACAAGTTTCATTTTAAATTCTTCACTATATTTGGCCATAAAAACACCCCCGAAAGTTAGATTATCTACTCTAACTTTCGGGGGTCGGTACCAAGAGGCTCTTTTTTTTTGAGTGGCTCTTTGGCAATTTGGGTTTTATGTACCGTATAGAGAAAGAATGTACGGTATGCGGGATTTATGTACCGTGTGGAGAAAGAATGTACCGTATACAAAATTTATGAACCTTACACAAAATAAATGAACCGTAGCCCCATCAAAAAAAGGCGCTAACCCAAGCACGGGTTAGCGCCTTCCTTACATATTAGCTTCCTAACTTACGCAACACCTTCACCCTTTTTTCTACCGAAATAAAAGATTCCGAAGAATAAGAAGAACAGGGTCATTAGCGTCGAGCCGATTAAGAATGGGATCGGGCCGAACTGGAAGATGAGTGGCATGGCGGCTGCTGTGACGAGACCGCCGCCGACGAATGGTTCAAAGAGTACCTGTTTATAGCCAAAGCCTTCGAGAGCTGGTGTCTCGTTATTTGGATCAGCTACCTTCATCAATAGAAGTCCAGTTGCCGCGATACCTGTTGCTTGACCGAAGTCACCGAGACCACGCTCAAACCAGTGCGACGGAATCATCTTCGGTGCGAGATAGAGGAATGCGAAGACATTCCATCCAATACCGATCGCAGCAAGCGCTAGGAACGGCACAAGATTATCACCGATTACAGCGATCGAAATCGTCGCGAGTGCACTCACAATAAGAACATCTAGTGAGAGACCGCTAATGCGGTTAACCGTTTTGCGATCAATAACGCGGAAGCGGTCATATTTATCCGATAGAAGCTGCACGATAATACCACCGATCATCGCAAATGGGAAGAGTGGCACGTATTCAAACAGATAGACGTCTGTTGCCGGACCATAGGTCACAGCCTCGAGCCAAACAAAGCCTTCAAGAAGCACCCAGCCAAGTCCAATTGCAAACCCAACGTACGCAAGGTGAAGCGAGAATGGATCGACCGACTCAGGACGAGTTGTCATCTCGGCACTAGCGTCACGGTTATCAAGTTCCACAATACCCGTACGACCTTGGTCAGAAAATGTTGCGGCGTTCTCGACGTGCTTGGCATTTCCTCTGCGCACACCAATGTTGATTAAGATAATACCAATAATAACCCCACTTAGAATACCGACAGTAGCAAGACCGAGTGCAAGGTCATACCCTTCCGCGAAGCCTAGGTCACCGAACGTATCGCCAAGACCAGCGGCAGTACCGTGACCACCGACGAAACTGATCTCAATCAGGGCACCGGCAAGTGGATTTGTGCCGAAGAATGGCGCTAAAATAAGGAGCACGAGTAGCATACCGACTACATATTGCCCCCACGATACCATTTGCCCCATGGCAATTTGCGGTCCACCAATGTTCCACACCTTTTTAAGGTTAGGAATGCTTGTCCCTAAGAATAGAGAGGCGAAAACGACGTTAATAAATAGCCCAGGCAACGTCGCCCACACATCGAACATAAATGAGGGGAATAATCCGTCAGCAAGAGCATGATCTGGAGACACAACGGCCCCAATAATACGGCCTAACACTTCTGGTCCAACTAAAAGCGCGATGACACCTGCGATGATAGAGGAGGGTAAAAAAAGTTTTTGTAAAAACGGAGAGAAGACACGAATCCACTTTCCAATAATTAAAAATAGTCCAATGATAATAAAACTGAATCCTATTTCGTTTGCTGTCATAGAGGTTGCTCCCTTCGTAGATAGATATCGTATGTAGATACAGCTGTCCGTATATCACGATACCCGATTTACGAAAAAAATGCGCACGTAATTTTCTATAAATATGTGGGAACGGAAAGCGGGAAAAAGAAAATGTTGGGACTTTGAACGAGATGAGAGCGCTTCGCCGACCATTTTTCTCATGAAATAGTTAAATAGTCTTGTATAATCTCAAAAAGTAAGAAATGGAGACTATGTGGTACCTTGTAGCCATTTTACGTAAATGAGCGTTGTAATCTATCAATCTCCTATATAATGAGGACGAAATCATTCAGGAGGTGGCATAAACATGTCAAAATGGTTACTCGCACTATCGATGGCAATGCTTTTATTCGTCCTTCCGCAGGCAGTGTCTGCGAATGATGCGCCAACGGTAGCTGTGAACGAGCAACAGATCTCATTTACATCTGATCCATTTTTACAATCAGATCGCACGATGGTCGAATTCCGTCCGATCTTTGAAGCGCTTGGCATGAGCGTGAATTGGGATGCGGCGTCCAAGTCGATCGTAGCATCCAATCAGGACGTGACAATCAATTTGCAAATTGGTAGCACAGAAGCATCCGCCAATGGGGAAGCGCGTACGATAGATGTAGCACCTTCCATTGTTGATGGACGCACAGTTGTCCCACTTCGCTTTGTATCTGAAGCGGCTGGTGCCGATGTAAACTGGCAGCCAGGCGGTGAGATTCAGATCACGGCAGAAGGCGCGACGCCAGTGGAGTCTGTTACTGGCTCGGCATTTGAGCAAGAGGTTGTTCGCTTAACCAATCAGGAGCGAGCAGCACAAGGATTGCCTGCACTTCAAGCTGCGTCTGACGTGGCTGATGTAGCCCGTATCAAGTCCGAGGACATGCGCGACAATAGCTACTTTTCACATGATAGCCCAACGTACGGTAGCCCATTTCAAATGATGGAGCACTACGGCCTTGATTTCCGTGCTGCGGGAGAAAATATAGCGGCAGGACAGCGCACACCAGAACAGGTAGTAGAAGGCTGGATGAACTCACCAGGACATCGTGCAAATATCTTAAGTGAACGATTCACTCACATTGGTATTGGCCATGCAGAGGGTGGCGACTACGGTCACTACTGGACACAAATGTTTGTGAGTTACTAAGTTTAATAGGTAAAGGATCAGGCACACGTGCCTGGTCCTTTTTTTGTGTTTGGTGGCGATTTGGGGAGGGGCGTTGGACACATGTTGAGAGAACGTGAACGCATGAACAACAGGTTCGTACATCGGATGCTATGTGCTACCGCCGTGTAGGGTCTTTGACATTCGGCATTTGGGCAATTTGATTATTTGGTGGGAAGTGACATGCAAGTTTGGAGAAATGAAGCGCAATGTGACGAAATGAAGGAAAAGTGACACGCTATGCTTATATGCTCAAATATTCACAAGGTGATTTGAGTTTATTGTGAAAAATTACTTTACTTCTATGACGAGCAGGAGTATATTTATATCAACTAGATAGTATCTTTTAGATATACTTTTAACGAAGTAGGTGGTTGAATGCCGAAGACGAATCGGACACGTGTGGCGGTGTTAGGCTTACTAACGACATCGTGCAAGACTGGTTATGACATGAAGCAGTTTATTGATCAAAGTTTAGCGTATTTTTGGAAAATTAGCTACGGACAAATTTATCCGACGCTAAAACAGTTAGTGGAAGATGGCGCTGTACGTATCAAAAACGAGAACGCTGACAAGAAAGAATATGAGATTACGAGTGTTGGTCGTGAGGAGCTTACCAACTGGCTCTCTGAACTCCCAGATGCTTTGCCTACACAGAAAAACGAGTTGCTTCTCAAACTTTTTTTCAGCAAAAATCAAGAGGTTGAGAAGTCAGTAGCGCTACTCCGGCATCAGCAAGAGTTGTTAGAGGAGAAGCTTGCGGCGTATGAGGCGATTGAGGAGATGATTCGGGAGAGCGACGAGGAGTCAGAGGACGAACTGTATTGGATGATGACGCTTGATCACGGCAAACGGCTAGCACGGGCGTCGTATGAATGGTGTGAGGCTTCGATCAAAACACTGAGAGGGTGACGGGCTATGGCAAAGGTGCATCAAGGAAGATACATGGCGGAGTTGGAGCAGGATGTTGTGGTGTTTGTGATTGGAATGCGGATAAATAAGCTACTGTCCGTGCGTCAATGGGGCAAGGTGTTTCGCGCGATGCCGCCGATGATCAAGGAGCTATACACGCAGCGAGAGCACGGCTTTTTATCGCAGGAAATGATGATTGGCTGGCGCACGATTACGATGCTCCAATACTGGAAGTCATCAGACGACTTGATCGCCTACGCCCGTCATGGCAAGCACTTGACGGCTTGGCGTACATTTAACCAAAAGCTCGCTGCTTCGAATGCTGTAGGAATCTTTCACGAGACGTATGAGCTGAAGAACTACGAGGCAATTTACGGCAACATGCCGGAGTTTGGGTTAGCAAAGGCCGTTGGCCACAAGGCAATCACGAAGCCGCATGAGAGTGCGAGGGAGCGGTTGGGTGATGAGTCAGTAATAACTAAGGATTAATTTATATTCTATGTAAAATAAGTGAGCGAATTTAATAGATTAGATTTATGAAAATAGCCAAGTGGTTGGCATAAAAAAGTCTCCTTACTTATAAAACTACGGTTTAATAAGTAAAGAGACTATTATTATTTAAATACTTATTCAGCTACGCGCTTTCTTCGACCAAGTAGCACTACGCCTCCAAGTGCCGCTCCCATTCCAAGCATTGTATAAAGTAGACCGTTAGAAGCCGTATTTGGCATCGCATCGCCTTCTTCAGCTTCATCGCCGTCTGACATTAGTTGGCCACGAATTTCGCCGTCTGGATACGTGTCAGTATGAAGATTAGCATAGATATCACCTGCTACAAGTGCCATAGAAAATTCTTCCCAGCTTAACTCCCCTACAAGGTCATCAGCTGATAATGTTCCGGAAGCTACTTCTCCGTCGTAGTCCATAGGCTCATCATTCTCAAATAAAAATAGCTCTACAGGGCCGTTTTCGCCAGCTGCTCCGCTATGTAAGTGCCCCGCCATTGTTCCAGTCAAGTCATAAGCTTCAACTTCGAAATCTAATGATTCGCCGTCTTCGCTGACTTGAATGTGGATGTGCCCGCTAGCGTCACTATCAACGTCGTGAACCTCTTGATCCGGTGTCATTTCCGCCATAAATGATTGACCCTCATGAGCCGCAGAAACAGCTCCCATAAATCCAGTAAAAGCAAAGATTGATGCCGTTGAAACGATTAATGATTTTTTCATATGATCTCTCCTTGGAATAATTTCCACTAGTTAAGTGGTTGATTAACTATCCCCTTCTACAAAATATTTAAACGCTTACATTTAAATTATTGTAATCTATTTCAAATTTATCGATACAAATACCACTTTTATTTGGCGAATGAGCCTATAATTACACGTAAAAAAATAATGACTCATTAAAAGAATGAGAGTGAATTATTCTGTTAATTTCGGAGTTCGAGGTGTAGAATTGGTTTAAATAGGTAATAAGTAAAGGAGATGCACTTGCAGGGGAGTGGCAAAAATGAGAAATGTAATCGCTACAATTTTAATGATCGGTGGTCTTACTTTTGGAGGGTTTAACGGTTATATATGGATAAAGGAATCTTCGTCTGGAAGTGAAAAGATTGGTCAACACGATATCGTAGTTCAAGAAGAATCGCATATGGAACAGATTGATACACACTCTTTCGAAGAACAGGCTCTAAATGATACATCTATAAATATGACACAAGAGGAGCTTCTGTTGACTAGCGGTGCACCTAAAAATGAGCTTTCACCTAAAGAGTCTCGCGATTATTCAGAGTATGCACGAGGAGACGACGTGGGGTGGCTACTGATTCCTGCACTAGACCTTAAGTATCCTATCTATTGGGGTACAGATGATGAAACGTTAACTCAAGGAGTTGGCTACCATATTGGGGATTTTACTACGCCTCCTGACGGACTAAGCCATACGGTTTTGTCAGGTCATCGTGATACAGTCTTTCGTGAGCTAGGTGACTTGGAAGAAACGGACACAATGTATGTGCAATTTGAAGGCGTTCAATACGAGTATCAGATCAATAAAACGTGGATTACGGATGCTGACGACCGTAGCGTTATTGTGCACAAGGATGAACCAACGCTGACGCTTACGACATGTTATCCATTTAGCTTTATAGGACCTGCACCTGATCGATATATAATCGAAGCGAATTTCATTGGGAAAGTAGAGATGTAGAGTTGTATCGTGAATATACCCACTCCTTTTAAAGAAGCGCGCATATCTTGCTATAAATTAGGATGAAAAGAGTTGGGTTTAGTATGAACAACAATTGCAACTCATCAAACGAAAACGCCTCACTAAAACTAGCCATAATCGGAGCGTTTATCGCTACTATTGGAGACGCGATTAGCACCTACGCAGCTGTGTTAGCGCTTGACGAATCGGTAGCATCAGACCAAGAACAGGCTGTACAGATGCAAGCTATCCAACAACAGATTGATGAGCTCAAAAACGCTCAATTCGCACCTATGAAAAACCATCAAGATCAGCAAATGCTACAGATGCAACAGGAAATCGAGCAATTAAAGATGGCTATTTCCCAGAAAAATCCTTATGATAATAAATAATCATGATCATAAGGAGGTATTAAAATGGAAGAAAAAGAGCTGCAGACGTTTTTGGCGCTAGAGCATACGCATATTAGAGATGACGTTCGTCATGACACGAACCTATTGAGCGACATTTTGTCGGATGATTTCGTTGAAATTGGCAAGAGTGGGGCCATTTTTAATAAAGCCGACTGTTTAGAGACTGGCGTCAGTACTATTGATGTGACCATTACGGAGTTCGATGCGCGCTTTTTGGCACAAAATCTCGTGCAGACGTTTTACCATTCTGCGGACAACGTCTCGCAAAAGAATGTGCGTCGAACGACGATATGGCGTCTAGAAGGGGAGACGTGGCGAATGCTGTACCATCAAGGTTCTATTGTGTTGTGAAATAAAAAAACCTTATGGAGACTTACATACTAATTTGCGATCCAACCATGATTTGATACCCTACCCGCGCTACCACTCAACTAGCGCAGCAAAAAAGGACTCTCGCGAATCGTGCGAGAGTCCTTTCTTCTTCCTGTTTTTTTCACAGCTTGAGCTAATTTTTGCACAAGCCTCTCTGAATTTAGCACCACGCTCTCTCATTCGAGCACAGCCCGTCCTAAATCCAGTAGATCCACCGAAAACCTACTACATTAAATAACCCTACTTCATCCCTTTCAACATCTGCCTAAACGCAAAGATATCCGTATGCTCATCGATCACGACAAGCTCAATGTCTAACGCATCCGCAAGGTCAGCTATCTCATGCTTCGTACATGTAAACGACAGCACCGTGTGATGAGCACCGCCAGCGTAAATCCATGCTTCGGCCGATGTCTTAAAGTCTGGCTTTGGTTCCCATAGCACCTTCGCAACAGGGAGACGAGGCGTTGCTTCTGGAAGTGCCACAGCCGTTACCTCATTCACTAGTAAGCGGAAGCGATCGCCCATATCAATTAAACTTACATTAATGGCGTCACCTTGCACGCCATCAAAAATCAAACGTGCCGGATCATTTTTGCCACCGATACCTAATGGATGCACCGCAATCTCTGGCTTATCCGTTGCGATCGTTGGACATACCTCGAGCATATGAGAGCCCAATACCTTCGTGCCGTCAGCGCCAAAGTGGTACGTGTAATCCTCCATAAAGCTCGTGCGATCGTTGTTCGTCAGCGTCTTCATCATACGCGTGAGTGCAGCTGTCTTCCAATCACCTTCGCCAGCAAAGCCATAGCCCTTCTCCATCAGTCGTTGTACAGCAAGACCAGGCAGCTGGTCCATGCCATGCAGATCCTCAAATGTTGTGGTGAAGGCGTGGTAATTATTTTCGGTCAAAAAGGCCTCCATCGCGAGCTCGATTTTAGCTTGACCGCGCACGGCCTCCATAAAGCCTGCGTTGTCACGATTTGTCTCACTAATATGATAGATCTCGCTATACTCCTTTACGCGCGCATCAATATCGGCGTCGGAGAACTTCGCGTAGTAGTCTGTAATATCGCCAATGCCATATCCGTCGACTGTCCACCCTAAGTCACGCTGCGCTTGGACTTTATCACCCTCTGTTACGGCTACGCCACGCATATTATCGCCGATTCGTGCAATGCGGAGCGTACGACCTTCTTTCACCGCCGCCATCGTATTCATCCACTGCTTGATCTCCTGCTGCGTATCAGTATGCTTCCAGTGACCTGCAATGACGCGGCGATTTATACCAAGTCGCGTCACGATAAACCCAAACTCACGGTCGCCGTGCGCAGATTGATTAAGATTCATAAAGTCCATATCAATCGTTTGCCAAGGGATCTCTTCGTGATGCTGCGTGTGTAGATGGAGCATCGGCTTGCGGAGCTCTAAAAGCCCCTGTACCCAGCGCTTAGCGGGAGAAAATGTGTGCATCCACACGATAATACCAGCGCAATTTTCCGCAGCATTAGCCTGACGAATGGCTTCTGTAATTTCTTGCTCCGTCGTCACAACTGCGTGCGCACGAACAGGGTAGGGGAGAGTCTCGTCTAATGTCGCGACAATTTCCTCTGACTGTGAGGCAACAAGATCAAGTGTCTCTGGTCCGTATAAGTGCTGGCTACCTGTAATCATCCAAAATTCGTTAGTTTGTGTCGTCATTTATTCCACCGCCTGTGCTTCTGTAAGTTTATCGTGCGAACGTCCTTTAAGGAGATCCTTCATGAGGCTACTGCTCTTACCGAAGTAATCGTGTAGCTCCTTGTAGGCGTTAAACAACTGTTTATATTTCACTACATTTTCTTCAATAGGTCGATAAGGTGTTGGTTTGACTCGCGCCATTTTTGCGGCAGCATCGGTGATTGTCGCAAAACCACCATTCTCTTCACCAGCAGCAACAGCCGCAAACATCGCCGCTCCAACCGCCGGTGTCTGATACGAATCAGCGACGTAAATCTCGCGCTCATTTACATCCGCGTAGATTTGCATGAGAAGTGGATTCTTTTGAGGGAGCCCACCGCATGCGTATAGCACGTCAACTGGCACGCCATCGCCTTCAAACGTATCGACAATTTGACGAGTGCCGAATGCCGTCGCCTCTAAAAGGGCACGGTACAATTCTTCCGGCTTCGTTTGTAGCGTCATGCCGATAAACAGCCCGGATAGCTGAGTGTCCACAAGTGTGGAGCGGTTGCCATTCCACCAATCAAGTGCAACAAGACCACTTTCTCCTGGAGTGAGCTTACTCGCCTTTTCTGTTAAAAGTTGATGAATGCTCACGCCCTCGCGCGCGGCTTCCTCCGTATAGCTTACAGGGACGCACGTCTCGACGAACCAGGCAAAAATATCGCCAACAGCTGATTGACCCGCTTCGTAGCCATAGTATCCAGGGATAATTCCGTCTTCTACAACGCCGCAAATTCCATCGGAGTATACTTCCTTTTTGCCGAGTAGCATGTGACAGATTGATGTCCCCATCGCCATCACCATTTTGCCTTCGTCAACCACACCTAACGCAGGAACGGAGGCGTGCGCATCTACGTTCCCGACAGCGACAGGTAACCCTTCTGGAAGTCCCGTCTTCGTGGCCATATCGCGAGTTAGCTCGCCAGCCTTGGATCCAGGAGAGGCGATTGCACCTTTCAATTTATCGCGCACAAGATTCTCGAGCTTAGGGTGCACACTTACAAAAAACTGCTCTGACGGGAAGCCGTCCTCTTTATGCCATGCAGCCTTATAGCCCGCCGTACAGCTATTGCGTGTAAACTCGCCGGTCAGCTGTGAAATCACCCAGTCTGTCGCCTCGACAAAACGATCTGCTTCGTCATAGATCTCAGGAGCTTCATCTGCAATTTGATATGCCTTTGCAAGCATCCACTCGGATGAGAGCTTGCCACCGTAACGCTGAATAAAATCCTCACCCTGCTCAGCTGCCTTCGCATTCAACTCATCCGCATGACCTTGCGCAGCGTGATGCTTCCATAGCTTAATCCAGCTATGTGGATTGTCTGCGTGCTCCTCTTTAAAACAAAGCGGCACATCCTTTTCATCGACTGGTAGCATCGTACATGCCGTAAAATCAATGCCGATCCCAGCAATGTCTTCCGCATTTGCGCCAGAAGCCTCAAGCACAGCTGGCACAGATCGCGATAGCACCTCGATATAATCCTCTGGATGCTGTAGCGCCCACTCGTGCCCAAGTCGCGTTCCATTCGGAAGCTCCCGGTCCATCACGCCGTGGGAGTAAGGCGTCACATGCTCCGCAATCTCCTTCCCATCCGCGAGGGAGACAAGCACCGCGCGCCCAGACTCCGTGCCATAATCAACGCCAATCGCGAACTGCTTCATCGTGATTCCTCCTTCTTCTGTTGCCCGTAGTAGGCGTTAGCCCCATGCTTTCGTGAAAAATGTTTGTGAAGTAAATATGGAGATATTTCCTTGGAATCAGGATTAAGCGCTCGTGTTCGTGCCGCCATTTTCGCCGTTTCTTCTAGCACAACCGCGTGGTAAATGGCTTCTTCTGGAGAGCTACCCCACGTAAACGGTGCATGTCCGTGAACGAGAGCTGCCGGTACTTCATTAGGAGAGATGCTACGATCGTCAAACATGTCGACGATTACTTTACCTGTATCTCTCTCGTAAGCACCTTCAATTTCTTCCTTTGTCATTGGTTCCGTACAGGGTACGGGACCGTTAAAGTAATCGGCGTGAGTTGTGCCGAAAGCAGGTAAATCAAGCCCTGCCTATGACCAGCTAGTTGCCCAGGAAGAGTGGGTATGTACAATCCCGCCGATTCCATTAAAGTGTTTGTATAAATACAGGTGAGTAGGGGTATCGGATGATGGAGAAAGGTCTCCTTCCACTACGTTTCCGTCCATATCCACTACGACCATTTGTTCCGCAGTTAACGCCTTGTAGCTTACACCACTTGGCTTAATGACCATCAAGTTCGAGTCGTGATCAAATCCGCTCGCATTACCCCATGTAAAGGTAACAAGATTATATTCTTCTAACGCTTGATTCGCTTTGAGTACCTGTTCTTTTAGCTCTTGTAGCATCGGTAGGCCTCCTTTTTATGCTGATAGAAATAACGATTTCAGCCGGCTGTGTGCCGGCTGAAACAAGGGGGGAGTTACTATTACTGATCCATTCGTGGACGTACACTTTCTTCTGCTTGCTCTAGTGCTTCCTGTGGCGTTTGTGACTGCTCACGGATAACGTTAAACATCACGTTTGTATCAATTTCATTTAATACGTCCGGCGTGTTTGTTGTGATATTTACACCTTGTACTTCATCGCGGATATCGAGTAACAACTCGAAAATATCATCGTTAAAGTACTCGTAGAATGGGCTGTCTGCAAGGATTTCCTCTGTATCCCACACATCCCAACGAGGTGGGTCAAAGCCTAGTTCTGTCCAGAGATTGATGTTGCCTTCTTCGGACATTTTTGCAAAGTATAAGAAGTCTTTTGCAAGATCTACGTTTTCTGACTGGCTCGTGACAGCCGTACCTGTTCCACCCATACCAACTGTACGTGCATCTGACTCGTCGAATACTGGTAGTGGTCTAATTTCCATTTTGCCTGCAAGGTCAGGCATTTCCGCTAAGAAGTTTGCCATGAAGAAGAGAGGCATGATGGCAGAACCTGCACCACCGCTGTTCATAAAACCATAGTATTCTTCTGAGTGGTTTTGCTCACCAGGTGTAATACGCGCAATTTCGTGCTCGTTGACCATGTCGTTAATAAAACCAAGTGTTTCCACGTTTGTTTCGTTTGCTAGCGTAAGTTCGCCTTCGTCATTAAAGAAGTCAGAGCCACGCTGAGCGACAAATGGCCAAATACCATACCAGTTCGTGGAGATAGTCGTCATTGGCACACCAGTTGCTTCAACAACCTGCTTACCTGCTTCCACGTAGTCATCCCACGTTTCAATAGCATCAATATCCACGCCTGCTTCATCCATAATCTCCATGTTGTAATAAACAACGGTTGCACCTAAGTGTGTTGGAGCTCCGTAAATGTTGCCGTCTTGTGAGTAGATATCGAGTCGTTCTGTGATGAATTGATCCATTTCATCCTCAATTAGATCGTTTAGAGGCTCAAGCTGGATATCACCCATCAAAAAGTTAGGGAAGCGTGCGATTTCAATATCGACAAGATCAGGAGCCTCAGAGCCTGACTGTAATGCTAATAGTAAGTTGTTGTGCATTTGATCAAATGGATAGACCTCTGCTGTTAGCTGGATCGGTGTATCAGGGTTCTCTTCGTTCCAACGTTCTGCAGCATTTTCGAAGAAGGATACGTGTGTATCCGCGAATGTCCAGAAGCTAAGCTCCGTTGCATCCTCAATATCGTCCCCAACAACGACAACTTCTTCTGCGTCGCCACCATCGGCTGCCCCGGCATCATTTGTCCCATCGTTGTCTCCGCCACCACACGCAGCCAGTAACGCAGCTGATGCGAATACGGAGGATAACCATACTCGTTTTTTCATTGCACTTCCTCCTCATTAATCGTTGTGTCAACGCTTACAAAAATGAGTAAGCGTAAAAACGATAAGTCCTCAAGCAGTTATCCAACGAACATAATTCATTGAATAAATTATTTGATAACTCTTAGTCTATTTTAGTTATGCGTACAAGTCAAATGGTTTTTACAAGAAAAAATTATTCGGATGAAAAAGAGCATATTATTTAATGGTGTGAATAAAAGCCTCATATAAGTGCGAAAAACATGCGATTGCAAGGATTTTTAAGAATACCTTGCGAATATCAGAATAATAAAATATAATTTTGAATTATACATACGTACATGTTATAAGTATATGTAACCGCTTTAGTTATAGAATATATAAATTGATAAGACGTCTATTGTCAGATAAGTCTAATTAAAAGGATTTAAAATGGCATCTTAGTTTAAAGAATGACTAAAGTGAAAAGCGTTCATGTGTGAGGTAATGCAAAACAGAGGAGGTACTTCTATGGCGAACACTGCAACTGCAGGAAAGAAAAAACGATCCAACATCCTTTATTCTAAAAAACTAGCACCGTATATTTTCGTCTCACCATTTATCATTTCGTTTTTACTTTTATCGCTTTATCCGTTTTTAAGCGCAATTAACATGAGTTTTCAGCGCGTGCTACCAGGACAAACATCGTACGTTGGGTTTTCTAACTTTGAGAGGGTGTTTAATCCGGTCTTTTACACAGCCGTTCAAAATACGACGATTTACGTGGTGTGGACGGTCGTCATTCTAACGATCATTCCAATGATCTTTGCCATCTTTTTAAATCATCGTCTTATGATGTTTACAAACTTCTTTCGGGCATCGATTTTCATTCCTGCTTTAACATCCGTAATTGTTGCGGGTACTATTTTCCGAATGATCTTTGGGGAATCAGACGCAGCGTTTGCGAACCAAGTGATTGGGCTATTTGGTTTTGAACCAGTGGAGTGGCGCTACAGTGCTGGAACGGCAATGTTTTTAATGGTTGCTCTTGCCTGCTGGCGCTGGATGGGTGTTAACGTTCTTTACTATCTAGCAGCTTTACAAAATGTAAGTAAGGACCTTTATGAAGCGGCTGATATTGATGGGGCTAATGCTTGGCAAAAGTTTCGTCACGTCACATTCCCGGCCATTAAGCCGATTTTTATCTTTTTATCCACGATCACGACGATCAACGGCTTCCGTATGTTTGAGGAAAGCTTCGTGTTCTTTGAGACAACATCTCCAGGTAATATCGGACTAACGATCGTTGGTTACATTTACTCAGAAGGTATTCAGCGAAACGATATGGGCTTTGGAGCCGCAATCGGAATTGTTCTTCTAGGAATTATTTTTGTCGTAAGTTTAGTCCAGTTATATCTCACCGGAGCATTTAAGAAGGAGGATGCATAATGAAAGAATTATCTCGATCTACAAAAGAAAATGGCATTCGCGTCTTACTCATTCTTCTGTTTGCTTTTATTGCACTTGTCGCTCTGTTCCCGATCATCTCGCTTATCGTCGCATCCTTTAGCCCTTCCACGGATTTAATGCGATTTGGTTTGACACCGGAGCTATTCTTTAGTGGCTTTACAGTAGAGAACTTCCAATCGTTGTTTGGTGGAGAGGCTGGAGCTTACTGGCGTTGGTATGGAAATAGCTTATTGATCTCTGCGATCTTAATTGTTCTCTCTCTTATCTTTTCGTCTATGGTAGGCTATGCGCTGGCTGTTTACGAATTTAAAGGGAAGCGTTTTATCTTTATCCTGGTACTACTTATTCTCATGATTCCGTTTGAAATTTTAATGCTACCGCTTTACACCATGATGGTGAACTTGCGTTTAGTAGATTCCTATTTTGGCGTGATGCTACCGCTAATTGTAGCGCCAATCGCTGTTTTCTTCTTTAGACAATATTGTCTTGGACTTCCAAAGGAGCTCATGGAGTCTGGGCGCGTTGATGGTTGTACAGAGTTTGGGATTTTTGCTCGTATCATGGCACCACTTATGCTGCCATCCTTTGCGGCAATGGCGATTTTACAAGGACTATCTAGTTGGAACAACTTCTTATGGCCACTTATCGTGCTTCGCTCGAACGACATGTTTACGTTGCCTGTCGGACTTGCGACACTATTAACGCCATACGGTAATAACTACGAAGTACTATTCTCTGGATCGGTGATGGCGATCATCCCGATTATCGTGCTCTTCCTCTTTTTCCAGCGCTTCTTCATTGCTGGTCTAACGTCAGGTGGAGTAAAAGGATAATTCATTTTTAGAAAGGAGTGAGGGGTCATGACAGCGAAGGTAGAAGAGATGCTCCGTGTCATTACTCGCTTTGCGGGGCTAAATCTCATATGGATTTTAGCGACACTGATGGGACTTGTTGTACTAGGGCTATTTCCAGCCACCTACGTATTGTTTGCAACCGTGCAAAAGTGGCTGAATGATGGGGGCGAAACGCCAGTTGTGAAATCGTTTTTAGCCTCTTATAAGCAAGGTTTTTGGCGAGCGAACGTAGCTGGGTGGTTACTTGCAGCAGTTGGAGCTGTTTTATATACCAACTATCAGCTCCTTGCCACGTTAGGTGGAGAGATGCCTCTACTTGTTGTGATCGCCTTTCTCCTTATCGTTACTCTATACGTTCTTACGGTAGTGACGATCTTTCCAATCTGGAGCTACTACGAGGGAGACCTTAAAAGTACGTTTCGTGTCACCATGCAATTTATTTTAGGAAAACTCCATGTAGCAGTTGGTCTGGCGGCCGTGCTTTGGGGAGGCGTTTATCTATCTCTGGCCTTTCCGGCGCTTATCCTCTTTTTCTCAGGGAGTGTGCTTGCATACCTACTCGCATGGTTCATCACACGTTCGATTGATCGACTCTACGATAAACAACAATTGAAGCAAACAGGGAGGCAATTAACATGACGAAACAAGCAAATGTAATGCTAGATAAACGCGCAGTGATCGGGGAAATTGATGAGCGGATTTACGGCTCCTTTATCGAGCATATGGGGCGCGCGGTCTACGGCGGTATTTTTGAGCCGGATCACCCTGAAGCCGATGAGCAAGGATTTCGTCGGGACGTGATCTCGCTGATTTCGGATCTTCAGGTGCCGATCATTCGCTATCCTGGTGGTAATATGGTGTCCGCCTACAACTGGGAGGATGGCGTAGGTCCAAAATCGGAGCGTCCTAGAAGACTCGAGCTTGCATGGCAAGTGATCGAGACGAATCAATTCGGTACAAACGAATTCGTCGACTTTGCTAATAAGGTAGGCTCTGAGGTCATGATGGCGATTAACTTAGGGACTCGTGGTATTGACGCGGCGAGAAACCTCGTTGAGTACTGTAACCATCCAGCGGGATCGTACTGGAGCGACAAACGTCGTGAGCACGGTTACGAGGCGGCGCACAATATTAAAACGTGGTGTCTAGGGAATGAAATGGACGGAGACTGGCAAATTGGACAAAAAACGGCGGTGGAATACGGTCGCTTAGCAGCAGAGAGTGGAAAAGCAATGAAACAGGTGGATCCATCTATTGAGCTCGTTACATGTGGGAGCTCCGGATCCGGTATGGCGACATTCCCAGAATGGGAGGCAGTCACGCTTGAGCACACGTATGAAATTGCCGACTATATTTCCTTGCACCAATACTTTGGCAACCGTGATAACGATTCACAAAATTACTTAGCAAGCACAATGGAGCTTGAGCACTTTATTAACACAGTTACCTCTGTATGTGATTATTTGAAGGCAAAGAAGCGCAGTAAAAAAACGATGATGCTAAGCTTTGATGAGTGGAACGTCTGGTACCACTCTAACGAAGACGACAAAAAGCTAGAGAGATGGCAAACAGCGCCACCTCAGCTAGAGGATCGTTACAATATGGAGGACGCGCTCTTAGTCGGCGGAATTCTGATTACGTTTTTAAAGCATGCGGACCGTATTAAGATGGCCTGTCTTGCGCAGCTCGTGAACGTTATTGCTCCAATCGTGACCGAAAACGGTGGTGGCTCGTGGAAGCAAACGATTTACTATCCATATATGCACGCGTCCGTTTATGGACGAGGAACGTCCCTTCATACAGTAGCGACGTCACCTAAATTTGATACGAAGGACTTTACAGATGTCCCTTACACGGACTCTGCTGTCGTATACAATGAAGAGCAGGAAGAGCTAACGATTTTTGCCCTTAACCGTCACTTAGAGGAGGATGTTTTAACGCATTATTCTCTGCAGGACTTTGAGGGGTATGAGGTACATGAGCACCTTGTTATGTCGAACCCTGACCTAAAAGCAGCTAATTCTATAAATGGTGAAAAAGTGAAGCCAGTAAAGGCTTCTGATTATACATTTGAAGGCACAACGCTTCAAGTGAAGCTTGCGAAAGCATCATGGAACGTGGTGCGTCTGCGTCGCGTCGAGAAGTAGAGAAATGAAACAGACAGTAGGGAGAAGTGTGCCTACTGTCTGTTTTTCTTGTTTTGATGTGGTGCCAACGGGTGTGATGGCTTGGTGCGAAAATGAGGAGGCTTTGTATGAAAATTAAGGTAGGGTGTACCAAATTGACGGCGCTTTGTGCGAAATTTAGAGTAAGTTGTGCAAAATAGGGAATAAAATGGATGAGGTAGTGCTACTTCTTTACACAGAAGAAGAGGATTTTACCGTGTAGATAGGTCTATCACATGCAAGTAAATAAAAAATAGAAGTACCTGAGCAAATGAAATAAAACTTGTACGGTTTTCTATCAAAAGAATCAACGTAAATTATCAAAAAACGTTTTAGGACGTGTATTTAATCCCAATACCTGCTAAACTATAGTTGTACGCATAAGTGACATTAAGTTCGTGTGTCTGACACATGACATGTATAGAAGCTATGACTGAAGGAAGGGATCCGGCGATGAAAACCAAATACAGCTATGTAAAATCGGAAATTAAATCTAAAATCATGCAAGGCTATTTTCAGCCACACGAAAAGGTAGGCTCGGAGAATGAGTTACTCCAAGAATACGGAGTGAGTCGACACACGATTCGCAAGGCCGTAGATGAGCTAGTAAACGAAGGATGGATCTATAAAAAACAGGGTGCCGGGACGTTTTGTGCGGATCGAACCGCAGAAGAGCCAGTGCGTTCTAATCGCAAAAATATTGCGGTGATCACAACGTATTTCTCCGACTACATCTTCCCATCTATTATTCGCGGTGCGGAGAAGGTGTTTCGAGACAACGGCTATCAGGTCACCGTATTTAGCACAAATAATGATCATGAAGAAGAGAAGAAGTGTCTGGAGGCGGTACTGTCCCAGCAATTTGACGGTCTCATGATTGAGCCAACGAAGAGCGCGTTGCCGAATCCAAATATCAACTACTACTTAAATATAGAGCGGATGGGAATCCCATATGTGATGATTAATGCTTATTACGAGGAGCTCGAACCGGTTCACTTTGTTATGGATGATGTGGAGGGCGGAAGGCTCCAAACAAAGCATTTACTTGAGCTTGGGCACGAAAAAATCATCGGTCTTTTCAAAAATGATGATATTCAAGGCACGAAGCGCATGCAAGGCTTTATCAAGGCGCATCGGGAGCATGGGACGGCAATGAGTCCGCAAAATATTGTCACGTATACGACAGAGACGCGAGACACGGTGCCGGTTGAGGAGCTGAGGCGCAAGCTGAAGGATGCGAGCAACCGCCCAACGGCGCTTGTGTGCTACAACGATCAGCTCGCTCTTAGACTCATGGACGTTGTGCGCGAGATGAAGCTCTCTGTGCCGCGCGATATCTCGATCGTTGGCTTTGATAATTCCTACCTATCGACTGCATCGGAGATCAAGCTGACAACCGTCGCACACCCGCAGGAGAAGCTAGGTGCCGATGCAGCCCAAACCGTACTTGATATGGTCGAAAATACAGGGACAGTCGACAAAAAGAAACAGGTCGAGTCCGTCGTATTCGAATCTGCGTTAGTAAAACGTCACTCCGCGAGCGAGAGACGTGCGGCGGAAGTGAAGAGGTAACTGGATAAGAAAGTGCTTGTGGAAGGGGATCAGCTCGTGGGCTGATTCCTTTTTTTGGTTTTGGATGGGGGGAGGAGGGCGCAAGGTTCATTAATTTGGAAGCAAGATGAAGGGGTTTGACTGAAGAGAGGGGGGAGTGAAGCAAACTTACTGCGATTAGAAGCATGAAAATTGGCTTGACGCATACGGAGGTCCAAGTGACGCAACAGACACGTCGTTTGATGCAAACCTATTTGAACGGACGCATACGAAGCCCTAACTGACGCACCTTTCACTGTGTTTGGTGCATACCATTATTTCGATGAAGCAAACGAGTTCTCAACTGACGCAAAGCAAAATGACTTGATGCAAACAAAAGGCGATATGATGCATGCGATCAACTCATTGAAGCAAACGCACCCTTTTTTGACGCAAAGCATCCTGTTATCTCTTGTATCTCACAATTATACTCATCCAAAAAAACTGCTCACTAAATCGTGAGCAGCCGTTTTTGAAAGAGGCTAGTTAGCAAACATGTTCCGACGAAAAGTGGAACAAAAACTCGCAGGCTATAATCAAGAAGGGTGCTACTATCACCGTGCATGATGGTTACAGCTAAAAGGGTCACAGCGGCTGCAAAGACACCAATTAGGGAAATGTGCTTTGTTGGAGTTGCGAAAACGTGCTTGATAAAAAGACCAAACGCAATTGTAAAAAAGAGAAGCATCCCTACTATACTAGCTGGCCAGATAATAGTTGGGAGGATTGTTCCTACATCGATTGCGTTTAGCATCAATGCCCATGTTATTAAAAATATAACTACAACTACTGCATTGATCGTTGCAAACTGCTTAAGCTTTAAATAGTAAAACAACACTGGACTGGCAAGTAACAAACCAACCACGATCATCATGATAAAGTCCATATTCCTAGCCTCCTAAAGGATATTTAGTTGTCTCCCTCAAACCTCACCCCAGCGCTTGCTCGCGCTTTTTCTAGTGTTTGCATCACATGTAGACTGTGGTCTAGCAGCTTATAGCAAGCATCGAAATCATTGTTTGCCATTAATTTTTGCCATGCGGCTATTTCGTAGTAAAGGACGTTGTCCTCTGTCTGTGCGTTTAAGCGTGATTCGCTATTGCCGACTTTGATAACAACCTCTCGGCATCCGTTGGCACCTTGTACAACGTGGATAAATCCTTTTTCCCCTTGCATATAAACGAAGCCATCGCTTGCTGTGTCCTTTGCTCCAGCGCAGCTAGCTACATATCCATCGTATGTAAGTAGAGCGATTCCGGAGGTGTCGATGTCCCTTTGTACATTTGCGGCGTAAGTAACACTCTCCGGCTTTCCAAATAGTCCAATGACAAAGTGGAGATTGTAGACATTGATGTCTTGCAGTGCTCCGCCGGAATAATGTGGGCTGAAGACGTTCGGTGTTTCCCCCGCCAAAAACTTGTCATAGCGGCTTGAATACTGGCTGTAGTTAGCCTGCACAAGGCGGATCGGTCCGAGCGACGCGATATGCTCCCGAATGAGCGCGTAGTTGGGCAGGTGAATGGTGGTGATGGCCTCAAACAAGAAGAGATTGCGCTCCTTAGCGAGCTCAATGACGTGCTGCGCCTCACGCGAGTTTGAGGTAAAAGGCTTCTCGCAAAACACGTGCTTGCCGTGCTCGAGCGCCTGGACCGTATATGTATAGTGGAGGCTATTTGGCGACGCGACGTAGATCGCATCAATCGACGTATCGCCAAGGAGCGCCTCGATGTCGGTGTAGTAGCTGGCGATATTATGTTTATGTGTAAAGCTTTTTGCGGTCTCTTCTTGGCGAGAAAAGCTGGCAGTGACGTTCATATGAGGGACGTTGTGAGATGCTTCAATGAAGCGATCGACGATGAATCCGGTCCCGATTGTTCCGATGTTCATGTTGGGGTGCCTCCTTTTAGGTGGTTAATTTAGGTAATTATATCATAAGCTCTGCGAGCTTTATTAATGATGGAAAAAATAAATAGGTTAATTAAGTGCCAACTATTTTCAAGAGCAGCCCTTCGGGCTAGATTGATTAAGTGCTAACTTGTTTAAATCTGCACTCCGAGCTGTCAGCCCTCCGGACACTCTCCGACATCCATAGACCGTGTCGTTTTCACGGTCCAAAAGCATCACAAAAAGATTGCGTTCTTTGCGAGCTTTTTGAGTTAGCCTTGCAGTTAGAAAACAGTGGGTGATTTTCCCACTGATTTCAGGCTAACGGTTGATGCTTCACGTTAAAGGAAAATGATTCACTCCGAGCTGTCAGCCCTCCAGACACTCTACGACATCCATAGGGCCGGTCTTTGAGCTTCCTCGTCGGCATGGTGCGGCTGTCGCCTTACCATAAACGCCTCCTGTGGGATCTCAAAGACCTCTTTCACCTATGGATTGTCTCCGAATGTCCTACGGGTCTGCCACCTCTGCGTTTGATTTAAAAAAGACATAGATAAAGAGCCTTTCTCTTTGTGAAGGAAAGCTTTTTTGTTTGAAAGATGGTTTTAGATAAGTGGCTTTTTGGCAATAAAGATTTTTATGTACCGTACTCAAGATTTATGTACCGTGTAAAAAATAAATGCACCGTACTCGGAATGAATGTACGTTGGGACTTACTTTGTTTAAGAAATGTACGCTGTGTGAGATTTATGTACCGTATAAAAAAATTATGTACCATATATAAGAGAAATGTACCGTGAGCAGGGTTTGCTACTATGAAACTGTAAGTGTTCTTAGAGCTAGGCCTAGTAACCTCCTTAAAATAGTGCAAACAACAAAAGTTCGCCTTACTCTATAGAGAAGTAGGCGAACTTTTGTTGTTCAGGGACTTAGGACCTTACCTAGCCTTTACTTTTGACCTCCTATAAAACAACTTAAGAGGAGGAGGCAGACTCGGAGAATGCCCGGAGACAATTAGCAGGATAAGGCTGCAGCTGAGACCACGCAGGAAGCGTTTTGAAGGAGACGTCAGTCGACTTCAGCTGACGAGTAGGCTCAGATTCAGACCCTGCTAATGTCGTAGGGTGTTCATAGAGCTGACTCCTCCTCCGCAAGGAGCGAAGGAGAACCAAAGGTTCTATCAACCTAGCTAGGCAACGCGCTTCCGCCTAGTGATCTTCTATAAAAAAGAGGAACGATGTTGTAAAAACACCGTTCCCCTTCGGTTATCCGGAGCGAAGGGTGGCGTCTCCTAGAGGAGCCCTTCCGCGCAGTGAAAATCCTTTCGAGAGGCCATTCGTTTGGCCGCTCGAAATAGTTGAACAAGCCCCTCAGGAAAGCGCCAGCCGAGAGCGAAGGAGAACCTAAGGTTCTGATAACCGTTACTCCCCAACCAATACATCCTTCAAGAAGAACAAACTACTAGGATGGATCGCCACATTATCCACATTTTCTAAAGCACCAGCTAAATGGATCGAATGATATAGTGGCACAATCGGCGCATCATCGACGATAAGCTGTTGCGCATCGTGGTAAAGCGCTAGACGAGTCTCCTCGTCCGACTCGCTACGAGCATCTTCAAGCAATTGGTCTACCTCTTCGTTTGTGTAGAACGTGCGGTTACCTGTGCTACCGTGGTTAGACGAGTGGAACATCGGATATAAGCCGTAGTCCGCGTCTGCCGTTACCGTGCCCCATGATCCGAGCATCAGCTCGTGACTGCCTTCTGCGACAACCTCTAAGTAAGTACCGACTTCCATCGCTTCGATCGAGATATCGACACCGATTTCAGCAAGCTGAGCTTGAATGATCTCTGCGGCATCAAGACGTACGCGAGAATCATCCGTCCATAGACCAGCTTCAATTCCGTCGCCATAGCCTGCTTCCTCTAACAGCTCACGCGCCGCGTCTGGGTCGTATGGGATTGCCTCAATATCATCGCTACTGCCGAATACTGGTGGTGCAAGTGGCCCAACCGCAGGCAACGCCGCGCCGTTCATCGTACCTTCGACGATAACGTCCTTATCGATCGCCATCGCAATCGCACGACGCACGTCTGGATCGTTAAAAGGCTCTACTTCAGCGTTGAATCCGAAGTAAGCTAAACTCGCGCTAGGTTGCTCAATAACCTTTGCATTGTCTAAAGCTTCTACGCGATCAACATCGTTCGGGTTTAAATGCGAAATGATGTGAGCACTTCCTGCCTCTAGTTCGCTCACACGAGTTAGATCCTCTGGCACAACGCGGAATGTGATTCCGCTTAGCTCAGATGGCGTGTTCCAATAGCTATCGTTTCTCGAGACAACAATGTTGTCGCCTGGATTCCAGGATTCGAAGACAAAAGGTCCCGTTCCTACTGGGTTTGTTGCAATAACAGAACCGTAGACTTCGCCTTCTTCAACAGCTGCATAGTCTGCTTCAATGGCATCTGGACTGATCATATTCCCAGCAGGGTGAGCGAAGTGGGACGGAAGTGGTGCAAATGGATAGGCTGTGTGTAGATGTACCGTATACTCATCGATCACTTCTACTTCTTCAATCATGTCGAACATGAATGCAACAGGGGAACCAATTTCTGGATCAAGCATGCGCTCGATATTTAGTTTGACGGTCTCTGCATTAAATGCTGCGCCGTCATGGAATTCAACGCCTTCGCGAAGCTGTACTTCCCAAAGTGTATCCTCTACCATTTCAAAGGATTCCGCTAAACTCATCTGCATGTTTAACTCCGAGTCTGTGAAAACGAGCGTATCGTAAATCGTACGACCGACGTTTAGCGTTGCGTGGTCGTTGCCTAAGTGTGGATCAAGCGTTTGAGCGTCGGGGCTTGCGTGGAAAAGGAGCTCGGTATCTCCGCTTGCTTCACCGTCGTTCGTGTTTGTTGTGTCGTTTGTATTTGTTTCATTCACCTCTGTAGCAGGTGCTTCATTGCCTTCATTTGGCTCTGATGCACAAGCTGCCAGTAAAAGTGGTGCGAGTAGTAATGGCCATTTTTTCATGTGTATTTCCCCCTTGTAACAATATGTATTTGTTTATCATAGCTCAATTCCCGATAAAGTCAAGTTGTTTTGTCGGGATTGTATGGACAGAAAATCTTGGAGGAATCAAAATAGAAGAAATGTGACGGGATGTTAGCGAAATATTCACGATTTTCTGTCCGGTAAGGGTGTGAAATCGTGTATAATAGAAGCAGTATACAATTTGTGAAGTTGGAGGTTGAACATGGGAAAGAGAATATTTTTATTTATTTTAACGAACATTCTTGTGCTGACGACGATCATGGTCGTGTGGACGTTGCTGACGACATATACAGGTCTAAGCAGTAACTTTAACACGGGTGGTCCAGGACTTGGAATTGACCTCGTGTCGCTCGGGGTATTTAGTTTAATTGTAGGTTTTGCTGGTTCCTTCTTCTCGCTTGCGATTTCACGTTTTGTCGCAAAGAAAATGATGAAGGTCAAGGTACTTAATCCGGAGGACAATTTATCTCCTTATGAGCAAAGCATTGTAGATAAAGTACACCGTCTCTCGCGTGCAGCTGGTCTTATGCATATGCCAGAGGTAGGTATTTATAACTCTCCTGAAGTAAACGCATTTGCAACTGGTCCTTCTAAAAAGCGTTCACTTGTTGCAGTTTCATCTGGTTTACTTAACAGCATGGATGATGACGCGGTTGAAGGCGTTATTGCACACGAAGTAGCGCACGTTGCAAATGGTGATATGGTAACGATGACGTTACTACAAGGTGTTGTGAACACATTCGTTGTATTCTTATCACGAATTGCAGCGATTATTGTGTCACGTTTTGTACGTGAAGAGCTTCAGTTTGTTGTTCAGTTTATCGCGATCCTAGTTTTCCAAATTCTATTCTCGATTCTTGGAAGTATCGTCGTGATGGCGTTCTCTCGTTACCGTGAGTATCACGCGGACCGAGGCGGAGCGGACCTTGCTGGGCGCGACAAAATGGCGCATGCGCTACGCTCCTTGCAACAGCACGTGGAGCGCGCTAACATGAAGAATCCTCATACGGATGATTCCGCTATTCAAACGATGAAAATTAATGGGAACAGCGGTATTGCCAAGCTATTCTCTTCTCACCCAGACTTAAACGATCGCATTAAGCGACTTGAGCAAATGTAATGTCAACACCCTGCGCACAGCGCAGGGTGTTTTGCTTTGTTTGAAGAGAAGTAACGCGGACATGTTGAGAAACGGTACACAAAGTGGAGGAAGTAACGCAGAAGTCAGGAGAAGTAAGCCGAAAACGAAGCGACCATAATCTTCACTATTAGCCGAGGTCTATGAAACTTTTCCCAAATATGTAGGTAACCTCACTATGAGGTGATAGGACATGAACGTGACAGAGCACTATTATAAGACAGTGCACTACGATTATTCGTTTAAGAATCGACAAAAGGAGACCGTCCACTATTGGCTGGCGGATCCCCCTGAAACGACAACGCAACGAAATATTCGCTGTACGGACGGGAACGATATTGGTCAACTATCCACCTTACACGGGCAAACGATCCGTTACGTCGAGCTTGCTCCAGGTGAAAAGATTGAGCTGTCATTCAGCATCGATTTATATAAATGTACGCACAATCACGAGGGGAACCCTATGGAAAGACCACCTACTCTATCAGATGAGGAGCGTGCCTTCTATTTGCGCTCGTCGGCGATGCAGCCGGTTAACGAGGAGTTTAAAGAGGAAGCGCTCGGCATTATCGGTGAGGCACAGAGTGATTACGATCAGGCGAAAGCCTTGTTTGACCACTTTGTGCGCAGGTTTCGCTACCATTTTCCTCCCGAAAAAAGAGGGGCTAGGTACATGGCGAAGCGTAAGTCCGGTGACTGCGGGGAGTTCTCGTTTTTATATGCCTCCTACTGTCGCGCGCTCGGAATTCCTTGTCGGACGGTAGTCGGCGCCTGGGCGCGAAAAATGCAGCCACACGTGTGGAACGAGGTATTTATTGAGGGAGTGGGGTGGATGCCGGTCGATACGAGCGTGCCGGCGATGTATCGCAATCCTTATCGCAGATTAACATCTCCAATGGCTTGGGGCGTGCCGTCAAAGGTCGACGGATTTTTTGGGAGCTCGGAGGGGAATCGGGTCGCGTTTAGCTTAGACGCAAACTGGCCGCTGACGCCAGAATACGTCGATCAAATGTCTCCGTGCGGCTACGAGCGTATGGACTTTGGTATAGAAAAATTTGCGTACGGATTTGAGGCCCATGATAGCACGGCTCCTTATTTACAGCCTGGCTATGTACAGTTTCAAGAGATGCCGAAGAAGCAAGCGTTGCCGGATCTTTTAGGTAATTGGCGAGTACGCGACGAAGGACAGCGAAGGGTCACGCAGCTTTCTTTAGATGTTTTTGCGATGTTACTCGTATTAACGCTGCTTGTTAGTGGTGCAACGGCACTGTTTTTAGACACTAGCTTTCCACCGGAGCCTTGGTATCAGCTAACTCTATCATTTGCGGGAGCAATGCTTATTTTAGCGAAGCTACTAAGGCAGGAAGGGCATCCAGCGGTGCTGGTGCCATTCTTCCTCTTTTCTGGCTTTGTGTTTTACCAGAGTGTGAGTGTATTAATGAGTTAAGTAGAGTAGAAAAAAGCGAACAGGCTCATCAGCCTGTTCGCTTTTAGTCGTATTAATAATACTCTTTTTCAATCGTTTTCGTACTTCTAACCGTATCGATCTCGCGCACGTACTGCTCGATTTGCTCACGCTGTGGCTCAAGCTTTGGCGGAAGCGCCAGCTTTTCGCCGAGCGTTTCGTATGGCTCGTCGTCCATAAATCCAGGACCATCTGTTGCGAGTTCAAAGAGCACCTGTGGCGCCACATTTACGTACATGGATTCAAAGTAGAAGCGGTTTACGTAGCCTGACGTTTGGAAGCCAAACTTACCGAAGCGAGAAATCCACTCTTCAAGTACTTCTTTATTCTCCACGCGGAATGCCACGTGGTGAACCGTACCAAAGCCTTGACGTGCCTGAGGTAAGACCACATTTTTCTCCAATAAAATTTGCGCGCCATTACCACCTTCACCAACCTCAAATAGGTGGATCGAGCCTTCCGTGCCGATTTCCTTAAACTCCATTACCTTCTCCAACACCTCTTGGAAAAAGTCAAAGTGCGCCGTGCGAATGTGGATGGGACCAAGCCCTGTGATCGCAAACTCCAACGGTACAGGTCCATCCTGCCATGGCTTTCCTGCAGGTACTCCTTCATTCTTTTCGTCTGAAACAAGCTGATACTGTTGCTCATCAAAGTCTACGAACGACAACGTCTGCTTACCAAAACGCTCCTTGATGCCAGTATGCTTCACCTCATAGTGGTCAAAACGCTTCACCCAATACTCAAGCGCCGCATCAGATGGCACGCGGAAGCCTGTCTTAAAAATCTCATCCGTCCCGTGAGAACCTTTTGGAATACCTGGGAAATCGAAGAACGTCATATCTGTCCCTGCGCTTCCTTCATCATCCGCAAAAAACAGGTGGTACGTTTGAATATCATCCTGGTTAACCGTCTTTTTGACTAAACGCATGCCTAGCACATACGTGAAAAATTCGTAGTTCTTTTCCGCGCTACTCGTAATTGCCGTAACGTGGTGAATACCTTTTAATCCATTCATAAACAAATAGCCTCCTCGTAAGAAATAACATCATTCCTATCCGTATTGTAGCCCTTTTCCTAAAAAGGTACAAAGAACTAGCTCACTATGGTAGGATAAGGAAAACATACAAGGAGGAACACCGATGATTACGTACCCAATTCTACATAAACAGGACCAAATCTCCGTAACAGCAGTCTCGTCCGGTGTCCCACCCGAGCTACATTTTCTTCTCAAAGAGGCAAAGGAAAAGCTCGAACGTGATGGATATCAAGTCGACATTGATGACACCGCCTGGACGCACAAAGAGCTCCAAGCAGCACCCGCGTCGGAGCGAGCCAAGGCCCTGCACGTCCACCTAGACAAACAGCCGGGAGTCGTCATACCGCCGTGGGGAGGCCACCGACTCATCAGCATGCTCGAGCACATCGACTTCGCGCGCATCCCACACACATGGCTACTCGGGTACTCCGACACAAGCGTCCTCCTGCTCGCCGTCACCCTGCGCACAGGAATCGCCACCGCCCATGGCACCAACTTCGTCGACCTTCGCGGGTCAACCACGGATAGCACGACAGCCATGTGGGAACGAGTACTCATGACGCCCAATGGTAAAACAGTCAGCCAACGTTCATCGGAGCATTTCCAGCCAGAGTGGCAGTTCGACAATCCAACGCCTCATATTTTTCATTTAACCGAGCCAACCGAGTGGAAGTCGATCGGTGGAAGCTCGGTTCAAGGAAGACTACTCGGAGGCTGCATCGACGTCATCCACCATTTAGTCGGCACTCCTTATGGAGACGTTGCGGCGTTCCAGCGAGATAAGCTAGGTGGGAAATCGATCCTTTGGTACTTTGAAAATTGTGATATGAATACCTCTGATGTGTGGAGAAGTCTCCAGCAAATGAAGCTTGCAGGCTGGTTTGATCACATTTCAGGGATCATGTTTGGCCGCAGCTCGGCGAATCAAGCAGTAGAAGATTTAACCATTGAGCTCGTCTATGAAGAACTGGCTAGTGAATTGCAGGTACCAGTTTTGTACGACATCGACTGTGGGCACATGCCACCGCAAGTAACGCTAATAAACGGCGCATTCGCTGATGTAACTGTAGAAAACGGAAAAGGCATCATCGTACAGGAATTTAGAGAATAAAAGCTGTATTGTAGAGGACGCACAACTTGTGTAGTCCTCTTTTTTTGGTTGGACGCTGAGCACAACGTCCATAACTTGAGAATATGGAACATAACTTGGGAATGCGGAACATAAAAGCAGGATGAGGCGCATAACTTTAAATTAAGGCACATAAACCTAAATGAAAGCTCATTACACTTAAAACCCAATCATCTATTTGCCCAAGAGCCACTTATAAAGGGCAATCTGGCACTTGGTTCACATGTATGTAAACGAAATAGTAAAAAAACGAGGTCCCCTTCTGCGGAAGAAGGGACCTCGTTTCTGTTAACAAAAGGTATCTTTAGGTTTGGGGACGGAGAGTCCGAATAGGGGCCGCAAGTAGAGAGCGACGAAGGTGCCGGCGAGTGCCAGAATCCCCCACACATAGCCGTGCACACTAAAGGACGCGATACCGCCGAAGTAGGCGCCGATGTTACAACCGAACGCAAGACGAGCACCGTAGCCCATCATGAGTCCACCAATGACCGAAGCGGACACGTTGCCCTTTGTCATTTTAGTGAAGCGGAATAATCCGCCGGCTGCAGATGCAAGGAAGGCCCCGATGATTACGCCGAAGTTTAAAATCGTCGTTGTGTCGGAGAAAATCGATGCCTGCAATACTTGCTGCTGGTCGGCCCAATAGCCCCAGCTCGCAGGATCGAAGCCGATCATGTCTGCGCCTTTAGAGCCCCAGAGAGCGAACGCCGATGTGATTCCCCAAGGCGTGCCGCGTGTCATGAGTGTTAATGCATTTAATACCGCAAGCACGATAGCTGCAGTAAAAAGTGGCCATGAGCCACGGAAAATTCGTTTCCACCCAGAGTCAGTTGGGAGTGGCGCCATTTTTGGTGCATTCTTGCGACGTTCTACAACGAGCGTAATCCATGCGATGAGTCCGAATAGTGCAATGGAGACAGCCCACGCGCCGCCGTAGCCCCAGCCAGTCGATGTTGCAAGCGAGATTGGCTCAAACGCCG
This sequence comes from Paenalkalicoccus suaedae, assembly GCF_006965545.2. NCBI lineage: Bacteria > Bacillati > Bacillota > Bacilli > Caryophanales > Bacillaceae > Paenalkalicoccus > Paenalkalicoccus suaedae. Next base: position 525,287 of record NZ_CP041372.2, read on the forward strand.
GCATTTCTTCTGTCCAGAATGGTAAATGGTAAGCACCGACTGTCGAGCCGATGATGAAGAATAGTAGCACGATAAAGGCTACCGTGCGACCGCTACCTGTGGCATATAATGTACCCGACGCACAGCCCCCGCCGAGTTGCATGCCGATTCCAAAGATAAATGCCCCAACTAATAAGCTCACTCCTACTGGAGAAACAAAGCCAGCGGTGCCTGTATCAAAAAAGGAGATGCCAAATGCTAAGATTGGTGCGAACAATGTTACTGCGATCGCAAGCATGAGCATATGCGAACGGACCGCTTGCCCGTTACCAACCGACATAATGCGTCTGAACGCTGATGTAAATCCAAAGCGTGCATGGAATAATGTATATCCTAGTAAAATACCAATGACAAGTAATAACGGATGCATAGCAGCCTGTGTTGCCATTAGATAAATAAGTAAAAGTGCAGCTACAACTAATCCACCAACAACAAGCTTCATTTGTGGCTTCTTTAGAGGTGGAGCAGATGATTCAATCGTCGTTGCCATTCTAATTCCCTCCAATTCATATCTAACTTATCGGAATAACACGCTTAATAGTACTACCACTATGTACTATCTGTCAAAAAAATGCCCCATTTTAGGAGTCTGTAAACACGATTTTCTCCCCGAATCATGGTAGGATAATAGGAAGGAGGCGATAGCTTTGGGCATCATGTTTATGTTGTTTGGAGTCGTGTTTCTCGTCATTCTATTTGGGATGACGCTGTTTGTAGCTAGTAGGACGTCAGGTGGGCAACAGGACAAGCTGATTAGAAAGCGCGGAATCAAAGGGAAGTTAGGGCGATACAATGCAGATCTCTACTCACACAAACGAGGGATTCGCGTTGAATTATTCGCTCATTCCGGGCAGTTCACGTATTTATCTGAAGCAGAAGACTACAAGGAAGCGGTGCGAGCCGCCGTCATCGCATACGAAGCAGAAATGATTGCCGCAAAAGAACGAGCCGAAGCAGAGAGCAAACGTCAATTTGACGTTGAAGCCTGGGACGGCGACGTTTACGAAGAAGAAGTAACTGAGGTGCCGAAGAAGAAGGCAGATGCAACGGATGTGTCGGATTCGAGAGAAAACAAGGCAGCCGGAGTGGCTGATACTGAAACGAGTAATGACAAGGATACGGATACCGACCAAAAAGCAGCGCAAGGGTAGAACGACTACCCGTGCGCTGCTTTTTTTGTATGGTGTGACGGTGGGAGCAGGGGGGAGGTCAGTTATCACAGGATTTGGTTCAGTTATGACAAAATGCCGTTCAGTTATCACAAAATCAGAAGTATTTATGACAAAACGCAACTCAATTATGACATTCTTCAAACGGGTTTACATAATGACAACAAATCACCAGAAATTAACCAACAGCTGAACTAGCGCGAAGCGTGCAATGACAGCATGGCTCTTGATTAACCTCTCGCGTACACGAGATAAAATTAGTTCATGCATCTAAGACTTCGGAAAGCCAATTATGATATAATTAAGAAAAATTTTCTGAAAAAGGAGTCGGTATGAATAAAAAAGTCAAACTGATTCTTGCTATATTCATTACGTTAATTGTAACGGCGATTCCCTCTATTGGCGTTTATGCTGTGCCCGAAGGAGAAGGGTACATGGTTAATCGAGGTTTTCCGGCAGCGTGGATTGACTACCATACATCCTTTAATAATTACTCATTCAACGCTATAGGTTTGCTAATAAACATCGCCTTATTTTATTTTTTACTCACTACTATAGAAAGAACATATTTACTACTAAAACAAAAGCAAGTGTTTCCAACAAGTCAGTCGAAATAACGATGTGGTTTCTTAAGAGAGGAGAGATGATGATGAAAAAGTGGTTGGGGAGTTTGGGACTATGCGCGTTAGTCGTTTTATCTGCGTGCGGCAGTGAGAATAGTGCGATGGAAGTCGCGGGAGCGGAGGAGTCTGATGCTGTCGATATGTTTGAAAAGATTACGGGTGGCGAGCTATTCTACACAGCTTTTGACATTACAGACGCTACCACTCGCTCTTTACGGGTGAATATCGAGCAATACAAAGACGGGGAGCTTATTGAGGACCACGGAGGCTTAGAATTATCGGGCTTTTTGGAGGACTCTACTGAGGGCAACCTAGCAGTATCATTTACAGAAAAAACAGCAGAAGATAATCGCACAATGGTCATTGATGTCATGGTTGAAACGATATCTGATCAGAATACAAGTCAGTCAAGAACTTCTGTAGAAATGGATGTTGAAGACAATGGCTATGGATTTGATGTATTAACGGAGTCAGCTTCCTTTGAGGTAGGGGACGAAAAAATTGTAGCCTTATATCAAGGAACTGGTGATACAGATGAATTACGACCAATAACTACTGAAGCGTCAGAAGAAGACTTGGCTGAACAACCGCATGTCATAGTAGTGAAGCTGAGAATAGACGGTGAAACAGATAATTAGTAGAGGCTTTTTAGCAAAATAGATGGTAAATAGGTAAAAGAAAGCGGAGGCTGGTAGAGTGAAGCTATTAGTAGCAGGATTAGGCATCTTGATGCTTTTGACGAGCTGCGGCGGAGAAACGGATAGATTCGTAACACTAGAGCCAGGCGTAGATTCGGACTATCCAGACATGTTTGAAAAGGTAACAGGCGAAGAGCTTGTATACATACCATTTGAATTAACTCGCGGAGAAACGACATCGCTTGAATTTATTATTGAGCGGTATGAACAAGGTGAGCTAGTCGAAGATTTAAGCGGATTTGGAAATAGTCGCTTTTTAGAAGACGTGATTAATGGCACGATCGGATTAACGATTCAGAGTTTTGGGCAAGACGATGAGGCGCACCTTGGAATGTTTTTTGAAACACCTCGAAACATAGGAAGAGGTGCTGTCATTACAGAGATGCCTGGCGGAGCTTGGATTAATTCACGAATGGAGGAAAGCGTAGAGCTTGATCCTGGCGATGAACAAATTATATGGATGTACGTAGCGTCTGATAGACCAGATGGAGGTATTTCTATGTATGATATAGATCGAGCTGAGGAAGCCATATCTGAGATGGAGCATGTCTTAATCATATCAATTAAAGCAGACGAAATTGACCCAGAAGAATAGAAAAAACAGGCGTTTTGCAGCTCGCATTACGCCTGTTCTTTGCGTTCTTCTTCATATTCAAGATATTGCTGGTAGCGTGTAGCAGCCTCGAGCTTTGTTTTTTCTACTTCTAACCTTAATTGTTCATTGTGAAGCTCTTGCTCTTTTAGAGACAGCTCTCTTTCCTTAATGATTCGCTTATTGCGATCACGAAGTACATCATGTCCGATACCCATTCCAACAATTAAAATGACGGCAATCCAAAACATAGTGCATACCTCCTTTGTCCAAATTTTAACATAAAACGGATAATTTTAGTCTTACTATTTAAGAAAACAGGGAAAGCATCATAAAAAGGGAGGGATAACAATGAAAGTACTCATTATGGATGTCTTTGGTACACTTTTCGATGTGACACAAGTAGCAGAAACGCTAGAACGACATTTCCCGGGAAATGGAGAAGAAATCAGCCAGCTTTGGCGTCAAAAACAGATAGATTACGCGTTTAGACGACAAATTACTGGAGATTATAAATCGTTTGAGCATGTAACAAGAGAGGCGTTACAGCATTCACTTCTTTCGTATGATTTACATGTAAAAGAAGATACATTGGATGAGCTGGCTTCCGCGTATAATACGCTACCACTATTCCCTGAAGTAAAAGAGGTGCTCACTAAACTCTCGTCTAAACCAAAAGCTTTACTGTCTAATGGAACTCCTAGCATGCTCGAATCCTTACTTTATCAGGAAAAAATACAGGATGAATTCTCCCATGTACTCTCAGTCGATCGAATTAAACAGTATAAACCTGCTCCTTCTACTTACTTATACGCCCTTCAAGAATTAAAGGTTTCAAGGGAGGACGTTCTATTTGTATCCACAAATCCTTGGGATATTATTGGGGCAAAAACGTTTGGATTTCAAACACTTTGGATTAATCGATCAGAAGCAACTTTCGACGTAGCGGACTATAAACCAGACTTCGAAAGCGAGGACCTGACTATCCTGTTAAAGGAATTCTAGGAAAAAGTTCATAATAAGCAAAAATATTAGCTAAATATGTCGGAAATAAGGTATACTTATGATCGAAAAGTCTCGATACTTTATACCTTAAAAATCAGGGAGGGCTTTAGCTATGCTAAAAGCACTATTATTACGTGAAAAACCAAGTAAAGAACAATCATCAAGTGATATGTACACAGAGAAGGTTATTGATAAGCTTGCTGACGTCGTTATTGAAGCGAACCAGTCGTCGCATAATGTGAAAAACATTATGACAGAACAGACAAAAGTAACGGAAGAACAAGCTATTTCGATTACTGAGCTTGCAAAAAGTACGCGAATCTTCTCGCAGGATGCAGAACAAATTGCTACAAACATCTCTAGTTTGTCAGATGTTGTTACAAATGTTTCTGCGAAGAGTGAAAAAGTCAATGAACAGACAGAGCATATGGTCGCAATCTCTGAAAAAGGTAAAGGGTCGATGCAGGACACGTCGGAGAAAATGAATCTTGTGATGAATTCAGTTGAGAAGCTATCGGAGACGGTGCAGGAAGCGGGTAGTTCAACAGCTGAAATCAAAAGTATTATTAAAGTGATTGATGACATTGCGGCTCAAACGAATTTACTAGCGCTAAACGCGTCGATTGAAGCAGCACGTGCAGGAGAATATGGTAAAGGGTTTGCTGTAGTAGCGGACGAAATTCGCAAGCTCTCAGAAAATGTGACTGGCGCAACGAAAAACATCGCTAGTCTATTAAGTGGTGTCGAGAATGTCGTGCAACAGGCAGTGAATCAAACGAAAGAAAATAAAGAGCATATTCAGCATGTACAAACGTCAGTACAAGATACGGATGACGTATTTGCATCTATGCTTGATGTCATTGATGACGTGCAGTCTGGTGTGAAAGAAATGGTGGAGGATAATGTGTCAGCAAGTGCCTTTGCACAAGAAATTACGGCGCTCACACAGGATCAGCTAGCGCAAGCAGAGCAAATCGTAGCTACAGCTGATAGCGTGACAATGATGACAGATCGACAAGTCGCAATCAACAAAGATGCTCTATCGACAATAGATACGATGTTTACGCGAGTAAATCAAGTTGGAAGAGACGTCATACTAGATACTGGGAAAAACACCACAATTGACAATTACTTCTCCTACCGACATAATCCAGAGGGGGTATTTGATTATGTAACCCCGTCTATCCAGCAAGTCTTAGGATACACGGAAGCAGAATTCATGCAGAGCTATGAAGTTTTCTTAACCGATCACCCTGGAAATCCTCAAGCGGAGCACCATACCTTTGAGTCGTTAAAAGGGAATCAACAACCTAAATATACAGTCGAATTTTTAGCGAAAGATAAATCGAAAGTCATGATTGAGGTAACGGAACTTCCTGTTTACGACAATCAAGGGAACGTGATCGCCGTTGAGGGACTGATGAAGAAATTCTAACTTACGAAAGGGGTTGCCTTTATGACAACTCACAAAACAAAGCAAAGCTCATCCATGTTTGAGCTTGGAGACGGGCGCATGTCTGAGCAGGACCGACACGAGATTCTATCCGATCTTGCACAAGAGATGCAGGGGAAGCAACAAACATTTTTAGGCTATCAGGTCAATCAGGAGCTAGACTATTCTGCCTTCGCTCCTTTTTTAAACGTGCACATTAATAATGCAGGTGATCCGTTCACTCCAGGGAATATGACAATGAATTCGAAGGAGATGGAGAAAGCAGTACTCGATTACTATGCGGATCTATGGAATGCTAAAACACCTCATCAAAATACAACAGGTGATTCCTACTGGGGGTACACACTTTCCATGGGTTCAACCGAAGGAAACGTGTATGGAATTTGGAATGCTCGTGACTATCTCGGTGGGAAAGTCCTTCTTTCAGATCCAGAGGCTGAAGAAGTGGCTCTTGAAGCAAGTAAGGATGGCGGAGCTAAAAAAGCTCCAGTTGGAGTAGCTTATCAGCAGGGCGAAATGGAAAACGGTAATGAGAATGCCTTCCGTCCTATTGCTTTTTATTCTCAAGACACCCATTACTCGATCGTAAAGGCAATGCGCGTCTTAGACTTTACTACATATTACGATCAAGCAGTTGCCACAGGCGAAGAGTGTCCACTCGTCTATCCAGACGACTTTCCCACAGGATTTTCTTCCAAATACATGGGAAAATCAGGCTGGCCATTAGAAGTCCCATCAAACGATGATGGTAGCATCCACATTCCGTCACTTGCAAAGCTTGTGACCTTCTTTGCTGAGCGCGGTCATCCAATTTTTGTCTGCTTTAATTACGGTACCACCTTTAAAGGTGCCTACGATGATATCGAATCAGCGGTAGCGGCACTCGTACCAATCCTTAAAGAGAACGGTATGTATGAAAGAGCCGTGACCTACGAAACAGATGATGCGGTCAAGACGAGTACGCGCACGGGCTATTGGTTCCACGTGGATGGTGCACTCGGTGCAGCCTACATGCCATACATCGAGAAAGCAATCGACGCCGGCGAGTTAGAGCTACCAGAAGATTTTGCCTACCGACCATTTGACTTCCGCATTCCCGAAGTCCACTCCATTACCTGTAGCTTCCACAAGTACGCAGGGCTACCGTTCCCGAGCGGTATTTTTATGGGTAAAACAAAGAATCAGCTCCTTCCACCTGATGATCCGATGTACATTGGATCGCCCGACACTACCTTTGCGGGATCCCGTAATGGGTTAGCTGGTATGATGATGTGGGACTTCTTAGCGAAGCATAGCGAAGAGGACCATATTGCTCAAGTTGTGAAGAACGAGGAAGTCGCAGCCTATGCCACTCTTCGTTTACAAAAGCTTGAAGAAGAATTAAACAGTACGCTATGGGTCGAGCGATCTCCGCTTTCGTTGACGCTCCGTTTCAAACGACCAAGTGAAAAAATCATCTATAAATATTCGCTGTCCTGCGAGGAGCTCTATGTAGACGGAGCAAAACGAGGCTATGCGCACATTTTTTGTATGAACCATGTAACAGAGGATTTGATTGATCAACTGGTTGAGGATCTACGAACACCTGGCGCTTTTCCAGAGCAGATGAAGGTAGAAAGAGACGAAGATGCTCATGACGAGCATAATGTCTACTCTCCGACTATCGGTAAGAGCTTTAAATAACATCCTACGTTTAAACTCTCGTTGAATCGGCTACATGTTAACAGAATGCTGATAAAAGGAGTGGAGATACATGAATGTTATTGTAGTTGGTGCAAACGGACAAATCGGTAAACAGGTCACGACGCTCCTACATGAGCACGATGATCACGAGGTTACTGCTTTAGTACGCAAAGAAGAGCAACAAAAAGAGCTGGAGTCTAAAGGGATTCGTAGCACGCTTGCCGACTTAGAAGGCTCTGTAGATGAGTTAACGGAAGCGGTTAAAGGTCACGACGCTGTTGTATTTGCAGCAGGTTCTGGTGGTAGTACTGGCCCAGATAAGACGTTGTTAATTGATTTAGACGGCGCTGGTAAAACAGTAGAAGCGGCTAAAAATGCCGGAGTTGAGCGCTTTATCATGGTAAGCGCGATCCAAGCAAACAACCGCGAAAACTGGGGCGAAAAGATCCGCCCATACTTTGTCGCAAAGCACTATGCAGATAAAGAAGTCCTGCAAAGTGGATTGAACTATACAATTATTCGCCCAGGAAGTCTTACGAATGACGAAGGCACTGGTAAAGTATCAGCTGCATCGAACTTAGATCGAGGCGATATCCCACGAGCAGACGTTGCTAAGACGATCGTTGCATCTATTTCAAATGCAAAAACGTTCAACAAATCGTTTGACCTCGTTGCGGGAGACCATTCTGTCGACGACGCGCTAAGTAATATATAAATGTTAAGAGCCCAGCAGGTTTAGTCTCTGCTGGGTTTGTTTTTGGTTGAGGGAAGAGAGACGGAAGTGGGAAGTCCAAAACCTTGGAGTGAGCAATATAAAAGGGAAGAGACGTGGGCGAAGTCCATAACGTTGGAATGGGGCACATAAAATTGAATTAGGGAACATAAATTTAGGATTAGGAACATAACACAGAAATGCGGAACATAAAAATAGGAGAAGTCCATAACTTTAAAACGGGGCACATAAAATTGAAATAAAGCACATAACTTCAGTATAGGGAACATAACCCCAACATGAAGGCACATAACTTTTATAAAACAAGCTATAACCTCAAACAAATACTCTATTTATACATACATATGAAGAAAAAACCGCAAATCTTACCCTCAACTAGCGCGATAAAACCAAACATCCATAGAATACAGGTGAAATTCGCGCATAAAGCCACTCATGTGCCTATTCAATCAAAAAAGTTCATTACTTCACAATGAAGCGCGAAAACGATCATCCAGACTATTCTGAAACATGAAGCCCCTTATACTCGTATATAAATAAAGCACTATACATGATTCCGTTGTTGAGGGGGTGACGCGATGAAACGTTTATATACATGGATGGATGTGTTTGCTTTTCTCATTTTTTTCGCTATTTCTATCTATGTATGGAGGATTTATCCTACACTACCTGATCAGGTTCCACAACATTTCAATGCAGCTGGAGAGGTGACTTCGTGGGCTAATAAAAGCTCTCTCCTTGGACTTTTAGCTATTTACTTAGCGATGATCCTCTTACTACTTCTACTCCAGATTTTCTTACTTAAAAAGCAAGAAGACCCTAAAAAAGCGATTCAGTTTATTAACATCCCATTTATCGAAAAAGACAAGCTCACGTTCGAGCAAGCGGAAGTAGCACGCACGTATTCAAAACTTATGATAAGCCTTTTAAATCTTCTTATTAGTTTTATGTTTGCATATCTTCTCTATTCACTCGTGCAAACGGCTTTAGGCTTACAAGAGGGGCTAAACGAAATGTTTCTTATTTATATTTCATTAATCGTATTGGCACCAATTTATATTAGCTATAAGATGGTCCGCCAAATTAATTCTATGAAGGAGGAATTGCGATGAGCGATTACACAGTACGAGAATTTATTCAAAAAACAAAGCGTGACACAAGGGATAAGGATGCCTTTGACTTGCAGACAGATCGTATTTTAGAGGTTAACTTAACTTCTTCTCTTTGGGCGAAAATAGGGTCGATGATTTCGTATACAGGAGATATTAAATTTACTCGAGAGGGCGTTTTTGAGCACGGGGTTAGTAAGATGCTCAAAAAATCGTTTACTAGTGAAGGAGAGGACCTCATGAAGGCAGAGGGGCGTGGAACGTTGTTTCTCGCCGACGACGGTAAAAAAATCACGATCTTAGAGCTTGAGAACGATCAAATTACGATAAACGGCAACGACATCTTAGCATTTGAACCGACAATTGAATGGGATATTAAACTAATGAGGAAGTTAGCTGGAGCGATGTCTGGCGGCCTATTTAATATTGAGCTTGAAGGATACGGAAAAGTAGCAATGACAACGCACTACGAGCCACTCACGCTCATCGTTGAACCTGGTAAGCCCGTCATGACAGATCCTGGAGCAACAGTCGCATGGTCCACTAATTTAAAGCCTGAGTTTCGGACGGACGTAAGCGTCAAAACGTTCTTAGGACGTGGAAGTGGTGAATCCATTCAGATGGAATTTGAGGGAGACGGCTTCGTTATTGTCCAGTCAAAAGAGGAATAAGCTTCTTGCGCCTGCTTTTTAAAGGATGCCTTAACTAGCGCGAGAAATACGAACAAATTTAAGACAGAGTGGCCTTTCGCGCATGAAGCTCTAGTATGCGGATGTACGATGAGAGAAGTCCATACGTGCAGAATGCAGCACATAAAAATAAGAGAAATCCATAACTTTAAAACGGGGAACATAAAATTGAAATAGGGAACATAAAATTAGAATGCGGAACATAAAAGCAGAATAGGGAACATAACTCTAAAAAAAGATCACATTCCCACAAAAAAAGCGGCTGGATTGAACACTTCCAGCCGCTTTTCCTCTGTTACCCATATTTTTTCTGATGTTCACGTTTTTGTTCTAAGTATTCTTCGTCCTCGCGCACGGTTATCCACTTCTCCTCAAAAATTTCAGCGGAGCGAGCTTTTTCTTGATCAATCTGTCTGTCCACTACCTCGCCATCTTTGTCGTACTTGCGACCACCTTTATAGTTGGCGTAACGTCTAGATCTCGTGTAGCCCATTTGGATAAACTTTCGGGCCATGTCCATTCCAACAAAATCGTCTTTCTTTTTATAATCTAAAAACATGTTATACAGCGTGTCCGCTGATTCTTGCGCGATGTCCGGAGTTTTAAAGCGCCAGTGTGGTAAGAGCTCGCTTTTATAGGGCTCAACCATTAATACGCCCTGCTCACCACGTCCAACCTGATACCTTTCTGGCTCTTTGCGAAAATCAATTTTATCAAAGTCAACATCGTAATCAAATGCCATTCTATCACACCCCTTATGGAAGTGGTTCCCTTTTTTCTGTACCTTATAAACGTTAAAACGTGTCGGAACTTTAGTTCATGTTTCTACCATGGAGATAGTTGGAATGGGTAAACGAGAGAGAACGACTCATACTAAGACAGGTCACTGACCACGAATTAAAGGAGGGCGTTGACATGGGAATCATGAAAGGGAATCCGCGGAACGAGCCAATGCATTACGGTGAGGTCTTTAGCACGTGGATGTTTGTATCTGGTGCGAAAGCAATGGTAGCAGGGTATCAAACATTTGTGAATCACTGTGGTGATGAGGATCTGCGAAGCATGCTTAAGGAAATCATTGAAGAAGCGAAGCGAGAGGAATCACAGCTCACTAACGTATTAAAAGAGAATGAGGTTGGGTTACCGCCGAGTCCTCCAGAAAGACCGCTTGCAAGCACAAATGATATTCCAGTCGGAGCGAGGTTTAATGATCCAGAAATTGCGGCGGCAGTATCACGCGATTTAGCAAGTGGATTAGTTGCCTGCAGTACAGCGATGGGGCAATGTACTCGTGAGGATCTATGTCTATTGTTTGGACAAATGCACACCGAAAAGGCACAGCGCGGCATTCGTCTTCTTCGCTTAACAAAAGAAAAAGGATGGTTAATTCCGCCTCCCCTTCATTTGGAACAGCGCGAAGGAGTTCCTTCATAAACGTATCAGCGAACCTTCGAGAGCTTATTTAGTTATAAAAACTGAATAAGTAAAGACACGAGAGCCATGCAAATGCTCTCGTGTCTTTTATGCTTTATTAGTGTATGAGTAGTTCTAATTCGATTTTAGTAACCATTTTTTGTGGGTAAGAAATCGTGAAATATTCTAAGAGAAATGTGTAAATTAAAATAGAGATAAGCATACCTGTATAAGTATAATGGCATAGTAGAAGTTAGATTATACAAGAAATACTGGTCCTTTTATCTTCTAAAAACCCATAAATTAGTATGTTGTAGGTGCTAGAAGTATTCATACAAATCATGTGCAAAGTTTTAAAATCTGTGAATCGGTAATATTAACACCACAGGATCCTGTTAATTTGTAAAACTACATGCAGTAATTTAAGTAGTTAAGCTATGGAGGTGAATTCATGAACGCAGGCTTACGATTTATTGTTGGTTTATTCGGTCTTATCAATTTACTATTCGTTATCGCTATGATTTTGACACTAACTGGCACATATCTTGTCTTTGATGCATTGTTAGCACTTCAACAACAATCAGAGGTATTTTGGATTTTAATCGGTGTACTTTCATTCTTAGGTTTACTATCACTGATTTTCTTCCTAACGAGCTTTAAAAGTAGTGGTAAAAAAGGATTTTCTAGTCAATCCTTGAATGTGTCTACTACAAGTGGTGAGATTGGAATCTCAAGACAAGCAATTGAATCAACCGTTATGCGCACAGTTAGGACTGTAGATGGCATTCGATCGGCAGACGTGTCTATTCGCATCGCAAATAAAGAAGAATACGTAGATGTTTACATTAGCTATACGCCGTTCGGAGATCATCCTGTTCAGCAAACAGCAAAGGCACTGCAAGATCGAGTGAAGACGGAGCTCGAATCATGGCTAGAGATTTCGGTTCGTGAAGTTCGAGTCGAGATTCAAGATAAATCAAATGCGGAGAAGAAAAACCGCGTCGTTTAAGGAGGGAAGCTGATGAATAACCAAGAGGTGTTCAAACGCTATCGAGGTCGAATAATAGGTATTATTCTTGCGGTTATCTTTAGTGTCCTGTATCTGACCATTGGGTTAGGCTATACGATTGCGGTCTTCGTGATTGTATTAGTGGGATACTTGATTGGTAAATGGTATGACCGCGATTTAGATATTGGTGCTTACTTGGAGGCTTTATTTGGTCGCCGAGATTAAGTAAATAAATGATAAAACAAACTTTAACGAAAAGGGGAATTTTATTATGGCACAGCAAAATGTACGTTCAACAGAAAAAACACCGGAGCAACTACAACAGGAAGAAAGACGTAATCAAGAGCCAGAACGTCGCGACAAGTTAACGTTTGATGATGATGTAATCAGAAAAATTACTGCGCTCGCTATTAATGAAACCAATGGTATTTTAGGTATGAGTGGAAGTGTTTTCGAAGGGCTTCGTGAATCGTTTGGAGCAGATGAGAAGATCACAAAAGGTATTTCTGCGGCTGTAGGTGAAAAGCAAGTAGCGTTAGATATCGATGTCATCATCGAATATGGACAAAAGATACCTGATGTATATAAATCTGCAAAAGAAAACGTCGAGTCTAATATTACACACATGACTGGACTAGAAGTTGTAGAGTTCAACATGCATGTATCTGACATTCTCACACGTGAAGATTTTGAGAGCAGAAACTCTTCTTCCTCTAACACGCGACGAGACCGTGTAGAGTAAAACGAAGACGTTTATAACAATAGAGTAAGATGAAAAAACGACCGTAGCGAAATGAATCGCGCGGTCGTTTTACTTAGTTTACCTAGCATCGCTGTTATCCAATTGTTACGAAACCTTAAACGCCGTAATTTTATCACGCATGGATTCAGATAGCTTCGCTAAGTTTGCGGACGACGATGCGACTTCCTCCATCGATGCTGTCTGCTCTTCAGCAGATGCTGCAACAGTTTGCGTGTTGTCAGAGACCGTCTCCGCTTCGCGTGAGATCGCCGCCACGTTTTCGAGCATCGCATTCGCACGTGCACTACTCGTGGACAAGGAGTCAGACACTTCCGTCATTTGAAGGGAGACGCTCTTAACAAGCTCGGTAATTCCTTTAAAGGCTTTACCAGCCTGATCAACAAGCTCGACGCCATCGTTTACAGCCTGGCCACCTTTTGCCATCGACATAATCGCATTCTCAATGTCGTCTTGAATATCTTTAATGACCTGCTCGATTTCGTTAGCTGCATTACCAGATTGCTCCGCAAGCTTACGGACTTCATCTGCTACAACAGCGAAGCCTTTGCCGCTCTCACCAGCGCGGGCTGCCTCAATAGCAGCATTCAAAGCAAGTAAGTTTGTTTGCTCAGATAATCCAGTGATAATAGATACAATACCGCCGATTTTATCGGATTTAACTCCAAGTGCCGCGATATGGCCACCACTTTCATCGGAGTAATCATAGATGTTGCGCATTTGCTTAATCGCTTCATTAATAACCTGCATCCCATTCTCCGCTTCTTGCTCCGATTTAGCTACAGAGTTATTAGTCGTTTGGACAAAGGTTGAGACCTCATCCATGGTGTGAGATACATATTCAGCTGTTTGCTGCGTTTCTTGTGAGCTCTTAAGCTGTGTCTCCGTTCCTGCAGCTACCTCTTGTATCGCAGAGGAGATTTGCTCAGACGCAGAAGACGTTTGCTCTGCGCTCGCATTCAATTGTTCTGCAGAAGCTGCAAGCTCAGCCGAAATCCCATTCACGTCTGTAACTAATGATTTAATTTGCTCGGTCATCTCATCCATTGCAAGAGATAGCTGACCGATTTCGTCCTTGGTATTGCGGTTAAGTGGTAAGACGAGTAAATTACCTCTTGTGATCTCACGAGCGTGTTTAACAACTCGATGAAGGGATTTAGATACTTGCTGACTAAACCAGCCAAATAATAAAATACCGACTATAGTAGCTCCAGCAAAAATACCGAGGAAGCTCCATGAGATATTCGCAATAGAGCTTTGTGCCTGTGCACTAGCTGCTGCTGCTTCGGACGAAAAGATGGATTCAAGCTCCATAATATAGCCATACGTTTCTTCTCGTAGGTTAGTTAGTACATTAATTTCTGAAGCTGATTGAACAGAACTAGTTGTAATTCGGCTCGCAAGCTCGTCAAAGAGATTATTTTGTTGAACCAGTGTATCATATAGAGTGCGTTGTTCTTCTGTTGTTAAGTATTCAGAAACTTGCTGAAGGTTACTGAGTAATGCTGTACTTTCTTGCTCGTAGTAGTCTGCGTCAAAATTATTAGACATGACTCCGTCTGCTACAATTATGTATTTGGAACGAAATAATGCACCAATATCACTTACTAAAACTGCTTGCTGACTTCGTACTTCCTGCTCCTGAATATCATTTGTTGTCTCATTCAGTAATAGGAATACTGCTACAGAGCCGATCATAAATAGTCCGATTACGACACCGAAAACAGCTAACATTTTCGTACGAAGTTTCCAATTCATTATAGTTTTCATCCCACCATCGTCCCCCTGCTTCCAAATATCCATCAATCTTATAGTTAATAGTACCTAATATTTATTTTTTATACAAGGTGTTTGTTGAGAAATCTGACTATATGAATAAAAATACCTACCTTTTTATTATAGAAGATGCGGTATAATGACGGTTAGTTAATGGAGGTATTTATTTTTATGAAAAACATTGCCGGCATAAGCCTAAGCATAGGGATCGCTGTAATAGCTTCATTTATTGGAGCAAAGTTCCCTGTTGTCGGTGGAGCTGTTATTGCTATCTTTATAGGGATACTTATTCGCAATACAATTGGTTTATCTGGGATTTTTTCACCAGGAGTATCCTTTACGTTAAAAACGCTTCTCAAGGTCGCTATCGTTTTATTAGGGTTTGGTTTTAGTTTTCAAGCGTTAGCTAGTACGAAAGGCATAACTATTGCTATTGTGTTACTCTCCTTTGCCATCGGCTTTGGACTAACGTTCTTATTAACAAAAATAGCGAAGCTTCAAGGGGCAACTCCGCTACTAATTAGCGCAGGGACAGCTATTTGTGGAGGAACAGCAATTGCATCGACTGGGCCAGTACTTCGGGCGCGCCAAGACGAGGTAGCGTATGCAATGAATACGATTTTTCTATTCAATGTGCTTGCTGTCTTGTTTTATCCGATACTCGGGCAACTGATAGGACTCTCAGGCGAGCAGTTTGGCGTGTGGGCAGGAGCTGCAATTCACGATACATCATCTGTTGTAGCTGCCGGATATTCGTTTAGTGATGAAGCTGGTGAAGCGTCCGTCGTGGCAAAGCTTGCTCGCACACTTATGCTCGTTCCAGTCGTCTTTCTGTTTGCACTCTGGACGTCTATTTCTCACGCGCAAAAAGAGCCTGAAATCCCTGTTGTAAAATCTGCGATAAAAGCATTCCCAGTGTTTATTCTCTTTTTTATCGGTGCAGTAACGATTCAGAGCACAGCACCACTTCCGCAATTGTTTGTCGATGTATCAGACACGATTGCCAAATTCCTGATCGTCATGGTGATGGTCAGCGTAGGACTGGGCACCGACCTACGACAAATGAAGCAGGCGGGTCCTACAGCCCTGCTCATTGGATTTATCTCTTCGATCGTCATGGGTGGCGTGAGTCTATGGCTCATTCTTCTCTTCCTTTAAGAAAATAGGGGAACGGTGCATCAAAATAGTGTTTGAGGTGAAAGTATGGATATTAGTTTATTTATTTTAATAGCGGTAGGGACACTCGTCCTCGTTTTAACCGTATCGACAGTAGTAGGGGTTATTTTTTACAAAAAAGCGAATAAGTCAGAAGAGCATAAGCTACATACGCAACAAGCAGAAGCTATGGTAGAGGAAATTATGCCGGAGCTTCAAAATGGCTGGATTGAAGTGCGCTTTCTCTTATCAGACTCGTCTGATCAGGTAACGTTAAAACTATTAGACCATGAGGTTACTTCTCTACAAGTTGGTCAAACTGGTGTCGTCACCTATCAGGATGATCGGTTTTTAACATTTGTAGAAGCGTCGTAAAGAAGGGGAGACAACATCATGAAATGGGTAAAGCGCATAGCGCTTATTATAGTAAGTTTAGTGATTCTTGCTGTTGGAGGATTTTTAATATGGACGCAACTAACCTATGATGCCACAGCCGAGATAGAATTGTTATACGGCGAGACACAGCCAAGTGGGGAAGATTTGCTCACATTTTCACCTAATGAAGCGAACGGACAGGGAATCATTTTGTATCCAGGAGCAAAGGTAGAACCAGAAGCATATGGCGTGATTGGATCTAGGCTCGCAGAGGAAGGGTACACCGTTTTTATTCCAAAGGTGACATTGAATATCGCCTTCTTTGACATTAATAAAGCCGAGGAGATTCAGGCTGCTCATCCAGAGATTCTTACTTGGGTGGTCGGTGGGCATTCTCTAGGAGGAGTAGCGGCCGCCTCATTTGCCTATGAAAATGAAGTAGCTGGCGTCTTCTTTTTAGCTTCCTATCCGCAAAGCAGCAACGATTTCTCAGAGACAGCAACACCTATGATCTCCATTTATGGAGAAGACGACGGACTAACTTCTCCGGAGGACATAGAGAGCTCGCGCCCACTATTCTCGGACGAAGCTATCTTTTATGAAATTGAAGGAGGAAATCACGCACAGTTTGGCGTGTACGGCGAGCAACGCGGTGACAACCCTGCATCTATTACGGTAGCAGAACAGCAAGAGGAAGTTGTGAATGCGCTGTTGAATTGGTTAGAAGAATTTTAGAGGGTTATATAGATGAACGCAGGTACCAGGCCTTGTGCTGGTACCTGTTTTTAATTGGGTGAGGGAGGTGGATACGTAGATGGGAACTGAGCGCGAAGTCCATAACGTTGAAATAGGGAACATAAAATTTGGATAGGGCACATAACTTTGGAACGGGGAACATAACTAGGCTGAAGCTGAGCACGAAGTCCATAACTCTGAAACGAGGCGCATAACTTCGAAATGCGGAACATAAATAGTTTAGAACTTGGCACGAAGTCCATAACTCCTATCAAGTGCGTTATTTCCTATACGTTTTAAAGAGAAATCCAATTAATAGAACCTCAACTAGCGCGAAAGTTAACATTGTCTTTCAGATACAGTGGCACTTCGCGCATAAAGCAATGGTCATGCGCGCTTTCAATAAAAGAAGTCCATAACTTCGAAATGTGGCACATAAAATCTAGATCAGGAACATAACTCAAGAACAGGGAACATAACCAGGCTGAAGCTAAGCACGAAGTCCATAACTCTAAAATTGGGCACATAAAACTCAAACAAGGAACATAAAGTCCAAACAAGGAACTTATAATCAAACCAAGGCACATAACCCAGACCCTCACACAAAATCTACACTCCACACTCACTCCAACCCACAAAAAAGAAGCCAGCAGCTAAGCCTGGCCCCTTCCGATAGTATTATCCCGCTATTTTTTACATGTCACAACAAGCTCTTTCGACTCTGTGGAAGCGGGAGTTCCTTTATAGTCCTCTGCAAGCACTACCTCAGTAAAACCGGTCTCTTCTAGTAACCTCGTAATAGTAGCTTGATCAAAAAGTCTTACCTGAAAATCTTCTAGTTCCGAATCTAAGAGCTTACCGTGCTGGAAATGCTCATAGCGATGAATGGATCTGAGTACACTCGTATTTTCGTCAAAAGAGGCATAAAAGCCAGTAAAGACGATTTTATCTCCATTATCTTTATCCTGGACACCACCGAACGTCGCCCCAAATGTATCTGGAATCTCCTTTAACGTGCTGACTTCAAAGACGAACGACCCTCCATCTGACAGGTGCCGATAGAGCCTGGAGAGACTTTGGCGCAAAGCAGCTTCATCTGTGATTAATCCGAGAGAGCCGGACGGAATGATGATTAAATCGTAGGTCGACTCGAGCTGAAGGGTCTCTAAAGATTGTTTATGAATGCGAGGCTCAACGCCAAGTCTTGCTGCCTGAGTCTCCAATGCCTGCACCATAGAAGGCGATGCATCGACGCCTGTTACTGCATGTCCCGCCTGCATGAGAGGGAGCATGAATCTTCCTGATCCGCTCATGGGCTCCAATGTCACAGAGGCTTTCTCCACATGCTTCAAATAAAATGCATACGCCTCTTCAGGTGGGTGCGGCTTGTCTAAATCATAGTATTCCACGCACAGTCTCTGATACATTTCCATCTAATTACCTCCACAAGTCTTTTTAAATCAGTACCCGATCATTTAAAGCTATTAAACATCTAGATCCTTTTTGATTTGTCAGAAAATATGTCGATATTTTTAAGCAAATTGTTCGGTAGTTACATATTCATGTGTTAAACTAGTATTATGACACATAAAATGGAGGGATAGCATGGAATTTGTGGATCCCATTTATGATGTGAAGGATATCCGTAAGCTAAAGCTTGCCTTAAAGAAAAAGTCCCCACGAGATTATTTACTCTTTGTCTTCGGAATCAATACAGGCCTTCGTATTAGTGAGCTTCTCCCTTTAACCTACGCAGATGTTTTAACAGAGAATAAATGTATCAAAACTGAATTAAACAAGGAGGAGCCCGTGATTCTTATCAATCATTCGATGAGAAAAGCGCTCCAATGCCAAATGGAAATGCTCCCGTCTATTGAATTAGACAATTACTTGTTTGCCTCACCAAAAACAGGTATGCCGATATCTAGGCAGCAGGCCTATCGAATGATTCACACAAGTGCTAACCAGGTTGGCATCGACGCACGTATTGGTACACATACGATGCGCAAAACATTTGGCTACCATGCGTATCGAAAGGGCATCGCGATCTCTCTTATTCAAAAGCGACTTCACCATGCAAGCCCAGCAGAAACGATGAAATATATTGGATTAACAAAAAAACTTGCTCCGCGAATTGACGTAGAGCTTTAAAAGGAGGTTTGCCAATGATCTTTAATAATTTAGGACTCGACGCTGTTGTACTATTAGGTGGTCTCGTTTTAATTGGAGGAGTCATAGCGGCTAAGTTCTCTACGCGAATAGGACTACCTTCTTTAATTCTCTTTATCTTACTTGGGATGTTAATTGGTAGTGAAGGACTCGGACTTATTTATTTTAACAATCCGGAACTGGCGCAATTAATTGGTATTTTCGCCCTTGTTATTATTTTGTTTGAGGGTGGTCTTCAAACGAAATTTTCGACAGTTAGAAGTGTCGTTGTACCATCTCTATCCCTTGCCACGGCGGGTGTTATCATCACGTCCGGTATTGTCGGATATGTTGCCTATTTACTTTTTGATGTCTCCCTCCTTGAAGGTTTATTGTTTGGTGCCATTGTTGGCTCCACGGATGCTGCAGCAGTATTTGCAGCACTTAAGGAGAGAAACATTAAAGCGAAAATGGGTGCAACGCTTGAAGCGGAATCAGGAACGAACGATCCGATGGCTGTATTTTTAACGGTCTCCTTTATTGAACTTATCTTGTTACCAGACACGAGTGTTTTCTCGCTCATTCCATCCTTCTTCTGGCAGATGGGGGCAGGACTCGTGATTGGACTTGGAGTTGGTAAGCTTGCTTCCTTCTCTATTAATAGAATCAATTTAGATTCCAGTGGTTTGTATCCGATTTTTTCGGTAGCTTTTGCGCTACTTACGTATAGCGTAGCCTCCTCGCTTGGGGCAAGTGGATTTTTAGCTGTATATGTAGCCGCTCTTGTCATCGGTAACTCCGAGCTTACGTATCGTTATTCGATCTTTCAGTTTAATGAAGGATTTGCTTGGATGGCCCAGATTGGAATGTTCATTATCCTTGGACTTCTCGTCTTCCCATTAGACCTCGTCTCCCTTGAAGTAATCGGAGCAGGACTACTCCTATCTATCGTGCTCATCTTTATTGCTCGACCAGCAGCGGTATTCCTTTCCACA
Organism: Paenalkalicoccus suaedae; assembly: GCF_006965545.2. Taxonomy (NCBI): domain Bacteria; kingdom Bacillati; phylum Bacillota; class Bacilli; order Caryophanales; family Bacillaceae; genus Paenalkalicoccus; species Paenalkalicoccus suaedae. The sequence goes on from NZ_CP041372.2 coordinate 545,446, forward strand.
ATAGGGATGAAGTACACCACGAAGGAAAAGCTCTTTGTCTCTTGGGCAGGTCTTCGTGGAGCGGTTCCGATCGTCCTTGCTACTTTCCCAATTGTTGCGGGTCTAGAGAATGGGCAATTTTTCTTTAACGTTGTCTTTTTCATTGTATTAACTTCTGCGTTAGTTCAAGGTACAACGATTTCGTTATTAGCTAAAAAACTACATCTGACTGGTCCTAAAAAGGATACGCCTCACCATTCTATTGAGCTTATATCGATGGGCAAGGCGAATGCCGAGATGGTGCAGTTCCAGGCCAATTCGGATTCATCGATTGTTGGTCAGCGTCTCCGTGAACTGAATTTTCCTAACAGGGCAAATATAAGTGCGATCGTCAGGAACGAGCAGCTTATTACGCCTTACGGAGAAACGATGATTAAAGAGGGAGACTTCTTGTACATTCTCGTCTCAACAAAGTACAAGGATGAGTTGAAGCAGATCTTAGAGCAAAAAAAGGTAAAAGAGACAAAAGCTGTTCAAACGACATAGGACAAAAAGCAAATGTACAAAGCAAATAAAGTAACGTATACTTGAGACACACAACAGAAAAGCGTCATTAGGTGCCTTTTGGACTCTGATTTAGGAGCGCATAAGGTTAAAAGGGAAGTCGGTTAAAATCCGACGCGGTCCCGCCACTGTAAGCGAAGAGGTCTTCACGTAGCCCACTGTGCATCATGCATGGGAAGGGGTGATAAACCTGCGATTCGCAAGCCAGGAAACCTGCCTACATGATAGTATTAAACACCTTCGAGGAAAAGGATGTTTAAAGTGCTCAAGGTTCGTGCGTGTAGTAGCGCATGTCGGAAAGTTACCTGCATTTTATTCATAAAGCGCATCCTCTTTAGGATTAGCGCTTTTTTGTTGTAAAAAAGGTGATGAGAGGGAGAGAGTCATGAAAAGAGCAACGATTTTAGCAACAGCACTACTCGTAACATTGACTGCGTGTGGGGACAACGAAGCAAATACGCAAAATGAAGCAGTAGACAATGCAACAAATGAGCAAGGGAACGAGATAAATGAACCTGCGAATAATGAGCCTTCTGATAACAACGAAACAAGCGTTTCTGAAGAAGAAGTTAATGAAGAAGACGCTACGGGCGAGTTCCCTGTAACAGTCACAGATGCGTCAGGCGAAGAAGTAACAATCGAAGAAGAGCCAGAGTCCATTGTTTCGTTATTACCTAGTAATACAGAGATCGGTTTTGCACTTGGCTTAGGAGATAAATTTGTTGGAGTAACGGAATATTGTAATTATCCTGTTGAAGCGTCAGAAGTTGAGTCAATTGGTGCGATGGATGTCGATGTGGAGCGCATTCTAGAGCTAGCACCTGATCTAGCACTAGTAGCCGAATATCATGCTTCGAGCAACCCGGAGATGCTTGATCAATTCGAATCGGTCGGCATCGACGTACTCGTCGTAGATGGTGCGAATTCCTTTGACGAAACGTATGAGATGATCTCTATCATTGGAGAAGCAACAGGCACCGATGACGTAGCAGAAGAAATTATCTCTGACATACAGGCACAGGTATCTGATATTGAAGAGCTATCTGCGAATGTGGAAGAGACAAAAACAGTGTGGGTGGAAGTAGGACCATCACCTGAAATTTATACAACAGGAACAAATACATTTATGCACGAGATGTTAGAAATCATCGGGGCAGAGAACGCTGCTGGAGAATTTGAAGGATGGGTAAATCTTTCAGAAGAAGAAATTATTGCTCTGCAGCCAGATACGATTGTGACCACCTACGGTGATTATATTGAGGATCCACTTCAAGAAGTAACAGGACGTAACGGTTGGCAGGAAGTTCCTGCTGTGATGAACGAAGATATCCATGATGTGGACAGCGACATGGTCACACGTTTTGGTCCGCGACTTGCAGATGGTCTCCAGCTCGTAGCAGAGGCTGTCTACCCGGATGTTTACAATCAATAAGCGAGTAATTATTTACCCGTTGGCATGTCTGTTGATGCTTATCGCCATGCTTACGGGTCTTTTTTACAGTAGCGTCACCGTGCCAATTTTAACGATCCTACACATTTTGGCAGAAAATACGGTCGGTACTGGCTTTTTAGCAGACGTACCAGGTAACGAACAAGCGATCATATGGGATATACGTACACCGAGAATGCTGTTAGCCTTTTTTGTTGGAGCGTCATTAGCTCTAGCAGGTGCAGCCTTTCAAGGCCTATTGCGTAACCCATTAGCGGATCCTTATACAATTGGAGTCTCTTCTGGTTCAGCACTTGGAGCAGTAAGCGTGATTTTTCTCCAGCTTAGCTTCCTAGGGGCATTTACATTGCCAATTGTCTCGATTATTAGTGGATTTATCACCCTATTTATTGTGTTTGGGCTAGTACGATTAAGTAGCCGTCAAATGGCTGTTGAAACGATTATTTTAGCAGGAATTATCGTAAGTGCATTCATAGGGTCGATTCTCTCTTTAATTATTGCTTTAGGAGACCAGGACTCCATGACACAAATTATTTACTGGCTTTATGGCTCTGTTGGGATGCGAGGCTGGAGCTATGTGCAACTGCTTCTACCGTTTTTCTTAGTAGGAAGTATTATGCTACTCGCTAAATATCGCGAGCTAAACGCATTTGCATTGGGCGAGGAGCAGGCGAGCTATATCGGAGTTAACGTGCAGCGTGGGAAATCGATGATTTTAATCGGTGCCTCCTTACTTACAGGCTCAGCGGTTGCAGTCTCCGGCACAATTGGATTTGTCGGACTTGTTATTCCTCATTTGGTCAGGCTGTTAGTGGGACCAAATCATAAGCATGTGCTCCCACTGTCTATGATTACTGGAGGCACATTTTTAGTGATCGCAGATATTATTGCTCGAACCGTCATCTCGCCAAGAGAACTTCCGATAGGCGTCATAACCGCGCTTGTAGGGGCGCCAATTTTTGCTTTATTACTCGTTCGTAGCCGGCTGGCAAGAAAGGAGGGAGGAGCATGATTGAAGTAACTAACTTGTACGGTGGTCACATGCAAAAACCTTTTATTAAAGACGTGTCTTTACGTGTAAAAAAAGGGGAGTTTTTTGCATTAGTAGGACCGAACGGTAGTGGCAAAACCACCTTATTTAAGCTGTTGTCGGGTGGATTACAAGCCACTTCCGGAAGCGTTCGAATTAATGAGCACCCGCTTAAGGACTTAGATAGACAACAATTAGCTCAAACTCTTGCAGTTCTTACGCAAGAAACGACGATGAGCTTTGACTATAGTGTGTATGAAATTGTGGAGCTTGGCAGATACTCCTTTCAGCAAGGGTTATTTAAACGTCTCGTACAGGAAGACCGCCGAATTATTGCAGATGTCATGCAACGCACCGGCGTCTGGGAATTCCGCGATACGCCGTTTTTATCTTTGAGTGGTGGTGAGAAGCAGCGAGTGTTGCTTGCAAAAGCGCTAGCACAGGAGCCAAAGATTCTTTTATTAGATGAACCAACTAATCATTTAGACATGAAGCATTCCTTTGATTTACTAGGTCTTCTTAAAACATGGCAGGATACGCGTGACTTAACGGTCGTTGCTATTTTGCACGATTTAAATATTGCCTCTCTTTACGCGGACCGAATTGGCGTCATGCAGCAGGGGGAGCTAGTCGCTAATGGAGATGTTGCCATACTTGAAGATAATGCGTTATTGGAGGACGTTTACGGTGTTCGAGCAACCGCACACGCTCACCCTGCCATTGCACGTACGCAATTAGTCATGAATCCTGCTCATTTAGAAATAACATCTCCATTCGCATTTGATATCGTGAGGGACCCTCAAGCTGTTCATGTTCATGCTGAGGAACCAATGCGTTCTTTATCAACAGCTGCAGTTGGTAGTGGGATCGGCTGGACACAGGATTTTGTGAATATATCGGAATCAGCTGGTGATGTGCAAACTTGGATGCAAGAGCGCCAATTAGATCGCCATGTGTCTGTTATGAGAACGAGCCAAACCATGGATCTAACGGTGATGAAGGAAAGTCGCTCTCCAGATGGAGTGGCTGTCCGAGTGATGGCCACAGCATCTAAAAAGCATGCAAAGGACGTGTCTTCATGGCGCCCGCCTTCTGAAGAAAAAAGTGACGCAGGCACGATTAATGTGATGGTTTTTATTGATGGGTATTTGTCTGACAACGCTCTTCTTAAAACAAGCTTACTTATAGCTGAAGTGAAGGCGAAAGCATGTATGGATGCAGGATTAGTAGATGAGGATACAGGCACTTCTGCAACTGGTACGTATTCGGATCAATTAATTATTGCGTCAACCCAATCTCGCATGGAGTCCGAACATGTAGACTTGCATAGCCTTATTGGACCTCTTACGTATGAGGTTATTGCAGAGGCTCTATTAAAAGATGAAGAGGCTAACATTTAGAGGATGAAGTGAAGTGAAGAAGACGCAAAGAATGATAGTGCGTCTTCTTCACTTTTTTTGTGTGTCATGGGTTTATTGGCTGGCAGTTGATTCAATAGATCGATGCGTTTGGTGGGGGAGTGTTTGGTAGAGGGCAGGGAAAACCACGCAAGTTGGAGTGCGAACTGCGTAAGATGAAGGGCCAACTGCGCGAAAGTCAGAGTGAATCGCGCGAAAAAAGGGTGCGACTGCGTAGGCAGAAAAAAACCGCGCAAGTTGGAGTGCGGACTGCGCAAGATGAAGGGCCAACTGCGCTAAAATCAGAGTGAATTGCGCGAAAAAAGGGTGCGACTGCGTAAGAAGAAAAAAACCGCGCAAGTTGGAGTACGAACTGCGCAAGATGAAGGGTCAACCGCGTACAGACCCCAAACGACTACCACCAACGATCACTTCCACTTCGCCGAAGCAGTCTTCAACGTCCCAGCATCAACCAACCCCTTCTGCATTGGCGCGGGACAGAGTTTATTGTAGCGACGGATCAACGCATTAATGGAATCTAAATCAGACGCATTAGCCGAAACAAGCTTTTGGTAAATCAGCTTTTGCACCTGTAACCACTCTGGCAAAAATCCCTGATCCCGGGCTATTTTTTGGAATTGCTGATACGTATCTCGCTCCATATACTCCTTAGGCAAAGGCTCGCCCTTCCCCTTTATATCACCCAGACCACCAGACTTTTTGATAATATCACCAATTAAATCATTATATTGCTCGCCCATCAAATTCCTCCTCGATACTTATTTGGTAATTTAAGTATAATTGAATTTTCTGACAGAAACAACGGGAGCGGTGTGTCCAAGTTGTGAAGAAATCTTGACGTTAACAGATTCATCCAGTAAGATTAAAATAACTATACGAACGGTAGGAGGTGATAGAGATGATCGTTGAAGTAGCTTTAACCCCATTAAAACAACAGATTCTGACGCATTTACATGTGGTTCGAGCTGAATTTTTCGCATTTGCGCTCAAAGGGAGCAGTCTGCCCTTTTTTAGAAAGCAAATAGTAGAAAAACAGCGAAATCATCTCTATCATAGCGCGTAATTTGCGCGTTTTTAAGAGTGTGCTTGTAGCTGTTGAGCTATAAGTGCACTTTTTTTGTGCCTTTGGTAGAGAAATCAGAGGAGGCAACACATGAATAAGCTACAAGTAAACAAGGTTGCAAAAGCAAGGGGAGGCGAGCACATTCTAACAAACGTATCCTTTGAAATAAATGAAGGAACGCGCGTTGGAATGGTCGGAGCAAACGGGTCAGGAAAGTCGACGCTGTTTGCTTTGCTCAAAGGAATGGAGTCACCAGACGAGGGTGATATTCATTGGAAGAAAGGGACGAGAATTGGAGCAATTGATCAGCTACCAAATGAAGGCGAAAAACTCGGTGAAATGATTTTACAGGAAGCCTTTCAAGAGGCAAATCAGTTAGAAAAAGAGCTTCGAGAACTTGAACATATTCTTTCTACTGAAACAGACGATAAGCAGCTGATGAAGGCTGTTGAACGATATAGCTACGTGCAAGAAGCGTATGAGACGGCAGGGGGCTATAAAAAAGATTCGATGATCAGGCAAGTAGCTAGCGGACTAGGTATAACTGGTCTGCTTCAAAAGCCCTTTTCAAATATGAGTGGAGGAGAACGAACGAAGCTTGCTTTAGGGAAGGTATTATTGCAGCAGCCGACCATGCTACTACTAGATGAGCCGACGAATCACTTAGATATTGATGCGATTGAGTGGTTAACAGATTATTTAAAGCAGGTGAATGCAACGGTTTTATGCATCGCGCACGACAGACAGTTCCTCCAGGACGTTGCAGAGAGAATCATTGAGATCGAGGATGGAGAGGCGCACAGCTATGAAACGAATTTTAAAGGCTATGAGGTGCAGAAGGAAGAGCGATTACTTCTCGAATTTAAGCATTATGAAGAGCAACAAAAGAAAATCAAAAAAATGAAAGAAACGATTAAACAACTCCGCATTTGGGCAAATCAAGCGAACCCTCCAAACGACTCGATGCACAGGCGAGCGTCAAGTATGGAGAAGGCATTGCAGCGCATAGAGGTAAAAAAGAAGCCGATCATGGAGCGAACTAAAATGAAGCTATCCTTATCGGTTGATGCAAGAAGCGGGGAGGATGCGGTACTTCTAGAAGGCGTGCAAAAGACATTCGTTGATCAGCCTGTACTAAAGCAGGTTGATATGCACATAAGATATCAGGACAGAGTAGCGATCATTGGACCGAATGGATCTGGTAAATCGACGTTGCTACGAATTCTTCTCGGAGAGGTAAAGGCTGACTCTGGATCTATTAAACTTGACTCTCAAGTCAAGATCGGATACTTATCTCAGCATTTGTTTGATGGCTATAAAGAGCAGTCAGTGATTGATGTATTTAGGGAGACTGTCCACGTTGACGAAGGAGAAGCGAGACAGTTACTCGCTCGGTTTTTGTTTTACGGATACAGCGTCTTTAAAAAGATGCATCAGCTAAGTGGTGGAGAGCGGGTGAGGCTAAGACTTGCACAGCTTTTACACCAATCTGTGAACCTACTTATTTTAGATGAACCAACGAATCACTTAGACGTTGCCTCTCAAGAGGTTTTAGAGCAGGCATTAAACGAATTTGATGGCACTGTTATCTTGGTTTCTCACGATCGCTATTTGGTTGAAAGAATCGTGACGGGCGTCTATTGGCTTGAGGATGGGCACGCCTTCTACACGGATGGAGCCTATAGCAGAGCAAAGGAAAAGCGTCAGATACGGCTTGAACATAGAGAGCAGGAGAAACAGGTGGAAACAGAGAAAAAGACAAAGACAAAAGTGCGACGTGAACGATTGTCGACCGAGGAGCGTGTAGATGAATTGGAGAAAGAGCTTGCGCAGTGTAAGGATACCGACAAAAAAGTAATACTAGAAGCGCAGCTTGAACTTTTACTAGAACAATGGATGTTGGAGGAAGAATAGATGAGTAGAGAACAAGAAATTATGCAAAAATCGAATCAACCACGCACGGTTGCCTCTCTAAAGGAGGATTTGATGGCAATGGGAGTCAAAGAGACAGATACAATCTTAGTGCATTCCTCGCTTTCCGCGATTGGATGGGTTAGCGGCGGACCCCAGGCCGTTGTCGAGGCGCTCTTTGCGACCGTGAATAAAGGGACACTTGTCATGCCGACTCAGTCGGCGGGACTCTCCGACCCGGAGCATTGGCAAAACCCGCCGGTGCCTCATAAGAGTTGGATTCGTACGATTCGTCAAACAATGCCAGCTTTCGATCCAGATTTGACGCCGACGAGAGGAATGGGGCAAATCGTCGAGACTTTCCGGGCGCATCGTGATGTAGAGCGGAGCTACCATCCGATTTGTTCCTTCGCCGCATGGGGCAAGGATCGCGATTATATCGTGAGGGATCATGAGCTAAGCTTCGGGCTTGGCGAGGGGTCCCCGCTTAAAAAGCTCGAGGAGCTAAACGCTAAGGTACTGCTGATCGGCGTTGGCTATGACTCCAACACCTGCTTTCATTTGGCCGAAAATCGGGTGAAGGGCTTTAAGCGAGTGACAACAGCCGCTCCAATTATGGTTGACGGAGAAAGAGTGTGGCAGGATTATAGAGAAATTGATATGGATGTAGAAAGGTTTCCTTTAATTGGGGAGCGTTTTGAGGGGACAGGAAACGTTAGATTTGGAATGATAGGATCAGCACCAACACGTATGTTTTTGTTGCGTGAAGCTGTGTCATTTGCTGAATCAGAGCTACCACAGCATCTTGCCAAAAAATAATCGCGTACTTCAAACTTTTTACTTTACTTTCGTAAGTGAATAAAATATAATTACTTACATAAAGTAATTAAAAAGGAGAAATGATACATGACAAATCCACGTATTGGAATCGTTTTAGGAAGCACGAGAGAAGGTCGAGTAAGTCCACAGGTAGGGGAATGGGTAAAGAGTCTTGCAGATAAGCGCAACGATGCTACGTATGAAATCGTTGATATCGCAGATTATGATTTACCGTTCTTAGGTACAACAGATGGCCAGGAGCCTGGTATTGCAAAATGGAACGAAAAGCTCTCGGAATTAGACGGATTTATTTTCATCGTTCAAGAATATAATCACGGTATGGCAGCATCATTAAAAAATGCGATCGATTTTGCTCGTGAAGCATGGCATAACAAAGCTGCAGGTATTGTAAGCTACGGTTCAACGGGTGGAGCAAGAGCCGCAGAGCACCTTCGTGGTATTTGTGGAGAGCTTAAAATTGCCGATGTGCGCACGCATGTAACGCTCTCTCTATTTTTAGACTTCGAAGAATTCTCGAAGTTTAAGCCACAGGACCTACACCACGATAATATGAATGTGCTATTTGATGAAGTAAAAGACTGGAGCAATGCTCTAAAGCATTTACGTAGCTAAAAACGCTGATCAAGTGCTAACTAGTTAAGTGCGTAGCCCTTGGGGCTATGTTGCTTAAATGCCAAACAGTTTAAATCTGCTCTCCGAGCTGTCAGCCCTGTGGACACTCTACGACATCCATAGGGCCGGTCTTTGAGCTTCCTCGTCGGCATGGTGCGGCTGTCGCCTTACCATAAACCCCTCCTGTGGGATCCGGGAAACCTCTTTCCCCTATGGATTGTCTCCGAATGTCCTCCGGGTCTGCCATCTCTTTGTTAGATTTAAAAGGGCGTAAGAGAAGAGCCTTCTTTTTTGTTGGAAGAGGCTCTTTTTCCTACGGTTTTAAGGCTTTTGATAAGTGGCTCTTTGGCAGCTTTGGTTTTATGTACCTTGTGGAATATTTATGTACCTTATTCAGAAAGAATGTACCGTATGAGGAATAAATGTACTTTGCTGAGCTTTTATCTACCATAGACAAGTTTTATGTAACGTGAGCAGATTAAGCTAATTAATCTGCTTATTAAATATCTACAACTAAATCTAAATGTCTTTTAAAGTTAGGCAACGACGAGTAGATTGTCTAAGCTTTTTTATGTAATAAAAAAGACCCCGATAGGAGGAGCGTCCTCATCCTATCGGGGATTATTTGTGTTGCTATTAACGGAATAGGCGAAGTCCTCTGTTATTTTCACCAGTAACAGATGTGTCTAAACCGATTGTTGAAAGTAAAGAACGATTGTTGTTGTCCGTGCTGCCCATGATAGATAGCGCTGTACCTAGGTCAAGGTTTGTACGGCTGTCATTAGAACCAGTTGAGACAAGACCGAGATTTAAACCAGTGTCCAAAGCAAGTGAGCTATTGTTAGTTGAGCGGCTGCTGTCAAGTGCAAGGTTTACATCAAGCATCGTACCAAGATCAAGAGAAGAGTTACGATCTGTATGGTTACGGTTGTTTAGTAAACCAAGTCCAAGGTCAAGACCAGTGTCTAGATTTAGAGAAGAGTTACGATCAGAGTGATCGCGGTTGTTCTCAAGACCAAGTCCAAGGTCTAGTCCAGTGCCAAGGTCGATAGAAGAGTTACGGTCAGAATGGTCGTTACTGTTCTGAAGACCAAGCCCAAGCCCAAGACCAGTGTCTAAGTCTAAAGAAGAGTTACGGTCAGAACGGTCGTTACTGTTCATTAGACCAAGTCCAAGATCTAAACCAGAGTTTACGTCTAGAGAAGAGTTACGATCAGAACGATCGTTACTGTTCTGAAGACCAAGTCCAAGATCGAGACCAGTATCTAAATCTAATGAAGAGTTGCGATCAGAACGATCGTTACTGTTCTGAAGACCAAGTCCAAGATCGAGACCAGTATCTAAATCTAAAGAAGAGTTGCGATCAGAACGATCGTTACTGTTCTGAAGACCAAGTCCAAGATCGAGACCAGTATCTAAATCTAATGAAGAGTTTCCATCAGAACGCTCGTTGCTGTTCTGAAGACCAAGTCCAAGATCAAGCCCAGTGTCTAAGTCTAAAGAAGAGTTACGATCAGAACGATCGTTGCTGTTCTGAAGACCAAGTCCAAGGTCAAGCCCAGTGTCTAAGTCTAGAGAAGAGTTGCGATCAGAGTGATCACGATTGTTCTCAAGACCGAGTCCAAGATCAAGCCCAGTGTCTAGATCCAAAGAAGAGTCACGATCAGAGTGATCACGGTTATTCTCAAGACCAAGTCCAAGATCTACGCCAGTGTCGACGTTAACCGAAGAATCACTGTTGTTAGAATCAGAGTTAGACTCAATTCCAACACCAGCATCCACGCCAGTGTCAACGTTAACGGAAGAATCACTGTTGTTAGAATCAGAGTTAGACTCAATTCCAACACCAGCATCCACGCCAGTGTCAACATTAACCGAAGAGTTACTATTGTTAGAATCAGAGTTAGACTCAATTCCAACACCAGCATCCACGCCAGTGTCAACGTTAACGGAAGAATCACTGTTGTTAGAATCAGAATTAGATTCAACGCCAACGCCAGCATCTACGCCAGTGTCGACGTTAACAGAAGAATTACTGTTGTTAGAATCAGAGTTAGACTCAACGCCAACACCAGCATCTACACCAGTGTCAACGTTAACCGAAGAATTACTGTTGTTAGAATCAGAGTTAGATTCAACTCCAACGTTAGCATCTACGCCAGTATCAACGTTAACCGAAGAGTCACTGTTGTTAGAATCAGAGTTAGACTCAATTCCAACCCCAGCATCTACACCAGAGTCGACGTTAACCGAAGAATCACTGTTGTTAGAATCAGAGTTAGACTCAATTCCAACACCAGCATCTACGCCAGTGTCAACGTTAACGGAGGAGTCACTGTTGTTAGAATCAGAATTAGATTCAACGCCAACCCCAGCATCTACACCAGAGTCGACGTTAACCGAAGAATCACTGTTGTTAGAATCAGAGTTAGACTCAATTCCAACACCAGCATCTACGCCAGTGTCGACGTTAACAGAAGAATCACTGTTGTTAGAATCAGAGTTAGACTCAACGCCAACACCAGCATCTACACCAGTGTCAACGTTAACCGAAGAATTACTGTTGTTAGAATCAGAGTTAGACTCAATTCCAACACCAGCATCTACACCAGAGTCGACGTTAACAGAAGAATCACTGTTGTTAGAATCAGAGTTAGACTCAATTCCAACACCAGCATCTACACCAGTGTCAACATTAACAGAAGAGTCACTGTCACCAGAGTTAGATCCAAGTGATACTGATCCAACTACATCTGTCACGATGTCTAAATTTAATCCTGAACTTCTTTCTGACGCGGAAGCCTCATTCGCTTGAACTAATAGACCTACTGCAATGACTGCTGACAACCCTAACGACTTTACTACATGATATTTTTTCATTTTTAATTCTCTCCTTCTTTTTGTGTGTTTTTTTTATTTATACACGTGTAAAAGAAGGAGTTGCTTGCGGTGGTGGTACTGGTGGTGCATGGAACCATTGATCAAAATAAAAGACTACTTTTCCGCTTTCTGCTAATGACTCTTGACTGGACTGCCAAAATTCCTGTTGCCACATGTCGGAGAAATTAGAAGCAGAAGCTGTTGATACAGATGTCTGTGCAGTTTGCGCACTTTGCGCAGTCTGCAATGTAATAGAAGTATGTTGTAAAGAGAGTGACGTCAAATCTTGAGCATCTTGCTGCTCTTGTTCGATCGGCTGTTCTCTTAACTCAACTGGGAAAGAGAAGTTGCTTTCCTGTGGAACAAATTGCTCTACAGGTGCACTTGCTACAGGAGATTCCTGTTGTTCATTTTGTTCGCTTTGTTCCTCAAGCTGTGCATCAACCGAGATTGTAGCAGGCTCTGGCGTTGCTTCTGCAAGCGCGGGTGCCTCATTACTCTCTGGCTGTGTTGCCACAGGTGGAGCAGCTATGTTTGGCTCACTTGTTGGCTCAGCATCGTCAGGAGTAGTATTATCCTGAGTTGGTGGCGTTACAATAGGCGTTTGTGGAGCGGGACGTGATGGAGCAGATGGCCTATCTGTCACAACCTCCGTCGTGCGATCCACTACCTCTGTAACTGGACGAGTGGTACGATCCACTGTATCAGTGACCGTCTCTGTAGTCCGATCCGCCACTTCCGTAATCGGGCGAGTCGTTCGATCTACAACCTCAGTTACAGGACGAGTTGTCCGATTAACTGTTTCGGTAGTAGTCTCAGTGATCTCCTCCGTTACGTCCGTTACGATGTCTGTTGTATCTTCGACAACATTTGTTACTTCGCGAGTCGTGCGTGATAGCGCACCGTTCGTGATTGATTCTACTGGCTCCTCAACTGCTTCGACCGTCTCATTGACTGTGTCAGAAACGATTGTCGTAGCATCATCTACTGTATTTGTTACGTTATCGACAGTAGAGTCGACGGTTTTCGTAACGGTATCTGTAATATCTGATACGCTACTCGCAGTAGTTACGTCGTCTACTGTATCGCCAGTATCCTCTAAAGTGTTTGAGGTGGTGTTCGTCACTGTTTTCGTAGTCTCATCCACAGTGTTCGTCACTGTTTTGGCTACTTTATTAACAGTTGATTCCTCAGGTGTTACGGTTGATACTGTTTCATCCACAAGATCGGTTACCGTATTCGTCGTCTCGTTAACAGTCGATTCCACTGTTTTTCCGACAGACGAAGTGATTGTCCCAATCAATCCTTTTGATTCTTGTTTTGCTTCTGTGTTCTTTTCTTCTACCTCCGATGTTTCTTCTTGCGTCTCTACGCTTGTGACTTCACTTTCATCAGTCACAGAAGAAAGCAACCCTGAAGCTTGTGAATGAAGCGGGAAAAGTAGCATGGCTCCAGCTACTAATGTGAACTGGATAACCGCTTTCCTCATTTTTTCACCTCCCTTCTCATTCATAGATAACGAAGGGGATGATCAAATGGATCACAAAAATAAAAAAGTTTTTTAACTATTTTGTGAAAGTGGGAAGGAAACGTCCAACAATTCAAGGAATGCGACAACCTGTGGAAGGTGCTCAGCACCCTTTGTACAGCTTACCCATGTAGGTCTCGTGAGCGGCTTATTGTCTAAAAGCAAAGGTGTTCGACTGTACTCTGATTCATGAAATCCTTTTAACGAGGATTCAGGTAAAACAGCCATGCCAATTCCATGAAGAACAAGTTGCTTAGACGTTTCAATTTGATCCACAACAATCGTTTGCTCAGGAAATCGTTCATTGGCCATTAGCCATTCATCAATCGCAGCTTGATAGCTCGCATCAGACTTAAATTGAATCAGCACCTGTGAATTGGCACGAGAAGACGTATGGCGTTGCTCCATCAGATAAAGAGGATCTGGTTCTAATGCTTGCACGAACTGTTCAGCAGGCTTTTCTCCCCGTAATAGCTTGATATGAACGTTTTTAGCACTCCGAATATCCTGACTTAAGCCGGTCGTGAGTTCGATTTTAACGTCCGGATACTCGCGTAGGTAAGCTTGGAGCAGGGAAGGGAGCGTGTATTGGCTTACTACTGTAGAAACGGCGAGCGAGAGTGTCCCTGATACACCAGTACTCTTTAGGGATTGTCGTAAATTTTCTTCACGCTCAAGATGCTCGCGTGCATATGCGACTACTTTCTCTCCTTCAGGTGTAAGGGTAAGCTCTTTGGCACTTCGTATAAATAGTGTCGTGTCCCATAAAGCTTCGATATGCTTCAGGCGCTGACTAATAGCTGGCTGCGACAAATATAGTTTAGTTGCCGCGATTCGCATAGACCGATAGTCTGCTAGCGCGCGGATTAATTCATAATCGTTCACTTTCATTTCTTCTCAACCTCCTATAAGAAAAACGAATCGATTTTAGATAAAAAGTATTGTTTTACTTATTATAGCAGGTTTGGGTTATACATATTCGGTAAGATGTGATTGCTTCACTTTAACTGTGGCTTCTATTAAATGAAGTCCTGGTTGCATCATTTGGATGTTGATATGCTCCTGACATCTTGCTTTGCTTCTACGTTGCGTCAAGTGAAGGTTCATATGCGTTACTTCGCGTGTCGTTTGCATAAAATAAGACATCATGTGCTTCTATTGTACGGACGAATGCATCAAATAAGAAAAAACTATGTCTACTAATCCAGCTCCAAGGATTGAATTCCAGATCTTCTGAGACAGCAAGTTCCCCTATTTTCTATCAAACAGGAGCATTGTCATAACCCCGAGCATATGCTAAAATACATTTAATACCGAGTTAATAGGTATGTTTAATAAGTTATTGAGGGGACATCCCCAAATATGTGTATAGAGGAGACATCGAAATGGGTCGAGAGTTTATTGAATTGTTTGATCGCTGGGCAGATTCATATGACGCAACGGTAACGGGTCACGACGAGGAATACAAAGAAGTATTTGAGGGCTACGATGAGATTTTGCAAGAAGTTGCTTCTAGTGTAAGTGGATCGGTTGTCGAATTTGGTGTAGGCACAGGTAACTTAAGCGAGAAGTTGTTAACAACGGCTGCTCAGGTAACTGGCGTAGAGCCATCCGAAAAGATGCGCGCGATCGCAAGCCAAAAGCATCCCTCTATGCTGGTCGTAGAAGGTGACTTTTTAGACCACCCTATTAAAGAAAACGTCGATGGCATTGTATCAACGTATGCATTCCATCACTTAACTGATATAGAAAAAAAGCAGGCGGCTGAAAACTTTTATCGAATATTAAATAAAGGCGGTAAAGTCGTTTTTGCAGATACGATGTTTAGTAGCGAGACGGCAAAGGAAGAGATTATACAGAACGCTATTTCCAGAGGATTTCTAAACCTTGCAGAGGATTTGCAAACAGAGTACTATCCATATATAGGGACTATGCAGGAAATCTTCTCACAAGTAGGGTTTCATGTGGAGCTTAAGCAGCTCAACCGTTTTGTTTGGCTATTCACCGCCAAAAAAGAGAACTAGAGAGGGGTAAAAAGCATGACAAAGAAAATGAACGTAGAAAGCTTTAACCTAGACCATACAAAGGTTGCAGCACCTTATATCCGCTTAGCCGGAACGACGAAAGGTGCTAGTGGCGACGTTATTTACAAGTATGACCTTCGTTTTAATCAACCTAATAAGGATCATATGGAGATGCCAGGCTTACACTCGCTAGAGCATATGATGGCAGAATTCAGTCGTAATCATCACGGACAAATCGTTGATATTTCTCCAATGGGATGCCAAACTGGCTTTTATTTGAGTGTCATTAACGATGATAGCTACGAAGCTATTTTAGAGCTAGTAGAAAAAACGCTCAAGGATGTATTAGAAGCGACAGAGGTGCCAGCATGTAATGAAGTACAATGCGGATGGGCAGCTTCACACTCCTTAGAGGGAGCAAAAGAAATTGCGACACGAATGCTTGCGAAGCGTGATGAGTGGACGCAGGTTTTTGCTGACGGCGAGTAAACAACGATGAACGTATATAAAGGAATCCAATCACTGATAGGTAAAACACCACTATATGAAATTACAAATATCGAGATTCCGAACGATGTGCGCATTTTTGCAAAGCTTGAGTACTTTAATCCCGGTGGTAGTATTAAAGACCGCCTTGGACAAAAGCTTTTAAGCGAAGCAATAGCAAATAACCACATTTCTTCAACAGGTACGCTGATCGAGCCCACTGCCGGTAATACCGGTATTGGGCTTGCTCTTGCGACTGCTGGGACATCGATCAACGTCATTTTTGTTGTCCCTGAAAAGTTTAGCGTAGAGAAGCAGACGTTGATGAGAGCACTCGGTGCTAAAGTTGTAAATACGCCTACGGAGCTTGGAATGAAAGGCGCTATTGCAAAAGCAACAGAGCTCACAAAAGAGATGTCGGATGCGTATATGCCGGCTCAGTTTGCAAATGCAGCAAATCCTCTGACTTACTATGAGACGCTTGCTCCAGAAATTATGGAGGATTTAGACGGTCAAGTGGATCTATTTGTTGCAGGTGCTGGCACTGGAGGGACCTTTATGGGGACCGCTCGCTATTTAAAAGAGCAAAACGCTTCTATTAAAACAGTCATTGTGGAGCCAGAGGGTTCTACATTGAATGGTGGAGAGTCTGGTCCACACCGTACAGAAGGAATTGGCATGGAATTTTTGCCTCCTTATATGGATACGAGTTATTTTGATGCGATTCACACGATTATGGATGATGAAGCATTTCACTATGTACGCGAATTAACTGCTAAAGAAGGTCTTCTTGTAGCCAGTAGTTCTGGAGCTGCGTTTGCGGCCTGTTTAAAGGAAGCAGCACAGGCGAAACCGGGGAGTCACATCGTCACGATTTTCCCCGATAGTAGCGAGCGATATTTAAGTCAAGGGATCTATTAGGAAAGGATGTCTTATTGTGAATAAAAAAACGAAGCTAATCCACGGTGGTATCGTGGGCGACCCATTCACGGGCGCGGTTAGCACACCGATTTATCAAGTAAGCACGTACAAGCAGGACGGCGTCGGAAATTTCTCTTACGAATACTCACGTACAGGTAATCCAACTCGTGAGGCATTAGAAAAATTGATTGCTGATTTAGAGGATGGACATCGCGGATTTGCGTTTGCATCTGGAATGGCTGCAATCGCGGCTGTTATGCAACTTTATAAGAGCGGCGACCATGTCGTGTTTACAGATGACGTATATGGCGGAACGTACCGACTCATGTCAAAGGTATTAAACCGATTTAACCTAGATGTCACGTTTGTTGATACAAGCAATCCACAAAAAGTGCGTGAGGCGGTGCAGGATAACACGGTTGCGATCTACGTCGAGACGCCGACGAACCCACTTTTAAAAGTGACAGATGTGCGTGAAATGCGCACGATTGCGGACGAGCATGACCTACACTTAATCGTCGACAATACATTTAGCACACCTTACTATCAAAACCCTATCACGCTTGGAGCAGATATTGTGCTACACAGCGCAACTAAATATATTGGCGGTCACAGTGATGTTGTGGCAGGGCTCGCGGTCGTTGCGACAGAAAAGCTAGGGGAAGAGCTCCACTTCGTGCAGAACTCTGTTGGTGGCGTTCTTGGACCACAGGATTCATGGCTGTTAATTCGCGGTATTAAAACGCTGGGCCTTCGCATGGAACAAACAGAGAAAAATACAGCAGAGATCGTATCGTTTTTACAATCACGCGATGATATCGTTACGATTTACTATCCAGGATTGAAGGATCATCCAGGCCACGACACGCATAAAGCGCAAGCAACTGGATTCGGTGGCATGGTTTCTTTTGATGTAGGTAGTAAAGAACGCGCCGAACGCGTCCTAGCTAGCACGAAATACTTCACGTTAGCGGAAAGCTTAGGAGCGGTGGAGAGCTTAATTAGCGTTCCGGCACAAATGACGCACGCTTCTATTCCTGCTGAGCGTCGCGCAGAACTTGGTATTACAGACGGACTAGTTCGTATCTCTGTAGGTATCGAGGATGCAGAAGATCTTATAGCTGACTTAAAGCAGGCTTTAGAGCAAGAGTAAGGGTAATTAGGTGAGCGGTTAGTTTTTTATGAAAAGTAGAGAGGGGAGGGCCGATTGGTTGATGTCGGTTCCTCTCTTTTTTGTTGGAGTGGGAATGCAGGAGGTCGAGGGAGGGGGGGAGAGTGCGTAGGTCGACATTAATGCATACGAATGAGGTGGAAATGCAGACAGCGTGAGGAGGAATGCACGCTGGGAAGGTGGAAATGCACGCCAAGGGGTTCGAAATGCAGGCGATCAAAATTAATGCACTCCCACCCCTCACCCGGCAGATCACTCAAATAATAAAGTGTTAACTCAGCTCATACTTACGCGTGATATACTAGTTTTTGGGAGGTGCAACGCATGCTTACATTCTCTAACGTTGAAAAACATGATCGTGATCAACCGCTTATACGAGCGGAGAACTTAACGATAAATAAAGGACGCATTATTGGCATACATGGACTACCCGATACGTGCCATGCATTACTACATATTATTCTAGGGAAATCAGAAATCTCAAAGGGAGAAATGGTTCTCTTTGGTGAGTCTTATGGATCGAGATTGAAACTATCTACACGCATAGGCTTTTTACTGCGCGAGGATGGTTTATATGAACGGTTAACAGTTAAGGAGAATCTAGCTTTTACAAAAGGACTTTACCAATCTGAGGTCTCTTTAACGGATGTCATGGAGCAGCTCCGTTTACCTAGTAAGGAAAAGCTTAAAAATTTAAGCCCATCCGCGATTCAACGAGTAAAGCTAGGTCGGTTATTAGTGCAAAACCCAGATTTATTTATTTTAGAAGAGCCGGATCAAAACGTGGATTTAGAGACTCGCACGATCTTTTCTGACATATTCTTGAAATTAAAAGCTCTTGAAAAAAGCGTCGTGATTATCACGTCGAATTTAGAGAGTGCGGTTAGCATGACGGAAGAGGTGTATCGGATGACGCAATCAGGGGTCACCCTTGTGAACATGCAGGAAGAAGAAACATTTGAAGAGGCGGAGAAGCAGGTGGAGTTGCCACGATTAAACAAGATTCCTGCAAAGCTTGATGATAAGCTCCTTTTATTTGATCCTGCTGAGATTGAATTTATTGAGAGTATTGATAGTCAGGCTCATCTATTTATTTCCGGGGAAAGATTTATCTGTAGCTTTACACTCGCGGAGCTTGAAGAACGACTCGAGACATTTGGCTTCTTTCGTTGTCACAGATCGTATATTGTCAATCTCCAAAAGGTCCGTGAAATAATAACTTGGACGCGCAATAGCTACAGCCTTCAAATGGAGAATAAAAAGGAAGTGCCACTCTCCAAGTCTAAAATGGCCGAATTAAAAGAGCGTTTGGGGATGCATTAAGGTGCATCTATGCTCCATTTAGGTCTCTGTACGATCCATTTAGCGAAAATATAAGGTAACGCACGCTCCCCTCATACTATGATAGAGACATCTTAAAAACGAGGTGAGCGTTATGCAGAATGCAATTGAGGTTAATAACTTAGCAAAAATGTATGGAGAAACACAGTCTCTTAAGCACGTATCCTTTGAAGTGAAACAGGGAGAGATTTTTGGTTACTTAGGTCCAAGTGGCTCGGGTAAAACGACAACGTTGAAAATTCTCACAGGTCAGCTTATCCAAACAAAAGGAGATGTAACCGTGCTCGGTGCAACTGATCAAAAGCTTCGCTCGGCATCGTTCTTAAAGGAAATTGGCGTCATGACGGATAACAGTGGCCTCTATGAGCGCTTGACCATTCAAGAAAATTTACAGCTATTCGCTACATTATATGAAGTGAAGCAGGCGAAAGCACGTATCTCGGAAGTGTTAACGATAGTTGGACTTGAACAGGAGCACAAAAAAGCGATTAAGAGCTTGTCAAAAGGGATGAGACAGCGAGTCATTTTAGCAAGAACGCTTTTACACAAACCGACCCTACTATTTTTAGATGAACCAACAGCGGCATTAGACCCTGCTAGTAAACAGCATATTCATGACGGGCTTCGAGAGTTAAATAAACAGGGAACCACGATCTTTTTAACGACTCACGACATGCAGGAGGCGCAGGATCTCTGTGATCGCACAGCGATCTTGCATGAAGGAGCAATCGTAGAGCTTGGGAACCCAAAGGATATTTGCCGTAAATATGCGGACAATGTGATCGAAATAGAGCTTAAAGATGGAACGATAAAGCAACTTCCTTTATCAGCTGACAGTGCACAAGAGGTCTATCAGGTATTGTCAGAAGGTAAAGTAGAAGCTATTTCATCTATTGAGCCGTCGCTTGGGGAAGTCTTTATTAAACTTACAGGGAGGAAGCTAGCATGACACTATCAATGAAACGAATCTATGCTATTTTTCAAAAGGATGTAAAAGATGTTTTTAAAAATATGTTTGTCTTATCGACGCTTTTCATGCCGATTATACTAGCAGTATTTTACTCGAGTGCCGACATCATTTCCCAGGAAATATCGCTCTTACTCATTAATCTAACATTTGTCGCAGTAGCGACATTCATACAAGCTGCAATTATTGCCGAAGAGAAGGAGAAAAGCACCCTACGTGGGCTTATGATGTCTCCCGCCTCTGTTGGAGATATTTTAATTGGTAAAAGTATTGTCTCGGTTGTGTTGACTGTTATTACGCTTTTACTTATTTCCTGGATCAGTGGCTTTGAATTGGGAAATACCGTCTACACGATCACAGGCTTAATAGTTGCACTGGCTATTTACATTGTTATTGGCACATTGCTTGGTCTATTGTCCCGATCTGTCATGGAGGCATCGGTTATTTCTTTACCTTTAATCTTGATTCTTGGAATGGGTAGCATGTTCGTTGCTATGTTTGATGATATTCCATTTATTGACATTATTATGTATTTACCAAACTTCCAGCTTGATAAAATTGTGATGGAGGCGAGCATGCAAGCTTCTCTCATCAACGTCGCTTGGTTAGTGGTGCTAACGGCGGCTACCGTTATTGTCTATCAAAAGCGCACGATCGATTAAGTGCATGTTGATCATTATTTACAGAAACTTCATCCTTGTTTCCACCAAATCATGTAAAATAGAAGAAAAAGGGTGGTGAGAGGTGTGAATACAAAAATTTATGCACACCGAGGTTTTTCTGCAAAATATCCTGAGAATACAATGATTGCGTTCCGCAAAGCGCAAGAGGCGCACGTCGATGGAATTGAGCTTGATATTCAGCTAACGCAGGACGAGAAGCTGATCGTGATGCACGATGAGACGTTAGATCGTACGACAAACGGGAATGGACTTATTCGTCACACTAACTCAAGCCTCATTAGGCAACTCTCTGCCGGGGCCTGGTTTGACCAGGACTTTGTTAGCGAGCAGGTGCCGTTTTTAGAGGAAGTGCTCGACTGGATAAAGGACACGGATATTGAGTTAAATATAGAGATCAAAGGCGATCCAAGAGATAGGGAGAAGGCTGTCAGTCAGCTTTTGGCTCTTTTAAACAGCTTCGATTTGAAGGATCAAGTTGTTGTCTCCTCCTTCGACCATATGGCGTTAAAGCTTTTACGTGAGGCGGATTTAAACGTCGAGATCGCAGCACTAACACTCGGCATGCTCGCTGACACCTCTCAGTATTTAGCCACGCATCAGTTTGAGGGAATTCACTGTCATTATTCAGGTGTGACGGAGGAGGATGTACAATTCTTACACGAACGCAAACAGGCAATTCGCCTTTATACCGTCAACGATCAGGACATCCTACTGTCACTCTGCGATATAGGAGCAGATGCCGTCATGACAGATGACCCATTGCTTGCACTATTTGCTCGCAATCATTCACAGAAAAAATAAAGGAAAAGGCCCTCCACAGAAATTGCAGTGGAGGGTTTTTTGGTGTGTGGTAAATATCTTTTTGATGGGAGAATGTATGACCAGGTGGGAAGTTATCACAAAAGCTGGAGCAGTTATCACAAAACCAGCTTCAGCACGCCTACATAGTAATTTAAAATTCAATCGTTCAAAAGTACATCTACTATTTGTAAAAAATATAACAATCCATTCATAAACTTAACCTTCAATGCAAGAATTTTACACTATTTCAACCATCCAACTAAATTCCTTTAACATTTCACGTGTAGGATGAGAAATGGAATGAGAGGGAGGGATTCAACATGAGTATTACCTTAAAGCATATGTCAAAAAGCTTTGACCATGAAACGTTTGCGGTAAGAGAGACATCTGTTTCTATCCAAGAAGGAGAATTTTTTGTGCTCGTAGGTCCGTCAGGCTGTGGCAAAAGCACAATGCTTCGAATGATTGCAGGACTTGAATCTATTACTGCTGGAGAGATATACATAAACGGCACGTTGGCAAATGACATGCCGCCAAATAAACGGCAAATATCAATGGTGTTCCAAAACTACGCGTTATACCCGCATTTAACGGTGGAGGAAAACATTCTTTTCGGCCTAAAAGTAAGAAAGATCCCAAAGAAAGAACAGAAGAAGCGTTGTCTGGAAGCGTGTGACATGCTTGGCATGACGGAGTACCTGAAGCGAAAGCCGAGAGAACTGTCTGGGGGACAACGTCAACGCGTTGCACTAGCGAGAGCGGTCGTGAGTCAAATGCCGATCTGCTTAATGGATGAGCCACTATCAAACTTAGATGCAAAACTTAGAGGGCAGATGCGCACAGAAATTAGACAGCTCCAACAAAAGCTAGGAATCACGATGATTTACGTGACGCACGATCAGGTTGAGGCAATGACAATGGCGGATCGCATGATGGTACTCAAAAAAGGCGAGGTACAACAAATCGGGAAGCCGTTAGATATTTATAACAACCCTGCCAATGCGTTCGTTGCAACCTTTATTGGGGCACCGCCGATGAATGTTTCCAATGTGACCACAAAGGATGGCTTTACCCTTCCGCTCACAAAGGACATAACGTTAACAAGCACAGTTAACCTTGGCGAGCACAAGGAAATTCTCGTCGGACTCAGACCGGAGCACATCCAGTTAGAACAAACGGCTACTAGTATCGCGATTCCAGCAGTTACAAAAAACGTAGAAATTCTCGGAAACGAGACGGTGATGACGTGTCTCGTTGGGGATCACGAATGGAAAGCAAAAGTGCCAGGGCAGTGGAACTATAGCGAACAAGAGAACATTACCATCTATGTAGATCCTGCGAACATCACTCTATTTGATGCATTAGCATCGGAAGAGCGAATCGAATGTGATTTATTTGCGAAGGAGATGGCTGTAGTCCATGGAGGTAGTGGACGATGAAGGAAACAGGGACAATGCATCGTTCAAAAACAGTAGCAGAGACGATTAAACAGTACCGCGTACCCTCTACGCGCACCTTTTGGCAAAAGACAGCTAACTATCGCACCGCGGCACTTTACTTACTGCCATCACTACTACTGTTTTCCGTATTTATGTTTTATCCGATGATTTACTCCTTATACTTAAGCTTTTTCTTTACAGATGCACAAGGTAGCGCAACAACATTTGTTGGATTTGAGAACTATCTTTATTTGTTTCAACAGGCTTCGTTTCGCAATAGTTTACTTGTGACATTGCTTTTTGTCGCTTACACCGTTCCAGCAAGCGTCATACTAGCTCTTTTCTTAGCGCTTATTGCTAACGAAAAGCTGCGTGGTATAGGGTTTTTCCGAACAATTTTTGCTTCTACGTTAGGGATGAGTGTAGCGGCATCTGCAGTCATATGGCTATTCATGTTTCATCCCACGACAGGAATCTTAAACGCCGCATTAGGCTTAATCGGGATCCCAGCCGTATCGTGGCTAACGAACTCAACGATGGCACTTATCTCCGTGTCGATCACAACAATTTGGATGAACACAGGATTCTCATTCTTAATCCTATTAGGCGGACTACAAAATATCGACGAACACTTATACGAAAGTGCGCGAATTGATGGCGCAGGCTATTTTTATCAGCTACGACGCATTACCGTACCAATGCTGTCGCCGACGTTATTTTTTATCATCACCATCACATTTATTAACTCATTCCAGTCGTTCGGACAAGTAGACATCCTGACAGGTGGTGGACCTGCTGAGGCTACAAATCTCATCATCTACTCGATCTACCGAGAAGCGTTTATCTACTATCAGTTCGGACCAGCGAGTGCGCAGGCTATTCTACTCTTTTTGGCCGTCTTAGTCATCACCCTGCTCCAATTTAAATTCGGCGAAAAGAAGGTGCACTACCAATGATGCGCAAATCGATCATGTACACCTTACTGACACTTGCTGCAATCGTCATGTTCTTTCCGATTTTCTATGCGATTTCCGTTAGCTTTATGTCGACGAGTGACATCGCCGAACGGCGCGTCCTTCCTTCGGCTGTGACGCTTGAGAATTACCGTAATGTCATGACGAGCGTTCCGATCCTTCATTATTTGAGAAACAGCTTTGTCGTTGCCTCCATTACGACGCTCGGCATGCTAGTCGTGAGTGCGCTTGCCGCTTTCATCTTTGCGTTCGTTCCTTTTAGAGGACGTCAGGCAGTATTTTTACTGTTCATTTCCACGTTATTAATTCCATGGGAAGCAACGATGATTCCGAACTTTTTTACAATCCAATCATTAGGCTGGATGAATAATTACTTAGCTATGACAGTTCCGTTTTTCGCATTAGCCTTTGGTACCTTTTTATTACGCCAACACTTTAAGACGGTGCCACTTGAGCTGTATGAAGCGGCGCAGGTGGAAGGGCTGTCGAAGTTTCAATTTTTCTATAAAGTGGTCGTTCCCTATGCTAAAACGAGCTTTGTAACACTCGGGATTTATGGCTTTTTAACAACGTGGAATATGTATTTATGGCCACTGTTAGTGACAACAAATGATAGCGTCAGAACCGTTCAAATTGGGCTTCGACGTCTTCAGGCAGATGAGGTTGCAACAAACTGGGGGCTCGTGATGGCCGGAGCCGTGCTCGTTATTTTACCAACCCTTCTCTTACTTGCAGTTGGTCAAAAGCAACTGCAAAAAGGACTTACGAAGGGTGCTATAAAGTAAGTGGTAAAAATCAAACACACACATAAAAAGGATGGGATAACTGTGAAAAAGATTGCGATGTTAGGTGTACCAATGCTACTTTTAGCTGCATGTGGCAACAATGATCAAAACGAAGATACAAGTGCAAATGCTTCTGAACCAGCAAATTCGAACGAGCAAGCTGCATCAAACAGTGGATCCGATGACCGTGTAGAAATCGAGTTTTGGCACGGAATGGGAGGCGGACTTGGTGAGACATTAGAAGAGCTAGTTGCCTCTTATAACGACTCTCAGGATAGTTACGTGATTACTCCGGAATATCAAGGGTCTTACGAGGAACTATTAACGCAATTCCGTACAGTAGGCGGGACAGAAACTGCTCCTGCACTCGTCCAAATGTTTGAAGTTGGGACTAAATATATGATCGACAGTGGCTTTATTACACCTGTTCAAGAATGGATCGATAAAGACGGCTATGACGTGACTCAGCTAGAAGAGAACATCCTAAGCTACTACACGGTAAACGATCAGCTTTACTCGATGCCATTTAACTCGTCTACTCCTGCTCTTTTCTTCAATGAAGAAAAATTTGTAGAAGCTGGACTTGATCCAGAGAACCCTCCCCGCACATTTTCTGAAATAAAAGAAGCGGCTGAGCTCCTTACAACGGATGATACGTATGGATTCTCCATGCTTGGTCACGGCTGGTTTTTTGAACAAATGATTGCGACACAAGGTGTGGACTACGTTGATCAGGAGAATGGACGAGCGGCAGATGCAACAGAGGCAACGTTTGGCGGCGAAGAAGGTCTACGTGTGTACGAATGGTTAGACGAGATGAATCAGGCTGGAACGTTTAACTACTTTGGACGTGACTGGGATGACTTGCGCGCGGCGTTCCAAAACGGTGATGTAGCGATGTACATGGACTCGTCTGCAGGTACGAAGGATTCCGTTAACAATGCGTCATTCGATGTAGGCGTATCCTTTATCCCGCACGCTGATGAGATCGATCCAAACGGCGTTGTCATCGGTGGAGCTTCTGTATGGATGGGAAGCGGAATTAGCGAAGAAGAACAAGCTGCCGCGTTCGACTTTATGAAGTGGTTTAACTTACCGGAAGTACAAGCAGAATGGCATGTAAATACGGGGTACTTTGCGACTCACCCAGCAGCTTATGACGAAGATATCGTAGCGACTGAACACGAAGAAACTCCTCAGCTACGTGTACCAATTGATCAGCTACAAGCAACTGTACCAGGTACAGCAACTCAAGGCGCACTTATTACCGTGTTCCCTGAGTCACGTGAGCAAGTCGTTACATCGCTTGAAGCGTTGTATCAAGGCACATCTCCTGAGGATGCACTCTCACAAGCAATCGAGGGTACAAACCGTGCGATTGAAGTATCTAATCGTGCTAATCAGTAACTAATTACGTTGATAAGCCACGACCTTTGAGGTCGTGGCTTTGTGCGTTAATGATAGGCGTGAGGTTATGACAAAATGGGCGGAGGTTATGACAAAGTGCCCAGAGGTTATGACAAAACTGGAGTAGGTTATGACAAAATGACAGCGAATCAATACAGGCTGATAGATAACAACGATAGAAAGTACTTGGTAGCACGTGCCCTTATTCAACTAAATACTTTTAGACAGAGTTTTACCTTAGATTAAATCTGATAAGCTTCTCATGATGCTTGTGAGATGAATACTTCTGAACTTAGTAGTAGAGTAAATAACCTAATTTATTCCCTTTTTTGCACAACTTCCATTTGTTTTTGCACAACCTAGCGGCATTTTTGCACCACCCAGGCTAAATTTAGCACACCGAGCTGTCGCTTCAGCACGACGCCGCCGCAATTCAGCACAACCTCTCGGAACCGCACAAAATCCCCACCTCCCACCCTGGTAAACTACTCTTGTTGTCTATACCACATAAATCGCTTATACTCTAACAAAAGGGAGGTGCTAGGATGATTGATAAACAATCCCCAATTCCGATGTATTACCAACTAGAGCAACTTATTCGTGAGGAAATAAGCACAGGTAAACGAGAGCTTGGTACGGCGATTCCGTCGGAACGGGAGCTTTCCGATAAATATGGAGTTTCACGCATGACAGTTAGACAGGCTGTTAACAATCTCGTAGCGGAAGGTCTGCTAACAAGAAAAAAAGGACGTGGCACCTTCGTAGAAGCACCGAAAGTGGAAATGCCTCTTATGAAGCTGACCAGCTTTTCTGAAGATATGAGACAGAGAGGAATGGAGCCTGGGGCGGAGGTTGTCTCCTTTGAGTCGATTCACATCGGTCCAAAGGAAGCGGAGGCACTTCACGTAGAGGAAGGGACGGAAGGATATCAGCTGGCACGGGTGCGCACCGCGGACGGAGAACCGATGGCGTATGAGGTGGTTACGGTGGTGAAAGAGATGTTCCCGCAGCTTGAATATGCAGATCACGGAGGATCCTTTTATGCGCATGCCGAAGAGCAGGGAATTCAAATTACAGGTGCCTATCAAACGCTAGAGCCAGTGCTTGTGCCTAAAAAAGTGGCGCAACTGTTGACCATTAAAAAAGGCGATCCTACGTTGCTCTTAACGAGAGTTAGTTACGTTGGTCAAAACAAACCGTTTGAACATGTGAAATCGTATTATCGTGGTGATCGCTATACGTTTACAACAGAAATGCAGAGGTAAGGAAACGCAACGCAAATTTAAGGGATTAAGCATACTTCACCCCCAATTAGGGAATACGACCTAAAGAGTTTAGAAGGGGGGAACCGGCATGGACATACGAGTGAACGTCTTATTAGGAATCATTACGGGACTTATTTGGTCCTTCGTTGCACCAGTATCAATCGTAGAAATCTCGTTAGGGCTCGCCTTCTTAGTCCTCGTTCCATTACTACTCAACTTAGTTATTCCAGGGGAACCTGTGACAGCAGTGGAGCGATACATAGATATTCTTTGTAAGAATTCATTTCCTTTTGCTATCTTTGCACTCATTGCCATTACAGTTGATAGTGCAGCAATGTCAATTGGGTTTGGACTAGTATGGTTTGCTTACACGTTTGCGATCGGACTAGGAGGAGGCTACAGGCTTTTAAAACGTGGGCTTTTTCCTGCGGAAGAAACAATCATGGATGTTGGTATCATGTTTTTATCCGTCGGTGGGGTTTGGCTTGTCCTCTCGGAAGGTGGCATTCATCAACTCCTGCCATATGATGAGCTGACCATGTCATTAACAGCCGTTCACTATCATTATTCAGCTGTTGTTATTCCAATTTTAACTGGCGCCTTCGGACGTCTTTTAGTTAGAGAAAAAAGGGTAACAGGCTCGCCATATCGCTATTTAGCAATAGGTACAGCGATTGGATCGCCACTAATTGCGTTAGGTGTTATTCAGGGACCGCCGTTAGAGTTTGTTTATGTCTCTATTTACGCGGTGTTCTTAACGTGGCTTTCTGTCTGGTGGCTCATTATCTTACCTCGAATTGGGACGCTTCAAAAAGTAATGATCACAATTGCCAGTCTGTCCCTTCTCGTTTCCACGGCAACAACGTTTTTATATGCCCTTGGAGTCACTATTGGAACAACCATCATAAGCTACGAAGACATGTTTCAGTGGCACGGAGCAGTCAATGCACTTGGCTTTTCGTTCTTTGGGGCTCTCGTTTGGAATTCGATAGGGCCACTTAAAAAGCGCGAGCTTCCACAAGAGTAATGAATGGACTTTTTCGTTAAATCAAGTACGATAAAGGTAACGATAATTTGTACATTCAGGGGTGTAGCATCATGACAAAACGAATCATTATCGGCATGTCAGGGTCAACTGGTCCAATCTATGGGATTCGCTTATTAGAAGAGCTTAGTAAGCTCGATGTCGAAACGCATCTCATTATGAGCGATTGGTCCGAGAAGACGATTAAAATTGAGACGGATTATAAAGTCGAGGATGTGAAAAAGCTTGCGACGCACATTCACCCTCCTCAAAATCAGGCAGCGATCATTTCAAGCGGATCGTTCCAAACGGACGCCATGATTATTGTTCCGTGCAGTATGAAGACACTCAGCGCAGTTGCGCACGGATACGCGGATAACTTGATCTCCCGCGCTGCGGACGTGATTTTAAAGGAGCGTCGCCGACTGATCATGGTCCCAAGAGAGACCCCTTTAAATGATATCCATTTAGAAAATATGTTAAAGCTCTCTCGTATGGGTGTGATCATGGCGCCACCAATGCCCGCTTTTTATAATAATCCGGAGACAATTGAAGATATGGTGGATAATACAGTCTCTCGCTTACTTGACCATCTACAAATTGATCATCAGTTAACAAAACGGTGGCTTGAGAAATAAAAGCCACCTGTTTGTTAAAAAGAAATGAATACGCTACCAAATTGACTAGGAGGATGAAAAATGACGACAGTCAAAGATACGCAGCGAACGATTAGACTTATTATGGAGCAACTACATGAGGATGCCTCGTTTTTACCCGATGAAACGGGCGAGGCAAGGAAGCGTCTTTTCCACTCTGGAATGGAGATATTAACGACTCCTGACAAAGTCATTAAAAGTTACATACGTGTCTCAAGGGACAATCAGGAAATTGAGCGGATCCCAGCTTATCGGATTCAGCATAACAATATTGCGGGCTTTTACAAGGGGGGTATTCGCTATAGCGAGATGGTCCACGAGGCTGAGGTAGAGAACCTCGCCGTCCTTATGACGTTAAAAAATGCTTTGCACGAGTTGCCTTACGGTGGTGCGAAGGGTGGCGTTGAGGTTACCCCAAGCAAGTATTCAAAAAGAGAATTGAATCTTATCGCCAAGAAGTATGTCCAGCGATTTGCGCGCGATATTGGGCCGACGCATGATATTCCGGCGCCTGATATGGGGACGGACGAGCAGACGATGGATTGGATGGTTGGGGAGTTTAAGACGATTCATCCTGGTCAAAATTACTTGGGTGCTTTCACGGGTAAGAGTGTGGAGAATGGCGGTGCGGCCGGTCGTCGCGAGTCGACGGGCCGAGGCGTGTATCGGAGCTATTTATGGCTTGTGCACCAATGGGCGCGTGCGGCGACTCCAGAGAGTGTAGCTGGTGGGGTGTATCAAACCCAGCTCGAGACGTTACGTACTCTCTTACAGAAAAACGAGCAGGGCAAGGCCATTGATGTTGCAGTTCAAGGGTTTGGTAACGTAGGGGCTGTGGCAGCGGAGATGGCGGATACGTGTGATCATTTGCATCATCATGTGGTCGCTGTGAGTGACCATCAAGTTATGCTACATCATAGTAGTGGACTGGACATTAAGGCATTGGCAGCGTTCCAACTGCGTCATCGCAGACTGCCGACAACGCAGGAGGAGCTGGAGTCGATCCATGTCACGGCAGAAATTCGTGATCCGGGCGAGCTTGTTACGATGGATGTTGATGTGCTAATTTTAGCTGCAATTGAGGATCAGATTCACGAGGGCAATATGAAGGACGTAAAGGCGCGGGTCCTCGTGGAGGGTGCGAACGCACCGATAGATGCTGTTGCGGATGGTTATTTGCACGACGATGGTCGCGTGGTCATTCCTGATATATTGGCGAACGCTGGTGGGGTAATGGTCTCTTACGTTGAGTGGAAGCAGGATCGTGTGACACAGGTGTACAGTGAACAAGAAGTTATCTCTGATATGTATGCGCAGATGGAAGCAAGTTGCGAAAAGGTGTTTAGTCTCTACTTTAGTAAAGGCTTGCCGTCGATCCGAAACGCCTGCTACAATCATGCGCTTCGTCGTTTATTCTTATTATTATATCGTCATGGAAAGCTTTATTAAGAGAGTATGTACAGAGTCGAGGCTTAGGTAGGCGTTTAGGTGCGCCTATGGCTGCCTCGGCTTTTTTGTGTGTTGGCGTCAGTGATAAATCCATGCATAAGTAAGCTTTATTCTCATACGGTGGAAAGTGAGGGGTGAATACGTATGGATTGGGATAATTACTGTGCGCAGGTGAGTGTTTGGTTAGAGGACTTACCCGTTCGATCAAGTGACTTAAGATCGTTAGTGGAGCAAACAAAGGAGGCGGCATTACGGAAAGAAGCTACTTTACCGGAGCTAGTTGATGAGGTGGCGGCAATGGTTGGTGGGCAAAGAAGCGTGCCGATTGGTGGTCATAGGCTTCCACCACTTCCTTATGCATACGATGCTTTGGAGCCTGTCATTTCTGAAGAAATCATGCGATTGCATCATAATATTCACCATCAAAGCTACGTAGATGGCTTAAACAAAGCTGAGAAGGAACTGCAACGAGCTCGGGAATCAAGGAACTATGATTTATTGCGGTATTGGGAGCGGGAGGCTGCTTTTCATGGCGCCGGTCACTACTTACACACAATGTTTTGGAATAATTTACGACCAGCTGGAACGTCTACGATACCGAGTGCGTTACGCAGTCAGATCATTCGTGACTTTGGAAGTGTAGAGGCATTCAAGGAACACTTATTAGAGGCGGCTAAAAAGGTACAAGGCTCGGGCTGGGCGCTACTAGTATGGGCACCTCGAGCGGGGCGCCTCGAAATTTTACAGGCTGAGCTTCACCACTTGCTTAGCCAACAGGACATGATTCCTCTTTTAGGGATTGACGTGTGGGAGCACGCGTATTATTTGCAGTACAAAACCGATAGGAATCAGTATGTAGACAATATCTGGACGATCATCGATTGGGACGATGTGGCGGAGAGATTTGAGCAGGCGAGGCAAGTGCAGTGGGAGCCTTTTTAAAGAGGCCTGTGACTTGTAAGCTTTAGACTTAGGGAAGCGGGAGTCCATAAAAGGGGGATTCCTGTTTTTTGTTTTAGTAGGGGTCTATACTAGTTAGGGGAGAGTTAAAGGTGTCCTGCAAACGACTCCCTCATGGACGATAATATATTAACCAAACACAAATAGCGTGGTGCTCTTCTTGAGCAACCCCTCTTACCAGATGAAACATTCTCACAGATGTTTCGTAAACACAAGAAGGAGGCGATAGGATGGAGCCGGTTTTACGGGTAGAAGGCATTGGAAAGACATTTAAGGACACGAGAGTGCTATCAAACATAGCATTTGATGTACATAAAGGTGAAATCATGGCCATTTTAGGACCGAACGGCGCGGGGAAGTCGACGACAATCCGTAATATCATGGGAATTATGTATCCGGATGAAGGTCAAATTGTCTTCCCAGGCTATGAGGGGAAGGCACTACCTCGTCATCGAATTGGCTATTTGCCGGAGGAGCGTGGGCTGTATAAGGGTGTCAGCGTACTCGACATTATTTTGTACTTTGCGGAGCTTAAGGACTATCCGATTAAGAAGGCAAAGGAGCGTGCGCTTTCTTATTTAGAAAAATTTGACCTAAAGGGAAAAGAGAAAAGTAAGGTTGAGGAGCTTTCAAAAGGAATGGCGCAAAAAGTCCAGTTTATTGCGTCCGTCATTCATGAGCCGGAGCTACTTATTTTAGATGAGCCCTTCTCTGGATTAGATCCAGTTAGTCAGGATTTGTTTAAGAAAGAGATACGTGAGCTTGCCAATAAAGGAACAGCTATTTTGCTTTCGTCCCATCAAATGAATTTGGTCGAAGAGATGTGTGATCGTCTCTTTATGATTTATAAGGGGGAGCGGATTATTTATGGCAAAATTCAAGATGTTAAAGAGCAATATGCAAACTATAAGTGCACGTTGGTTGGATCGAACGAAGAGGCGAGTTTACAGGCGCTCCCTTCTGTGACGCGAGTGGAGAGTAGTGGCGATAAAGCGATCGTATATCTTGATCATGAGGTAGAGCCTGCAGTGTGGCTACGCTCGTTACCAGAGACTGTTGATATTCGTGAGCTGTCAATAGCACGAGTCTCGCTTCACGAAATATTTATCGATGTAGCGCAAGGCAAAAAGCAGGGAGGAACTGTTCATGCGTAATTCATTAAAGGTAGCAAAGTGGGAGCTAAAGCGAAATTTAAAGAATAAATCCTTTTTAATTTCGCTGTTTTTAACGCCTGCTTTATTTGCCGTTTTCTTCTTTGTTGGATTTTTATTTTCTTCAGGAGACTCGATGCCGGGAGATCCGTTTGACCAAGAGATAACGTTATATATTCAAGACGATGTAGGAATAGAAGAAGAGTTAAGTGAACAACTCTCTGATGACCCATCTTTAACCTACGAATTTGGTACATATGAGGAAGAATCGATTCGTGGCGAAGAGTTATCCGTGTTTCTCCCTATAACGGAGGAAGGGGTGGCGCAAGGATCAATCACCTACTATGCAACACCAGATGTATCAAACTTTAGCTTTTTGCAGCCAGTTGAACAGGTGATGAAGCAGGAGCAGCTTGAACAATTTGACTTAGCAACGGAAGAAATAGAAATTGCGGCATCTCCGATTGCATTTGAAGGTGTTCCAGTGGAAGAGGAAATTGCTGAAGGGGAAGAGGCTGCAGAATTTGATATCTTTACAAGACTTATCCCTGGAGGCTTTGCTGCGTTAATCCTCTTTTCTGTCATTATTACAGGAATGATGATCTTCCAAAGTGCCTCGCAGGAAAAGAAGGAGAAGGTGGCGGAGATGGTGCTATCCTCTGTGACGCCGACGGAGCTAATGCAAGGTAAAATTATTGGCTACTTTGGCTTAGGAATGGTGCAGGTTAGTGTGTGGTTTACGATTATTCTACCGCTGTTAACGCTGCGTACGGACATCCCGATTTTTAGCTATTTATTTGTGCCTCAGACGATCGTGCTGGTGTTGATCGCTATTTTAGGATACTTGATGTTCGCATCGATTTATGTCGCGATTGGAGCAACGATCGAGGATACAACAGCATCAAGCAACTTCCAGGGATTACTGTTTATCATCCCGTGGATCCCGTTTATGCTAGCAGGACCAATTCTTACGAATCCATCAGGAACAATTGCGCAAGTAGCAACCTTCATTCCACTAACTGCACCAGGTGTACTCCTATTTAGACTCTCGTTTTTAGAGGAGTGGCCGTGGATTGAAATTATCGGTGCCATTGCCGTGCTTGCGGTTGCCATTGTGCTATTCATGAAGCTCGCGGGTAAAATATTTAAGACAGGTATTTTATTGTACGGTAAAAATGCTTCAGTTAAAGAAATTTTGAAGTGGTTGCGTTATTAAGAGAGAGGGCCTCTGTGTTGGAAGAGGCCCTCTTTGGCTTTGAATAAATTTTATTAACATGCATGTACGATCTATTTCGCATGCTCGGAATCGTCATCAGGCTGAATGAATTCGATTTTATTGCCGTCAGGGTCGTGTGTCCACATCTGCCAATTCTTGCCGATACCTCTTTTTGGCGCAACGTCGATAGGGATGTCTTTCTCTGCGAGCGTCGCCGCAACATACTGTATGTCATCGACTAAAAGACAAATGTGATGGAAGCCCTGTGACTTCGCTGGATCCCCTGGTGTAAGGTGTGCGTCGGTGGTTTGCTGTTGGTTAGATGTGCTTGTAGGATGGAACAGCTCAATGTACTGCTTTGGCGCTATTTTGACGTATTCGATCCATGGTTCTCCCTGCTCATTTTTTACGCTAAATGCATGCGCCAAGCCTAGAGCGTCACAGTAAAATTGTAGCGATCGATCCATGTTTGTCGCGGTAAAGGCCGTGTGTGCGTGTCCAATTATCATGCTCGTTCATCCTTCCTTGTTTGGTGAAAATAGGGTGACGGTGCTACTGACGCTGTTTTTCTTTTTCCACTTTCGGGTATAGCTAAACGTGAAAGCTATACGAAAGGGTGGATTACAATGGGGAAATTTAAACGTATTTTTGCTATTGTTCAATTAGTTTTAGTAGGTTGGAAACTAATCCAACGTTTACGCA
Organism: Paenalkalicoccus suaedae; assembly: GCF_006965545.2. Taxonomy (NCBI): domain Bacteria; kingdom Bacillati; phylum Bacillota; class Bacilli; order Caryophanales; family Bacillaceae; genus Paenalkalicoccus; species Paenalkalicoccus suaedae. The sequence continues at coordinate 580,143 of NZ_CP041372.2, forward strand.
GAAGATAAATGTGGAAAAGATAGACATATTTACAGATGAAAGGATGATTAGCACGCTATGAGTAAAATTGCTTGTGTCATGACAGACTTATTTGAAGATGTAGAGTACACGTCTCCGTTAGAGGAGCTCCAAAACGGTGGACACGAAGTAGTCGTTATCGGATTCGAAAAGGGTAAAGAAATCACAGGCAAGCAGGGCGAAACAACTGTGACAACGGATGTTTCGATCGCTGACGTAAAGCCAAATGATTTTGATGCACTATTTATTCCAGGCGGCTTTTCACCAGACTTATTAAGAGGCGACGATCGTTTTGTAGAATTCGCAAAGTACTTCGTCTTAACGGACAAGCCAATTCTAACTATTTGCCACGGACCACAATTACTTATTACTGCGGATGTTTTACATGGCCGTAAGGTAACTGGATTTAAGTCCATTCAAACGGATCTTCGTCACGCTGGAGCTAACTTCTTCGACGAAGAAGTCGTCGTATGCGGTAACATTGTAACAAGTCGCACACCTGACGACCTACCAGCATTCAATAAGACAATCACAAAAGTATTATCCAAATACACGTCCTAATTATGAGGATAACTTAAAACACGCCTATTGGCGTGTTTTTTTGTGCGGATTTAAGATGAGGATGCGGTTATCCGTAAAAGTGTTGAAGTTATCCGAGAATGCGGTGCAGTTATCCGTTAAAGTCGTAAGGTTTACCGTTTGCTTGCTAACGTTATCTGCTTGAGGGGATAGGTTATCCGTTCGCATTGAAAGGTTATCCGGAAACGGGCTGAAGTAATCCGTAAAAGTGATGCGCTTATACGGAAATGCTCATTAGTTATCCGAAAAAACATGGGAAGCTACCAGTTGCTACTTCCACGTGGGGTCCGAAATGTGGCAGTTGGGCAATATAATTTTTGTAACAGTTTGTCTATGGAAAGTAGTTACTCGTTTTCTCTCACGAGCATCGTCAGGAAATCTGTCACATCGTGCTTGACACTCATCCATGTTTCTATAAGAATAGAGGAGGATTAAAGATGCGTGTAAACAGATGGTAGAAAGAAGGATAATGTGATGTTTGAGGTGCTTAACGTAATTGGTACGATTGCATTCGCGCTCAGTGGCGTTCTGGTGGCGATGGAGGAACGATACGACTTAATGGGCGTTTATATATTAGGATTTATAACGGCGTTTGGTGGGGGAGCTGTGCGTAATTTGCTCATAGGCCTGCCGGTATCAGCGCTATGGGATCAGGGGCCGCTATTTACAGTTGCTTTTGTGGTGATGTCGATTGCATTTGTCTTTCCAAAAATACTTCGATGGACGTTACTGCGACGAGGGATCTTCTTTGATGCGATCGGACTTGGTGCATTCTCTGTGCAGGGGGCGTTGTTTGCACAGTCGATGGGACTGCCGCTTAGCGCTTGTATTGCGGCTGCGGCATTAACTGGGACGGGTGGCGGGATGATCCGTGACGTTCTGGCAGGGCGGAAGCCGTTGTTTCTTCAGAAAGAGATTTATATCGCATGGACCCTCATTCCAGGAGTCATCGTAGGGCTTGGTATCTTAACGGGGCCAGCGGAGCTCCTTGCGATTGTTATCTTAGTTGTTGTGCTCCGGCTGTGCAGCGTGTATTACAACTGGAGATTGCCGAATCGGGCTGTTTAGATCAGTTATTCGGAGATGCATAATATTGGTTGTAGAGGCTAGGACGAGGGAATTATCTGTCCTAGCCCTTTTGCGTGGAGGTGCACTTAGTGGTGGGCTAGTTTTACATGGTATTTTGGTTGCTGAAGTGGTGATGTGCATTCCGGTATCCGCGACGTGCATTTACCTCATGCTGGTGTGCATTTAAGGTCGCGCAGTCTGCAATTCACCCTTGTTCGTGTGCATTAATTTTGATGATGTGCATTCCGGTATCCGCGACGTGCATTTACCTCATGCTGGTGTGCATTTAAGGTCGCGCAGTCTGCAATTCACCCTTGTTCGTGTGCATTAATTTTGGCGATGTGCATTCCGGTGTCCGCGGCGTGCATTTACCTCATGCTGGTGTGCATTTAAGGTCGCGCAGTCTGCAATTCACCCTTGTTCGTGTGCATTAATTTTGATGATGTGCATTCCGGTGACCGCGACGTGCATTTCCCCTATGCCAGTGTGCATTCTATGACGTGCTGTCTGCATTTACCCCTTTCCTGTGTGCATTAATTTTACGATGTGCATTTCGTGGGCCGCGATGTGTATTTACCTCATGCTGGTGTGCATTAAAAGACGCGTAGTCTGCATTTCCCCCTTGGTCGTCTGCATTTCCATGTCCGGTCCTTCCCACCATCACCATCCCACCCATCATAAAGAAAAGCCCTCCAGCGCTGGAGGGCTTTTCGTGTATCTATATGTTTTATTAAAAGTCTAGTCCGTCTGGTGCGTTTTGCACGACTACGACGATTTTACCTTGGTCTAGGTGGTCTTCTAATTCTTCTGCTTTTTCTACTGTAAATCCTAGCTCTTGGAATTGAGCGCGTAACTCATCGCCTTTTTTACGGAAAAGGTTTTTAGCAGCTGTACCTAAGCCTTGCTCAGATACTCCGACAGTATTGGCATCTGCATTGTCTGCAACGCGATCTGTGCGATCATCATCGTGTGTAACGACATAGATGTCATCTTCAGAAATACCCTTCGCTTTCATTGCGTCGATTGCCGCAACAGCTTGCTCATCATTTGTAAACTCTTTGTAAAGTGGATTCATTATTAATCATTCCTCCAAAATAGTAGTTTTTTTTGTGGTCTTTCAAAACGTTAATGATTTGAAAGAAAGTGATAAGTTGGATATCCATAACTGCCACACCTATCTATTTACCGATATTGAGGAATGCTAAACATTTTTCTATTTTGTTTTTTCAGGAAGTGTATCAATGAGCATCTCAGCAGCCTTACGATATAAATTACTTTGGTGGACAAAACTCAAAATAAGTAACACTTGCTGTACATAAGGATCGAGGTGCGCTAGCTGCTCCTCAAGCTCACGAGCGTGCTCCGTCATATCCTCTTTTACATGCTCCGCATTTCGCTTTGCAATATCTAAATAATCCTTATAAAACGAGGAGATCGTCTCTTTCTTTGCATTACCAGTTAAATGAACATGTGTGAGCGTACGCTCAATATCCTTAAGCGCAAGCGTCCCCTTAAGCTCATAAATAAGACCAATAATCATAATGTGTTCGCGCGTATAACGCTTATTTTTTATGGGGAAAATAAGGTCTCCCTTCGCATAGTTATTGATCATCGTTTTAGTAATTATCTTCTCTTTTTCATCACGCTTCAGGTTGTGGAACGCTAAGTCAAATAGCTGAATAACCTGATCCATATACAGATCAAGCTCCGGGATCTTCTCCATCTCAATGTGTTCGTCCACAGGCAAATTTTGCACATATTTCGTCAAAGACATACGTATGTCCCCCTCTTCACTAATTATTCACTATTTTAACACACAGATCACTTGACTAGCATATATTACATGTATATCATTATAAGTAGTTATTAAAACTACATTATAACGTTTCTATTAATGAGGAGGATATAGATGAGCACTCACATGTTTTCAAAAGAAGAAGAAATTTTGAACTCGGCCATCCATGGAGTAGGGGTCCTATTTAGTATTGTTGCGGTTATTCTATTACCAATATATGCGGCGGCACAAGGCACAACCTGGCACGTCGTAAGCTTTACGATCTTTGCTGTGTCGATGCTCCTCCTATATCTCTCCTCGACGCTCCTCCATGCATTGCCGCAGGGACGTAGCAAGGATGTATTGGAAGTCATGGATCACGCATCCATCTACTTTTTTATCGCAGGGACCTACACACCATTCCTATTCATCGCCGTCCAAGGCTGGCTCGGATGGACCTTGTTTGGCATCGTCTGGGGATTCGCGATCATCGGCACCATACTTAAATGCTTTTTTGTAAAAAAATATATGTTCATCTCTACAATTGGTTACATCGTACTTGGTTGGCAGATTGTTTTCGCGTGGAACGCTATCTCCGCGGTGCTTCCTCCAAGTGGGATTACGTACCTAGTAGCAGGGGGAATTCTTTATACGTTTGGAGCCATATTCTATATGTGGAGAGGCTTTAAATATCACCACGCAGTCTGGCACCTTTTCGTATTAGCAGGAACGGTGACGCACTTTATCGCTGTACTTTCCTTACTGTCTGTCCAATAAATAAGAAAACCCCCTTTTGCCTCTTGGCAGAAGGGGGTTTTACTAGGTTGTTTTTGCTCCATCCCATTTATCTTTTAAAATGGCGTTAATTTCGCCTCCTAATAGGATGATGAGGGAGGTTAAATGGAACCAGACCATGAGAGCAATAACTGTTCCGATGGTTCCATACGTTGCCGAAAAGTTGGCGAAGCCTGTTAAGTAGTAAGAAAATAGCCACGATACAGCCTGCCAGCCAATAGTAGCAAAGATGGCACCTACATAAATTTCTTTAAAGCGAAGTCGGATGTTTGGTCCAATATAATAGAGAATTAAAAAGACAATAAAGATAATCGAGCTACTAAGTAGCCATCGTAGTATGTCGAAGTTAAATAAAATTAAGTTGAGATTAAAAAAGTCTCGAACGGCAGAGCCTACTACCTGAAAGAGAAGAGCCATGATAATAATAAAAAACATCCCAAAAGTGAGACCAAGAGCAATCAAACGGTCGACCACGAAGCCCCGATCTTCTGTCACGTCGTAGGCTAGGTTTAGTGATCGTAAGATTGAATTTAGCGCGAGCGAGGCGGTCCAAAGAGTAAAGAAGGCCCCTAACGAGAGGATGCCGGTGCGCTGGTTGTTGGTGATCACGTTCCACTGCGATTCGATGACCTGTAACACGCCGGCTGGCACATAGGTTGCGAGCAGGACATAGATATCCACGAAAGAAAACGGCAGAAACGAAAGCAGGCTGACACTAAATAGTAAAAAGGGAAAAATAGATAGCAGGAAAAAGTACGCGCACTGTGCTCCTAAATCAATTAAATTGTGTTGCATAAATCGTTTAGACAAAGATTTTACCATGATTGTTCACTCCTAATACGCGTATTATACGCCTCGAGCGATAAGTACGCTAGTTATATATCATGCGTTTTTAAGTAAGGGTGTATGTGGAAGGAAAATTGGTAAATCTATGAATTTTTGTTGCTTTATTTTGTCACGTGTAATAAAATACTTACATATGACAAACATACATTCAGGCGATCACTTATTAAAAGTTCTAGAAGCATTGTCTAATCCTTATCGACTTAAGATTATCGCTGTACTAAAGCAAGAAAAGCAATATGTGAGTCAGCTTGCAAGGGAATTAGGAATAAGTAGACCATTGCTTTATCTCCATCTGCAAAAATTAGAAGAGGTCGATCTTATTAAAGGCCATCACGAAATTTCGGATAGTGGAAAAGCAATGAAGTACTTTGAATTGAACTCCTTTCATATTGCGTTAAATGAAGACTTAATTGCTCATACAGCGGAGAGTTTAACGATGAAAAAGAAAAGAAAGGAGTAAGCTTTTAAATAAACTATATTAGGGGGAATTATAATGGTTTTTAACATGATATATCAGCTGCTTGCGTTGAGCGTTTTAATCATCCCTGTGGCAATTTTAATATATGTGTTAATCGTTGTTCGAAAGGTGAACAATCGCTCTGAGGAGAGATTGAGATTAGAAAAAGAAAACGATGCGCATAGACAACAGCAGGCGCAGGAGCTAAACGACATGAAAAAGCGATTAACACATATTGAGGATATGTTAAAAGAAGTGGACTAACGTGATGAAATGAACCATGGTGTGAAATGAATGAACCGTATGAGGGAAGAATGAACCGTATGAAAAGCTTCACGAACTACATAAAAGAAATCTATATTAAAAAAGGCACTAGGCTATGATTCGTAGCCTAGTGCCTTCTCTTATAAAACAATTCACATTTACGCTAAAACAGGTTGGCCGCACGTACCCGATCATCCTCGCACTGCAAGTTTTAGTCGTTTAAGCCCTTCTGCAACCGTATCCCTTGGACAAGCAATGTTCATTCGCATAAATCCAGATCCACCTTCACCAAAGGACTTTCCATCATTTAGGGCAAGTTTCCCCTTCTTAATAAGACGATCCATTATCTCTTCATCAGATAGACCGAGCTTACGGAAGTCGATCCACAGTAAATACGTTGCTTCTGGCAGCTCCATAGATAGCTCTGGTAGCTCTGCTCGAATGAAGGATTTAACAAGCTCAGCGTTACCGTGAAGGTAATCAAGAAGCTCGGTTAGCCACTCTTCTCCGTGTGAGTAGGCAGCCTCCATTGCAGCAATACCCGCTAAGTTTAATGTGAAGAAGCCTTGTGAGCGGTCGATTTTTTGTAGCTTCGAGCGTAGCTTCTTATTTGGAGTAATGATGGCCGATGCTTGCAAGCCGGCTAAATTAAACGTCTTACTCGGTGCGATCAGCGTAATCGTTTGATTCGCGATCTCCTGCGAGATAGACGCAACCGGAATTTGCTTATGTGGCTCAAATACTAAATCGCCATGGATCTCGTCAGAAACAAGGATGACATCGTATTGCACACAAAGTAACCCGATTCGATGTAGCTCCTCACGTGTCCAAACGCGTCCAACGGGGTTATGAGGGCTACAAAGTAAGAAGAGCTTGGCATCATTTTTAAAAGCTTCTTCCAGTGCTTCGAAGTCAATCGAATACTTCCCGTCTGCTTCATGTAAAGGAACATTGACGACATTGCGTCCGTTATCCTTTACCATCGAAAAGAACGGTGTATAAACTGGTGACTGTACAACCACATTTTCGCCAGGCTCAGTGAACGCTTGAATGGTCTTGCCGATAGATGGCACAACGCCAGAGCTGTAGGTAATCCATTCCGTCTCGATCTCGAAGTTTTGGCGGTTTTTGTACCAATCTTTGATAGCTTGATGAGTGCTATCTGGAATTTGTGTATAGCCGAACACGCCATGAGTGATACGCTCCTGCAGTGCCTCTATGACAGCAGTTGGAGGGCGGAAGTCCATATCTGCAACCCACATAGGCAGGAGCTCGGTGTCGGATTTGTATAAGGTTTTTACGGCATCCCATTTGACCGAATTTGTGTTTTTCCGTTCGATAAATTCTTGAAAGAAGTGCATGTTCGTCATCCTCTCCTAATCATATACGTTGTCAAGTTTATCAAAGGATGTGGGCGATGCCCAACCAATGTGCTTTTTGCATTATCTTGACGCTTCTTTTTTGGTACAATAGTCGTGGAGGAGGGGTCTTGTGAATAATGGTACATGGTTTTTAGAGTTTTTAAAGCTAGTCTTTCTTTTAACGGGACTACTTATTTTATATAGCATTGTGAATACATTCATGATTATGGCAGCAGGTGGGATGGACGCTATTGATGGCGCTGGCTTAGGGAGGTTATTCTTTATCCTTCAGGTGGCAGGACTTTTAAGCTTAACGACGGTATTATACCGCAATAAGCTACAACGCCGCGTGTTCCCGGATCAAAAGCCGTTAACGCAAGTATGGACAAAGAGGCTCATTGCCTTCGGTATCGCAGCTGTAGTAGCATCGTATCTCATACTTATCATTGTGATATTGTTTTAATATAGAGGGGGAGCAAGCATGAGAGTATTACAGGCAGTTTTAGCATTAGTGGGGCTAATCGTATTATTTATTGGGAACGCAAACGAACTACCTTGGCTCGTTTACGTAGGACTAGCATTTATCGTAGCTTCCTTTATTGTGCAGTTTAGAAGACTTCGCGCGGACAGAAAACTCGCAGGGAAGCAGCAAAATAAAGCTTAATCTGAATTGCGTCGAAGCTCCTTCTTGGGTGAAGGGGCTTTTTTGTATGCGTCGTGGCAATTTGGTTTGCATGGAGTGCGAACTACATGAAGTCCATAAGTTTTGGATGAGGCACATAAATTCAAAACGGGGAACATAAAACCGAGATAAGGCACATAAATCCAGAACGAGGCACATAAAAAAGTGACGGGATAGCACGAAGTCCATAACTCCTGCATGAGGCACATAAAATTTTGATAAGGAACATAAAACTGAGATAAGGAACATAAATCTAAAACGAGGTACATAAAAACGTAACGGAGTAGCACGAAGTCCATAACTCCTGCATAAGGCACATAAAATCTTGATAAGGCACATAAAACTGAGATAAGGAACATAATTCTAAAACGAGGCACATAAATCCAGAACGAGGAACATAAAAACGTAACGGAGCTTCAAAAAGCCCATAACCCCCTAATAAAGAACATAAAATTTACCCAAAATCCAAATACCAATACAGACATACAATTAAATCACCCCCAACTACCCCTCCCAAGCTCTCCTTACTAACAAAATGCCTCCTGCGTGAACACAATCCTACTAAATCTCAAAAAACATGTAAAAATGACTGTTCATTCACCCTGATATACGATATACTATATTTACATTATATAGGATGGAGGCGCTGTCAATGGTAAAAAACCCACCATATTATACAGGAGTCGGGAATCCGGCTGCGCATGTGATTTTACCGCCTTACCCCGTTACGCCAAAGGTGACGGCTGATGTACGTAAAAATATTTCAGTTAATCCTTATCAAAAATAACATATGAAAGCGATGCTTCCAGGAAGCATCGCTATTTTTATGCTCAAATTTGGCAATATCCTCTTACTTTCTCACTAAATTACGTATAACCACTTGCTAACTAATAGAGAGTACATTATAATTCGTAACTGTTGAACTTTTAGTTCGCTCAATTAATCACAAACAAGCACGTACACAAATTTTTCTCACAGAAAGGTGATTATGTAAAATGGCTAAAGTATTATATATCACGGCACACCCATTAACAGAAGAAGCTTCCTACAGCCTAGCTGCAGGTAACGAATTTTTAAATAGCTACAAAGCAACAAACCCGTCTGACGAGATTGTTCACATCGACCTATTTAAGGAGTATATTCCATTTGTAGATGCAGATGTATTCAGCGGTTGGGGCAAGCTTGGCGAAGGAAAGAACTTTGCAGAACTAACAGAAGACGAGCAGAAGAAAGTTGGTCGTTTAAACGAATTAAGCGAGCAGTTTAACGGAGCAGACAAATATGTCTTCGTAACACCACTCTGGAACTTCTCCTTCCCACCAGTAATGAAGGCGTATCTTGACGCTGTAGCTGTTGCTGGTAAGGCGTTTAAGTACACAGAAGAAGGACCAATTGGTCTATTAACAGACAAAAAAGCGCTACACATTCAAGCGCGTGGAGGCGTTTATTCCGAAGGCCCTGCTGCAGGAATGGAAATGGGTCACCGTTTCATTGAGACAATTATGGCATTCTTCGGCGTTCCAACACTTGAGACGCTATTCATCGAAGGGCACAATGCAATGCCAGACAAAGCAGCTGAAATTAAAGAAGCTGCGCTAAAGAATGCAAAAGAGTTAGGTACAACATTCTAAGTTATTTAAGAAAGAGATTATCCTCTTATTCAGAGGGTAGTCTCTTTTTTTTCTGTAAAAAAGGCATTTGAAGTGATTTTTGTAGAGTAAGAGTCTACAATAAGGGAATCACAATGCGTAGGAAGGTGGTTTTGTCGATGCAGGTAGCAATTATTGGCGGTGGATTGACAGGCATTTTTGCCGCACGAGTATTACAAGAACTTGGCCATGAGCCGCTTATTATAGAAAAGAGTCGAAGTGTTGGTGGAAGACTTGCGACACGACGTATTAACGGAGGGCGCGCGGATCACGGTGCGCAATTCTTTACCGTACGTTCGACGACGCTACAGTCCCTCGTTGAGGATTGGGAGAAGCAAGGGATTGTGCGTAGATGGTTCGGCGACGATCATCCAAGGTACATGGCGCCGAACGGAATGAATGGTCTTGCAAAGGACCTTAGCCAAGACTTACAGGTGATACTCGATGAGCGAGTTGTCCATGCCGAATACGATGCGAAGGGCGGCGTGACAATCGGAACTGATAATGGCGAGCTATACATGTGCGATGCCATGATCATGACAGCGCCAGTGCCTCAAGCCCTTGAGCTTCTAGAAAATAGCGTAGATGTTCTAGACGACGAAGTGGCAGACGTACTCCGAACATCTGCTTTTCACAGCTGTTTTGTCGGTCTATTTGAACTAGAAGAGCCTTTTACAGTTGGGGACAGTGGCATCTTAGATAGTGACTTACCTGAAGGCATTGATAAAGTGATTGCGAACGATCAAAAGGGCATTTCTGATACACCGCTTCTTTCCGTTTATATGACAGGAGAATGGTCAGATAAGCGCTTTGATTGGGAGGACACTAACGTGATGCAAATGATAGAAGAACAGGTTGCGAAATTAGAGCTACCTGAGGTGGTGTCAGCACAGTTAAAGAGATGGCGCTATGCCGAGGCTATTTCGAAGCTTGACGAGCCGTATATGGAGCTTATTAAAGGAGCTCCCTTATATATTGCTGGTGACAGCTTCCTTCGATCTGATGACTCAAGTGGACGCACACGAGTAGAGAGTGCGATCCTCTCGGGAATTGAAGTAGGAGAAGCCGTAAACAGATACTTTTTACCTGAAGAATAAACAACATGTAGCCACTGCCCGCGGGTAGTGGCTTTTGATTTTGTTCTTGTTTAAGAAATGATAAAAAGGTTATTTCTGAGGATCGTTTTTTGTTAAAAGCGGAGAGTTCATTTTGTTGGCAGGTAGTTGATTTAACTAGCTTTTTATAAAGATCGAGGTGATGGATACTAAGTACAGTTACTAGGCACACATGAAGACCTATCTGACGAAAACGCCTGATAGTTGGACATAAAAAAAGCATCACATGTCTTCGCAAAGAATGCTTAGACATGTGATGCTTCCTTAGACCGTATAAACAGTCTTAATCTGCACTTCCAATTTGCCATGCTCCGTTTCGACGTGCGTCGCCTCCACCGTACATACTCTCAACTTGGCCGTCTTCGTTTAGGACGAGTCCTAAACCTTGAATACCACCATAGAAGAGTGGGGAGGTGTGTGTAACAACGGAATAGTTCATACTACGAAGCTGCTGTGCGGCTTCTGGTGATAGCTCTGTCTCCGTATACACTACTTCATCCTCGTTATAAAAACGAGGTGCTTCAATTGCTTCTTGAAGCGTAAATGGATCACCTTCATCGTTAAAGCCGTGATTATATTGCATAATTGTTTGGAATACCATCGCTGGAATTCGACGTCCACCAGGAGATCCTAGCCCTAATACAGGCTTTCCTTGCTCTTCAAAAATCATCGGAGCAACAAAGGTTCGTGGACGTTTACCTGGCTCGTAGCGGTTTATCGACTCGTCATTTTCACTGAAGTTATTCAGTTGGTTATTTAAGAAGAACCCATTTTTATAAATACCTGAACCGAAGAATTCTCCTAACGAGTGCGTTGCAGAAACCATGCGACCTTCATCATCAACAATAACAAAATGCGTTGTATGTCTAGAATCAGCTTCTTCAGCTGGAGAATCAAATAACTCTACATCTGCATCTGAAATCTCATTTAATGAAATTTGTGAAACAAGCTCATCGATATATGCATCATTTGTAAATTCACTGTGATCAATCTCATCAAATGCTGGATCACCAAGTGTATCAAGTCTGCTTGAGTATGTCACTTTTGAAATTTCATTAATGATGTGCATATAAATATGCTGTAATTCCGGATAATTAATTAAGCTCCCTACCGTAACTCCCTCTGGGAATTCAACTTCAGGGAAGGCTTGAGATAAGTCAATTTGCTCTGCCATTTGCAGGGCTTGAACCACCACTGTACCAGATGATGGAGATGGACCTCCATAAATTGTTTGCTCGCCAACTTGGGCGGACACTGGTTCGACAGACTGTGCTTCATAGGCTGCAAGATCTTCGCTAGTGAACGCAAGCTCAGACGATAGCATGTCTGCAATCGGACCCTCATAGAATCCGTCAGCTCCCTGATCTCGAATGATTTCTAGCGTTTGAGCTAAATCCTCTTGTACGAGCGTGTCATTCACATTTAATGCTTGACCGCCTGGGAAGAAAATCTCTCGCTCCGCGTCTGTCATTGCTAAGTAACGTACGGCATTACCAGTTTGCTGATTAAAGATAGCACCCACCTGAAAGCCTTCTCGTGCAACATCAATAGCAGGCTGTATTAAAGTAGCCCAGTCTAAGTTGGCGTGTTCCTCATGAATGCGCTCCATGCCTCGGACTAAGCCAGGAACAGCAATACCACGCTCTGGCCATGCGCCACTTTCAGCAGCGGCTTCTCGATAGTCATAGCTTAATGGACCCTCTTCAGGATCGTGGACAAGCATTAATCCACCTCCACCAATACCAGATCCATAAGGCTCAACAACATTTAGCATGAAAGAAACAGCAATTGCAGCATCAATAGCATTACCGCCTTCTTCCATGATATTCATTCCAACTTCAGCAGCTAACGGGTGAACGGAACTAACTCCATAAACACCAGCGGACTGGGGCTCGGGTTCATTGTTTACGTTCGTCGTATTTTCATTATTTTCTTCTGGAGAAGCTTCAGGAGTGACATCAACGGACGCTACCTGTCTTTCTTGAAAATCAGCACCAGAGTATGGTTCTCTAAACGGGTCGAACTCTGATTGGAAATAAAAATTCCACGCAACAAGACCTACAAACACGATTGCTGCAGCAAGGTGCGTAAGCTTTAAATAGGGTCTGTAATTCATGGCGTGACATCCACTCCTTCTAAAATACCGGCCGCATCTAAATCAATAACAAGACGACCATCGCGAACCTCCCACAATTCTCTTGGGAGCTCTTTACGTAGCGTGCGGAAAATACGGAAGTCTCGATAAGGCTTCATGATACCGGCTGTCTCTTGTGGCTGTGACTGGTTTAAAAACATTGGGACAAAGGAAAGCTCTTTAGAGCCATTGTCTAAAAAGTCAAGCTGAGCAATAACGGATTCTTTCGTACGTGTCCAACCTTGATCAAAGACAAAGTTACCTAAGCTGTTCATCGATAGCATACGATTGCCTTCAAAACCTTCTAAAATTGTAACAGGCTCTAATACGTGAGAGTGATGTCCGATTACGATATCCACCCCATAGTTAGCTAGATATTGAGCTCGCTCTTCTTGTTCGGCATTTGACCCAATCTGATATTCATCGCCCCAGTGAATATGGACGACCATAATGTCGACACCTAGGCCGCCTTCTTCTTCAGGGAGCTTCGCTTCGATTAATCGATTACGTAGCTCACCTAAACCAGCGTATTCGCGTGTAAAGACACCACCAACAAAGTCCTGGGCGCTAAAACCTTGGACGAAAACATCGGTGAAGCCTAAAATCCCAACTCGAGTATCGTCATCTAACTCAAATGTTTTAACTCCAGCTGCATCGATCGCACCTTCTGCAATTTCTTCTTCCGATAAATTCATTGCGTCTCCCATACCAATAATATCAATATCGGCATCGCGGAAATAGTCGAGGGATTGCTGTAAGGAAAGGTCGCCGTAATCAAGCATATGGTTATTAGCAAGGGTAACCGAATCAAACCCAGCATTGATTAGTGCATCACCTGCATCAGGGGTTGCGTATAAGTGAATATCCTTATTGTGTAGCTCGGCGTCTTCAATTTCTGCCTCAATCTCAGGAATGCTGTCATCAATAATAGGCGTCTCAAAGTTGCCTGTTACATAATCAGATTCCTCAAAAAATGGCGTTACATAGTTAAACACACGGTCGATTGGTTCGTTTGCTTGTCTAGCGGCGTCTGCTACGTGACGACCAAGCATCATATCGCCAACCATGGACATACGATACGTCACATCATCTGGTCTAGTATCAGTTGGGACGGTAGAATTAGCAAAAATATTATGACCCAAAAAAGGGACAGCTAAAATTGCAAGGGCAATAAGAGAATGCGGCAGTGCTTTTTTCTTATGGTTTACCTGCATTAGTTTTAATCTATCTTTAAAATCTAACTTGTCGTTCATACTGATTTCACCTACTTTAGACTCTGCATTTTAGAATAAGTGGTACACCGTAATGACAATAAAGGTCGCAAACGCGATGATAAACGTACTTGAGAAGGTTGGTAACACACCTTGTTTTTGAATCGAATTGGCAATCAGTCCTGGAACGATGACACCAATTCCCCTGAGCTCGAAGGCTTCAAATGGGGTGAGAGGGAAGCCGAAATCAAAGGCCATTTTTAAAAGCACACCGACAGTTAGCATCGCTGCGAATTTTCTTCTTCCATATAAAACAGTAAATCTTCCTATTACTTGTGTGACCACTAAATATGTAAGTAAACTGATAACAGCTACTACAATGATGTAATTCAATTGATCAAATACAAGTGCTAAGTATCCTGGGACAACTAGTCCTGCAGGAACAATCCCGGTTTTTTCGGCGTAAAGAAGGGAGAGCAATACGCCTACAACGATGGCAATATATAAATCCGTACCAAACAAATTAGCCAGCTCCTCTGAATAAAATCTATTATACGTTTACAGGGTAGAGGGGCTGTCCCACGAAGCTTTTTAGGACAGCCCCTTACTCATATTAATGCTGTTCAACTAATACGCGCTTTTTAGAGCGTCGTTTTAAGCTAGGTAAATCCAGCTTAGGTTTTGCTTCTGTCTCATCAAGCTTCTCCATCGCATTGGCAATCTCTTGCCCGCCACCATGGATATTACCGATGCCATAGATGATACTACTTGCAGGCAGCGTGTGCACCGTGCGCATCACTTCGCCAGTATTCTTTTTCTCGAGGTTGATGATCTCTTTTACTTGAAGCTTACCTTCTTCGTGAGCATCTAGGATTGGACTGACGCTTTTACCTGTTAGAATAAGAGTATCAATTTCCATATGAGGCAACACGTCTTTAGCAAACTGAATAGTTCGGTCAACACGATCATCTCGACAATTCATCATGACAACTCGGTTAGTTGCAGGATAGTTTGTGTCTAAGATCTTTTGCCAAATGTTGAGTGTGGATGTGGCATCGTTTGCTGCAAATCCGTTGAAGAAGAATGTTTTTTGCCCTTCTTCGCCAAATTGATGGACGCGCATTGCGCCAGGATCTACAGGTGCGCGGAGCATACCTTGTCTTGCAACAGTACGATCAATTCCTAAAATGTCCGCGACGGCAAATCCGATTGCGGCATTCTCTGCAAACATCATGTAAGGAAACTCTTTTAAGTATGATTCCTCAATGCCAGTTGTTTCAGCAATGATCACTTGAGAACCTCTTGCTTCCGCTGCTTTTTTGAAAAAACGGGTATGATCGTTTTTAGGCATGATCACATAGCCGTTTTTAGGAATGGTACGAGCGAATGCTTCTGCAATTTGCTCAATTGTCGGACCCATTACATCTAAGTGATCCTCGACAACGTTTGTTATAATTGTAATACTTGGTTTAACAAATCGTTTTTCGAATACATCCTGATATTCGGGATTAACAGCCATACATTCTGTCACGAAGGCATCAACGCCACGGCTCGCAACCTTTTTCGTCATGATTTTTTGTTCAGAGATATTTGGACCTTGAAGGCTTCTTGTGATCGGTTCTTCCTCAATTTTGTCCCAATAAAAAAGACGAGGTGAGGTACCTGTCGTTTTACCAGCTACACGTTGGTTGTCCTCACGGAGAATTCCCATGATCAGCCGTGTAACAGTCGACTTTCCTCGAACCCCGTTTACAAGTATACGGGTCGGAATTTTGTCGATATGTCGATCCAGTTTTTGTCGCTCGCGATAGCCTATAAATAGGACAACTGCGGCGAGAAGGCTTAAATAAAGTAACTCGCTCATGCTTTACCTCCTACGAAAGTTCACACTGTTTCTATTATATACGAATTTGTCGATTTATAAGAGAAAAAGTTTCGTCTGTCTATTCCCTTAATCCTTTATGGGAAAACGCTTTTTTACACAGGATCGATAAAAAAGGCTTTCTACTGCGGTTTAATGGAGTAGTATGGTAAAGTTACGATGATTATAAAAGAATGTGTGACCTTATCCATAAGTGGTAAATAATCAAATTAATTAACAAAATGTTTAATAATGGGGTTTTTAATAATGACTAACATATTAATTGTGACTGCTGTAGAGGCAGAAAGACAAGCGGTTTTAACAGGCTTATCCGATTTTCGTCACATAGATGTCGAATTGTGCGGTTTTGGACCGATGGAAAGTGCAGCAAGAACGTCCAAGCTGTTAGCGGAAAAAAGTTATGATCTTGTGATTAACATGGGAGTAGCTGGAGCATTCCAAGGACGTGCAAGGATAGGCGACTGCGTTGTCGCAAGTGAAAGTATCAGCGCAGATCTAGGGGCAGAATCAGGGGAAGGCTTTAAAACAGTCGAGGATTTAGGGTTCGGCAAGATGCGGTTTGAAGTAGCAACTCACGCGGAATCGTTAAAAGAAGCGATCGAAGCAGCCGTGCCAGCTCATATAGGACCAATTCTTACTTTGTCGACAGCAACTGGAACAGAAGAAACGGAAGTTTTGTTAGCAAAGCGGTTTGATCCAGCTGCTGAAGCAATGGAGGGAGCGGGCGTTGCAACAGCCGCATCGCTATTCGATGTGGATTTTTTAGAAATTCGAACAATCTCCAATATGGTTGGTCCACGAGATAAAGGTGCATGGCGATTAGACCATGCCTTGCAGTCACTAAAAAAAGTAGCAGAAGTAATGAAGGGAGAGCTTAGTTCATGAAGATAGCTTTTTCACCATGTCCAAATGATACATTTATCTTCCATGCACTCGTGCACGGGAAGGTCGATGGTGCACCTAAGATGGAAGTGACGTATGCAGATATTGATAAGACGAATCACTGGGCGGCTGAAAATCGGGGTCCCGAAGTGATGAAAATTTCGTATGCGGCATTGCCGTGGGTGTTAGATAACTATCAATTGATTCCTTGTGGCGGTGCACTAGGTAGAGGCTGTGGCCCTCTTGTGCTAATAAATGGGGAGAAGTCGTTTGATGACCTAAAAGGAAAGCGCATTGCGGTACCGAGCGATCGTTCAACTGCTTACCTGCTCTTCCGTCTATGGTTGCGCCAACAGGTTCCAGACCATGGGAGCGAGATTATCGTGATGTCATTTGACGATATCATGCCTGCTGTGCAAAGTGGGGAAGTTGATGCAGGTCTTGTTATTCATGAAGCTCGTTTTACGTATCAGAATTATGGGTTATCAAAGCTCGTCGACCTTGGCGACTGGTGGGAGCAGGATACTGGCACGCCAATCCCTCTCGGAGCAATTATTGCGCGTAAAGACGTAGACGCAAAGCAGTTGGAGGAGTGGATCAAAGCTTCCCTTTCCTATGCTTACGAAAATCCAAGTGAATCAAACGACTATATCATGGAGTATGCACAAGAGATGTCAGCGGATGTAGCTCGTCAGCATATCGATCTTTATGTCAACGAGTTCTCTATGGACTTAGGTGATACTGGCCGAAAAGCAGTGGAATCGTTATTGGTGAGAGCAGCGGCGGAGGGTCTGTTGCCGAAGGTTGAAGTAGAGGAGTTATGGTCGGTTAAATAGAGAGGAAGGTGAGTCCGGGCACGTTATAGAACGTGTTTGGGCTTTTTTTTGTTATTTAGGAATTGATAAAAAACGATACTTTTTGTTATGCGTGAAGTTCATATAGCTCACTGACGCAAAACGCTTCCTATTTAAATTCCTCATCACAACCCCTGCAAGAAAGAAGGCCCATATAGGAGGATTTCACCTTTGCGCAAAAGAAGAGGATAACCTCGAGAGTCAAAGCACGGACCGCGCAGAGTAAAAAAATGCGCGACCCTCTTTAACCAAAAGAGGCATTCCCAATCTGGGTATGCCTCTATTCAATATAACCACTATTAATAGGAATAGCTTTGCTGAATACTCCCGTCACGTTTATGAATCACAACGGATGTGCCCTTATTCTTCGCGATCTCCTTCGCGCGCTCAATAGCTTCGTTTTTCTTATCAAAAATACCCGACGCTCGACTCGCATCGGAGGAGCGGACCGCCCAACCACTATCGTGAGAAACAACATGGACACCTTTCTCATTCAGTTCGGGATTACTGCTGGAGTTTTTAGAATGAGACGTTAAATCTTGGGTAGATTTGTTTTCGAGCTCCTGCTTTTCTTCTTTTGAAGCGTCTTCGTACCATTTCTTTGCCTGTTCGGTTGCAATTGGAATGACGTCTTCTTCTTTATATCCATCAGTCAGCATGGCGTTACCAATATCGATGGCTTTTTTTCGAACTAGATCCTTTAAATTCTTCCATGAGCTAGGATAATTGTTCATTGACCAAGGCATTTGTCTTCCTCCTAATGAATAATTTATGCATCTTTTTCCCTGTCATTTGGAAGTTCAAACGTTTACATGTTTTCTTAAACGGGCAAAGGCAATTATTACACAGGAGGAGTGATCATATGGATAGCGGACAAAAGCAAGAATTATTAAGCGTTCTACATGAATGCATGGAGGTAAGTAATCGTTGTTTTGATCAATGCTTGCAGGAAGAAAATCTAGAGATGGTTCGCAACTGTATTCGACTAGATCGAGAATGTGCAGATTTTTGCCAGTATGTAGAAGGAGCCATTGCACGAGATACCCCGTTTGTGGAAGAGCTACTTCAAGCTTGTGCAACGATCTGTAAGGCGTGTGCAGACGAGTGCGATCAGCATGACCATGATCATTGCAAAAGGTGTGCAGAGGTTTGCTATCGATGCGCGGAACTATGTGAGAAATTTACGGCAGCATAATAAAAAAGACCTTCCCTTTACTACCAAAAAAGGGAAGGTCTTTTTCATTTTACTAAACAGAGGAGTCATCAACTAATTCCGTAAACACAACTAATCGTTCTCGGTGTGTGCCTACGTTCCGGTCAAATTCTCCAGTACATGTGATTAAATTTAAATTACGAGATGATGTACCACCAAATACAAGGTCAATAGGGGCGTCGTCATATGGATATGACTCCTTTCCCATTACTTGAAAGGTAAGGACATCTCCGTTTTCACCGGTAATAATAATTTCGTCACCAGCTTCTAGATCCTTTAAATCGAAGAAGATTGCCGGACCTGTTAAGTCATCTACGTGCCCAGCTAATACGGAATTACCTTGTGCTCCTGGTTTGGCTCCGCGGTTGAACCAGCCAACTGTGTCACCATCATCAGGAACAGACATCGCGCCATCTGGCTCTAACCCGACGCCATCTACGACTGCATCCACGTTAATTGCTGGAATTTCAATCTTTGTTGGCGTAATTCCTCGAGAGGTACCACCTAAAACAGATCGGATAGGCTCGGCTTCGACGACGTTCGAGGAGGAGTCATTTTCAGTGTTTGCCTCACTCGAAGCAGATTGTTGATCAATAGAGTCCGAATTTGACTCATTCTCTACATCTTCTTCTGAAACAGAGACCTCATTTGCATCATTCGAGACATCGGAAGAGGGGTCATCTTCTTCCATGTCTGTGCTAACGTTTGAAGCGGTATCTTGATCTTGAGATAAAGAAGCTTCCTCTCCTTCTGTTGCACAAGCTGCAAGCAGAAGGAAAGGAGCTAGTAAAAACAGTTTTTTGTTTATGAAATTATTGAGTGACAAGCTTCTTACGAAAAATAACCGCTGCTACCACACCACCAGCTAGTACTAGTAGTAATGGAAGAGTAGAGTTAGACTGTGCAGAAGCTCCACCCATACCAGTTTGTGGCATGTCAGAAGGCATTGCGTGTGCTTCGTCAGCAACAACAACTACTTCTAATGAATCTACGTCAGCACCTACAGCGTATACAGAGTAAACCATGTTAGCTTCTAAAGCTGTACCAGAAAGGTCTAATACTTGGTCAGTTGTTCCAGCTGCACGAATTTCAAGATCGTAAGTCGCTGGGTCTAACTCAAGATAATCTGTAACAGCAAAGAATTCCGCACCTTCAAATAAAGAGTCGCCACCTACTAAACCAACGTCAACCGCAGGAGCACCTGGGTTTACGTGTCCTACACGTACCTTTGTCATTCCTTCGCCTACCATATTATCATCGCCAAAAGCTTCTAAAGTTAAGTTTTCTAATGTGTTAGTAGCAGCCACTGTGTAAAACATTCCTGCTTCTACTGTTAATGTTTGTTCAATGACAGGGTCACCCTCGCCACCTTCACCAGCTGGGAAAATCGCGACATCGTGATCGCCAGCAGGTAATTCTAAGTAATCAGTAATGTCTTTAAATGCTGCACCTTCAACAGCTGCCTCACCATTTACATATACGTCTACTGCTGGTGCATCAGGGGAAGCATGAAAAACTCGTACCATTGCATTTTCGCCATCAACGTGATCATGTGCAAAAGCGCCTGTAGCAATAGTGCCAAACGTTAAAATGAACACGAGACTAGCAACTAACCACTTAAAATTTTTCAAACCAATCATCTCCCTAAATTTTATTATGCACTCGTTATACATAGGTGTATTACTTATGCACAACGATTGTACAACTTGTTTAGCCGAAAAGGCAAAAATAAAAACCTGATTAATCTAATAATTTTTTTGTGTCGAATTTTGTCCTAGACAAAACCCTTGGCACTATTACGTTTTATACCCTCGGGTGTAAAAATAAAAACATCTATTTTCCTATTTATTCTGACTAGATAGTCCAAAAGTTGTACATTATATATACGTACACGTTGTATTATGAGCACTTAATCTAAAAGAATGCGTTGAAAATATTGCCATTTTGCGGTGAGTATCTTGTACAAGGCGATTGAAAAAGAATAGTTGATGGTAAAGGAGGCGATGTCGGTGACCAGGGTAATTAAGGTGAGATTCTGGTTAATGTGAGGTCGGGAACGGTTAATGAAGTAGCGATTCCGGATAATGGAGGCCCGCGAACGGATAATGAAGTAGCGATTCCGGATAATGGAGTGCCACGAACGGATAATGAAGTAGCGTTTTCGGATAATGGAAGGCCGCAAACGGATAATGAAGTAGCGTTCTCGGATAATGGAGTGCCGCGAACGGATAATGAAGTAGCGATTCCAGTTAATAGAGGGCTTCGAACGGATAATCTAGATGCAATTCCGGATAATTGAAACCCACAAATGGAAAATCGAGCAACGATTCCCCATAAACCACACGACGTCTTTTCACAAAGAAAAGGCTGAGACAATTTGTCCCAGCCTTTTCTTGAAAAAAGAACACTTTTTTAACATTACCGTACCTTTCTACTTCGCCAGGTTCAGCTTTATTCTCGTGCCACCGGGATCGACGATAGATTGATTCTCCATTTCCTCTCCCATCGTATACACTTCCATGAGGGCCTCTTCGTTAGGGAAAGCTATTTCGATATGAGCAAGCCCGGTCGCATTAGATGGTGGAATGGTCGCATCAGTACCTGCCCACGTATTTAGTCCGATGTGATGATGGTAAGATGCTGTTGATAAGAAAGCGGCAGAGTCGCCGTATCTCGTTACAACCTCAAAACCAACCATTCGGTAAAATTGTTCTGCTTCTTCTAAATTAGCAACCTGAAGATGCACGTGTCCAATAATCGTGTTAGAAGGCAGTTTATCAAAAGGCTCACTACCTGCTTCCTGCAAGATATCTTCGACATCTAAGCGATTAGTTCCCATAACGATTTGTCCATCCTGCCATTCCCATTTAGCAGGATCGCGGTCCGCATAAAACTCAATGCCGTTGCCATCTGGATCAGCTAAGTACACAGCTTCACTCACCTCATGGTCCGAAGCCCCTTGTAATGGATATTTTTTATCAGCGATATGTGTAAGTAATCGTCCGACCGAGGCTCTGTCTGGTAACAGATACGCTATGTGATAAAGACCGGTAGTGTTTGGCTGCCTTTTGGTTACATTCTCAGGAGCTACTAAAGTGACTATCGGATTTACTCCATCTACCGTTAATGTGGCAGTTGCTTCACTCTCTTCTAAAATAGAAAACCCCATGATGTCCGTATAAAAATCTAAAGAACGTCGTAAATCAGTTACTTTTAACGTCACAGCGTGAATGAACGTTGCTGGCGGAGCGTGAAATGTTTTCATATGAACCTCCTGAAATAGTAAAAGATATACTTACTAATAGTAAGTATAAACTTGTTTTCTAAAACAAGCAATATTAGTGACATATAACACTTATATTCGTACCACCACCCGATGACAGGTAAAGCAATATAGTGGTAGAATAGGGCATGTGAAATGACTTAATAGAGGAGTGTCTTATTAATGAGCAAAGTGCTAGTGTTTGGTCACCAAAATCCCGATACAGATACCATTACATCTGCATTAGTGTATGCAGACTTAAAGCAAAAACTCGGACAAGATGTGGAAGCGGTCCGACTTGGAGAGGTTTCAGAAGAAACGCAATTTGCCCTTGACGCATTTGGGGTAGAAGCACCTCGACTTGTCGAGAAGGTAGCAAGTGAAGTGGATCAGGTTATCCTAGTTGATCACAATGAGCGCCAGCAAAGCGCTGTTGATATTGATGAAGTGCAGGTGCTTGAGGTCATCGATCACCACCGCATTGCAAATTTCCAGACAGAAGCGCCACTATATTATCGCGCGGAGCCTGTCGGCTGTACGGCGACGATCTTACGCAAGCTTTATAAAGAAAACGGGGTGGAGATTTCACGTGAAATGGCTGGACTGATGGTTTCGGCTATTGTGTCTGATACGCTATTGTTCAAGTCCCCTACGTGCACGGAGCAGGATATCGAAGCCGGGAAGGATTTAGCAACAATTGCTGGAATCGACCTAGATACGTATGGTCTTGACCTACTTAAAGCTGGAGCTAACATGAGTGAAGCGACGGTCGATCAAATTCTTACGATGGATGCAAAAGAATTCACAATGGGTGAACACGTGGTCAAAATTGCGCAAGTGAACGTGGTAGATGCCAATGACGTTCTCGGAAGAAAAACGGAAGTACTTTCTTCTATGGCAAGTGAGGTACAAGAGAAAGGATATGGCCTATTTGTACTTGCAGTTACGGACATTCTTTCTAATGACTCCGTTTTATTATCAACTGGCGAGCATGAGTCTGCTGTGGAAACGGCGTTTGGCGTAAAAGTCGACGATCACGAAGCGCTTTTAGAAGGCGTTGTGTCTCGTAAAAAACAAATTGTCCCACCACTTACTTCAGCATTATCTTAAAAGATAGACGGGTTTAGAGTGTACTTCTCTAGGTCCGTCTTTTTTAGAAACATGAAAACTAGTAGAGGTGAATATGAAAATGGCAAAAATAGCTGTAGTTACAGGAGTTAGTCGTAGAGAAGGACTTGGAGCTGCTATTTGTTTGGAGCTTGCAAGACGAGGTTATGACATTTTTTTAACGTATTACAGACCGTATGATGATCAAATGAGCTATGGCATGGATGAAGATGGTCCGTCAGCAATTTTACAAGATATTGAAGAGCTCGGGCAACGAGCGTCCATGATGGAAGCAGATTTGACTCAAGTTTCTAACATTAAAAAAATCTTTGCTGAGGTATCGAATGTGTTTGGGGCTCCGGCAACTGCACTGATCAACAATGCGTGCGTATCGGTGAACGATTCGATAGACTCTATCACCGCTGAGGCATTAGATGAGCACTACGCGATCAATACTCGTGCTGTTACACTTCTTACGCAGGCATTTGTGAAGCAGTTTGAGAATGGAAATGGGCGCATTATTAATATAGCAACAGGCTGGAATCAAGGAGGTCGTATGCCCGATGAGCTATCTTATGTCCTGACAAAATCAACTTCGGAGACACTCACGCATACACTTGCAACGGTCTTGATGAAGCGCGGTATTACGATTAATAGTGTGGATCCTGGGCCGACCGATACAGGTTGGATGGATGAGCAAGTGAAGGATGCGCTCACGCCGCTGTTTCCAAGCGGTAGACTGGGAGTTCCGCAGGATGCTGCTAGACTAGTAGGGTTCCTTGTGAGCGACGATGCGCAATGGATAACTGGTCAGACGATCCATTCGGATGGGGGATTTAGGGACTGAGGTTTGTTGGTGTGAGTTTGTGGTGTAAAGACCACGCGAAAATGAGGGTGGACTGCGTACAAGTGGGAAAACTGCGCAAGTTGAAGGGCGGACTGCGTAGGTTGAAGGCGGAATCGCGTAAGTAAGAGGGTTGATCGCGCGAAACTATGCCTGGACTCGTACAAGTGGGAAAACTGAGCAAGTTGAAGGGCGGACTGCTTAGGTTGAAGGTGGAATCGCGTAAGTAAGAGGGTTGATCGCGCGAAACTATGCCTGGACTGCGTACAAGCGAAAAAACCGCGCAAGTTAAAAACCGAACCGCGCTCCCCACCGGCACCACCTCAACCCAAATACCCAAAACAAAAAAAGGCGCCGATTCACTCACATCGGCGCCTTTTTTATATCCAAAATCACTTAGCTTTGCCCATACCGTTCGTAACGCTTTTCTAAATAGTTTTGTAAAACAGTCATGGCTGAGCATACGGCCCAATAGATTAAGGCGACTAAGATGAACATGGTCATATAATCCATTTCGCGTCCGGCAACTATTCGTGAGAGCTGAAAAATCTCTGGAACGGTTATCATAGCAGCTAATGAGGACGCCTTAATTAAGTCTAAGAGCACGTTTGTCAGCGGCGGTACAGCAATGCGAGACGCCTGTGGCAAAATAATGCGACGCATCATGAGCCAATAGGAGAAGCCAAGTGAGCGTGCTGACTCCCACTGTCCCTTTGGAATCGCGCTAATGGCCGAGCGATTGATCTCCGCCATGTAGGCAGCGCTATTTAAACTAAAGCCGATGATTGCAGCGGTAACTGCTTCAAACTGAATTCCGATAAAAGGGAATCCAAAATAGAGTAAAAACAAGATGATTAGGATTGGTACACCTCGCATAAATGAAATGTACACTCTAGCAGGCCATCGTAGCAGAGCATAATCAGAAGCCCTCGCGATGGCTAATAGTAATCCGATGATAAGGCCAAAGCCCATGCTGACGAGTGAAATCAGTAGGGTGAGACCGAGTCCGGATAATACGTATGGAAGCGAATCGATCGCAAGCTGTAGGTCAAAAATGTGCTCCCACTGAACGTCACGCATGGAAAAGCTCCTTCCTTATTCGTTCTCTGTTGCTTCTTCGTTTTCCGCGCCTTCTTCTTCGGCACCTTCCTCAAATGGGAATGTTACGCCATCATCATCAAATTCGATATCTGGCTCTTGGGAAACATCTTGGCCACCGAAGAATTGCTCAGAAAGCTCCGTAATCGTGCCGTCTTCAAGCATTTCTGCAAGTACATCGTTTAAGTTATCACGAAGCACCGTGTTTTCTTGATTCATAATCATTGCTTGGTTGTTTGGGTAGTAGAATAAGTCTGGGTGAATGATAACATCGATCTCAGGCAGCGCTTCGATTGCGAGCGACTGAAGATAGAAGTCATTCATGACCGTATCAAGACGGCCGTTTTCGATGTCACGAAGGTACGTATCGTTTGTCACGTTCTCATACGTTACGCCTTCCGCTCCGTAGAACTCGGAGATCTGCATGTAGATCGTTGTTGCAGCTCCACCGTGGCGCTTTCCTTCTAGATCTTCTAATGACTCAATTCCTGAGAGATCATCCGGGCGTACAATCAAGCTACCATAAGAAAATTTATACGGCTCTGTGAAGAGAAAGCTCTGTTCGCGCTGTGCATTAATGTCGATATCGTTTACAGCAAGGTCTACTTGTCCGCTTTGAATGGATGTAAGCATGCCGTCAAAGCCCATCTCTGTAAACTCGACTTCTAAATCGAGTCTGCTCGCTGCTTCACGAGCAATTTCAACTTCAAATCCAGTCAATTCATTGGTGCCTTCTTCGCGGTATGAAGTTGGGAAGAGCGTTCCGGAAGTGGCGATTTCTAGAACGCCTTCTTCTTGAATATCGTTCCATCTTTCTTCAGCAGCAGATGCCGCATCGTCTGTACCTGCCGTGTTATCGTTCGTGTTTGTGTCGTTATCTGAGCCACACGCCGCAAGCATGAGCGCAGCAGCGGTAACGGAGCTAGCCTGTAATAGTCGTTTCATTTAAATAAATCCCCCTGTTTCATGAATTGATTAACAGAAAAAACATAGCATGTAAGTCGGATTAAAGCAACATCTCTGCATGATTTTGCTTTATTAATTTAGCGGGGTAACGGGAAGGGGAGGATGGAGATAAATTCACCTTTTCATCAGGACTAAATGACTCTTGCCAAACAGGTTTAAAATAGGCACAATATAATAGGACATATATAAATACTTTTTTCCGAGATGAGCAAAAAAAGAGAATAAAATTTATTTTTTGTATACACTAAAAAACAGGTTAGAGTTTTGCCGAATAGGGGTATCTTCCGAGAAGAGACACCTATATGCAGAAATTCACCAGAAGGGGACTGGGTGACATGGCTCGACATAAGACAATTGATCAGCTTCAAATATTTACTGCAACGGAGGAGCTTATTTTAGAATCGGGCTATGCAGGATTTCACTTCAAGTCGCTTTCGGAGAAATTAGGTGTCGCTAGAAGTACCATTTATAATTACTACACGAATAAAGAGGAGCTAGTTACAGACTTTATGCTACATATGCTCCAGCAGGTAGTAACAAAAATGGATACGGTACACGAGCATGAGGAGCCGATACGAGCAATGATGGGACTTTGGGCAAAGTATGCGAATATGCATCAAATGCTACAAATCATGCCATACATTGATCGTAAAGCATCGCCGAAAGTGGAACAAAATGCGAAGCGAATGTTTATTATGCTTGAAGAACTGCGTAACAAGATAGAAGGAGTGGTAAAGGAAGAACAACGAAAAGGGAATATCCGTCAGGACGTTCAGCTTGGAACGTTAGTATCGATCATTATGAGTACTGTTCAAGTACCAGTCGCAAATCGTTCCGAAGATGAATGGACGAACGACGTTTTTAATGTCTTAATGCAAGGGCTTAAGGCATAATATTTTTGCATTAAAATGACACAAGTGTCACGAAGATGAAGAGGGGGAATCACCATGTTTGATACAGTCATCAAGCGACCAAAAATCACGATGATGTTTGTGCTTATCTTGACTATTGTAGGAGCTTTAACATTATTCCAGCTCCCACAACGCGAAATACCTGAATTCACATTTGATATAGGGACGATTTCAACACCGTACCCAGGTGGAGCTCCTGAAGAAGTAGAGCAACAGGTAACGGTACCTATTGAGAATGCGATCGATTCTATAGAAGGAATTAGTGCAATCAATTCGGTCTCGACGTCCGGATTTTCTAACATTGTCTTAGAGCTTGAGGATGGTGTTGACTCAGCACGAGTGTTTACAGAGGTCCAACAAGCTGTCACACAAACGTCTGGGAGCTTGCCAGACGCAGCGCTTACTCCTGAAGTATCGCAGGCGTCTGCATTAGGTGGGTTATCTAGCTATCATATTTTAGGGGATAGCCATGACGACCTATACGAGCTCCGCGACGAGATCGCCGAGTGGCAGGAGGAAATTGAGTCGATTCCTGGCGTTGATCGAACGGACGTGAAAGGATTCCCAGATCAGCGACTATTGATCAATATCGATTCAGAAGAGCTGTTTGGAAATGGTCTGCAGATCCCTGACGTCTTTAATGGGATTGAAGGGGAGCTTGCAACGCAGCCACTAGGTGTGCAGGAGGTTTCCAATCAAAACGTGCAGCTTGAGCTATCCACGCTCGCTTCGTCAGAAGAGATTGAAGATATCTTTATTGGGCTAAATCCAGAGGGAGACTCTATTTACTTGCAGGACATTGCGACTGTAGAGCTTGAGAATGAGACACCTGAGGATATTGTCACGTTTGAAGACACACCAGCGTTATCTTTCACGATTTTCCCAGGTCCTGGAGAGAATATTCCGGCCCTTGGCAATCGCGTCGATGAGCGGATGCAGACGCTCGCGACAGATTTACCTGAGGAGTTCACGTTAGATCTCTTCTATACGCAGGAAACAATTGTAACAAAGGTAATCGGAGACCTGTCTCTATCCTTTGGACTTGCGGTGCTGTCGGTTATCGTCGTAACGCTATTAGGGTTAAATATTTCGTCAGCGGCAATCGTCGCTTTAGCAATTCCGTCGTCAGTTTTAATCGGGTTAATCCCACTACCGTTTTTAAGCGTTGATTTAAACCAAATTTCCATTATTGGACTAATTATAGCACTTGGTATTTTGGTTGATGACGCCATTGTAGTAGGCGATAATATCCGCAATAAATATCGCGAAGGGATGAATCCAGTCGAGGGTGCTTTAGAAGGTAGCCGTGAAGTGCGTGTTTCTATTATCACTTCGACCTTAGCGATTGTGTTTACTTTCCTACCACTTGTATTTATTTCAGGCGGCAACGGGGACTTTATTCGTGCTTTACCAACCGTGCTAATTTCAACAATTATTGCATCAACGATCATTGCACTTACGTTCGTTCCTATTTTCCTTACTTGGAGAAGAAAGAAGCAGGTGAGAAAGAAAGGGAAGAAGCGTCGAGGAAATTCTGATGGTCTTGTTGGTAAACAATTTAATTCACTTGCAGATTGGTACAGCCACACGGTGCTACGAAAGGTAGTCAAAAATCCGTGGAAGGTATCGATCGCTGGTCTTGCGTTAACATTTAGTTTTTATGCGCTCATTCCATTTATTCCGGTGGAGTTTTTCCCGAGCACGGATCGTGATGAAGTAACAATCGATGTCACGTTACCCGCGGGGACTCCGATAGCCGAGACGGAGCAGACGTTGCTTTCAATGCGTGATTTCGTGGTTTCTCAAGATGAGTTCGTGTATGAGAGCTCGGTGTATGCTGGCGGTGGGCTGCCGCCGATCTTTGGGGATGGCCTAGAGAACCCGGGTGAGACGACGGGTAGCATTTTGCTACGTGTGGATCGCGAGAGTCAGTCGGCGGAGGAGACGATCGATCGTTGGACGAGTCCTCTTCAAGAGGAATACCCGGATGCGGTTGTCGAGCTTTCGACGATTGAGGCGGGACCTCCAGTCGGTGCACCGATCGCGATTACACTTCAGGGGCCGGACATTGAGGAGCTTGTCTCTATCAGTAATGAGCTCCAGTCTGAGATTGGTGACTTGCCAGAGAGCGGCACAGTTCGTGATGATATCGGGCAGCTTCGTCCGACAATTGTCTATGAGCCAAACCGTCCTGCTCTTGAGGAAAATCAGTTGACGCTAGCAGACATTAGTGAGCAGATTGGTCTTCGTACAGAGGGCATTCCGTTTATGACCTTCCAAACGGCCGAAGAATCGGTTGATCTACAGCTAACACTTGATCGAATCGAAGCGGGTGAGGAGCTAGACCTGTCACAGATTGAGATTCCTAGCCAAGCGCAAGCAGAAGGTCCACCAGAAATTGTGACACTTGAAGAGCTTGTGGACCCAGTAGAAACAGAAGAGATTCCACAAATTCTTCGTGAAGACGGCGTGCGTACAGTCGTCGTTCGTGTCTTCCCTGGAGAAGGAGACGCAGCGGAGCTTGAAGCAAACATTGAGGAAATTACTGACCGCGTATCAAGCGAGATTTCCGAAGACTACACGGTAAGTTTAGGTGGAGAGACGGAGGCGCGCTCCGACTTTATTATTGAGCTTGCGATTCTCTTTATCTTTGTTGTCTTCTTAATTTATATTTTGTTTGCGATCCAATTCTACTCATTAACGATTCCTTTCTTAATCTTGATTACGGTGCACATTGCCGCATCAGGAGCGATAGTCGGTTTATTTATTACTCAGACGGGGCTAGGATTTACCGCCTTGATGGGTATCGTCTCCTTAGCTGGGATCGTTGTACGTAACTCGGTTGTTCTACTTGAGTTCATCAAGCAACGACGTAAGGATGGTTACGAGCTAGAGGATGCAGTTATCGAAGCAGGACGTGTTCGACTTCGTCCAATCCTATTAACGGCATTAACGGCTATTGCAGCCTTAATCCCGGTTGCATTTAGTGGAGACGTGCTGTTTGTACCACTTGCGATTTCGATTATTGCAGGTTTAATGTTCTCGGCTGTATTGACTGTCATTTTAGTACCGTCGATTTATATGGCGTTTGCCAAGAAGGCTCAGTAGAGGAAAAGCTACTTAATAATGTAGTTCAAATTCTAAAACCTTCGGTTCTCCTGCGCTCTCGGCTGGCGCTTTCCAGAGGAGCTTGTTCAACTATTTTAGCCGTCCAGTGGCCGGTTAAAAGGATTTTCACTACGCGAAAGTGCTCCTCTAGGAGACTCCAGCCTACGCTCCGGAGAACCAAAGGGGAACGGTGTTTACACGACATCGTTCCTCTTTTTTTATGGATTAAAAAGGGCTAAGAGCGTGATTGCTTAAGTGCTAACTAATTGGATGCAGCTCTTCGAGCTTGAGTTGCTAAAGTGCTAACTAGCTTCATTCAGTTCTGCTAAATGATGAGGGTTCGAGGAGTCAGCTCTCCGAACGCCCTACGACATTAGTAGGGTCAGTGTCTATGCCTACTCGTCGGGCAGAAGTCGACTGTAGTCTCCTTCTAAGCGCCCTTCTGCGTGGTCTTAGTCCTTGCCTATTCCTACTAATTGTCTTCGGGCATTCTCTGAGTCTGCCTCCTCTTGAGCTTCAAATTGAAAAGGTAACAATTAATTTAGAATGCTTTGTTCAAGACCATAACCAAACTTTTGCTATTACTAAATAATTCACTTTAGCATTCTAAATAGCTTTCTAATTTAAAGGTGTCTTCTCTACAAAGACTGTCCACTCGAGGTGAACTTTAATCTCCTATTTCATTTACATTTTTGCACAACATGCTCGCTTTTTAGCACAAACCAACCTGAATTTTGCACCACAGCCATTCATTTGAGCACCAACCTCTCCAATTTGATTACAGTTACCTCTGATTAACCAAACATCTATGAACTAAAGCTTTTTATCTATCGAACTCTTTAAATCAAACAGAGAGCTGGCAGACCCGGAGGACATTCGAAGACAATCCATAGGGGAAAGAGGTCTTTGAGATCCCACAGGAGGCGCTTAGGAGGAGACGACAGTCGAGTCCTGCCGACGAGGAAGCTCAAAGACCGGCCCTATGGATGTCGTAGAGTGTCTGGAGGGCTGACAGCTCGGAGTGCAGATTTAAACTGTTTGGCATTTAAGCAATTGAAGCTCGAAGAGCTTTACAAAAGCACCAAGACTATACAACCACCAAAAAGCCAACTATAATAAAGACACTTTCACGAAGTAGGTGAACACAATGGAGAATATGTCAATTTTAGTCGTAGAAGACGAAGTGAATATTGCACGAGTTGTAAAACTAGAGCTCGAATACGAAGGCTACCAAGTGACAACCGTCCACGACGGACTCGAAGCATGGCAACTCATGACCGATAAAGACCAACAGTTCCACCTCTTTATTCTAGACGTCATGCTTCCAGGACTTAGTGGTATGGAGCTTCTTAGACGTATTCGCCGTGAGGAGAATACGACGCCAGTATTGATGCTGACGGCGAGGGATGCCATTGTCGATAAAGTAACTGGTCTTGATCAAGGGGCCGATGATTATATGACAAAGCCTTTTGAGATCGAAGAGTTATTGGCGCGCATTCGTGTACTAGTAAGACGTAGTCAGCTGACGCAAAAGCCTGTAGAAGAAGAGCCAAAGGATGAGTTATTAACCTTCATGGATATTGAAGTCAACGTCGATCGTCACGAAGTGAAGCGCGAAGAGCAAGCAATAGACTTAACTCCAAGAGAGTTTGATCTGCTTGTGTATTTGATCCAGAATAAACAGCGCGTCTTAACGCGCGAGCAGCTCTTGGATCGTGTGTGGGGATTTGATTATATTGGCGAAACAAATGTGGTGGATGTGTATATCCGATACCTTCGACAAAAGATAGATAAGCCATTTGAGGAAGCGTATATTCAGACAGTGAGAGGCGTTGGCTATGTGATGAAGGAGCCTACAGCATGAAGCTGTCACGTCGGATAACCCTTTTTTCTACTGGGATGCTGATGTTAATTTTAGTTGTTGTTAATGTATCCATCTACTTTGTGTTTCAACAAAGTATGTTAAGTGGGGAGCTTAACCGAACGTTGAGCCAAGCACGGTCCGTTGTAGAGGCCGTACGGCCAAGCTCACCTGACTTCGATGCCGCCGGCTACCTACGTGCCTACGTTGCTGGAGAGGGAATGGTACGCGTGGTTAACCAAGAAGGGGAGGTATTGGTGTCAGTTGCGTCCGAGAATCAGGAGCTGCAGGCGATCCAGACGACTCCGGTGGGTGGCGAGCAGACGACTACTGCGTCGGTTGATGATAGAGAGTACGCGGTTGCGCGTGTGCCGGTCGTCTGGACGAATGGGACGGTCGCATCGCTTGAGATGATTGAGCCCATGACGCTTTATGAGGAAACGTTAGGGACACTGAGACTCATCTTGATTGTGGCGTCGATTGTGATTTTAATTCCGTCGTTTCTCGCTGCCCAGTCGTTAGGCAAGTTTCTACTGCGTCCGATTGATGCGCTTGTAGCAACGATGAATCAAATTCGCGAGGAGCAAAAGTTTAAGCGAATTGAAGTGGATGAGAAGGCAAAGGACGAGCTATCTGATATGGGGCGGACTTTTAACCATATGATTCGGTTACTGGAAGAAAACTATGAAAAGCAGCAGCAGTTTGTATCCGATGCTTCTCATGAATTGAAGACGCCCCTTACGGTGATCAATAGCTATGCGCAACTTTTAGAGCGCTGGGGCAAGGAGAAGCCGGAGGTGTTAGAAGAGGCGGTGACGGCGATTTCGTCGGAGGCGGCTCGAATGAAGGAAATGACGAATCAGATGCTGGCTCTTGCTTCGGGTGATGAGACGGTGACGATGTCGATGGAGCGAGTGGATGTTGGTCGCGTATTTGCGGAGACGGCGTCTCAGCTTCGGACAGCCTATAGTCGAGAGATTGACGTGCAGGTGCCTCATCAGCCGACGTGGATTTTAGGAAATGACTTGCAGCTGAGGCAGCTTGCGTTTATTCTAATTGAAAATGCGCTAAAATATAGTGAAGATGGACTGCGTGTACTTGTGCGTTCTGAAAATGATCGTGCGACGGTATACGTAGAGGACTTTGGAATTGGCATTGCAGAAGAGGATATACCGTTTGTTTTTGACCGCTTTTATCGTGTTGATAAAGCCCGTGCTCGTAAAACTGGCGGATCTGGTCTTGGATTATCGATTGCCAAGAAAATTGTTGAGGCGCATCACGGTGAAGTTGCGGTCAAGAGTGAGGTTGGACGCGGGACAACGTTTAGCGTAGCGTTTACTCGCATAGAATCGGAGGGGTAAAAAATGAAAAAGAGAATCATGCAGTGGGTCGTGCCGTTAGCCCTTATTTTCGCCACAGCAGCTGTCATGTATTTGCTCTTATCACCGGATGAAACACTGGCTGAGTCAGATGTCCGGGACATCATAGAAGCAAGGTATGTAGGAACAATTGAAGAGATTAGACAAGACGAGAATATGTTTATAGTCACGCTAGTTGCGCCAATGGGTGAGTACGTTGTCCAAGTGGATCGCGCTGGTGGGGATATACTCTCCTTTGAGCAAACGTCAGAGACATCAGGAGTTGCTTGGGAAGATACAGAGCCAGAAGAGCCAGAGAGGCTCACACTTGATGAAGTCAGGGAGATTGCTTCTGAGGAGATAAGCGGGGAGGAAGACATCGTATTGGTGGATCTAGCTGATCAAGATAGCGGTTTTGCTTATTATCAGGTAGAGGCCACGACTGCCGAGCATCATATACGTTTAGAGATAGATGCGGTATCTGGTGATATTCTAACGGTTTCGCAGGAGCGCATTCCGGAGGATCCTGAGGAGGAAGAGCCGATCGAACCGATAAACGAGGCGCAGGCGCGCGAGATTGCATTAGCGGAGTTTGCCGGTGTTGTCGATGACATCGATTTGGAAGAAAAGGATGGAAGACTCGTCTATGAAATAGAAATAGAAAACGATGATACGGGAGTCGATGCCGATATTATTATCGATGCGTATTCTGGAGAAGTATTATCGGTTAAGTTAGATTAATAGGTAGGAAATAGTGGAAGGCATCATCTGGGAAACTGGGTGATGCCTTTTTGATGTGGGTGAAGTGCTTTACGTTAGTTAAGGAGTGACAGTTGGTAGCGAGGGCGTGTGGTCAATAAGAAGGGAAGAGCGATCAATAAGAAAAGAAATACGGTCAATAATAAGAAATAATCACTGTAATCATGATCAACCCTACTCCTAATTCATCAACATTAGTAAAAACAAATGTAATTCTCATCGTTTTCTCATTTTCCTTTAAGGGTCCTTTCATTCTCACAGGATATAGTTAGACCATAAGCAAAACAAACAAAAAACAACCACAATCTGAAGGGAGATTTTTATAATGAGAAAAGCCATTTTAGCGTTAGTAGGAGTTACAGTAATCGGAGGTACATCAGCATATGCTATAACATCTGATGGAACACGTACAGCATCACTTACACCAGAGCTTATCGTAGAAGAAACAGAACTCCCAGCTGCGGAGGTAGACACAAACACGAACACGAACACGAGTAACTCTGAACAAGCTGTAACACAAAGCACCTCAAACGAACAATCAAACGAGCAACCAACAGCTGAGGGTGAACGATTAACAGAAGAGCAAGCAATCGAAATCGCACAAACAATCGTAAACGGTCAGCTTGATGAAATTGAACTCGATACAGAAAACGGACGATTAGTGTATGAAGTAGAGCTTGATTTTGAAGGCGACGATTATGAAATTTATGTGGATGCATACACAGGTGACATCGTAAAAGTAGATGACAACCTTCTTGGTACACCACTTGCACAGGAGATGGCGATTTCATTAGAAGAGGCTGAATCTATTGCTCTTAATCTTTTTGACGGTGGGAAAATCGATGATCGAGAGCTTGAGAGACGCGGTGAACAGTACTATTACGAGCTTGAAGTAGAGCTTCGTGACGAAGATGGCGATGTCTATATCGATGCAATGACTGGGGAGGTAATCAAGGTAGAAGACGATATTCGTCCGTACCTCTTATCAGCGAATAACGCAACTCAGACTAACAATCAAGAGCAGAATAAAGGAAGCGAAAGCAACCAAGTTCAAGAAAATGAGCAGTCTTCCTCTCATGCAACAGAACCTACCATGATTTCTCACGAGCAGGCGAAAGAAATTGCAGTGAATCATGTTGGGAAAGGGAAGGTCGACGATATCGATTTAGAGCGAGAGAATGGTCACGTGTATTATGAGGTGGAAGTGGAGTGGAGCGATGATGATGCAGATGTCTACGTCGATGCGTTCACTGGCGAAGTGCTACACGTTGATTATTAAGCAAAGCTCGCTTCTGATTGATGAGAAGCTTTATATAGATGACTAAGCCTGAGAGCTTAGGAAAAAACGACAGTGGTAGCCAGCTGTCGTTTTTTATTTTCGTTTTTGTTATTGGTGGAGAGGTCCAGATGAATACTGTTTCCTTTTTCCACAATTATCGTTATGATTGTAATTGTTAGAATATTTAATCAAATTGGAGGGTTCTATATGACGACAACGCATCATTTTCCAAACGATAAAAAACATTTTACGTGGGCAAAAGATCCTCAGCCTATTATAACGATTAAAAGCGGAGACACGGTTATTTTTGATACGGAGGATGTGACGGACGGTCAGTTTAGTATAGACTCAAAAACGGAGGATATAGGCTCACTAGATTGGGAGCGCGTTTATCCACTTGCGGGACCTGTCGCTATTGAAGGTGCTGAGCTAGGTGACACATTGGAAGTCGAAATTGTGGATCTAAAGCCAGGTAGTTGGGGCTGGACAGCGATTTTGCCAGGGCTCGGATTACTTGCCGAAGAATTTCCTGACGCCTATTTACGTACGTTTGATCTGACTGATAGTAAGTATATCCACTTTTCGGAGAACATAAAGGTTCCGATCGAGCCATTTTTAGGGACGATGGGCGTCTCGCCTGCAGATGCGGATGGACAAGCGATCATGCCTCCAGGAAAGTTTGGAGGAAACCTCGACACGCGCCAGCTGACAATTGGAACGAAACTTTATTTACCGGTGCAGGTGAAGGGCGCGCTATTTAGCTGTGGAGATGGACACGCGGCACAGGGCGACGGAGAAGTCTGTGTCTCGGCGCTTGAGTGCCCGATGGAATCGACACTTACATTCCGCTTAATTAAAAACAAGTCGATACCGAGTCCACAGTTCCAAACTGCAGGACCATTGACGCCGCTTGTCGCAGATAAAGGTTTTTACGGGACGACGGGCATAGGGCCAGATCTGTACAAGGCTTCGCAGGAAGCCATCACTAGCATGGTTAGTCATTTATCGACGGAATACGACCTAGATTCAAAGGATGCATATTTGCTATGTAGCCATTGTGTTGATTTAAAAATTTCTGAAATTGTGGATGCTGGCCAATATGTGGTGAGTGCGACATTTCCACTCTCGGTGGTAGAAGAGTAGTAGATTTCTAGATCAGCTGCTTCGAGTCTTGTGGTCAAATCAGCGGACCTGTGAAAAATAGTTACTTGTAGCTCGTAGGAAGCAGGCTTTGTCGGGCAAACTGAAAGGCAAATTGATCACTTAAGGCTGGGACAGGAGCGTTACAGACTGTCCCAGTCTTTAAGTGTCTATTCAATTAACAACTTTCCCACTTTTGTAATTTCTTTATAAGCGTCGAGTGATCGATTCCTAACTGCTTGGCTGCTTGACGGAGAGATGGGTGATCCTCTAGTGCTTTATAAACGATGCGTTTTTCAACCTCGTTAAGCTGCTCTTTAAGAGACATAGTAGAAGCATTTATTCCAATGTTTTTTAAATGACGAGGTAGATCGTCGGGCTCAATAGTTGTTGCGGGGACGGAGACAACCATACTCTCAATCACATTTTTAAGCTCACGTACGTTGCCCGGCCAGTGATAGTTTAGGAGCAAGAGCTTAGTTGCTGGATCCATCATCTTTTGGATGCTGTATTGTCTTACGTAATAGTCAAAAAAGTAGTCGATGAGAGCGAGCAAGTCTTCGCTTCGCTCTCGTAATGGTGGGATGATAAGCTCGATCACTTGAAGTCGATAGTAGAGATCTTCTCGAAACCGACCTTCTTCAACAAGCTTACGCAACGGCTTGTTTGTGGCGGAGATCAGCCTGATATCAACTTTACGTGACTTTACACTTCCAAGTCTTTGTATATGTTTATCTTGCAAAACGCGCAATAGCTTCACCTGAACAGCTAGGGGAAGCTCTGCTACTTCATCGAGTAGTACGGTCCCACCATCAGCTAGCTCAAGTAAACCTATTTTGCCATCACTACTTGCGCCGCTGAAGGCACCGCGCGAATAGCCAAACAGCTCGGATTCAATCAAATTCTCCGGAATCGCGCCACAGTTAATTTTAATGAAGGGGTTATCTTTACGCGAACTTGAGCTATGGATGAGGTTGGCTAACACCTCTTTGCCAGCGCCGGTTGGACCTAGTAGTAGCACGCTCGTTGGGAAATCCGCAATCCGTTCGATCGTCTCAATAAGCTGATTCATCTGTGGGCTGAGGAAAAAAGTGTGCTCTTTATTTAGCGTAAACGTATACATATGTCGATTCATTTTGGCACGACTGCGCTCACGTTTTAATTCGTTTGTCATGCGAGTAAGTTGCGTAATATCGCGAACACTTGTGACAACGAGCTGAATGTTATTGTGATCATCAAAAATAGGATTACCAGTTACCATGACATCTTTTTGTTGCTGACCGATTTTTTGTAAAATAGTTACTTGCTGTTTGCGCTCTAATACGTGAAGGGAAACGGACTGATCAAAGTAGCCAGCGTTAATGAGCTCGCGCATGTGGCGCCCAACGAGCTCATTTCTAGCGTACCCAGTGATTTCTTCATAGGCAGTATTGACATAAAGCGTAATGCCTTGCCCATCGACAACATAGATACCATCCGTCGAAAATTCAATCGTTTTCTCGTATGGAATTACTCGTTGCAAAAAGAGCACCCCCTAAGTGGTGAGTATTTGAACCAACTGGTGAGAATGTTCACCAGTATAATTTGTGGATGAAATGAATGCGCTTACATTATTATGGTGAATTTTATCACCAATTGACAAAAATAACAAGTTGACTTTCCTTAGTAGAAAGGTATTTGTCGAGTTGGCACGTTACTTGCATTAAAAGTATATGAAAACCTGAACGATAAATTGAAGGAGGGCATGCAATGGTAAACATTAATAAGGCAAGACCGAAGCTCTATGTCATGGATAATGGTCGAATGAAGATGGACAAGAGTTGGATGATTGCAATGCACAACCCTGCAACAATTGATAATCCAAATGCACCAACCGAGTTTGTGGAGTTCCCGGTATACACAGTGCTAATTGATCATCCGGAAGGGAAGATTTTATTTGATACGGCTTGTAATCCGAATTCGATGGGGGCGGATGGACGTTGGGGTCAAATAACGCAAAAAATGTTTCCGATTCAAATGGAAGAGGAGTGCTATTTACACAACCGACTTGAGCAGCTCGATGTCAGGCCTGAGGATATAAAATATGTGGTTGCCTCGCATTTACATCTAGATCATGCAGGATGCTTAGAGCTATTTACGAATGCGACGATTATCGTTCATGAAGATGAGCTTAGTGGGACGTTAAAAACGTATGCTAATAATGCAAAAGAGGGCGCCTACGTTTGGGCAGATATTGATGCTTGGATTAAAAATAACCTTCAGTGGCGTCAAATTAAACGAACAGAGGATAACCTACTATTAGCGGAGGGAATTCGAGTATTAAATTTTGGGAGTGGTCATGCATGGGGCATGATTGGTCTTCACATTGATATGCCAGACACAGGCGGCATTATACTTGCCTCTGACGCGATCTATACGGCCGAAAGCTTTGGACCACCAATTAAACCGCCTGGCATCATTTACGATTCGCTCGGATATTCAAACGCAGTAGAAAAAATTCGTAAACTCGCACACGAAACAAAATCAGATGTCTGGTTTGGTCATGATGCCAATCAATTTAAGCAGTTTCGTAAATCAACGGAAGGCTACTATGAGTAGCTATGTAAAGGGGGGACATAAAGAATGACTGTCGAAAAAATTGTACTCCCACCTTTAAGTTTTACTGGGCTTGGATCTTTAAAGCATCTTGTGCCAGAAGTAACTCGTCTAGGTGCTACATCTATTTTACTTGTTACAGACCCAATGCTCGAGGAGTTAAAACTTACTACCCATGTAACAAAGCCACTTAAAGAAGCTGGCTTTGACATTACAACATATAGTGATGTCGTTCCAGAGCCTCCGATTGCTAAGGGTGAAAAACTTGTAACGTTTGTACGGCAAGAGGAATTTGATCTTATTATTGGTTTAGGTGGTGGAAGCGCGCTTGATTTAGCTAAACTAGCCGCTGTGATGGCACATCACAAAGGTGATGTGAAAGACTATTTAAACTTAACAGGATCTAAAGCTGTAAGGGAAAAGGGCCTTCCAAAGCTACTCATTCCAACTACCTCAGGGACAGGCTCAGAGGTGACTAATATTGCTGTATTCTCACTCGAAACGACGAAGGATGTCGTTACTCACGATTATTTAATTGCAGATGTAGCAATTATTGATCCAATGCTGACTCTTACTGTGCCGCCACGTGTTACAGCGGCAACAGGCGTGGACGCCTTAACTCACGCTATCGAGGGCTACCTTTCTATTCATGCTAGTCCTACAACAGACGGACTTGCACTAGAAGCGATTCGCCTTATCTCAAAATCGATCCGAGCGGCGGTTAAGAATGGGAAGGACGAACAGGCTCGCACAGATATGAGCTACGGTAGCTACATGGCAGGACTCGCCTTTTTTAATGCTGGAGTGGCTGGAGTCCATGCGTTAGCATATCCGTTAGGTGGTCAGTTTCATTTATCCCATGGAGAGTCAAACGCGGTACTTCTGCCTTATGTAATGGGTTATATTCGCAAAAGCTGTGAGGAGCGAATGGCTACTATCTATTACGCAATGAAGCCCGAGGCCCACGGTCTATCGATAGATGAAGCATCAAAGCGCTGCGTGGCAGAGCTTAAGCAATTGGTGAATGATGTAGGCATTCCAAAAACACTAGGGGAGTTTAATATTCCTGAATCTGCACTAGATAGCTTGACAATGGATGGGGTAAAGCAAAAACGACTGTTAGCTCGCAGTCCCCTTCCATTACACGAAAGGGAGATACGAGAGATTTATCAATCTGCTTTTCATGGGAATATAGTGGAATATGAAGGATAGATAACGTAGTTAAGTAAGAGAGGGCATACTATAGTTGAAGTGGTAGGCCCTCTCAAATTATTAATTATTCTCGCTCAAGCCTTGCAATCGCCTCAAGCAAATAGCTTCTATACGCGTTTGCTCGCGGGAGCTCGAAGCCTACGCTATTTTGCGTAAGGGATTCAATCAGAATCTCAAAGTTATCAACCAAATGCTGCGTCGACATACCGTGCTTGCGCAAAATCTCATCGAGCCAGACGCTATAATCGACAAACATCGTCGCGTCATCAATCGTATAGGCTGCGTGGAGCTGTTTTAGATGGTGCTGGTTATCTTCGTAGCACTTTTGCTTACCTGCTTCACCATACTTTTCTACTAAAGAAGGATCGCGCTCGTAAATGCGTGCAGTCACGTCTTCAAGTAGATGGTGCGTGTTGATATCGACCTTCATCGTGCCACCACTTGGTGTTGCGTGACTTTGGGAACGATATTTGCGAGCTCTTGATCGGGGTACTTTTTTTCGAGCTCGTGAATGCGTTTAAATTCACTGCTGCGGACCCAAGTCAGATAGCTATCTTTATCTGTGAAAAAAAGCTGGACAGTAATTTCTCCGGGTTTCTTTTCGTTTTGAAGAAGAAGGAAGTCTAGGAAGCCAGGAGCTTTATCTACTCTACGTGATCTTTTTTGATAGAGTCCAATCACTTCGTCGGCTTTATGGTCTGGGACAAGAAATGTTGAGAAAACCGTATACATGAAGCAAACACCTCAATTAGTTTGATTTAGGTAACGAAAAGCGGAAGTGACATTGTCCTTCCTTTAACACGTATTCATCATGAACAACGGTAAAATCTTCGTTATAACCCTTTGCAATCGCAGGATCGATGACCTGGCAATACAAGATACCGTATTCTCCTGTGCCATCCTCCTTCCACTGTTGTCCGAATGGACATACGGTGAAGGTCTGTTCAATTTCATTTGGATGGAAGCTGGTCTCGACCTCAAATAAGTCACTACGTTCCATATCGTAATTGGAAAGATAGTGTTCAATTGTGTTAGGGAGGCCTAGGTGCGCGGCTCTTTTGGCAATTCCTTGGCCACGTGAATGACCAAATGTATAAACACCTTGTCGAATGGCGTCCTGTCCTTGTTCACCGTAAACTGTCACGACTTCTTTTGAAATGGAGGCAAATAGTTTTGCCATCCATGCGTAAACTGTATGGTTTTTTGTTAAGTGACTGGAAGGCTCAACCTGACTAGGGATGTATGCATGAAGTCTGTGCACTTCTTTTTCTAGGGAAGCAATATTGGCGATTGCTTTCATCTCTGAGTGTCCAACGTTTGCTACGCCTCTTGCTAGAAGGGGCGTTACTGCATCTCCAAATGCTTGACGCGTTTCTAGTTCTATACATGTAAACAGCTTGGCAGTGATAGCATACATAGAATAGGGTGCCAGCGCCTCATTTTTCGACATTTTCATCAGCTCCTCTTTCCTCTCATCCTAGCACACTACATCTATCCCGCATACCAATTACGGACAAAACTCTCTGAATTTGGTCGAATGAAGTAGAATAAAAGCTTTTGTATCACAATTGTAGAAGGGGTAAGTGCATTTGTTCGTAAAGACGAGATAGTTTGTTACTATATATAGGAGTCTTTCCCTCTTTTCTTAAAAAGGTAGGACTTAGCACGTCATAGGGCAGATTGAATAGATATAAGTCAAGTGGCTATTTGCAAATGGCGGATAATTGTTTAGAATAGGAAGAGCTAGACGTGTGACTAATATGGCTAATGAGGGATTTAACATGATGAAAAACATATATGAACAACTTGTATCAATTTGTGGCGGAGAGCTTGTTAAAGAGAACGAGCCAATGTCTCGCCACACGATGACAAAAATGGGTGGAATCGCAGATATCTTTGTGACCCCTAAAACATTTGAGCAGGTAACGGAGATCATGCGTATTAAGCATGAGCACAACATTCCGTTTATTCTGCTTGGCAATGGATCGAATTTAATTGTGCGCGACGGGGGAGTGCGTGGCATTGTCATGCAGTTTACCCACTTGGAATCTCTCCGCGTAGAGGGTGACCTGTTAATTGCGCAAGGTGGCGCAGATATCAAGGCCGCTTCACGCCTTGCTCTAACGCACCACTTAACTGGACTTGAATTTGCATGTGGGATTCCCGGTACAATCGGCGGCGCGATGGTAATGAATGCCGGCGCTTATGGCGGCGAGGTGAAGGACGTCATTGATCACGTCAAAGTGGTGACGCCAGAGGGTGAGCTACTGACGATCGCACGCGATGACTTAGAGCTTGGCTATCGCACAAGTATTATCAGTAAAAAAGGCTATATCGTGCTAGAGGCAACCTTTAAACTTGCTCCTGGGGACGAAAATACGATTAGAGAAAAGATGGAGGAACTCACCTTCCAGCGCGAGTCTAAGCAACCACTCGAATATCCATCTGTCGGAAGCGTATTTAAACGTCCACCGGGCTACTTTGCAGGAAAGCTGATTCAAGACAGTGGTCTGCAAGGTAAGGGGGTAGGTGATGCGGAAGTATCAACAAAACACGCAGGCTTTATCGTCAATAAAGGCGAAGCGACGGCATCTGACTATCTTGCAACGATTGATATGGTCCGTAAAAAAGTAAAAGAAGAATTCGGCGTTGAACTAGAGCTTGAAGCAAAAGTCGTCGGCGAAGACGAAGACAAAGAATAAACGTTAGGAGACCAGGCATCGGAGTTAGGTGCCTGGTTTTTGTATGGGGAGCAAGGTGCGGTTAATAGTGAGAGGGGTGCGATTAATAACGAGGTCGGTGCGATTAATAAAGAAGAAGTAACGATCAACCGCGAGACTGCAGCGGTCAACAACAAATTGCGTCTAACGTTGATAAACGGAGCATCACCAATATGTCTACCAGCTCGGCCATTCATTCACATAAAAGAAGACTAGGCGACATGCGCCTAGTCTTTTGCTCTTATACACACTTTTTAGTCAAAATAATTCACTAACCCTTCGTACAACGCATCCGCAGAAGCCTGACGGAACGCATCCGTTTTCATGCGCTCTGCCTCTGCAGCATTCGTCTTAAATCCAAGCTCGACTAATGCACTTGGCATCTCTGTTTGGCGAATCACCTGAAAGTTTGCGGTTTTTACCCCACGATCAACTGTACTAAGCTTTTCTAGCATACTAGACTGCAAGCTTTCGGCTAGCTTACGACTATTACCTGCCCAATAAGTAGTGCTATAAAATGTTTCAGTGCCTCGAGCGGCAGTTGAGCCAGCAGCATTCGTATGCACACTCACAAACAC
Organism: Paenalkalicoccus suaedae; assembly: GCF_006965545.2. NCBI lineage: Bacteria > Bacillati > Bacillota > Bacilli > Caryophanales > Bacillaceae > Paenalkalicoccus > Paenalkalicoccus suaedae. The sequence goes on from NZ_CP041372.2 coordinate 623,725, forward strand.
ATCTGCATTGGCGCTGTTGGCTTGCGCGACCCTATCTGATAAAGATGGGTACCAATCGGAACGACGTGTCATGATAACGTTGGCTCCACCTTCACGAAGCATTTCTTCTAACCGAAGACTAACGTCCAATACGATTTCTTTCTCCTGGAGACCGTTTGCTACTGCTCCAGGGTCACGACCTCCATGTCCTGGATCGATCACAATTGTTTGTCCATAAAGTGGACTTGCATGGTGTTGATAATCAACCATGATATAGCTTTGCGAGACATACCCCCGAGTTTCGCCCGAAGAAATCAAGGCCCAGTTGCCCGTTGTCTCGTGTACATGAATCGCATCGCCATTAGCTAATCGACCGATAGCCGGATTGTTTGTAGATGGATCCGGACGCACGTTAAGCGTTGGTGAATTGACGACTACGCCTGTTCCAATTGCGTTATCGACGTTCACAGAATCCGTATCCGGGCGATACTCTTCAAACATTGCTCGTGCTAGCATGAGTGAGAATTCACCGCGGGTGATCGATTGATTCGTTTGGAAGGTACCATCTGGATAACCTTGTGTCACACCGCTTGAAGCAAGCGCGATAATATCGTCGTAAAACATGTTGCTTGCATCAACGTCTGTAAAATGCACGATATCACGATCAAACGTAAAGCCGCGGTTTAAAATCGCAGCCATCTGTCCACGAGACAGAGCATCATTCGGACGGAAGGTTCCGTCAGCGTGTCCCCCAATTAAACCAGCTTGCGTTGCTGTTCGAACCGATGCCTCTGCGAAATGACCATCAGTATCATCGAAAGAATCTGCTGTTCCCTGTAGATGTAACGCCCGAACAAGCATCGTCGCAGCCTCTGCGCGCGTTACATCTCGATTAGGGTGGAAATATCCGTCTGGATATCCTCCAATAATTCCTTGATCCATCAATCGGTGAATCTCCACTTCCTCATCGGCAATGTCAGCTAAAGCGCCGACAGACTGAGGTGCCCATAAAACTGCTAAAAGAATTAACATCATACTTACCACATACTTCATAATGTCCCACATCTCTCCCCATTCCAAATTTTTGTCTGGTGAAAGACTATCATAGATTTATATAGATTTTTATGAGACAAATTGACGAGTTTTTGTTATTAGATTGTAATAACCATTACAAAAAGACCGTCCCGAGTAGGGTGCGGTCTGTAAGTTCGACAAAAAAATTTACTTTTTGGGAGGATAAGTAGTAGAGACTGCTTCATCCTTCTCCACTTTTTCATATTGCTTTCTCGTTAAGCACCAGTGAATCATCTGTAGGTGCTCCATTTCTTTTAGCATTCTCGCTTTTTGCAAAACGCGGATGGATGCGTAATTATCAATGCGGCATTCTGCGTTTAAACGATGTAGCTTTTTTTCGATAAAGGTATAGCGCATCATTCGCTTAAGCGCCTCTGTTGCATACCCATTGTGTTGGAAGTCTTGCCTAATGCCATAGCCAATCTCTACGGTCTTCCACTGATCTGGCTTTCCTTTATATCCGATATCTCCGGCAATACTTCCCGATTCCTTCTCGATTATAACCCATGGGCCAAAGCTGAGTAGCTTCGGATCCTTGTCTAAATCCTGCAGGTGCATCTCTATATGTGGGGGGAAATAGTGCTGTTGCCTAAACATCGGGAGGAGGTCATGTGTGACGGTTACAAGTCTTAGTCTTGGTGTAAATAAGACCATTCCCATATGGAGGCCCCCTTTCTGTCTAACTAATCCCCTCTTCCCTAGTTATCTATACATGAAACTAGAAGACAAGGCATAGGTGTTAGATAGAGACGAGTTAGGAGGTGGGATGCATGATTGAAGGATCGATTCTGCTCATTTTCCTTGCATTGGATGGGGTGATTTGGGGGCTAGTCATTGGGACAAAACGGCTGTATGTGCCTCTATACCAAGTCGTGTTGCTAGCACTTGGCACATGTATCATGCTGTTTTTCTCCCTCTGGATCGGAGAATTGATCGGAGGCGTTGTGCCTTCCGTTGTATTCCAAAAGCTCGCAGGCGCCTTGCTACTCATTATGAGCGTGTACCAGCTTTTACGAGAGGAAGCATTAGCAAAGTCTTTAACCTTTAAAGTATTTATTTTAATGAATATCGACAACGTGGGCTACGGCCTCGCGATTGGGAATTTCGCAGGATTTTTATCAATTGCGGGCGGCGTACTTGTCGGGAGCGCCTTCATATTAGGCCTCGCTATGTCCTATCAAAACCCTAAACTACAGCACTACAAAGAGATACTTCCTTTCATCGTGCTATTTAGCTTAGGGATGATAAAGCTTCTAAGTTAAGATCTTTCGGACAGAAAATACGAGTTAAAGGTTGCTAGCCAACAAGGCACCATAGTATATAAGCAGCAGTTGCCATAAAGATTAAAATCTCCACAAGAGAACCCGTTCTATAAAGAGGGATCGTCGTACGTTTACGCACAAATGGATAAAAGAGCGGAATACCACCATGTGAAAATAAGTCGCCAACAATATGTAGAATAACCCCGAGACAAAAAGCAACGAGAAATGGCGAAGGAGAGGTAACAATCCCAAACGTAGCAAGTCCCACAATAAGTCCAGAGTGCGTAAGGCCACGATGGCCGAATAACGCTTTTACGATAGTAGATAAAATAGGTAAACGTCGTCCAAGCCATGAGCGAGTTTCATCAATATCGGGAGCAAGTGCGCCAATCCCAAGCCCAATAGCGGCGGATGTGACTGTGAGATCAACGGGAGAGGTACCGACTTCGGTTAGCGCCATAGTCGAGGCATATGCAAAGGTTAGATGTGTGTAATATCTCATGCTGTAATCCTTTCTTCGTATAATTGCTTTGAGCCTATAACTATACTATATCGAACGTATGATCGCAATATTCTTCTGTGGAAAAAATAGTGGTTGCGTTTTCATCGCTATGATATGATCAATGCATCACAAGCAAAAATTGGAGGCGACGATTTGGTGGCACATATTCACTTTGATGAAAAAACGAAAGCATTCCATTTACAAACAGCAAAAACAAGCTACATATTCCAAGTAATAAAAGAGAACTACTTAGCACATAGCTACTGGGGCAAGCGAGTAGAGGACTATCATCTGCTTGCGCAGCCGAGATATCATGATCGTGGATTTTCTGGTAACCCAAACAAAGAAGATCGCACGTTTTCGTTAGATACTTTGTTGCAAGAATATCCAACTTACGGGCACACGGATTATCGTCAGCCTGCTATTCATGTGGAGCTTGAAAACGGATCAACGGTGCTTGATCTTCGCTATGACTCTCATACCATTACTTCTGGAAAGAAGCCACTGGAAGGTCTTCCTGCTACGTACACAGAATCCGATGCTGAAGCAGAATCGCTTACGGTCACGTTAAAGGATGCGTTAACGAATTTATCCGTGGAGCTAACGTATTCCGTTTTTCCCACCTATGATGCGATAACTCGCTCCGTTCGTGTCGTAAACAACGGAGAGGAGAACGTAAAGCTTCAGCAGATTGCATCCTTTAACGTTGATTTTGAAGACGCGGACTTCGATTTTATTACGCTAGCTGGCGCATGGGCGCGTGAACGTGACGTGGAACGCACGCCACTTCGCCGGGGGACACAAGCAATCGAGAGTCGCCGTGGCTCGAGTAGCCATCAGCAAAATCCATTCTTCGCTTTAGCTCGTCCTCATACGACAGAGGATCAAGGTGAGGCATACGGAGTTAGTCTCGTTTACAGCGGTAGCTTTGAGGCGTCTATCGAAGTGGATCAGCTAAAGCAAGCCCGTGCTACGATGGGAATCCATTCCTTCGACTTTTGCTGGCTATTAGAGCCTAGCGCGAGCTTTCAAGCACCAGAGACCGTTTTAGTCTATTCGGCCAATGGTCTCGGCGACATGTCGCGCACCTACCATACGTTTTACCGAGAGCGACTTGCGCGCGGCGAACACCGTGATAACATTCGCCCGATCTTAATTAATAACTGGGAAGCCACTTACTTCGATTTTGATGAAGAAAAATTAGTGGCGATTGCAGAAAAAGCGAAGCAGGCGGATATGGAGCTCTTCGTACTAGACGATGGCTGGTTTGGTAAGCGAGAGGATGACACAACGTCACTTGGAGACTGGTTTGTTAATAAAGAGAAGCTACCAAATGGATTAAAGGGTGTAGCAGATCGTGTCAATGATCTTGGACTACAGTTTGGAATTTGGGTGGAGCCTGAAATGGTATCGGAAGATAGCGATCTCTACCTTGAGCATCCTGACTGGTGTATTCACGTCCCTGCTAGAAGAAGGTCAGAAAGTCGTAATCAGCGTGTCCTCGACTTTTCTCGCCAGGAGGTAAGGGATGAGATTGTGAAACGGATCTCGGCGGTCCTTGAGAGTGCGCCGATTACGTATGTGAAGTGGGATATGAATCGGAATATGACGGAGATAGGCTCAGCTGGCCTGCCGCCAGAGCGTCAGCGCGAGACGGCGCATCGTTACATGCTCGGGCTTTATGAGGTGTTAGAAACGATTACGACGCGTTATCCACACGTGCTGTTTGAGAGCTGCTCAGGTGGGGGCGGACGTGTTGACCCAGGCATGCTCTATTACATGCCACAAGCTTGGTCAAGCGACAATACAGACGCTGTTGCGCGCCAGCGTATCCAGTACGGCTCAAGCTTTGTGTACCCGACGTCATCGCTTGGTGCACACGTATCTGCGGTACCAAATCATCAAGTTAATCGCATTACTTCCTTGAAAGCGCGGGGCGATATGGCAATGGGCGGCGTGTTTGGATACGAGCTTGATGCGACGGCGTTTACTGACGAAGAGCTTCAGCTTGTGAAGGAGCAAGTGAACCTTTATAAAGAAATCCGTGAAACCGTTCAGTTTGGGGATCTCTATCGTTTAGACAGTCCGTTCGAGTCTGGTAACTATGGCACGCTCTATGTGAATAGGAATCAAACAGAAGCGGTACTTACGTATATGAATACGCTAGGAGAGGCAAATGCTCCATTCAAACGCGTAAAGCTTGCTGGTTTAGAGACTTCTAAGCAGTATACGGTATCAGGTCTTGAAGGCACGTTCGGTGGCGACGAGCTGATGAACATTGGCGTACCACTACCGTATTTTTACGGCGATTTTCAAACAGTGCTGTGGGTCGTTCGCAGCGTAGAGTAGTAGGATGTAGAGAGAAGGCTAGGCACTAAGTGTCTAGTCTTTTTGTGTTGGGCATGTGTGGCCTTGTTGGGGCTTTCGTGCTTTCATTTTGTAAGTGTGTTTAACTTCTCGAGTTTTTTGGTGAAGTGCGTTCACGTTCTCCTAAAGTGTGTTCAACTTCTTCGCAATTTCAGCAAAGTGTGTTCACGTTCTCCCAATATGTGTTCAACTTCTCCATCCAGCACCCCAAGTTGACACAAGGAAGCCACAGTGATAGCATATATTTATAGTGACTGACTATCAGTCATTTTTTAGCAACAAGAAAAGGGGGGAGTAGGATGCTCCCAAATCAGCCGCTTTATAAAAACCGATCATTTATGCTCGTATGGATGTCCGGCGTCACCGTGATGCTTGGATTCTCCATGTTCTTTTTATCAGTCTCATGGTTTATCGTAGATGTATTAAACAATCCAGGCGTCCTTGGCGTTGTGCTCATGGCCGTCTCGATACCACGTGTCATCATGATGGTTTATGGAGGAATTTTAGCCGACAAGCTACAAAAATCCTTAATCATGTTTGTGACAAACGCCATGCAGGTACTCATCATGGTCGCGATGATTACGCTCTTTGTAAACGACTGGCTCACGATTACATCGCTTATCATAATCGCAGCGATCTTCGGATTTTTAGACGCATTTTTCTTCCCAGCCGTCTCGTCGATGATCCCAACGATCGTGCCAGATGAACAGCTTCAGCGCGCCAATTCGTTATTCCAAGGGTCAACAGAGATGATGTTTATCATCGGCCCATTAATTGCAGGAATCTTACTCACAGTAGGAGACTTCACGCTCACCTTCTCAGGGTCAGCGATTCTCATCTTTATCTCCACCGTACTCGTATTTCCGCCGCTCATTCGCGACCCACTACCGGAGAAAACAGAGTCACGCTCTGCCTTAGCAGATTTAAAGGAAGGCTTCACGTACGTCAAGCAATCACCTGTGCATCGGGCCGGGACACTCTCGATTGTTGTCATTAACTTATTTATCATTGGTCCACTTATCATCAGCTTTCCTCTATTAGTAGACGCACTCGGCGGTACGCCGTTCGAACTAAGTCTATTAGAAGGTGGCTTTGCTGTAGGAACATTTTTAGCAAGCGTCGTTGTCGTCATTTGGAATCTTAAAAAGAAGCGAGGCCGTCTTGTATTTGGCTCGCTCATCGTTTCTTTCTTACTTGTAATGATATTTAGTCAGCTTCAAACGCTACCATTTCTCGTATTACTCGTTGCACTAACGGGATTCGTAGCGATGTTTGTGTATCTACCAACGGTCACGATGGTGCAAGAGAATACGGATAAGGATAAGCTAGGACGAGTCATGAGTTTGATTTCACTCGCAGCAAGCGGCTTCGAACCAATCGCGTTCGGCCTCATCGCCTTCTTAGTAGCAGCAGCCTTAGACGTCCAAACCGTTCTCCTCATCTTCGGTGCAATCGGCCTCGTCTTGAGCGTTATTCTCGTCTGGGCTAGTCCATTTTTCAGAAACATGGATTAGGTGTTGAGGGGAGGGTTTGCACCAAATGGAGGGCCGTTTGCGTCAAGCACATTGGTTGCACCAAGCGGAGGCCTGCATGCATCACTTTAAAGTGAGTTTGCATCAAAACACATTTACCCACTCCAAAAAAGCTCCTCACTCAACCCTTAAATGCAAATGAACACAAAAGAGGGCCCAATTACGGGGCCCTCTTTATCTACCTAACAAAACGACATTACAATCACAACGATTACAAGAATCAAGACAATATTGATTAACGTTGACGAAACAGAGGATTCATCCTTAGAACGCTCCTGAATGATTGTTCGAGGGCGTTCTTTTTTTATAGGATAGCCACAGTGGGGGCAGGATGCTGCTGCTGTGGAAATCGACCGATCACATTCTGGGCAAGGGCGAAGCGCCATTAAAAATCTCTCCTCTCCAAATTAGCGAATTTTTGCGGATAAAAAACGAATGAGGCTAATCTAAAACACGCCTCCAAGTGTATAAGCTACAATGTCCCATGGATCGGAGACACTGCCTTCTACATAAAGCGGAGCAACATACTCCCAAAACACACTTGCCGAAAGTAATACAGTAATTGCAAGTGGCCAGGATAGAAAGAGATATTGTCTTTGGCGCGCTATATCAAACAATGCACCTGCAACAGCCATTAGTAGCATCCCCGCTAAAAAATCATTAAAATACCAGTGAATCAAGAAGTGGTCCGTCCATGTTTTAAGTATCTGTTGGTTAAACAAATATCCTAACAGAACGACTACAGCGGATCCTAGGTGAATCGTTAAAGAATAATAATTGCGACTGCGATACCAATTGCTAAGAGGACGAAGCAGCCGCAGCAGCCCATTCCCTTGCGCTCTTTCGGAGCTTCCTGATAAATCACGCTGGGATGGGGTGTACGGCTTTCCCTTAAAGGGTAGCCACAGTGAGGACAGGCTTTCGCGTGATCGGAAATCGACCGATCACATTCTGGACAGCTAATAAGTGCCAAGTTTCATCCTCTCCTTTCTCTCCAAATATTTCTCTAATTCTTTCTACGAGGAAACGACAAAAAAAGATTCAAATCGCGCAAAGGTCCATAGTAAGGCCAATTAAAATCAATTTGTAAAACATCATGTGAAAGCGTTGACATAGATACATGCATGTTTTATAGTTACGGTATAGTTAACCGGTTCACAAACGAGCCAGATAATCTGTTACATATGTAAGATTGGAGGGGCTATGGACAAACGAGTAACGATCAAAGATGTGGCGGAACGAGCTGGCGTCTCGAAAGCAACGGTCTCGTATGTGTTAAACGGCGTACGTAAAGTGTCGCCCGCAACACGAGACAAAGTCATGAAGGCTATTGATGAGCTAGATTATTCACCTGACTTTACTGCCATTAGCCTCTCTAAACGCCAATCTAATCTAATAGGGATTTTACTTCCGCTTAAAAATGAATCGATTGAAGCAATCATGAAAGAAAATACGTATTTTAACGAAATGATTAGTGGGATTGAGCTCGTTGCAAGACAAAATAATTACGATATCCTCCTCACTGGAATTGGTCACATTGAGGACCATGAGACATGGGTTAGGAAGCGTAATGTCGATGGACTCCTATTTTTAGGGGCATTCCCTGAGGAGATGTACCGCATTCCAATCAGTGTACCGTCGATTCTTATTGATGTATATGAGGAGCAACCGGAGCTTTCATCCATCCTAATCGATGACTATCGTGGAGGTTATCTGGCAACAAAGCATCTTCTCGAGTTAAACCACACAAAAATCGCTTTTATCTCCACAGGGAGTACGAATTCTGTGGAAGGAGAACGTCTGCGTGGCTATACGGATGCGATGGGAGCAACGAAACACTTAATCGTAGCAGAAAGCTTACACAATTTTGAAAGCGGTTATCAGATTGGGGAGCGTATTGTGAAGGAGAAGCTTGATATAACGGGCTTCGTCGTCACTTCAGATATCACCGCCATCGGTATGCTAAAAGCGTTTCACGACGCTGGTAAGCATGTACCAGAGGATTACTCTGTCGTTGGGTTTGATGACATTAGCATGAGTAAGTATGCCATTCCGGCTCTTACAACAATTCATCAGCCAACCATGGAAAAAGGGCAGCTTGCGACACGAATGCTACTACGCAGAATGCAAGAAAAGGACGCGCCAGTGGAAAAGCAAAAGCTTGATGTAGAGCTCATTATTCGCGAATCCACGGCACGATTTAACTAAAAAAAGGGGTACGATCATGCATATTACAATTTGGAACGAAAACAGACACGAGCAGAAAAATCCAGAGGTGAAGGAAATTTATCCAGAGGGTATTCACGGCCAGCTTAAGTCCTTCTTAGAGGGTGCGCATACGGTAACGACGGCGACGCTTGACGAGCCGGAGCACGGATTAACGGATGAGGTGCTTAAGAAGACGGATGTCCTTCTATGGTGGGGTCATTTAGCGCACGAAGAAGTGAGCGATGAGGTTGTCGAGAAGGTACGTCAACGCGTGCTAGAGGGAATGGGTCTGATTGTGCTTCACTCGGCTCACTTCTCAAAGATCTTTAAAGTATTAATGGGTACATCTTGTGACCTAAAGTGGCGCGAAGCTGATGAGACGGAGCGTCTATGGGTGGTGGATCCTAGTCACCCAATCACAGAAGGAATTGGCGAGTACATTGAGCTTGAGCGTGAGGAAATGTACGGAGAGCATTTTGATATTCCAGCTCCAGATCAGCTTGTATTCCTCAGCTGGTTTGAAGGTGGAGAGGTGTTCCGCAGTGGTTGTACGTATCAGCGTGGGAATGGACGTATTTTCTACTTCCGACCAGGACATGAGACGTATCCAACTTACCATAATGACAAAGTACAGCGTGTGATTCAAAACGCGGTCGAGTGGGCAGCGCCACTTAGCCGTCCGCGTCCAATTTACGGGAATGCACCATCTATCGAAGAAATTAAGCCTAAAAACTAATTCGACTATATTTTCTATATAAAAAAAGGAGAGTGGAGAAACATGAAAGTAGCAGTTATTGGATGTGGAAGTATTGCACAGCACCGCCATTTACCGGAGTACCATGCAAATGATGCCGTAGAGATCGTAGCGGTAGTAGATATTAACGAAGAGCGCGCAAAGCAAACCGCAGATAAGTATGGCGCAAAAGCGTACACGGACTATAAGGAAGTACTTGCGATTGACGATATCGAAGCAGTGAGTGTTTGCACACCAAACTACTTGCATGCTCCCATCTCGATTGATGCGCTGGAGGCTGGCAAGCATGTGCTTTGCGAGAAGCCGATGGCGACATCAAAGGAAGAAGCAGTCAACATGATCGCTGCAGCAAATAACGCAGGGAAGAAGCTAATGATCGCACACAATCAGCGCTTTGTACCGTCTCATAAAAAGGCACGTGACATTATCGCAAGCGGCGAGCTTGGAAAAATCTTTAGCTTCCGTACAGCGTTTGGTCACGGTGGACCAGAGCGTTGGAGCGCGGATGGAATGGATAGCTGGTTCTTTAGAAAGGACGAAGCATTCATTGGTGCGATGGGCGATCTAGGGGTACATAAGACGGACCTCTTACGCTATATCCTAGGAGAAGAATTCACGGAAGTGGGTGCGTTTGTTGAAGCATCTGCTAAGGAGAATTCAACGGTTGATGATACAGCGGTCCTTATGCTGAAGTCAGAAAGCGGAATTATCGGAAGCCTTGCTGCAAGCTGGTCGTACACAGCTGGAGAAGATAACTCAACGGTTATTTACGCTGAGAAAGGGATTCTTCGCTTAGAGGACGACCCTGTTCATTCGATGATCGTGCAGTATAAGACTGGCGAAGTCGTGAAATACGAGCTTGGCGGCATTCAAACAAACGATTCAGGTGGACAAACGAATACGCACGTTATCGATCAGTTCGTAACGTCTATTCAAGATGACGTGGAACCCCCTGTTTCTGGCGAAGAGGGCATGAAGTCACTCAATATCATTCTAGGTGCGCTCGAAGCAAACGAAACAAAGCGTATCGTATCGCTCTAAGGAGGTCTTTTGATGGAGATGCTAAAGGTCGGAATTATCGGAGCCGGGGGGATTGCGCAAACACGTCATATCCCAGCCTTTCAGGCGCTACCGGACGTAAAAATAGAGGCAGTATGTGACGTGTACGAAGAGACAGCGAAGCTTGTTGCCGAGACGCACAACATCCCGCACACATTTACGAACTATGAGGATGTTTTCCCATTAGTAGATGCAGTGATTATCTGTACGCCAAATAAATTCCACGCACAAATCACCGTTGCAGCGCTTGCTGCCGGCGTGAACGTGCTATGCGAGAAGCCAATGGCGATGACAGCTACTGAGGCGGAAACCATGCTTGACGCTGCGAATCGCAGTGGAAAAGTACTCTCTATTGCGTACCACTATCGCTTTATGAAGGAAGCACAGGCGGCAAAACGCATTATCACAGAGAAGGAAATTGGCGAGCCGATTGTCGGTCGCGCGCAGGCACTTCGACGACGTAAAGTACCAGGCTGGGGTGTGTTTACTAACAAGGAGCTTCAAGGCGGAGGTAGTCTTATCGACTTCGGCTGTCACTTCTTAGATCTTTCCATGTGGCTATTAAACAATCCAAAGCCTGTTGAAGTACTAGGCAAAGCCTACAACAGACTGAGCAAGATGCCAGGACAAATCAACCAGTGGGGTCTCTATGATCATTCTACGTTCGAGGTGGATGACCACGTGACTGCCTACATTACGTTTGAAAATGGCGAATCCTTGCAGTTTGAGACGTCTTGGGCCGCAAACGTCAAGGATGATAAAGAATACGTCAGTATCTCCGGCGAGACGGGTGGACTTGATCTATTCCCACTCGAAGTCAATCAGGCTAAGCACGGCATGCTATTTGACAGCACGATGAACTGGCTACCAGGCGATGAGGATCCAGGTCTCTTCCAGGCGAGAAACTTCGTAGACGCTTGTTTAGGCCGAGGCGAATTAATCGTCAAGCCGGAGGAAGCGCATCAAGTACAACAGATTATCGATGCGATTTATGAAAGTAGTGAAACAGGAAGAAGTGTAAGACTCTAATTTTACAGGAGGCGATTGTACATGAAGGTAGGCGTATTTACCGTTCTTTTTGCACAAAAAGAATTTGAAGACATGCTTGACTACGTAAAAGAAGCAGGCGTTACAGCAGTAGAAATCGGCACAGGCGGATATCCTGGTGACGCACACTGTAAAGTAGATGAGCTATTAGAGAGCGAAGAGCTACGTAAGGAGTATATGGAGAAAGTGACATCACGCGGTCTTACTATCAGCGCATTTAGCTGTCACGGAAATCCAATCACTCCAGACGAAGAGTTTGCGAAGCACTCTCACGAAAGTCTTGTGAAAACAATTAAGCTTGCAGGTTTAATGAATGTACCAGTTGTTAACACGTTCTCAGGTACAGCAGGGGATCACGAAGGCGCGAAGCACCCTAACTGGCCAGTATCTCCGTGGCCAAATGAATATAGCGATATGTTGAAGTGGCAGTGGGAAGAGAAGCTGATTCCTTATTGGAAGGAAATTGCAAAGCTAGCTGACGAGAACGGTGTGAAGATCGGTCTCGAGCTACACGGCGGATTCCTTGTGCATACACCGCACACAATGCTTAAGCTACGTGAAGCGACTGGCGACGCAATTGGCGCCAACCTTGACCCAAGTCACCTCTGGTGGCAAGGAATCGATCCAGTAGCAGCGATTAAAATTTTAGGGAAAGCTGGTGCGATCCATCACTTCCACGCGAAGGATACGTATATTGATCAAGACAACGTCAACATGCACGGTCTTTTAGATATGCAACCATATGGCGATGTCCAAACTCGCGCATGGAGCTTCCGTTCAGTAGGCTGTGGACACAGCATGCAGGAATGGTCCGACATGATCAGCGCGCTTCGCACATTCGGCTACGACTACGTCGTGAGCATTGAGCACGAAGATCCAATCATGTCGATCGAAGAAGGCTTCCAACGAGCAGTCGACAATTTAAACTCCATCATCATCCGCGAAAAACCAGCGGAAATGTGGTGGGTATAAGAAGACCGCGAATTCTGCGGTTGCAGAAAAAATATCCTCCCGTCGCGAACTCTGCGACGGGAGGTAGGTAGCCTTGCAGTTAGAAAGAAGTGAGTGGTATACTCGCTTCTTTCAGGCTACCTGTTATACTAGACCGCGAACTCTGCGGTTGCAGAAAGCAGCACCGTTTTTCGCGAAATTTTGCGAAAAACGGAAGACAGCCTTGCATTTAGGAAGAAGTGAGTGATATTCTCGCTTCTTCCAGGCTGTCTAGGGCTGCTTTTTTTTTGTTTTTTAAAAGGGCTTAGGTGAAGTGAACCAACTTCCGTGCTGTTACGAGCCCGTTCCGCGTTGGTTTTAGCAACTTACATCTTACTTACTCTAAATTATGAGACACTTCTTTTTACGATCAATAGGAGAGCAGTTGCGGTCAATAGCAGAGGATAGTCGATCAATAACGAGCCGTTAGCGGTCAACAAGGAAAGTCGTGATCAATAGGAGAGCAGCTGTGGTCAATAGTAGAGGGGAGTCGATCAATAAAGAGCCGTTAGCGGTCAACAAGGGAAGTCGCGATCAATAGGAGAGCAGCTGTGGTCAATAGTAAAGGGTAGTCGATCAATAACGAGCCGTTAGCGGTCAACAAGGGAAGTCGTGATCAATAAGAGAGCAACCGTGATCAATAGCAGAAGGTAATCGATCAATAACGAGCCTTTAACGGTCAACAAGGGAAGTCGTGATCAATAAGAGGGAAACCGCGACCAATAGCGGAGGGTTACCGGTCAACAACAACCACCTACCGATCAACAAGAAACCCGCACACTTATCCCCTCCATCATCTCAATTCATCACTATACAAAAAGCCTCCCGCAACGCGAGAGGCTCAACATGTTACTACTTATTAAGCTTGAGGTACTGGCTTTTTCCAGAAGCCAAGCATCACAGCTGTGACTGCTGAACCGATTAAAATCGCAGCAACATAAAGCGGCCAATTTTCTACCGCAAAATAGATAACAAACGCACCGCCGTGTGGAGCTGGAGTTGAGGCACCGAATAGCATAGAAAGTCCACCAGCAATAGCTGAACCAACGATCGCAGAAGGAATTACGCGACCTGGATCTGCCGCTGCGAATGGAATTGCACCCTCTGTAATGAAGGAAGCACCAAGCACGTAGTTTGTCGTACCAGAGCTACGCTCATCCTTCGTAAACTTATTCTTAAAGAATGTTGTTGCAAGTGCGATACCAAGTGGAGGTGTCATACCAGCTGCCATGATCGCCGCCATTGGAGCATAGTTGCCTGCTTCGATCATTGCAATACCAAATGCATAAGCAGCCTTGTTAACTGGGCCACCCATATCTACTGCCATCATACTACCAACGACAACACCTAAAAGAACAATATTACCTGTGCCAAGTCCACTTAACCAGCTAACAAGACCAGCTTGAATGCCTGCTAATGGCTCAACTAAGAAGTACATAATAAACCCAGTTAAGAAAATACCGAACAACGGTAAGATTAAGATTGTTTTTATTCCATCTAACTGCTTCGGTAAGAAATTAAACGCTCGCCTTACTCCAACGACTAAATAACCAGCGAGGAAACCAGCGATAATACCGCCTAAGAATCCAGCTTCAGCAGTCGAAGCCATCAAACCACCGACCATACCGGCCGCAAAACCAGGACGATCCGCAATGCTGTATGCAATAAAACCAGCAAGTACAGGAATTAAGAAGAAGAACGCATTCGCGCCACCAATAGTCGAGAGGATCTCTCCAAACCACGTAATTTCGCCTTCAACTGGATCTTCAAACAAGAAGGAGAGGGCAATTAGAATACCTCCACCAACAACGAACGGAAGCATGTTAGATACACCGCTCATTAAGTGCTTATAAACACCCTTACGCTCGCCGCCACCGCCGCTTGACGATGCTTCGCCAGATGACTTATACACAGGAGCGTCTCCTGCTGCTGCTTTCTTTAACAGCTCTTCTGGCTTACGTACACCAGCCGTTACAGGTACGTTCAATAGCTTTTTACCTGCAAAGCGTTCCATTTCAACCTTTGTATCAGCAGCGACGATAATCGCATCCGCGCGCTCGATTTCTTCTGCTGTGAGGCGATTTCGCACGCCGTCAGAGCCGTTTGTTTCGACTTTAATATCATAGCCCATTTGCTTCGCTGTATCCTTCAAGCGATCCGCTGCCATGTATGTGTGCGCGATCCCTGTAGGACAGCCCGTTACCGCGAGGAAATAGGGACGGCTGTCTGATGCCACAACCTCTTCCTCTGATTCTGTCGCGTCAAGCTTCGCTTTTTCAGCTGCATCTACTGCACGAAGAATTTCTTCTTCAGAAGTAGCATCTAATAACGTTTGACGGAAATCTTCATCCATTAAAATCGTCGATAGGCGAGAGAGTGCCTGCAAATGTGTTTCGTTTGCACCTTCACTTGCTGCGATCATAAAGAACAGGTGACTTGGCTGGCCATCAAGCGCCTCATAGTCAATACCTTCTTTAGAGCGACCAAATACGATAGCTGGCTCTTTTACTGCCTTCGTTTTTGCGTGAGGAATCGCGACGCTTTCCCCAATACCAGTAGAGCTTTGCTCTTCACGAGCTTGGATCGCGTCAATAAATTCACGACGGTCGTTCAGGTTACCAGCGTTATCAAGCTTCGTTGCAAGCTCTTCAATAACAGCTTGCTTCGATGTTGCCTGCAGATCAAGAATGATCGTTTGTTGCTTTAAAAGTTCTGTGATTTTCATCGTTTACCCTTCCTTCCTTGAAGTGGTTATAGTAGGGAGAAGTGCTGACACTTCGTCCTTTGTTGCTAACTCTGTGCTAAATGCGGTTGCGCTACCAAATGCGATACAGTGGCGTAAAATCTCTTCTGGAGTTGCATCCTGTGCGGTTGCATAAATAAATCCTGCAACCATGGAATCTCCAGCGCCGACCGTGTTGATCACGTTACCTTTCGGAGCTTCGGCGATATACGTCGCATCCTTCGTGACGAGCATTGCCCCATCTCCTCCGAGAGAAACAAGAACATGCTCTGCGCCATCTTGTACAGCGCGCTTCGCTAATGCCTCCATCTCTTCCTGTGTCGATGTTTCCACCTCATACAGTGCCTCAAGCTCTGCTTTATTTGGCTTAATGAGCGTTGGCTTCGCTTCAAGTGCGTGTAACAAGGGCTCTCCACTCGTATCAATAATGACTCTGGCACCTTTTTCTTTCACCTTCATCGCAAGCGTTTTGTAGTACGACTTAGGAAGGCTGTGTGGAAGGCTACCACATAGGACAACCGTATCTTCCGCTGTAATGTGTGTGAAGGCTTCTTCAAATGCTGCAACATCCTGTTCCGTTAAAACAGGTGATTGACCGTTAATTTCTGTCTCATCTCCGGTTTTAAGCTTCACGTTAATTCGCGTTGCACCGTCTGTCGTAATAAACTTTGTATCAAGATGGGCTAATTTTTCTTCAATAAAACGCCCGGTAAATCCAGCAACAAAGCCAAGTAGCGTTGTTTGTGTATTAAATCGGTCGAGGACGGTAGAGACGTTGATGCCTTTACCTCCGGGGACCATGTCCTGTGCGTCCGTGCGATTCGTCTTGCCGATCTCGAAGCTTGAGACATGCATGATGTAATCGACGGAAGGATTAAGTGTTACTGTGTAAATCATTGCTTCACCGCCTCTACTCTTGTGTATTCAGATAGTTCCTCTAGATAGTCATCGTCACCGTAATCAATCGTAATGAGCGAGGCTTCGTTTAAATCCGCGATCTTTGTAAAGGACGTTTGCCTAAACTTCGATGGGTCAGAAACCATATACGCGAGATTAGACTGCGCAATGGCAGCTGCTTTAATGCTTGCTTCCTCTGGATCTGGTGTCGAGTAACCAAAGCTTACGTCAATCCCGTTTGTCCCAATAAACGCTAGGTCAAATCGATACTGTTTGATTGACTCGGCTGCCGCTTTGCCAACGAAAGCGCGTGTACCTGTTTTGACATAGCCTGCTAACACGTAAACCTTGAGGTTTTGCAGGAGTGCTGCCTCTATAATATTCAGTCCGTTTGTGACTACTGTGACATTCTTTGCTGTAATGTGCGGGAGAATCGCTTCTGTCGTAGAGCCTGCGTCCACATAAATACAATCATTATTCTCCACTAAGGAAGCGGCATGCTTGCCAATCGCATCCTTCTCTGTGGTGTGCTGCGTTTTTTTCTCTAAAAGGGAAGGTTCTTCGCTTTTACGAGAAAGAAACGAGGCACCACCATGGATGCGTTTGAGTTTATGATCGTCCTCTAATATGGAAAGGTCTCGACGTATCGTCGATTCGGAAGCACCAGTAGCTTCGACTAATTCATGTAGTTTGGCAATCTTTTGCTGTTTTAACAAAGCTAAGATGCGTTCGTGGCGTTCTAGTGTCAGCATACGTTTTCACCTCTTTGTAAGCGGTTAACTTCTTGTGACCTTATCTTACGACAGAACTCAATCAAAATCAATCATAAATGATCAAAAACAATCAATAAAATTAAAAATCACTCAAAAGTGAGGAGGAATTGGATATTTATGAATGTGGAGCCAAGAGAAGGATGGTGAAGTGCCACTCCGTATAGAGCTGGCTCTTCGAGCTAGAGTGATGAAGTGCCAACTAGTTTCGTGCATTTGCAGCTCTCCGAGCTGTCAGCCCTCCGGACACTCTACGACATCCAAGGGGTCGGCCTTGGAGCTTCCTCGTCGGCAAAGGTCGCCTCCTGTGGGATCTCCAAAACCTCCTACTCCCATGGATTGTCTTCGAATGCCCTCCGGGTCTGCCAGCTCTATGAGCTTTAGTTCGATTGCTATTTAAAAAGAAGAGTAGTTCTTTTAGATTTAGTTCTGATTCAGTTGTAGTGTTTTTGTGATGGTCATAGTTATTGATAAAGGTGAGTTGGATCGATACAATAAAAAGTATGAATAGTTAATATGTGGAATAGCGGTTGTGTGGTTTCAACTAAGGAATGATGATTAGGGAGGGGATGAATATGAGAGAGGGTCTGATGGTGTTTGTAGTCTGCACGGTACTTTTACTTATAGGTTGTCAGCAAAACGGTGAAGAGACATCTTCTCAAGCTGAACCGCAGGCGGACTGGCCACAATACAGTTTAGAGGAAATGATTGAGGAGGCAGAACTTATTGCACTTGTTCATGTTAATAGTGTTGAAACGGAAGTGTCTGGAGAAGATGATTTACTCCGACAAGTAGCTGAACTAGAAATAAGCGAAGCAATTGAAGGTGAACCTCAAGGTGGCAAAATCAATCTGAACCAATCTACCAATTTCGTTGAGGAAAACGAGGACTACCTGATGTTTTTACAACAAAGAGATGGATATTATTACGAAGTGACAAATAATGCGATTTTAGTTAAAGAAGGAGACAACTATATTAGCACGGTGGTTGGATCCGATGGAGAGTTTACGAAAGAAGAATTAACGGAAATGATTACTACGAACTAATCGAGTAAAAATGAACTTCCATTGAAGGAGGTTCATTTTTTTATTATGTACAGAATAAATAAACAGATATAACTGCTACTTACTAATAGTCTTTCAAAAGAAAGCTAGGCAACGCACTGACACCTAGTAGAAATCACTAAAAGGGAATTGATTAATTATGAAAGCTCCGTTACCCTTCGGTCCTCCGAAGCGTCTGGCGGCGACTCGGGCAGGAGGTTTTAGCGTTTCCGAGAATCCTTTCAAACGGCCGCTGGCCGGGTGAAATAGTCGAGGTAGCCCTGCCGAACGCGTCCGTCAGAAAGCGTAGGAGGACCGTAGGTACGGCTATTAAACTATAATTTAAATAACATTAATTAAATTAATAAATAAAGATTCACTTTTCCTCACCTGTGCTTTATACTCGAACTACAAGCAACTTTAGAGGAGGGTTTTATGATGAAAAAGAAAGTAGTCAATGGATTTAAAGAAGTGTTCCAAGGTGCCAAAGAGCCCCGCGTATTTTTCTCCCCAGGACGGGTGAATTTGATCGGGGAACATACCGATTATAATGGTGGGTACGTATTCCCTTGTGCGTTAACGGTTGGTACGTATGTGGCAGTTGCGCCGCGCGACGATAATGAGTTGCGTTTGTACTCAGGCAACTTTGAGGAGAAGGGCACGATCTCGCTTGATTTAACGGATCTCTCGTACCGAGAAGAGCACGATTGGGCGAACTACGTGAAGGGAGTCATCGTCAAGTATGCCGAGCTTGGACATACAGCAACCACAGGCTTTGACGCATACTTTTACGGCAACATTCCAAACGGAGCAGGACTCTCGTCTTCGGCGTCGATTGAGCTTGCAACTGCGATTGCCTGGGATAGCTTACATAGCTTCGGCTTAGACAGAATCCCAATGGTCCAGCTTTGTCAGCGCGCGGAGAATGAGTATATTGGTGTTAACTGTGGGATCATGGATCAGTTTGCAATCGGGATGGGCAAGGATCAACAGGCGATTTTGCTCGACTGCGATACGCTTGATTACTCCTATGCGCCAGTGGAGCTTGGTGACTACAAGCTCGTGATCGCAAACACAAATAAACGACGCGGGCTTGCTGATTCTAAGTATAATGAGAGACGAGGAGAGTGCGAGCAGGCAGCAAGCATATTGGGTGTCGATCATTTGTGCGAGCTTACTCCCGCTGACTTTGAGGAGAAAAAATCGTTGATTGAAGACGCTACTGTGCAAAAGCGCGCCAAGCATGCGATTTACGAAAATGCACGCACGGTGAAAGCACAAAAAGCATTAGAGGAAGGCGACATCGCCGAATTTGGAGAGTTAATGAACGCATCGCACATCTCGCTTCGTGACGACTACGAAGTAACTGGGCAGCATCTCGATGCGCTCGTCCAGGCGGCGTGGGATCAGCCAGAAGTGATTGGCTCCAGAATGACAGGAGCAGGCTTTGGTGGCTGTACAGTAAGCCTTGTTAAGAAAAGCGGTATTGATGACACGTTAACCCGAATTTCTAAACACTACGAACAAGCAGTTGGCATGAAGCCAGACTTTTATATCGTTGGCATTGGAGATGGCACAAAAGAGCTCGTTTAATCTAAAGGAGGCGTTACTATGGCAGTATTAGTATGCGGAGGCGCAGGATATATCGGAAGCCACGGAGTAGCAGAACTACTCGCAAAAGGAGAAGAGGTTATCGTCGTCGACAACCTCCAGACAGGGCATAAGGAAGCCGTGCTAGAAGGCGCAACGCTCTACCAAGGTGACCTGCGAGATGAGACCTTTTTGGACACTGTCTTTACGAATCACACGATTAGCGACGTGATCCACTTCGCCGCGGATTCACTCGTTGGCGTCAGCATGAACGAACCACTTGCTTATTATGATAACAACGTATACGGCGCGATCAGCCTGCTGAAAAAAATGCAGCAGTATGACGTTAAACGAATTGTTTTTTCATCCACAGCGGCAACGTACGGAGAGCCGGATTCGGTCCCAATCAAGGAGACCGCGCGAACGGCGCCGACAAATCCATATGGCGAGACGAAGCTTGCGATTGAGCGAATGCTCCACTGGTCTGCTAAGGCGTATGGGATGGAATATGTGGTGCTACGTTACTTTAACGTGGCGGGATCGCACCCGACGGTCGATATCGGGGAGGACCATCAGCCAGAGACACACCTTATTCCAATCGTGCTCCAGGTAGCACTGGGTCAGCGTGATAAAATCATGATCTTTGGAGACGATTATGATACAGAGGACGGGACGTGCATTCGAGACTACATCCATGTCAATGATTTGATTCAAGCGCATGTGTTGGCTGTTGATTACTTGCGAAACGGTGGGAAATCGGATGTCTTTAACTTAGGAAATGGCAATGGCTTTAGCGTAAAGCAAGTGATTGATACGGTGAGAGAAGTGACAGGTAAAGAGATTCCAAGTGAAGTAGCGCCTAGACGTGCGGGGGATCCTGCGAAGCTAGTGGCGTCGTCTGATAAGGCACGTGAAGTGCTTGGATGGACGCCTAAGTATGATACGGTTGCATCTATGGTAGAAACGGCATGGAACTGGATGCAAAAGCACCCAAACGGTTATGAAGGGAGCAACTAAGCCATGATTGATGCACGACTCAATGAACTCGTTTCGTACGCATATGTGTATCACTTAATAGAAGAGCAGGATATTATTTATACAAAGAATCAGTTGATGGACATACTAGGGATTGTCGAAGCGGTAGAAGAGCCAAGTTTAGCGTGTACGCGTGAGCTTGCAGAAATTCTAGACGACATATTAGACTGGGCACATGGGGAAGGGCTTATTGGTGACACCGTTACAGAACGAGATTTACTCGATACGAAGCTCATGGGTGTATTCGCAACGCGTCCTTCTGAGGTTACGAGGGCGTTTCGTCACGTAGCGAAGGAAGAATCAATCGAAGCTGCTACTGCATGGTTTTACGAATGGAATCAGGACATACACTACATTCGCCGCGATCGTATTGCTAAGAATATGAGCTGGAAGACACCAACAGAGTTTGGCGATATTGATATTACCGTTAACCTTTCAAAGCCTGAGAAGGATCCAAAAGAGATTCAGGCCGCAAAGCTCGCGACGGCGTCGAACTATCCGCTTTGCTTGCTTTGTAAAGAAAATGTCGGCTATGCTGGGCGTTTAAATCACCCGGCTAGACAAAATCTGAGGACGATTCCGGTGACATTAAATAACGAAGAGTGGCATCTGCAATTTTCGCCATACGTGTATTATCACGAGCATGCGATTGTGTTTAAAGGCGCGCATGAACCAATGAAGATCACCAAATTAACATTTACGCGACTATTAGACTTTGTCGAGCAGTATCCACACTATTTTATTGGATCAAATGCAGACCTTCCGATTGTCGGAGGCTCGATTTTGAGCCACGATCACTATCAGGCAGGAAAGTATGAGTTTCCAATGGCGCAGGCAGAGGAAGAAGAGAGCCTATCAGTTGGAGATGTCACGATCAGTAAAGTGAAGTGGCCAATGTCTGTTTTACGTGTGAAGGGAAAACGTAAAGAGGATGTGGTGGCGCAAGCTGACCGTATTTTAACAGCTTGGAAAGCTTATAGTGATGCGTCTGTAGACGTGTTAGCTACTTCCAATGAGGAGCCTCATCACACGATTACTCCGATTGCTCGTTACAGGAGCGACCAGTTTGAGCTTGATCTCGTGCTTAGGAACAATCGGACATCTGACGAACATCCTATGGGTATTTTCCACCCGCACAGTGAGGTCCATCATATTAAGAAAGAAAATATTGGGCTGATCGAAGTTATGGGGTTAGCCGTTCTTCCAGGTCGTTTAAAGGAAGAGCTCCAGCTAGTCGGAGCCGCATTGACGACGGATGTGAACAAGCTTCATGACGAACGAATTGTGAAGCATAAAGAGTGGGCGCTTGATGTTCAAAAGCGCCATTCATTAACGGAGTCGAATGTCGAGTCTGTGCTTCAGCAGGAAGTTGGATTTGTATTTGAAGCAATCCTAGGTCACGCTGGCGTATTTAAACGTGATCAAGCAGGACAACAGGCATTCGTTCGATTTTTAGAGTCATTGAAGTAGGGAGGAATTACTATGGCAGGACAGGCAGGAAGCTTTAAGCTGATGAAATCCTTAAATCGCGCTCTCATTCTCCAAACGATTCGCGAGTCCGAGCCCATCTCACGGTCGGAGATTGCAAAACGGACGAAGCTGACACCTCCGACTGTGACGAATATTGTCAACGAACTATTAGAGGAGGAGCTCGTGTTGGAGAGCAAGGTTGGCTCCTCAAACGGCGGACGTAAGCCGATCATGCTGACCATTCACGCGGACAGTCGTTATACGATCGGCGTGGATGTCGGGGTGAAAAAAATCCGCCTTTCTCTTATGAACATGAACGCGCGCATCGATCAAACGAAGCGCGTCGAGATGCCTGAGCGTCTAACAAACGACACCTTCTTATCACTTTTAGAAACATCGATAGAAGACTTCCTTGAAGAAATAGGAGCTTATAAAGACAGCGTCATCGGCGTCGGTATTGCGATGCACGGAATCGTAGATGCAACGAGCGGAGAGTCGATTCACGCTCCAACACTTAAACTACGTCATGTGCCAATCAAAGCATCGCTTGAGGCAGCGTTGTCCCTTCCTGTGTTTGTCGAAAATGATGCAAAAGCCATGGCACTCGGGGAGAAGTGGTTTGGTGCCGGCAAAGACTATTCCTCGTTTATTAGCGTTAATATCGGCGAGGGCGTTGGTGCCGGAGTCGTCATCCGTGACAAGCTTTGGTCAGGTGCGACTGGACTTGCGGGTGAGATCGGTCATACGGTTTTACATCCAGATGGTCCAACCTGTTCCTGCGGGCGAAAAGGGTGTTTACAAGCGTTTGTATCCGGTGAGGCACTTCGTTTACAGGCAGCTCAGGCACCGGAAGAATCTGCGCTTAAAAAGATAAAGGAAGCAGACGGCGCAGCCGTTTACGAAGCTGCGAAGAGTGGCGACGATTTTTCTCAACGCGTGTTAAGGGAAGCTGGTAAATACTTGGGACTTGGTCTAGTGAATATTGTCCACTTTATGAATCCAAAATTAGTTATTATTGGTGGCGGTGTAGCGAAGGCCGAGGAGTATTTGGAAGCACCGATGAAGCAGGTTTTAGGGGAGCGAGCATTAACAGAGGACGCTGGGGAGACGGAGGTTGTTTTCTCTCCGCTGGGGGAAAAAGCGGCGCTGATCGGCGCAGGAACGTTGGTCCTATCGCATTTATTTCATTACGAACAGGCAGGAAAGCTATGAAAATCGCGGAAATTTATGTATGATAGAAGAAATACATAGATGGAAGGATGACTAGCTAAGTGAACCTGCAGGAATTGAAAAATAAGGTGATCGAGCAAACGGAGCTCGTATTTGTTATTAGCGATCCAAACCAAGAAGATAATCCAATTATATATGTGAATAAAGGGTTCACGCAGCTGACTGGCTATGAGTATGATGAGGTCGTTGGTCGGAACTGTCGTTTTTTACAAGGACCTGATACGGATAAACAAGCGGTGGAGACCGTTCGTGAGGCTATTCGTAAGAAAGAAGAAGTCTCTGTACAAATACTGAATTATAAAAAAGACGGTTCTACTTTTTGGAATCTCCTGCACATTGATCCGACGTATGTAGAGTCGGAAGGGCAATACTACTTTGTTGGGATCCAAAAGGACGTCACGGAGTACCGTGCGCAACAAGAGAAGCTGGACTCGTACTATCAAGAGATCGAGCTACTGTCAACGCCACTTGTCCCAATCACAGATGATGTGTCCATTTTGCCAATTATCGGTAATATTGACGAACGCCGGATGAATGTAGTGATTGAACGGATTTTGCCGCAAATAGAGAAAAGTGAGATCGATATATTGATTGTTGATTTATCAAGCTTTGCAGATATAGACGAGGCAGCTACAGTAGGAATCTTTCAGTTGAAGGATTTGCTTAAATTAAAAGGCGTAACGATGCTTATTGCGGGTGTGACACCTAAGGTTGCTATGAAGGCGCGTGGCCTTGATATCGATTTATCGTCGCTGCGTTCATATGGTTCCGTTAAGCAGGCGTTAGAGGCAATTGATAAGCTAAAGTAACCGTTAATAGAAGAGCAATAAGTGGAGCAGGCGCCCAAGTGGGAGTCTGCTTTTTTTGACGTTGTTTTTAGGGGGAGAGACTGCTCTATATTAACGTCATACACATCCAATTCCTCCTAGTATCTAACTGAAATTGGGTTTACAGATCCTTTATAAGGGAACAAGCCACAAAGAGACTTTTATAAAATACTGAGCACCACATCTAAAGGAGGAACGACTTTTTATGAGTAAAAAGCTGACAACGAATCAAGGTGTACCTATTCGTGACAACCAGAACTCACGCACCGCGGGTGAGAATGGTCCGATTCTATTAGAGGATTATCAACTACTTGAGAAGATTGCCCATTTTGACCGTGAAAAAGTACCGGAGCGTGTCGTACACGCTAGAGGCTTTGGTGCTCATGGTGTCTTCAAAGTAAAAAATAGTATGAAGCGCTATACAAAAGCAAAGTTTCTCCAAGAAGAAGGGCAAGAAACGCCAATCTTCACACGTTTTTCCACTGTTATTCATGGACATCATTCGCCAGAGACACTTCGTGATCCACGAGGATTCTCAGTGAAGTTTTATACAGAAGAAGGGAACTATGATTTTGTGGGGAATAATCTCCCTGTTTTCTTCATTCGAGATACAATGAAATTTCCTGACGTTATTCACTCATTAAAGCCCGATCCGCGCACGAACGTCCAAGATGGTAATCGCTATTGGGACTTTATGTCGTTAACGCCGGAATCGACAAACATGCTCCTTCATCTTTTCTCCGATGAAGGAATTCCACGCAGCTATCGCACGATGCGAGGGTCATCTGTGCATGCTTTTAAGTGGGTAAATGCCCACGGTAACTACGTGTACGTGAAATACCGTTGGGTACCGAAGCTTGGTATTCAAAGCTTATCTGCGGAGGAAGCGGAAGAAATTCAAGGCAAGGACTTTAACCACGCAAGTGTAGATACGTTTAACGCCATTGAAGAAGGCGATTTCCCAGAATGGGATCTATACGTACAGTTCTTACAGCCAGAGGACTTAGATGAGTATGATTTCAATCCATTAGATGCAACGAAGGAATGGTTTGAGGATGACTTCCCATATCACCACGTTGGTACGATGACACTTAATAAAAACGTAGAGAATTTCTTTGCGGAAACAGAGTCCGTTGGATTTAACCCGGGCGTTTTAGTGCCTGGTATTGAGCCGTCAGAGGATAAGATGCTACAAGGACGTCTCTTCTCCTACTCGGATACGCAGCGCTACCGTATTGGAACGAACTATTTACAGCTTCCAATCAACTGTCCTTATGCACAAGTAGCAAACAATCAGCGTGATGGTGCTATGCCATATGCACAACAAAAAAGTACGATAAACTATGAGCCGAATAGCCACGAAGGTGAGCCGGAGGAAGATCCGTCGCAGCTTGAGCACCAGGCACCAGTGCATGGTGTGACAGGTCGTCAACCGATCGAGAAGAAAAACGACTTTGGCCATGCAGGCCAAGTGTGGAACACCTTTACTGATGAGTATAAGGAGTCACTCGTTAAAAACCTCACGGACGAATTAGGCGCTATCGATGAAAAAATTGCGATGCGTCAGCTATGTAATTTTTATCGTGCGAGTGAAGAGCTTGGTAAGCGAGTGTCGGACAACTTAAATATCGATATAGAGTCTTACTTACAAAGCATGCACAACAATTAAGAAACACGTTTCCGTTCTTACTAGGCTTCCTCTATGATATAGAGGAAGCCTCTTTACTATCAATATACATATAAGAAGGAGTGAGTGTGAATGAGTACGATACTTATTTTGCGTGATTTATCAAAGGAGCTAGAGAATAAAATCAAACAGGCACTTCCAAATTGGACCGTTATCCTATCAAAGGAGAAGTCCGACTGGGAGCCACACCTAAAAGACGCAGAGATCATTGGTGGATGGCACCGCGATTTACCATCTATGCTTGAGCAGGCACCAAACCTTACATGGATTCAAACGTGGAGCGCCGGCGTAGATTCTCTACCTTTAGATGACCTCGATCGCCGAGGTATTACTGTGACGAGTGCAAACGGCGTTCATGCCTATCCTATTTCCGAAACAATTGTAGGAATGATGCTTTCACTAACGAGGAAGCTCCATGTATATGGGAGACAACAAGAGCAAAAAGAATGGCATCATGCGAACTTAGGTATGGAAATGCATGAGAAAACAGTAGCCATTGTAGGATTAGGTGCAATTGGGAAAGAAACAGCGAAGCTTTGTAAGGCGTTCTCGATGAAGACAATCGGAGTGAAAAGAACGGTTACCGATGTTGATTATGTTGACGAAGTATTACCGTTTGATGATCTAATGAATAAGCTACCAGAGTGTGATTATGTGATTAATACTCTTCCCCACACAAAGCAAACAGAGGCCCTTTTTTCTAAACAAGTATTTGAGAAGATGAAGGAGTCGAGCTATTTTATTAATATCGGACGAGGAGAGACGGTGGACGAAGAGGCCATGGTCGATGCACTTCGGAATAAAAAGATTGCTGGGGCAGGACTAGATGTGTTTCAGGAGGAGCCGTTAAAGAAAGAAAGTGACCTATGGGAGCTTGATAATGTGATCATTACGCCGCATACATCTGGCTCAACAGACGTTTATTACACGAGGCTTGTGGACAGCATTTTTGTACCAAACTTAGAGGCGTATGTAAAAGATCAAAAGCCGACTATTAATGTTGTCGATGTTAAAAACGGCTATTAAAAGCAGAGTGGTTGACTTTATGTTTCGGTAAGCGTAATATTAGGGAACGAAGTAATTAGACGGTACGAATAGAGACCTCAGAGCTACTTCTACGATATGAAACGTTATTCTATGGACGTTTTACAACTAGAAGTATGTTCTCGAGGATCTTTTTTTGAGGTATTTTACTTAGGAGGCTAATTAATGAATCGAAATATGGAGGAAATTGTAGGCTATCAGCTAGGGGTAGTCACGCATTTACTTCACAATAAGTATCAAAGCTCCTTAGCTGAGCACGATTTAACCAGAGCGCAACTAAAGGTACTCTACTTACTCAATAAATTTGGAGAACAGTCGCAGCTTGCGCTATCTAAGAAGCTATTTATCCAAGGGTCTACGATGAATGGGATTATTGAGTCAATGTTAAAGAAGAATCTCATCGAAAAACATGAAAGTAAGGAAGATCGACGAAGTAAGCTCGTTACGATTACTTCAGCAGGAAAAGAGCTAGAAGAAAAAATGTGGCAACGAATGCTTGATTCGGAAGAGGAGCTATTGAAGGGATTTTCGAAGGAAGAAATACAAATCATTCACAGCTTTTTAAAACGGATGAAGGCGAACGTGCAAGAGGAGGAATAAACGATGGATCAACAACAGCAGAGTAAAATGCTCGCAGAAGAGCCAATTCCATCCTTGTTAAAACGGATGTCCATACCAGCCATTGTAGGTATGGTTGTGATGGTATTGTACAACGTGGTCGATACCATTTTTATCTCGTATTTCGTCGGGATTGAAGGGGTAGCGGCAGCGACAATCGCTGGTCCAGTTATGATGATTATGCTTGCTATAGCAGCAGCGCTTGGTATTGGTGGTTCTTCTGTGATTTCGAGACGCCTTGGGGAAAAGCGTGAAGGGGAAGCGAACCGCGTATTCAATACGGTACTATCCCTGATTATCATTATGGGGATTGTCGGTGTCATTGCAGCATTTACCGTGCTTGAACCACTACTTGTCTTATTTGGAGCAACACCGGACTTAATGGCGCTTGCTCTCGACTATATCTTTCCCATCACATTAGGAACGATCTTTTTCTCGTTTGCTTTTGCGACAAACGCGATGATTCGCTCAGAGGGAAATGCGCGATTTGCGATGATCACGATGATCATCCCATCCGTCATTAATATTATTTTAGACCCAATCTTTATCGCTTGGTTAGGTATGGGCGTGCAAGGTGCTGCTGTGGCCACTGTTATTTCACAAGGGATCGTCTCTATTTACGTGTTGTACTATTATTTAGCAGGCAGAAGTTCACTTCGTATCATCCTCTCTGAAATGATTCCGAGATACAATTTATCAAAGGAAGTCTTTGTTGTAGGGCTTCCAGCCTTTGTACGACAAGTGTCAGCGAGTGTGATGATGATTGCGATCAATGCCATGCTTATCAGGTACGGCGGCGAATTTTACGTCGGAGTGTTTGGTATCGTACAACGAGTCATGATGTTTACATTAATGCCTATGATGGGGATTTTACAAGGAATGCAGCCAATCGTTGGATACAACTACGGAGCAAACCTATACGATCGGATGAGAGAGGTCATTCTGCTTGCATTAAAGGTTGTAACCATTTATTCGATCGTTGTATTTGCAGCTATCATGCTCTTACCGGAGCTACTACTTCGTATCTTTACAGCTGACGCCGCAGTTATCGAAGCAGCAACGGACGGAATGAGAATCATGTTTGCTGCGGGTATCTTAATAGGGGCCCAAGTAATAAGCGGCGGTTTATACCAATCTCTTGGAATGGCAAAACCTGCGCTTATCTTATCGATGGCTCGCCAAGTGTTATTTTTAATTCCACTTGTGCTTATCTTGCCGCAGTTCTTTGGCGTGTGGGGCGTATGGTTAGCCTTCCCGATAGCTGATGTATTGGCGTTCTTACTCTCCGTTTATTTCTTATATAGAGATAGAGGATTATTCTTTAAGCCTAGAGAGAAATCAAGTGCTGTTAAAGAGGCGCCGTCATCTGGTTAAACAACTAAATACAGGTAAAAAGAGCTGTTTTTAAAGGATACTACCATTTCCTTTGAAAAACAGCTCTTTTTATGCGATTATAGGACTTACGTCTACCTGATTTTCTGGTGTAGTTTCATTACTGGTAATTAAGGGTACTAAAGTCCTTATATGAGCTACTAATTTCATACATATAATCATTATATTTATTGCATACATCGGGGGAGTTCAGATGACATGGAGACAATGGAGGCTCTCTAAACAGTTATTGTTTTGGCTTATGCTCTTAACATTAATCCCATTACTACTACTAGGATGGTTAATTACGTATCAGCTAAACGTTACAGAGCAGGCATTAATAGATAAAAAAGCAAACGAAATGACAACACTTCTTTTAGCGGACTCTATATATTTTGAACGATTTATAACAAATAGGTTTAGGGAGCTTGAATTCATGGCTTCAATCGATAGTTTCACGGAAAGTAATATAGACGGCATGAATGAATTGTTGACAAATAAAGCAGACATTGGGGATAACTATGATTCTCTTTATTTTGTTGATACAACAGGTACAGGGGTTGTTGGTGTCATATCATCAAATGAACGTGCTGCTATACTTTCTTCGGAGGAAGCAAATGATTTTTTAGCAGTAGACAGAGAGTGGTTTATACGTTCGTTAAATGGTTCTCCTGCTATCTCAGATCCGCTCCAATCACGAGCAACAGGAAATAGAATTATTGCATTATCGGTGCCAATAGTTAATAGTTCGGAAGTAATTGGGGTTTTAAGAGGGGCTATCCTAATTGATCGATTAATTGAGCGCGTAGGGATTTCAGACGAACAGGGTCAAACCGAAATGTATTTAGTTGATTCAAATGGCATCGTTATGACAGAGACTTTACGCAAAGCCCCTGGTGATAGAGTGGAACCCGAGATTCTGCAATTGCTTCAAGATCCTAACGGAACGGCTGAGTACGAAGATAGCCATGGTAGAGAGGTGATTGGAGCTTTTCAACAGCTGGAATTATTGGATTGGACGGTCATTATTGAGGAGCCAATCGAAGAGGCGTTCGTTACAGCCTCAGCTCTACGTAATCAGTTCTATTTGTTCGTAAGTATTCTTGTAGCAGTCACAATTATCATCATTAGTATTGTAGCAACTTATTTGTCTAAAACATTAACTACCCCTGTCACATCCATGTTAGAGGATGTCAAGCAAGCAGCTAATGGAGAATGGAAGGACGATAAGCCTATTGAGGGAGCAAATCCATCTTCAAAAAACGAGATTCATCAATTGGCGCATTATTTCACTATGATGAAAAAACAACTGTATGTGTCAAGTAGTGAACTCAGACGAGCAAATTCAAAGCTTGAAAAACTATCCTATATGGACGGTTTAACAAACATTTCAAACAGGCGTTATTTTGATAAAAGACTCTCAGAGGTTTATTTACAGGCAACAACTGATAATTACCCATTAAGCTTATTATTAATTGATATCGACTGTTTTAAAAAATACAACGATACGTATGGACACGTTTCTGGTGATGCCTGTTTGCGAGCTGTTGCACAAGCGTTGGAAAAAGCGACCCCGGAAGGTGCAGTGGTGGCAAGGTATGGGGGAGAAGAATTCGCTATTATTCTACCGGCCTACTCTCATGCTGATTCTAAACCTATAGGCGAAGCGATTGTACGATCGATGACGGAAGTGGATATAGAGCACAGTTCTTCTACAGTAGCAGATCACGTGACTGTTAGTTTAGGTGGTTACACAGCTACCTCGTTTATGGAGGCAAACTCTATAGAAGATCTACTGAATCACGCTGATAGTGCTTTATATGCTGCGAAAGAATTGGGGAGAAATCAAGCTGTTTTTTATGAAGAAGGGGAACAAAAAAGACCGATGGCGAGATAATAAAAAAAGCGATGGAGCTTTGCTCCACCGCTTTTTACTATTTAACCAGTAAAACTGGTGCTTTTACATGCTTCATGACTTTATGACTGACACTGCCAAGCACCAACGTTTGCAAGGCATTTAATCCACGACTTCCAATAACTACGGCATCGAATTCGCCGCTATTGGCAAAATCAATAATCGATTCTGCGACATGATCTTTACCGTGTAAAATAGTTGTGTGATAGGTAATTCGTTTCGTCTTCATCATATCTTCAAATGGAGCTAGGAGCTGTTTGCGCTTATACGAAGCGGCATCTCCATAATGGAGAATATCCTCTCTAGATTTCTTCCCATCTACTACATATAAGATTTCTATTCGAGAATGGAGCTGTAACTTCGCAAGCTCGATCGCTTTTTTTGTAGCTCTTACACTATTTTTAGAGCCGTCGATCGCTAATAGTAGGCGATTAAACATAGTCTCTCCCCTTATTAGTGTCCGGAGGCCTTACTAAGTCCTCCGACACGCTTCATCAAATCAGAGCTCTCTTCATTTGATCCGTAAAGCTCGACCTTGATTCCGCGTTGCTCAAACTTAGACTCGATCTTATCGATAGCGCTTGCGGCTGAATCATCCCATAAGTGAGAGTGAGTCAAATCAAGAATGACCTTTTTTGTGTCAGCTTGAAAATCGATCTTATCTAAGAAATCCGTTGTTGAGACGAAGAATAATTGACCATGTATTTCATACGTAAGCGTCTTTGTCTTCTCATCGAAGTGTTCCTTTACCTTCACCTTTGATACTTTAGCAGCGAAGAAAATCGCACTTAAGATAACGCCTGTAAATACCCCAATGGCAAGATTATGAGTGTATAAAACTGTTGCAACTGTTACAACCATAACAATGGCATCGGTACGTGGAAAGCGATTAATATGACGAACAGAGCCCCAATCAAATGTACTAATCGATACCATAATCATGACTCCGGCAAGAGCGGCCATAGGGATTTGAATGACAATGTTGCCTAGTACAACGATGAGAATCATTAATACAACTCCAGCTACAAGCGCAGACAGTCGACCGCGACCGCCTGATTTAACATTGATAACCGATTGGCCAATCATCGCGCAACCAGCCATACCGCCGAAGCAGCCAGCTACGATATTCGCAATACCCTGTCCGCGACTCTCCTTATTCTTCTCAGAAGGAGTATCGGTCATGTCATCTACAATAGATGCAGTGAGCAAAGACTCTAAAAGACCAACAATAGCTAAAGCTAATGAATAAGGAAAGATAATCGCTAACGTCTCAAAGTTAAGTGGGATGTTAGGTAGCGCAAACATAGGTAATGTCTGCGTTAATGCACCCATATCTCCTACAGTTCGCACGCCAATATTCATCGTTAATACGATGGCTGTTACGACAACAATCGCAACGAGCGTAGATGGAATTGCTTTAAAAAATCTCGGCAAAATATAGATGATGGCAAGAGTTAAAGCAACTAACCCATACATCACCCATGTCTCATCTACAAAGTGCTGTAGCTGAGCCATAAAGATTAAAATAGCAAGTGCATTCACAAATCCAATCATCACAGAGCGTGGGACAAACTTCATGTATCTAGCGAGCTTAAAGATTCCAAAAAGTATTTGGATGATACCTGTTAAGATAGTAGCTGCGAGTAAATACTCGATACCGTGATCTGCTACTAAGGTAACCATAAGCAACGCCATCGCTCCAGTTGCTGCTGAGATCATTCCAGGACGTCCTCCTACAAATGCGATCACGACAGCGATACAGAACGAAGCATAAAGCCCTACCATTGGATCTACTCCAGCGATAATAGAAAATGCGATTGCTTCTGGGATTAATGCTAACGCAACGACTATTCCGGCAAGTACGTCACCTCTCACATTCCCAAACCATTCATTTTTCAGTTTTTCTACGTAATTCAATGTTGCACCTCTTTCTATTTTTTATGTTCTTTGGGTCCTCCCGTGGAGGTCCCGGTCCGATCAGAACAAAGGTATTGTATCACTTTATGTGAAAATGTCAAACTAGATGATAGCGTAATCATCATGTAAATACGTTAATTATCTATGGAATAAGACAATATTCTAGCTATGTTGATTAACTAAACCTTATTATTTACATACACTTAACAATCGTCATAACATTCTAACTCTATCTCCATACTACATTCATAGTCTTGGCATAGAATAGATAATGTGGAAGGCTATACTGGTAAGGAGGATGGATGATGAACATTAAAGCAGTGTTTATTGATATGGATGGTACGCTTTTGACAAAAGATAATCAAATATCCGAGGCAAATAAATGTGCAATTGACCGCCTGCGAGCAAGAGGCGTAAACGTATTTTTAGCAACAGGTCGGCATTTAGATATTACGCTTCCTTATCATCAGGAGCTTGAACTTAAAACGCCAATGATTTGTTTAAATGGTGCAGCGGTTTATGATTGGTTTTCTTTGGACCCACTCTTTTTACGAACAATGGCAGTAAAGCCCCAGCTACACGAAGCATTACTTATGTGCAATCAACGCAATATGATGATTCATGCGGAGGATGGACTCTACTGTGCGACTAATGACAGCATTGTTAAAGAGTGGACGCGGGAAAGTCAACGTGAGCCGAGATTTGTTGGTAATTTAAAAAATGTGAGTCCTGAAAAAGTATTAAAGTACAGCATTCGTTCCGATTCTTATATTACGTTGGATCCGGCTTTATACGGGCAGGACTGTGAATTCATACGTTGGGATGATGGCTTTGAGTTGGTTCGTAAAAATGTATCGAAGTGGTCAGCAATTGAGTACCTCTTAAATAAGTACGGCATTAAACGTGCAGAAGCAATGGCATTCGGAGACGGACCAAATGATGTAGAAATGCTAAAGCAGTGCGGTACAGGAGTTGCTATGGGTAACGCAAATAACGTACTAAAATCAGTAGCAGATTTCGTCACATTAGATCATGAAAAAGATGGTCTCTCATTCTTTTTGGAGAAAAACATTTTACAGACCGTTACGGCATAATTGCAAGCGATTAGATAGAAGAGCCTGTTTACTAAGGGCTCTTTTTTATTTGCACACTATTTTCTGTCCAGATAAAGAAGAGTATGATAAAATTAATTAAACTAGTGGTCTAGACAACCTGATATCTTATGGAGGGATTTGATGATGAGACAGTTTCACAACGTAACGATTGGAGAGACTGGAGAGAGGGATCCAATTATTGCGATTAAGGGCGGTAAGTTTACCGATACTGCCGATAATCACTCAGAGATAGAGCATCTCACGTTTAATGAGCCATGCTATCTGTTGCCTGGCTTTATAGATGTGCACATTCATGGGATAGCAAATGCTGACGTGATGGATGGTACAGAGGAAGCACTTGATACTATGCAACGTGCGCTTGTAAAAGAAGGCACCACAAGCTTTTTGCCAACAACATTGACGGGTGATTTTGGCAATTTATTGCATATAGGAGGATTAATTCAGAATAAAATGGGACAGCACGAAAGTGGTGCTACGATTCTTGGTGCTCATGTGGAGGGGCCATTTATCCATCCAAATAAGCGGGGTGCTCAGCCTCTTGAGCATATTTTAAAGATGAATAAAAACCATATAGACGATCTTTTAGCTGCCTATGGAGATGCATTACGAATCATCACACTAGCTCCAGAGCTTGATCACGATGAACAGATAAAACGGCTTGCAAATGAAGGAGTTACTGTCTCCATTGGTCATACAGAAGCTACATATGAGGAGACCTCTGCAAGTATTGTAGCCGGAGCAAGTCACATCACTCATCTGTACAACGCTATGACCGGGTTTCATCATAG
This sequence comes from Paenalkalicoccus suaedae, assembly GCF_006965545.2. Classification (NCBI taxonomy): domain Bacteria; kingdom Bacillati; phylum Bacillota; class Bacilli; order Caryophanales; family Bacillaceae; genus Paenalkalicoccus; species Paenalkalicoccus suaedae. The sequence continues at coordinate 658,559 of NZ_CP041372.2, forward strand.
AGAGGTGGGAGTGGTTGGTGCAGCATTTTTACGGCCCGAGTTAACGGTTGAACTCATCGCAGATGGCTATCATGCTTCGAAGGAAGCCGTTCAACTCTGCTTTCAAACAATTGGAGCAGATCGACTCCTTCTCATAACAGACTCGATGAGAGCGAAAGGGATGGGCGACGGCGCTTTTGACTTAGGAGGTCAAGAGGTGACGGTCCTAGGATCGGAAGCGCGTCTATCAAATGATGTATTAGCCGGTAGCGTATTAAAGATGAACGAGGCGGCTGCTCTTATGAGAGAAGTAACGTCGTGTAGTCTGGCAGAACTAGTGAAAATGACCTCAACAAACCAGGCTAAAAAGCTTGGGATAGGTGATCGTAAAGGTAGCATAGCTCTTGGCTTTGATGCTGATTTTATTATCGTCAATGAGAGGTTTGACATCATGCAAACGTACGTGAATGGAAAGCTCGTTTTTGATAAGAAGGAGAATGCAGAATGAGAATTATTCATGCAACTGACTATGACGACATGAGTAAACGCGCAGCGAGTTATATCCTGGAGCGCTTTAAGGATATTCATACGATTGGGCTTGCAACAGGAGGCACACCAAAGGGACTATACGAACAGCTCATCCCTTTCCTCCAAAAACAGGATCTGACGAATATGCACACGGTCAATTTAGATGAGTACGTAGGCCTTGCGCCAGAGCACCCGAATAGCTATCGGCAGGTGATGAACAAGCTTCTCTTTAATGAGGTGGATATTCCGTTAGCTAATACGCATTTACCTAATGGCGTTGCTTCTGATTTAGAAGAAGAATGTAAAAGGTACGAGGCGCTCATACACTTTTTAGGCGTCGACCTTCAAATTCTCGGGATCGGCGAGAATGGACATATCGGTTTTAATGAGCCAGGCGTCGACAAAAATAGTAAAACGCATATTGTTAAGCTAACGGAGGAAACGAGAGAGGCGAATTCTCGTTACTTTAAGCAGAGAGAGGATGTTCCAACCCATGCGATTACAATGGGAATACAAACGATCCTTGCAAGTAAAGAAATTGTTCTATTAGCATCAGGTGAACATAAAGCTCAGGCTATCTATGATATGGTTCATTTAGAACCGAATCCAACGTGCCCGGCATCCTTTTTAAAGCATCATAAGAACGTCACTATTATTGTAGATACTAAAGCCAGTGTGAAACTCACAGGGTAAAAAGGGAAATATCCCCTTGAAGTAATCCCCACGAGAAGCGTAAAATGGAAGTTGAATGTTAGTTGAAAAAGGGGAATTACGATGAAAATTTTTGGGGTTATGTTTACACTTTTATCTGTGATCACGTTTCGTAGCTGCGGGGATGCAGGTCCGCATGAGGATGTTAGGTTTACTGTCGAACCGATTTATGCGGAGGGAACCCTTTATGTTACACCTGTCCTGACTTATCGAGGGGAAGAGGATTTGCTATTCCAATACGAGGACGACATTGCTTGGGTAACGTCTATTACCAACGCAAATGACGAAGAGTTGTATGTTAGAGCGGAAGACGAGACAGAAGATCAAGCCGATGCATTATCTGCTGAAGTACGCTTAGCGGAAGACGAAGAAGCAAGAGGGGAAACGATACAAGTAGAAGTAGACCCTGGGCAACTTGAGATTTATATAGAAGCAGCTTATTCGGTGACGCGTGAGGAAGGTCAGGCAGATGAGAGAACGCAGGATCATTACCATGAAATTAGGCAATTAATCGATGTGCAAGCCTCTGAATAGAAAAAATGTGAAAGCGTTTAACATGCTGGTGTATAGCCGTATTTTAGCAAAAAATAGAGAAAAATGCTGTTTACAGCTTGCTCCCAATTCTGCAATGTGTTAGTATAATAGACGTAATAATTTGAATTCGGTAACAGTTTTCGGCCTCGTAATAAGCAAGGCATGAAAGGGTTTACAGTTTTCAAAGATTCTAAGGAGGCCGTTCATATGACAGGCAAAGTAAAATGGTTTAATGCTGAAAAAGGTTTTGGATTCATCGAGCGTGAAGATGGAGACGACGTATTCGTACACTTCTCTGCTATTCAGTCAGAAGGATTCAAAACACTAGAAGAAGGTCAAGACGTTGAATTCGAAATCGTTGAAGGCAACCGCGGACCACAAGCAGCGAACGTAACTGCTCTATAATTGTCTGCGATGTCGTAGATATAGGAAGCAGGAAAGAAAAAAACACTTGATCAGGCTATGCCTCGATCAAGTGTTTTTTTATTAAAACAGCCTCGATTACTTTACTTCGCATCACGTATTTTCTCCCCCTACTACTGAACGATGCTTCTTTTTAATTAAAATCACATCGTTGCCATAGCTGTTGTACAGGAGATAGTCTGTTGCGGCTTCCATAATGAGTAAGCCTCTTCCTGACTCTTCAAATAATGTTTTCTTTAGATAACGCTCCCGATTTTCGCGAATCTCTTTGATTCGATCATTACCTTCAAAACCAGGACCAAGCCCCTTCACACGAGCGAGCATACGATGGTTGAAGCAACGGAGCTTCACGCGAGTAGCGCCACCTGTAATTCCAAGTCTCATTGCTTGCTCAACACTATTCATTATAGCTTCACTTACTGCGACATCAAACAAATCCATACTTGAATGAAGGTAATTAGAGATAAACTCTCGTATCTCCTTCATCTTTAGTTCATAGTCTAAAATCGAATGGCTAATATCTACGATGTAAATACGATTCATGGTGGGAACACTCACTTTCCTCTCAACTCCTACCTTTTGACTATTTAATAAATATGGAAACGGCAGTGGCATCATCTTCGTGACTGATGTGTGCTAAGGTCTTAAGGTGCTGATAGACGGCATGATAGGAGCCTTTTGTTTGTAAAATACCTGCATCGATAGAGTCAAAAAGACCGTCTGTAACAAGGTGTAGATGATCACCACTGTTAAAACATATCTCATTTTCCTCAAACGGAATATTTGGAAATAGTCCTAAGAAAGAGCCTGGTGTTTTTACTTTTTTAATAATGCCTTTATGAGAATAGACGAAGTGATT